>CAYURM010000022.1:9116-53372 GCA_964447155.1 uncultured Anaerolineaceae bacterium
CACACTGAGCTTGCCGAAGTGAAGTGCCGCACACTGAGCTTGCCGAAGTGAAGTGCCTCACACTCAGCCTGCCGAAGTGAGGTTTATAACCAGAAAGGAAATCTTACCCATGAACTGGTCAAAAGAACTGGACGTCGTCATTTCTGTCTGCGACACCGAAGGCATCATCATCGAAATGAACGACAAGGCTGTCCGCCATTTCTCCAAATACAGCGACGTTGACCTGATTGGCTCCAGCCTGCTGAACTGCCACCCTGAACCGTCCAAATCAAAATTGAAAGAACTCATGCAAGCCGAGGGATCCAACACCTATATCGTTGAAAATCAGGGTAATAAAAGACTCATTACTCAAAAACCCTGGTATCAGGATGGCAAATACGCCGGCTTCATCGAAATCCAGGTCGAAATATAGACAATCCCAACTGCGCCCACCTTGTGAGAAAGCACTAAAATGTTGTAGAAAATTATCCATCGATTGGTATCCTTGCGAAGCACCAGTGCAGTGCTTTGTCCGCCTTGTAAACGGGAATTTCGCGAAGCGACAGGCGAAGTCCTCCGTAGAAGAGATTTGCAATGGTCGCTCACGTTTCGCAACGACAAAACTCACAAACTTTTAGTGCATCCCCTAACCTGCGATTTCATTCTACATTCCAATGATATTGCGCTATACTATAGATAGAAACACTGCCTCAGACTACACGCAATAATTTTTCAATTTCAGGAGGGCCTCATGCTCAAAAAAACGCGAAAACTCATATTCGCCATCAGCGGCGGATCTGCTGCGATCCTTGTTATCTACCTGCTTCGCCAGCGCTGTGCCAGAACACCTCGTCCCGCCGCAAGGGAAACCCTTATCAAAGTTGATGAAGTTCTCCGCGAAGACAGCATCCAGGTTGACGAAGTGCCTGCAACGGACATCCCTGACAAACCAACCGCTGATAGTTCAGTCCCTGCCCCCCAGGCAGACGATCTGAAACGTATCGAAGGCATCGGCCCTAAAACTGCCGCCATCCTCAATCAGGCGGGTATCAGCTCATTCCAGGCCCTGGCGGCGCTGCCCCCCGAAGAGATCAAAGACATTCTCCGCGCAGCCAAGGTCCGCGGCGTTCCCACCACCTGGCCCCAGCAAGCCAAACTTGCCGCCGCAGCAGATTGGGACAGTCTCGATAAATTGCAGGCTCAGCTTAAGGGCGGGCGGCGGTAATTCCCCTGTTCATGCAATTTCATCCCATCGGCTTTATCCACTCCCCCTACATTGACAGCGGACCTCGGCAGTCAATTCCTGATGCTGAAGGTGATTTTCACATTGTTATTGATCCCGCCTTCGAAAAAGGACTTTTTCGACTCGAAGAGCGCGCCCATATTTATGTCTTGTACTGGCTGAATCGTATAACCGAACCCGTCAAATGGATCATCACCCCCCATCACAACGATGCCAATCCCGTTGGACTCTTCGCCAGCCGCACCCCGTTGCGTCCCAATCCCATTGGTCTGGCGCTTGTCGAATTGCGCAACGTCGAAGCCAATATCCTCCATATCTCCGGTATTGATGCCCTGGATGGCACCCCCGTCCTTGATATCAAACCCTACTTCCCCGGCCTGGATTCGCCGCCGCTGACATCCTTCAATCCAAAAGGTGACTCTTGATCCCGGAAAAAGACTTTTCAAAACACAAAGTCTTTCCCGGAACCACAGGGAATCCATTCGACGTCGTCCTGCATTGGCTGAAAGACTATGAACACACCCCCCTGATTTGCTTTGTCCTGACGCTCATCGCATTAACCGCCCTCGGTACCGTCTTTTCCCTCATCCAGCACACCCTCACCCGCAGTCTGATTCTCTTTGGCATCATCCTCATCGATTGGAACCTGGTCGCCTGGCTGCCCCGCACTGGCCGTTCTTTTGGCCCTGTCAAACCAGTCGCCCTGCAACTGGCAATCGCCCGTTGCTTCTTCGCCCTCATTCCCTTCCCGCTGTGGCTCTTTGTTTTGATCCAGCTCATCGGAACCGCCGCCGTCATCTACGGGTTCTGGATTGAACCTTTCCAGTTAAAAACCACTCGCATGACCCTTAAAACGCCAAAGCTGCAAAAAGGCGCAGCATTGAAAATCCTGCACCTCGGTGATCTTCATTTTGAACGTCAGACCATCCGCGAAACCGCCCTCCTCCAAAAAATTAACCAACTGCAGCCAGACTTGATCCTCTTCTCTGGCGACATCCTCAACCTCTCCTACCTCCATGATGAACAAGCCTGGCAGGGCGCACGCGCCATTTTTGAGCAGTTGTCCGCTCCCCTCGGTGTCTACCTCGTCACCGGCAGCCCGGCCGTCGACCTGGAAGAGATCCTGCCCGATCTTCTCGCCGATCTGCCTGTGCGCTTGCTCCGAGACGAAGCTGTCACCATTCCTGTCGGCGGCGATCAGCTCACTCTGGTGGGATCATTTTGCTCCCACCATCCCGACCAAGATGGCTCCGCCCTTGAAAAACTCACCCAATCCATCGAAGATAATCACACCTTCCGCATCTTCCTCTACCACACCCCCGACCTGGCTCCCGTCGCCGCCAGACTCGGCTATGACCTGCAGCTCTCCGGTCACACCCACGGCGGACAAGTCCGCCTGCCCTTCTATGGCGCCCTTTTCACCGGCTCCCTCTACGGCAAGCAATTCGAGTCCGGTCTCTACCAGATGAACGAGATGAAACTCTACATCACCCGCGGCATCGGCCTCGAAGGGGCCGGCGCCCCCCGAGTGCGTTTCCTCTGCCCGCCCGAAATCATCCTCTGGGAAATCTCATCCAGCATTGAATAATTCAATCTGCTTTGCCCCCTTGCCAAAGGGAGATGTCGCCAAGCGACAGACGAAGTGTCTGTGAAGCGGGCAGAGATTTCCTCAGGCCAAACAGCATTCATCAATCTAATGGAAAATACTCCCTCACAAACTTTATTTAGCCCCCGCTCCCCGCTCTAAAACCGCAAAAAAACACCGGCTTAAAGCAAGCCGGTGTTTCGCTCATTAATTCAATTGACTCTGCCCTAATCCCCCAGCTTTGCGCTGATCAAACTTCTCACCTGATCCAGCGCTTCGGCTAATTTTTCCGGGTCTTTGCCGCCGGCCTGGGCCATATTCGGCCGTCCGCCGCCGCCACCGCCAACCACTTGTGCCCCGGCTTTCACGATCTCACCGGCATGTAAGCCCTTTGCAATTAACTCATCCGAAACAGAAGCCACAAAGACCGGTTTGCCAGCGACCACGCTGCCCAGAACAACAGCACCATCCGCATACCGTGCGCGGAAACTGTCTGTCATCTGCCGCAAAATATCCGTACTGGCATCCGGCAAACTCGTCACCAGCACTGGCGCACCGCCAATCATCGGCACATCTTCCAATGACCCAATAAAATCCTGCGCTGCCAGCTTTTGACGCAAGGCCAGCACTTCCTTCTTGGTCTTATCCTGTTCAGCAAGCACCGCTTCGATTCTCGCAACCACATCATCAAGGGATGTCCCCAGCAGGGAAGCACTGGTCCGCAATGCACCAAATCTACTGCGCACGATTTCATATGCAGCTTCTCCGGTCACCGCCTCAATTCGCCGAATACCCGCGGCAACGCTGCTTTCGCTGATGATCAGGAACAAGCCAATCATCCCCGTTTCATCCACATGAGTACCGCCGCATAATTCGTACGAGAATGGCGCATCCTCACCGATGCTGATCGTACGCACCGTCTCGCCATATTTCTCACCAAATAAAGCTATCGCGCCTTCAGCAATGGCTTCTTCCCGCGATTTCACCACAATATTGAGCGGATAATTCTTCAACACAGCCCGGTTGACATACTCCTCAATCTTTGCAAGCTCTTCGGTTGTCACCGCCTCAGGGTGGGTAAAGTCAAATCGCAGTCGATCGGGCGCCACCAGCGAACCCGCCTGGCGGGCATGGTCGCCCAGATATTCATGCAGTGCCGCATGCAGCAAATGAGTGGCCGTATGATTGCGCATGATCGCCATCCGGCGCTCCGCTGCCACAGACGCTGCCGCCTGGTCACCGACCCTGACCGCGCCGCGAACCACTTTGCCGACATGGGTGATGATCCTATCTGCAGGCTTGCGCACCGCTTCAATTACAATTTCCCAATCTCCATCATCTGCGGAGCGAATCACGCCGTGATCCACCACTTGCCCGCCGCTCTCGATATAAAAACTCGTTGTCGGCAGCAGCACTTGAACCGTGTCGCCTTCACCAGCTTCTGCAACAACTTCACCATCTCGAACCAAACCCAGGATTTCACCGGTAAATGTCAGCGGCCCATACGGCTGGTAATCCACGCCTTCCTCCAGCAGCTTACCAGCTTCCACAAGCGATTCATACAAATCACGGAACACTTCCACATCATCGCCGCCTGCCCCGCCAAAAGATTGCCCCGCGCCCGAAGCAATCCGGTGAGTTTCCATCGCCTCGTGGAATCCTTTTTCATCAACATCCAACCCCTGCTCACGAGCAATATCACGAGTGATCTCCAGCGGCAAGCCGTGCGTGGCATACAAATCAAAGGCAACCTGCCCACCCAGTGTGAGCTGCCCAATTTGTTTAAGACCATTCAACAGGTCACTTAAATAACTAAGTCCTGTTTCCACTGTGCGCTGGAATCGTTTCTCTTCCCGGGTCAAATTATCGAGAATCGTCTGACGGTTCTTGACCAGCTCAGGATATGCATCCCCATAAATATGAATCACGACATCAGCCACTTGCGCCATGAAAGGCTCGTTCAGGCCGATCTTGGACGCAAACCGCGCCGCCCGCCGCACGATCATCCGGCACACATAATTCCTGCCCGTATTGCCTGGCACAACTCCGTCCGCAATCAGGAAAGATGCCGTCCGGCAATGGTCGGCAATCACGCGGTATGGCGTCAAATGCTCTTCTCGCTCCGCATCGCTGTGTCCGGTCAACTCCTGCACCTTCTGCAGCAAGGGCCAAAGCAAGTCTGTTCGATAATTCGAGGTAACGCCCTGTAAAACAGACACGATCCGCTCAAACCCCATACCTGTGTCGACATGCGTGGCTGGCAGCGGCTCAAATTCGTTCTCACTAACCCGATTGTACTGAATAAAAACCAGATTCCATAACTCCAGGAAACGGCTGCAGTCCCCATTGACTGCACACACATGCCCTGGCTCACCCTGCTTATCACAGGCTTCTGGCCCCATGTCATAATGAATCTCGCTGGATGGCCCGCAGGGGCCTGTCTCCGCCATTTCCCACAGATTATCCTTGCGGCCAAAATAAAGCACGTGATCCCGGTTGATCCCGGGTTGCCTCCGCCAGATATCAGCAGCTTCTTCATCCGTCGGAATTTGACCCTTCTCGTCCTTAAAGCAGGTGGCCCACAGATTGTTCTTATCTAACCCCCACACATCGGTCAACAATTCCCACGCCCAGGTGATCGCTTCTTCTTTGTAATAATCTCCAAAAGACCAGTTTCCCAGCATTTCAAAGAAGGTGTGGTGGGTATCATCACGCCCGACATCATCCAGATCGTTATGCTTACCGGCTACACGCATACATTTCTGCGAATCCACAGCACGTGTATAGGATCGGCGATCTGTCCCCAAAAACACGTCCTTGAACTGCACCATCCCTGCGTTGGTAAACAATAAAGTCTGGTCGCCGCCCGGCACCAGCGAGGAAGACGGGACTACCGTGTGTCCGCGTTCCTCAAAAAAATCAAGAAAAGATTGTCGAACTTCCGCGCCCGTAAACTTTTTCTTCATGCAAACTCCTCTTTTTCAGCAAATAATGACAAAATCAGATAAATTTTGCAAAATTTCCAAATCAACAACATGGATTGAATTATATGCGATGAACGCAACCCTGACAATCAACAACTCAAAAAAGGACACACGCCATCTTCGCCTGTGCCCTTTTTCTTGTCCAGACCGAACTATCGCGAAATAGCCAGCTTCACCAGCTTGCCATTCCGGTCCATCGTCACCCGCGCATAATGTTGATGCGTCCGCGCGTTGCTTTTGGCTTCTTTTTTCAGGGTGATCACCGTCCGCCCGGCATTACCCTTCGCATACGTCCGCGAGGACACTTCGACGCCAAATCCTTTGCGCCTGAAATATGCCTTGTCCACCCGATACTCCTGAGAAACCGAAACCTCAGCATTTTCAACGCCTGGCAAATACTCCTTCAGCAATTGTTTCGCCTCGGCAACGATGCCCCTCTCACAGCACTCTACCTCGCCGTTCTCCTTAATATCACATACCATGCGCACATTCACCGGAACCCGCAGACGGGTAATTGACTTCGCGCTAACCTGCTCGCCATTCCCACGCGCCAGCGGGTCGCCATACAGCACAAACGAGATCATCGTCTTCTGGTCCTCGCCATCCATAAAGCCCTGGCGCTTTTCCATCTGCTGCACAAACTCAACCTTGGCCCGCAGCAGCGCCTCACCGCTCACCATGCCTTCCTGTAAATACTGCCAGAACAAATTTGCCAGCAGATCAGCGCCAATCAGCGGCAAACTCACCGAGCCATAAGCGACGCACGTAGAAGCTACCACAGCCGATGTGCCCGCAGCCAGGAAGCGCAGCGCAACCGAGTCGCTCTCGCACTTCTCAAACACGTGCCCCCCGTAACACGCTTCAGAAAAAACCACCCGTGGCGAACAGCCGTTCTTCACCAAATCCGAAGGCTGCAATGCCACCGGATAATCCGGCCCCACATACGGGTCTGTTATATCCCGTTGACCATACCATTCAGGCGAATCGGCCAAACCGTGCAGGTTAAAATATCCCAGCCCTGCATTCATAATCCGCGAATAATCAAATCCGCTCTGCGGTTCGGGAGGCGTGATTTCCAATGCCTGTCCCTCGCCAATCGGGCGGAACACAGCCAGCGACGCGCGCCGCCAGACTGCCGCCGAATAGCCAAAACCATTCTTGAGCTGCGGCCTTTCCGGCTTGCGCTTGACAAATAGCGCGACAAAAAATGCAATCAACTGTACCAGAAACGCCGTGGAAATAACCGTCTTTTCTTTACTGCTTTTCTTGCCATGCTCGCTGATTACCTTGCGAATTTGCTTCAATAAAAATGCGGGGTCGCTGCCTTTCTCGTCCGGCAGCCGTCCCACCGGCCATTCTGGTACAAAATAATTCCCATCCAGCGCCGCATACGGATTATCCGAGGGCACATCTTCATCCAGATCATCCGTTGGATTCGGCAGCTGATGGAACGGCACAATCTCATCCCCGCCGACGATCAGCAAAGCCCCTATCATCGAACCTTTCTTCGCCAATGCCTCATCCAAATCGGCCAACGCCAGTTTCAAGGACCACGGATCAATTCCTCCCACCGCAGATAATCCAAACCGCTCCATCAATTCAGGAGCATCGGGCATAAATACCATCCCGTCCCAATCTGGATAGCTGGCAATCGTCGCAGCCAGGCGTTGCATCTCGTTTTCAATGATCGTCCGAATTTGTCCGCCATATTTCTTTTCCAGCCCCGTTTTCGTGGACAACACCACATACACCGGGAAACGCCCGTCCGCCTGGCTCAATTTCGGGTCATGATATTTCTCTGCCAGCAGGTCAAACGTTTTTTCCACCTTTGCCAGCTCAGGGTCGCGCGCAATCCTTTTTCGGCGGCGCATCCCTTGTTCCCTGCCAACATTACGATGTGTCTGGCGTCCACCCGCAGACCCCTGTGCTTCAACAGCCTGCAAGCTGGAAATTTGTTCCTTGATAGCCGGCTCTTCGCGTACGATTTCCTCCGCCGGTATCGTCCGGGCAGCCACAGGAAACACATATTTCTCCGGCGCAGGTTTTGGGCTGCCTAACTGGTTCAACCCCAACGCATTCGCCACATCTGCCGGTACTGGCAAATCAAACCGTACCCGCATTTCACCCGGCCACATGGGTTGATAAATATGATCATTGCCCCACAGGCGTTTCGCGACCAGGCCTTCAGGGTCGCTCGCCACGCACTGCTGGAACAACTGCATCGCTTCAGTTTCCTGTCCTGCTTCCAGCATCACTTTCGCTGACAGCAGTGAAAAATGCAGACATCTCGGCCAGCGGGTTCGATACACCCGCGAATAACTCAAAACGCCAGACTGGTCCCCCGCAATACCCAGCAGATCCAAATGCAAAATCGCTCCCAACACCGCATCGGGATACTGACTCAGCACCCCATAGACACCCTGTTCTGCGGACAGGTAGTCTTCTTGTTGAATTAGTTTCCGCGCTGACAACAAAGCTGCCCCCCATGGAAGTAGCTGCCCCGTTTTTCGGACAGAATACCCCAAAGCTTGCAGCATGGACACTGCCTGCACCTGAGCAGCACTTCCCGGCTTATGCAATTCCGCAGTCAGCCGCCAGGCCGCTGCATATTCAGGATCAAGCGCAACCAATTTCTCAATGATCTCCAGCGCCTGTTCCATTCGCCCCTCGCCGATCAACCCTTTTGCCAGCCACAGGTTGAATGATAAGTCCCCGGGGTAAATACTCAGCCATTCTAATGCCGCCTGCCGGATGAACCGATAGGCATTCACCGACTGTGAAGCCCGCAGCACGACCAACAGATTTTCCCGGTTGATGATATTTTTCTTCCGGTCTTCAATGATTGCTGTCACGCTTTCACCCCTTTGGGATTGTGCACCAGATTCAATGCTACGATTGCGCCAAGCTGCCGGCGGATATTAATGTCCCCTGGCGCCAGTTCCGACGCACGCCGCATCATATCCTCTGCGCCTACATAGTCTTTTTGCTCGCGCAGAATAACGCCCGCATGAAAATACAGTCTGTAATCATCTGGCGCAATTTCCATTGCCTGCCCAAAAGTCTTAAACGCTTTCTTGTTTTCCCGGCGCTCTAAATACGTTTTCCCTAACGCCACATATGCTTCCAGGTCATTGGGATACTGCCGGACCGCCTCGCTGAAATAATGCACCGCTTGATCCAGTTGCCCGTCTGCACGTTTCATCATACCAACCAAATAATTCAATCCTTTCAGTGTTGGATTGATTTTCAATGCCCGAAAAGCATGCTGGCTCGCTTCCTGGGGCTTATCCAACTCCAGTTGTACCCCGGCCAGATCACTCAAAACCTCCGCATTCTCAGGATCCGTTTCAACCAGCGCCATCAACAAGGGTTCAGCTTCTTTCGCACCCTGCATGGATTGCACCAGCCTGGCGTGCTCCAGCATCACTGCAGCACATTTTTGCCCGCCATTGATCGCTTCTTCCAGCATCCGCAGCGCATCAGCAGATTTCCCTGCTGCTTTCTGCACCTCACACAAGAACAACAGACTGCCTGCAGTCCCGGGGGCTCGCTTCAAAGCCAGGCTGGCACATTCCATCGCCTTCTTTTGCTTGCCCATCCGCAGCGCAATTTTTCCGCTTTGCAATACCGGTTCAGGCGAATATCGGTCAACCACCGCAGCCCGCTCCGAGGCTTGCAAAGCGCTTGCCCAATCTTCAACCTGCTGATATGCTTTGGAAAGCAGCAGCCAAACCTGCCCCTGATCCGCAGCCTTTTTACTTATATTTTCCAGTAAAACAATCGCCTGCGCAGCTTCTCCATTTTGGATATAGGCATCACCCAGCGCCAGCCTGTATGCAAGCCTCTCCGGCATCAACTCAACCGCCATCTTCCAGTGCGCAACAGCTTTTTCTAACTCAAATTCCAACCCGGCAAGCTCAGCAGCCCAGGCATGCCATTCCGGTTCATCGGGCCACATCTCCAGCGCAGACTCTAGCGCCGCCAGTGCTTCTTCGCGCTCTTCTGCTCTTTGTAAAGCAACGGCTAGGGCAGCATAAGCAAGCGGGTCATTCGACGTCAGCTCCAGCGCCTTTAAAATCACTGTCACCGCCTCTTCTGGCACCGTGCTCTGCAGGCTCAATCCATACTCCACCAGCACTTTTGGTTCATCAATATATTTCTTTCCAATCTGGATCGCCCCGGCGTAATTGTTACTCCGGCGTAAAGCTGCTACCAATGCCCTCTGATCTTCCCCGGATTTAGCGCTCCTGGCGAAATTACGGATCCCTTCCAGCGAAGAACGAAACACCATATTCCCCCGCGCCATCCAGCGCGCCACCTCTTCACAATTTCTGATCCGCTCCAGCCGATTCACCAAGTCGTTGAAACTTTCTTCGCTGGAAATCCCCGGGGCCTTCTCCTCTGGTGCATGGCGGATCACCCGTAATTCCTGCGCAAGCATTGCCTGCTCGCGCAGCCGGACGACCAGACTGATTTGATTCAGCAAAGACCGCCCCTCGTAAGGGCGTTTCGCTACTAAATCACCTCCAATACATACGGCGTCATCCCATTTTCCCAGCGCAAATGCCGCTTCTGAAAGCTGGATGCCAATCGAAGATGAAAATCCATACTGTATCCCCATGCCGGGGTTCCACTGCGGTTGTGGCTGACTTTGTGCTTCCTTCAGTTGGCCATAACGCCGGACAGCCTTCCTGTATTGCTCCAGGGCTGCCCCCGTTTCCCCTTTCCGCACCATATTCCGGCTCTTCAAGGCCAACAATGCAGGATGATCGGCATCAAACTGCATTCCTTGTTCAATGATCGCATCCACCCTGGCTGCCGTCACATCTTGATTCAGTTGTAAAGCAGCCTCCATTGCAAACAACCCTGCTCTGGCATGCTTCCCCATCTCAGGCAATGTATCCAGTTTTTCATTTGCCGAGAGCGCATACTGATCAACGCTTGACAAAATGTCTGCACTCTTTTCTGAATATAGCAAAGCATCTGCAAGCTCAACCGCCATATATCGAATTTGAGCCGAACGCTGGTTTTGCGACAAGGCTTTCTCCAGATATGAAAGAGCCGTCTCGCTGTCACCCACCATCTCATGCAGCACCCCCATCCTCAGATTAATTGCCTCCAGGGCAGTCAGGGAAGCATACCAATCCCTTGGCAGTACTTTGAGCACATCCCCTTCAGCGAACGGGAACAGTCGGTCTGCATCAACCAGTGCCTCAGCATGCTGCAAACTTGCCAATGCGCCCTGCATCCTGTCCAACGAAATGAGCAAGTCCGCCTGAAACAGATGCAGACAGACATTTTCAGGGTACCTTTCAAGCAACACCGACAAATGCTCTTCTGCAGCAGATGTTTCGCCAATCCGCGCTTGTAAACAGGCCAGGTCAAATTCCACAACAGGGTCACCAGCTTCGCACTCCTTCGCGTTTTCAAGGCAGGCAACTGCTTCCTGCAATTCATCCAAACCCACATAAAGATGAGCGGCCTGGCGCAGGGCTGATGCCGGCACGTCACCAAGCGCTGCCAGTTTTCTCAAACTCTGCCGCACAGCCGCTTCTTCTTTCATTTGACTCTGCATCGCAGCCAACCGCACCCACATTTCCGGGGACTGAGCATCGATTTCTGTCGCGCAAGCCAATCCTTCCAACGCATCTGCCACATGCCCCGTCATGCTGGCAATATCCGCATACCAAATCAGCACATCGAGCTGATCCGGCGCCATGCTGCGCACGCTGCGCACCGTCTGAAACGCCTCTTCCGGCAGATCGGCATGCAGATACGCCTTTGCCAATTTTTTCAGCACATCCAGCCGTTCCGGAGCAGCCTGTGCGGCTTCTTTCATCGCCGTCAGGGCAATATCTTTCATTTCCAATGAATCTGCCACTGCCCCCATGCCCGCATACAACCGCCACCGCCATTCCGGCAGGGTGACATGCGCTGACTCGATTAATCCACGGAACAATTTCAAAGCTTCCTGGTTTCGTCCGCGCGCGCCCATCACTTCCGCCAGTGCCAACTGCACCGCAAAGGCATGCGGCTGCTTTTCCAGCATTTCTTCCAACAGCATCTCGGCACGCTGTACCCGCTCTGCCGAAACCATCGGCCCATCCGCCAGCAGCGGATGTTCCCCGTTAAAGATCGCCTTCACATACGCGAGTTTCAACTCAGCCGGGGGATTATCGTCCTGAATAACGATCTCCAATACAGGCACAGCTGACAAATAATTTTCTTCCTGCAAGTATATTTCAGCCAACAGCCTTGCAATGGGGGCCGCTTCAGGCCATTTTTCCAAAGATTTGACCAGCGCTTCTTTTGCCTCACCAAATTTCTCAAGCGCAGCCAGACTCGCCGCCAGTTCATACGCCGACTCCGCCGATTCGGGATCCAACACCGCCGCAGCCTCGAAAAACGGCAGAGCTTGTTCCACGTTTCCCGCAGCCTGGTACTGTTTCCCCAGTGAGAAATTAAGCTCGGCAGACTCAGGGACAATCTTCTGCCCCGCCTGCAAAGTTGCAATCGCATGGTCAATCAATCCCATAGCACAATATGATTCCGAAAGATCCAGCCAATACGCTGCGTTGTGCGGTCCTGCTTTTGTTGCCACAATTAAATACGGAACGGACGCTTCAAAATCCTCCATTTGCTGCAGTGCTTTACCCATCAGCGCATTCGCCTTTTCATGATTTGGCTCTTTTTCAAGCGCACTTTCGCAAGCCTTTGCTGCAATTCTCGGCATATCCGCTTGATACGCACTCATTCCAAATCGCGCCCAGTCATCCGCCTGTGCATCTTCGGTCAGGCGAATCACCTGTGCCCAGGACTCATAAGCATCTTTCCATTGCAGTTGCTTTTCCTGCAGCAAAGCAAGCCGCTGAAAATTCTCCGGCGCAGCGGGGTTGATAATCGCTGCCGCAAAAGCATAATTGCCCGCCGCCGGATAGTCTTCAATCTGTGCCAAATACTTACTAATATAGTGCAACAGCTCCACATCGTTGGGGCGCTCCTGTTGCAGAATATGGGCAAGTTGCACTGCTTCTGCCTGCATGTCAACCGACTCCAGAATTTCGATCAATTCCAGCGGTTTCCACTCTGCCACAAATCGCGGTGCATACAGCGCTTCGTGCTTGCTCACCTTCTTCACAATTTCTTCAACCGCCCCGCGCGCAATCGTCTGGGCTGTTTCTGTTTCGCCGTTCGACTGGGCCTGCTGTGCTTTCCGCAGTTGCAAAAACGGGTGAATTTCGGATAACGATATTTCGTCCAGCGTGTTCACCGCCGCCCTGGAAACAAAACTCGCCTCAGGTTGTCCATAAACGAGATCAGCTTGATCTGTTTTCAAAACCTTGGCAATATATTTCTCCGCTTCCCCCGTCATTTCGGCCGCAGCCAGGCGCTGTAAATGCAATCCCGCCCGCCAGAATCGTTCTGCTTCCTCAATGGATTTCAACAAGAACGCAGCTTTTTTTACATGACCGGACAATTGACATAACCCGGCCAGGGACTGTAATCGATCGGTAGCAGCCAGCAGTTGACTACCATCCAGCTTCTCCCAGGCCTGCCTGGCTTCTTTACAATCATCCAGGCGTGATTCCAGTAAACTTTCCGCCAATTGTTTTGCCAGTTCCGATTCTCCCAATATAACCATACTGCGCAGGCCGGAAAGGACTTTGCCCAGCGGCTTCTTTTCAAGCAAATTCAAAAGAATCTTCTGGCGGTCTTCAGCCAAAATGGGGTTTGCCAGCACCACATGTGAAACCACAGCCAGATATCTGTCATCGGAATCCAGCATGCAGATTTCAGCCAGCATCCCCAACCCATCCGGCACCAGACCATACAAACACGCCAATGCGGTACGCCAGGTTTCAGGTTGAGTAGATTCCAGATTGAAAAATCTTGACTGCATAAAAACATCTTTCCAGTTCTGTGAAAGCCGCCAGCGTTCTCTTAAGCCAAGCGCAGCCAGTCCGGCCTTCTCCAGGCTGGTAACCTGTCGGCCATTTTCACAAATTGACGTTAAGAACCTGCTGGCCCTCTTTTGCAAATCATCATCGATTAAAAATTGCGCTCTTTCCCGCAACAAGCACGCATACTCGCCATGCCCTAACACCACCAGCGACAGCCGCCCCGGACACAAATCTTCCCGGCTTTTCACATCTGTGTCGCTGAACAATTTCCACAATTCATCTTCCTGGACACTCTGCCAGACCATTTGATCCTGTCGTAATGCAGACAGGATACTTGATGCTTCTTCCGCTGAAAAATTGACATGCAGAAAGGAATACAATGCAGAATTATTCATGGATTAGTCTATCTCCCCAAAACGATTGAATTCACCCACTACAATGCCTTTATCGCGACAAAATAAGACAAAAAGATCAACACCCCGCCAAACAAAACCAGAAAAACGCCAATGCCAACCGCCGTCGCCACCAATTTGTTTAACGCAGCAATCAGATTTGACGCATTTCCAACCAGACCGGCGATTTCTTCAGTAATCCCCTTTTGGGCAATTTGAGCAGTCTGCTGTGCAATTGTTTTTAAGTCCCCCCAAATTACTTTGGTAACCAGTGTAAACAATCCAAAACACAATGAAATCGTCCCCAAAACAAACAGCGTCAGCGCCATCAGTGTGATCAAATTTGACAGTTCCATTAAATTAACATTGCCTCCTGAAAAGTAGACTCAGAAGGCAATGTTGCAAGAACTGTGCCAACGCCCTTAACCGCCGCGAAGGATATCCGCCGGCAAATGAGCCAAATCAATTACCGCATCATCGCAAAACAGCAGCGCCCGCTCAATCGCATTGCTCAGTTCCCGGATATTTCCCGGCCACTGATAGCGCACCAGCGCTTCCAATGCCCGTTGGGAAATATCTGTCACATTCATTCCCAACCGCATGTTGATCCGGCGCACAAAGAAACCAGCCAGTTCAGGAATATCCTCGCGGCGTTCACGCAGCGGCGGCAGGTGTAGATCAACAACTTTCAAACGGTAATACAAATCTTCGCGAAACTGGTTCTCCTTGATCATGTTTGGCAAATCGCGGTTGGATGCCGCCAGAATCTGCACATCCACCTGGATCATTTTCGTACCACCCACCCGGCGCAGCGAGCGGTCTTCGATCGCCCGCAGCAGCTTGGCCTGAATATCCAGCGGCATGGATGAAATCTCATCCAGAAAAAGGATGCCCCCGTCTGCCACTTCCATCAACCCCAGCTTGCGTTTATCCGCGCCGGTAAACGCACCGGCCTCATATCCAAACAATTCTGATTCAAGCACGGTAGGCTGGATTGCCGCGCAGTTAATCGGCACAAACGGCTTATCCGCCCTCGGGCCGGCATTGTGGATAAATTTTGCCAACACCTCTTTGCCTGTTCCCGTTTCGCCGGTCACCAGCACCGAAACCGATGCCTCTGCCGCCCGCCTGGCCTGGTTGACAATCACCTTCATGCCATCACTCTTCCCGACAATAAAATGTAAATCACTTTGCTGTGACTGCCGCAGCAGCACCAGTTCTCTACGCATGGATACCGCTTCGCAGGCTCTGTCCAGCGTTTTTTCCAGGCGAGTGAACTCAATCGGCTTGCTCAAAAAATCATGGGCGCCATTCTTCATCGCTTCAACCGCCATCTCAATATCCCCGAACGCAGTAATAATAATGACAGGAGGCCGCACCGGCAATTGTTCCGTTTCATAGATCAAACTTGGCCCATACCCATCGGGAAGCTGTACATCCAGCAGGATAATATCCGCATTGCCTTTACGCAAGCTGTCACGGGCCTCTGCCAGATTGGCAACCCCCACCACATCATATCCTTTATCATTCAAAAATTCGCCGATATTCTGGCGCGCATTCTCTTCATCATCCACAATCAATACCGTATAACTCATTATTTTTCTCCCTCCATTACCACCGGCAGCTCGACATGAAACACTGTCCCTCCCGGAAAACTGCTCGCATAAATGGCGCCGCGATGGGTTGTCACGATCTGTTTGGTGATCGCCAATCCAAGTCCCGTCCCACGAGGTTTATTGGAAATAAACGGCTCAAAAATTCGATCTTTCATCCCGTCAGGAATGCCGGGTCCGTTATCCGCAAACGTGATCTCAATTTGTGGTTGTTGATTCGCCGCTTCCTTCATCCCGACCCGCACAGACAGGGTGCCGCCGCTTTCGCTCATCACATCGACTGCATTACTGATCAAATTGGTGAACACCCGCTCCAGGGAGCGATAATCCCCGTTGACGACCGGCAAATTCTCGCCGGCCTTAAAATATGACTCGATCTTCACACGGGTCATCCGCGGACGCCACCGAGTTAACACCCGCTCTACCAAAGCCGGGATGTCCACCATCTGAAATTTATGGTCAATCGGACGGGAAAACGCGAGCACGGAATCCATCAGATCATTCAACCTGACGCAATCATTCTGTGCGCGTTCAATTAATGCCAGATTGGCAAAATTGCCATCCACCCGATTTGCCAGCAATTGCAAGCCGGTAGATATATTATTAATAGGATTACGTACTTCATGAGCAAATATCGCCGTAAACTCGCCTAACATGGCGTGGTTTTCCAACTGCTCGGTACGCAGCCGATTTTCTTCTTCTTGACTCACATCAGCAATCAAAACCAGCAAAGCTCGTGTTTGCCCATCTTCAACCACAGGAACCACTTGTATCTCAGCTGGAAACGCGCTGCCATCTCTCCGGTGCAATGAGCGCTTGGTCAGCGTCTGCGTCTTTAAACTTATCGCGGAATCCTCCAGCGTCTTGATCAACCCCGTAGATCCAATCAGAACATTCTCTACACTTTCTCCGCATACCTCGGTACAGGTATACCCCAGCAGCGCCTCGGCAATCGAATTGATTTCAACCACTCTCAAATTAGGCGTAAGAACCACTACGCCCTCATCAATATGCTCCAGAATACCTGTCAAAACCGACAGGGAGAATCCTCTTCTCTGGTTTTCGCTGGACAGGTTTTCGATCAATGCCAGCTTCTGCAATTGATCGCCAATATAAAAATGAAAAAAGTCAAGAATCTTCTCCATCTCGGCAATCGGCTCTTTATCCATACCGCCAATCACCAGCATCCCGAAACTTGCCTCTTTCTGACCAATCGGTACGGATGCCACATATTTCAGTCCCGCAATCCGTCCCTGGCGGTGCAGTTCCGCAACCATCTTTTTTCCTGGTTCCCATACAACCACTTCAGAAAGTCGTATCACATCAGCCGATGACAAAACAGAAGAAAAAACTTCAGCCCCTCTCATTGCCACGCGCACAGCTTGTGGACGGTGACTCTCTCCCCGATATACACTGATCAAATCTGTACCGAGAAGTTTGCGAATTGTCTCCAATACCAGATCATACAATTTCTGCTCATCGCTAACATCACCAAATGCAATCAAATCCAGCAGCAGATCAATCTTTTGTTCCGGGCTCAGATCGTCATATGAGCCTTGCACCACTTCCGACACCCGCAGCAATATCCAGTTTGCATCCTTGTCGAGGATCACCGAATTGACCTCAACCTCAATCGGGCTTGCCAAACGCTTCACCAGTTGAGCACGCATGGCCTCCGTTGCATCCCAAAAAGCTGGTTCATAATTCAGCAAAAAATCCGAATACGGCTTTCCTGCAATTTCATGCAATGTAAAAGCCGTCAATTCCAGAAACTTTCTATTTGCAAACAGAATTTCCTGGCGATCACGATTAAACAACAGCGCTGCTTCAGGTAATAAATTGAAAACAGCGCTTATTTCAGGCCATGAGGGTTGATTCCCAAACAGATAGTCGGGCAGATTAAAGAATTTTTGCATCATACGGGATGACTTACTGTAGTCCTCAAATGAGCTGGCAGAATTCCTTCCATTGCCCTGTACTTTGCAACCGTACGCCGGGCAACTTTGAATCCTTCTGCAGCCATCAGCCGTGCCAGTTCTGAATCACTCATTGGTTTCTCTTCTTCGGAAATCAGCTCGCATAACACGGTCCTCGCATTCAGGCTGCGGTCAAAAAACGACGACAACGGAACAATCCGTCCATTGGGTAATTGTACCGTCTTACTGGAAACTGCGCGCGAAATTGTCGATTCGTGCACCTCCAATTCCACCGCAATTTCTGCCCGCGTCAATTGCTGCAAATACCGCTCGCCGCGTACAATCGCATCCCGCTGGATTGATACCACCCTTTGCATCAGGCGCTGCATCGTATGGTTGCGCTGCTGAATGCATTTCACCAACAAAGAAGCCTTCTCCAGGTCATTGCGCCAGGCATTTTGCTTCTCACTATCCACCTGCCGAATGGATTGCCGAAAGAGCGGATTTACGCGCAACGTACCATAAATCGGCATGATGATCTCTACTACCAGCGGATTATTCTTGTCATTGTTTAAATAATTGATGATGATATCTGGCCTGCGGTATACCTGAAGCGTAACCTGGGTAGGCTGCCGCACATCCCCCCAATGGGAGCGGGAGGGAAACGGGTTCAAATTCTCGCTGATAAACCGCACCGCTTCCTGAACTTTACGGGTAGATGCGCTCAGTTGATGAGCCAGTTCAGCCAATTGATGACGGCTCAACTTATCCATCCCATTCATGATGATCTCAACCACGAAATCAGGGATAAATTGATTCTCAGACAATACCTCCACCTGTACCAGCAAAGCCTCCTGAGGCGATCGCGACCCAACACCCACCGGATTGGCATGTTTAATGATTGACAATACATTTTCTACACGTGAAGGAGGCACATGAAAATAACGCACCATTTCCTGAATATCAACCATCAGCAGCCCATCATCATCCAGCCGGGTCAACAAATATGCTGCAATCGGTCGATCTTCAATTTCCAGCTCGGCAGCGATCTGTTGAAATACATACGTCGGCAAATCTGCACCGAGCGCCGGTTGATCAATCTCTGGCATGGAATCTGCATAATGATCCGAACGCGGGGTAAAATCTTCTCGTGGCGAAATGAAAACCACAGGCTCTTCTGGATCTTCGGATTTCGGACAACTGCATACCGGGCAATTTCCCCGCGAAGGCAGCAGCCGGTTACAGGTCGGACAACGGCGCTCTTCAACCATCTCCAGCGCTGGATTGGCTGATAACTCGCCTTCAATCTCCTGCCGGAGTTCATCAGCGGTCATACTTAACAACGTCATCGTCTGCGCCAGATGAGCAGTTGTTAACGGACGAAGTGCATGTGATTGAATTTGGAACATAATAGTACCCCTTACAAAAATAGTATATCTCGTCCTTCCCATTGTTGCAAGATGTGTGCCAGGTTAAATTTCCCTTTTCATGCCAACTCGTTCCTCCCAATGGTAAAATCAAGTCAACTATATTTTTAATAATGGATGTGGCTATGCGAAAATTTTTGACGATTATCGGTGCCGGCCTCGCTGGCTGCGAGGCCGCCTGGCAGGCAGCTCAAAAAGGTCTCCAGGTAACCCTTTACGAAATGCGCCCCCAGGTCGAAACTGGCGCACACCAAACCGACGGCCTCGCCGAGCTGGTCTGTTCCAACTCACTCGGCTCCAACCTGCCAGACCGCGCTTCCGGCCTGCTAAAGGAAGAACTGCGCCATCTCGGATCGCTGCTTCTGGAATGCGCCGGGCAAACTGCTGTTCCCGCCGGCGGCGCTCTGGCCGTCGACCGCGATGCCTTTTCCCAACTAATAACGGAAAAAATCACCGCCCATCCCAACATTACCCTTGTTCGCGAAGAAGTCAAACGCATTCCCCAGGGTGGCCCCGTTATCATTGCCTCCGGCCCGCTGACCTCCTCCGCCCTTTCCGCAGACATCCACCAATGGAGCGGGCAGGACAACCTCTTCTTTTTTGATGCCGTCGCCCCCATCATCGCTGTCGATTCCCTCAATATGGACATTGCCTTCCGCGCCTCCCGTTATGATCGTGGCGACCAGGAACAAGGCGACTACATCAACGCCCCTCTGAACAAAGAAGAATACGGCCATTTTATAGAAAGCCTGCTTAAAGCTGAGCGGATCGTCCTCCAGGAATTTGAAACCGCGATCCAGGAAGGTGTCCGTGCCGGTTCCTCCTCCTTTTTTGAAGGTTGCCTGCCGGTAGAAATCATTGCCAGCCGCGGCCATGACGCTCTCGCCTATGGCCCCATGCGCCCCGTTGGCCTGCACGATCCCCGCACCGGAAGACGGCCGTATGCCGTCCTCCAGCTCCGTCAGGATAACCTCGCTGGTGATTTATACAACATGGTTGGCTTCCAAACCAATCTCAAATTTCCCGCCCAAAAAGAAGTCTTCCGCCTCATCCCTGGTCTGGAAAACGCCGAATTTGTACGCTATGGGCAAATGCACCGCAACACCTTCATCGCCTCGCCCCTGCTCCTCCACCCCACCCTGCAGGCGAAAGACCGCAGCCAGCTCTTCTTCGCCGGGCAAATCACTGGTGTCGAAGGTTACATCGGAAATATTGCCACCGGCCTGCTGGCCGGCCTGAATGTTGTCCGCCAGATAGCCGGTCAGGACTTGCTCATCCTCCCCGAAACCACCATGCTGGGTGCTTTATGCCGTTATATCACCCAGGCCGACATGAAAGACTTCCAGCCCATGAAAGCCAATTTCGGCATTGTGCCGCCATTGGAGCAGCCAGTCAAAGGCAAACGCCAGCGCGCCGCTGCCTATGCGCAGCGTTCCATCGACGACCTGCAAGCTTTCATCCAATCACACGGCTTGCACCATGACGGATAAACGCCGGCATCGGCTGATAACCGCTGCCCTCTTCCTGCTGGTCATGGCTCTGGCAATCGCCTTCCCTGCCATCCAAAACAGGTTGGCAGCGCAAACTGCCTTCATTCCCGCCCGCTTGCCAGCCGTCCCCGCCAAAGAAATTGAATTTAACAGCCAGCGTGCCTATCAGCACATTGCCACCCAGCTTGCCTTTGGCCCGCGCTATCCCGGCAGTGACGGTCACAAAGCTGTAGGTCGCTGGATCACTGAGGAACTGAAAACAAACGGGTGGCAAGTCGATCAGCAAACCTTGAAAATTGACGGACATACCATACACAACTTGATCGCCCATCACGGTGAAACCGCACCAAACATCATCCTGGGGGCGCATTACGATACCCGCCTGTGGGCGGACAATGACCCCGACCCCAAGCAGCACGGCCAACCCGTGCCCGGCGCGAACGATGGCGCTTCGGGCGTCGCCGTTCTGCTGGAACTGGCCCGCGTTATCCCTGCAGATGCGCAGCCAGGTACCTGGCTCGTGTTTTTTGACGCCGAAGATCAAGGCCGAATTGCCGGCTGGGACTGGATACTCGGCTCCACCGCCTTTGTTGAGACTCTCCAATCAGCACCGCAGGCCGTCGTCATCGTCGACATGATCGGCGACAAAGATCTCAACATCTATCGAGAAATAAATTCCGACCCTGTCTTGTCAGATCAAGTCTGGAGCCAGGCCGCACAATTGGGTTACGAAGACATCTTCATCAACGAAGAAAAATACAGCATCCTCGATGACCACACCCCCTTTCTCAACGCAGGCATCCCTGCCATTAACCTGATTGATTTTGATTATCCCGCCTGGCATACCATCCAGGATGATCTGGAGCAGGTCTCCGCCAAAAGCCTGCAAACCGTCGGCGACACCCTCCTCGCCTGGCTGCTTTCCCGCACAGATTAACGGGCCTGCGTTGCGGGTACTTTGTAGTAACGACTGAAGTCGTTATAGAACCCGAAAATTCGTGCAACAGCACAAATACATACATCCCTGCCAAGGATACTTTTTTCTGTCCGCGGCTCAAGTTATTTTGAAAAATCGAAACTCACCCGTTAATCATTTGGCAAAAACGCATTCCTGTCGTAAACTACTATTGTATGTCTACATCAAAGATCGCTTGCCTGAAAGCCTTTCATCCATTATGGACGCAGGGCGTCATCCAGAAATTTTCTACACAAAAAGGGATGCGCGCAGATCTGCAAAACCAGCTCGACAATTTCTACCGTTCCCTGGAACAGGCTGTCGAAAATAACGAGCCGGCCTGGCTGGATTCTATTCTGGCATTATGGTCAACTTCACTGACCCGCACCGACGTGGAAGGACATACCAACACCCTTACCCAATTCATCGCCGATCTTTCCGACCTCACTTTTGCCATCGCCCGTCAGGAATTCAACGAGCACACCGCGATGGAGATCACCAGTCTCTTGCTGCCACATTTCAACTATGCCTTCGTCAAATCAACGGAATTTGAAACGCAGGCCAGAACCAGCGACCTTACCCGCGAGCTTGAGGAAGTTCGAAAAAACTTGAACCGCGTCGACAGGAGCAAATCTGACTTTATTGCCGTTGCCGCCCACGAACTGAAAACCCCCTTGACCCTTATCGAAGGCTACGCATCCATGCTGAATGACAGTTTCACCAGCCTGAAGTTGGAAGAAGGTTCTCCCGAAGTAACCCTGCTGACTGGCCTGCGCACTGGCATTGTACGCATGCGCAACATCATCGATGACATGATTGACGTCTCCATGATCGATAATGGCTTGATGCAGCTGAATTTTCAACCCATTTGGCTCGACCGATTGATCCACATCCTCGCCGCAGAACTCGAAACCACGATTCAAGAACGTGGTTTGACTTTCAGCATTGAACCATTTGAATCTTTCAGCCAGATGACCTTCGGCGATCCCGAAAGGATCATGCAAATCTTTCGCCATATCCTTCACAACTCGATTAAATACACGCCTGACGGCGGCAAAATTACCATCACCGGCAGGAAATTACCTGGTTTCATTGAAATCATCATTACGGATACAGGTATCGGCATTTCCCAGGACCAACAGGAAATCGTCTTTGAGAAATTCACCCGCATCGGCAGCGCCATGCTCCATTCCAGCGGCAAAACCAAATTCAAGGGCGGCGGCCCGGGACTGGGGCTGCATATCGCCAAAGGAATCGTTGAATTTCACGGCGGCACCATCTGGCTCCAATCCCCCGGCTATGACGAGAAAAAACTTCCTGGAACCATTGTTCATGTCCTCCTGCCTCTGCGCAAGGAACCGCCAGATGAAACCACAGCGCATCTCTTTGCTCCCCTGATCCATTTAGAAGAAAAAGAAAGTGAGTAAATCGACAATCCTATGATGCCTTTCAAACCAGCAGACCGTGTTTCCTCTCTCAAGCCCTATTTTTTCGCCACCCTCTCCAAAAAGATCAATCAACTCCTCGCTGCCAATGTTGACGTGATTCGCATCGACATCGGCTCGCCGGATTTGCCCCCGGCCGAATTTATCATCAAAACCCTGTGCAGTGAAACGAAACGCAGCGACACACACCGATATTCTCCCTACGGCGGCACACCCGCGTTTCGACAGGCAGTTGCCTTATATTACAAAAATCGCTTCAACGTCGACCTTGACCCTGCCACAGAAGTGGTCGGTTTGATCGGCTCAAAAGAAGGTCTATTCAACCTGAGTCAAATCCTTCTGGATCCCGGAGATCTGGTTCTGGTAACCAACCCAGGCTATCCGGTCTACAAAGCCAGCGCCGCCATCGCCGGGGCGGAGGTCTACATGCTCCCCCTGCTCAGCGAAAATGATTTCCTCCCCAACCTGGATGCAATCCCAGGTGAAGTTGCCGAAAAAGCCAAGCTGATGTGGCTAAACTACCCCAATAACCCCACGGGCGCGGTCGCTTCGCTGGCATTCTTCGAAAAAGCTGTCGACTTTGCCAGAAAACACCACATCCTCATCGCCCATGATGCCCCCTATGTCGACATCTGCTTTGATGGCTACATCGCCCCCAGCATGCTCCAGGTCCCCGGCGCAAAAGACGTCGTTCTGGAATTCAATTCACTCTCCAAAGCCTATAATATGGCCGGTTGGCGGCTGGGCATGGCCGTCGGCAATCCACAGATCACCCAGCTCCTGCACACCTACAAAACCCAGATCGACACCTCCCATTTCGCCCCTATCCTTTCTGCGGGTGTCGCCGCCCTCACCGGTGACCAGACCTGGCTGGAAGAACGCAACCGCATCTACCAGCAGCGCCGCGACATCGTCGTCAAAACGCTCAAAAAACTCGGCTTCGGGCTGAATACACCGCCAGCCGCCATCTACATCTGGGCGCACTTGCCGGAACAATTCCCTGATGACTTCGCATTTTGCAGCGCGCTCCTGGACGAATCTGGCATAAGCATCACCCCCGGCAGCGTATATGGAGAATACGGCAGCGGATACATCCGCATCTCATTGGGCACAAAAACAGAAAAGATCGAAGAAGCCATGCAGCGACTAACGCAATGGTTTCAACAGAAAGGGAAATCCACTCCTTGATGACAAAAAGAATCCCCGAACCAACCAAACCACCCCGAGAAAGAGCCTTTCTTGTTGGTGTTGAATTTGACAAAGATGAGAACCTTTTGGCTCTCGAAGACTCGCTGGAAGAGCTGGCAATGCTGGCTTTCACTGCCGGGCTGGAAGTCGTCGGTGAAACCACCCAGCGCCGAGAGCGCCCCAATCCCGAAACCCTGGTCGGTTCGGGCAAAGTAGAAGAAATCAAGATCCTCGTCGAAGAAACCCTTACCCAGGTGGTAGTTTTTGACAACGAACTTTCCCCGCGCCACCTGCGTGAACTGGAGAAAAAATTCAGTCCCAATGTGCGCGTTCTTGACCGCACGGCCCTCATCCTGGATATCTTTGCCCAGCACGCCAAAACCAGCGAAGGCATCCTCCAGGTGCAGCTCGCCCAGTACGAATACCTCCTTCCCCGCCTGACCCGCGCCTGGACCCACCTGGCACGTCAAAGCGGTGGCGCATCAGGCCGCGGCGGCACGGGTGGTGTCGGGCTGCGCGGTCCCGGTGAAACCCAGCTTGAGGTTGACCGCCGTGCCATTCGCCAGCAAATCTCCATGTTGAAAGAAAGATTGGAAAAAGTACGCGCGCACCGTTCACGCTATCGCGAAAACCGCAAACGCTCACAAATCCCCGTTGTTGCCCTTGTTGGCTACACGAATGCCGGTAAATCCACCTTGCTCAATCGTCTTTCCGACGCCAAAGTGCTGGTCGCCAACCGGCTTTTTGCCACCCTCGACCCCACCACCCGCCGCGTTGAATTGCCCTCCGGGACAGCATGCCTAATGACAGACACGGTGGGCTTCATCCAAAAATTGCCGCACCAGCTCGTGGCTGCTTTTCGCGCCACCCTGGAAGAGATCGCCGAAGCTGATTTGCTCGTCCATGTCGTTGACGTCACTCACCCCAATGCGATCGCCCATTGGCATGCGGTCCAACAAACCCTCGCAGAATTGGAAGCAGATCACATTCCAGCGATTACCGTACTTAACAAGATTGACCGCCTGTCGTCAAAAGATATCCCCCCCGATACCCGCCTTTTCTTCCAGGATGCATTGCCCATCTCGGCCAAAAAAGGCCAGGGCATTCCTGAACTGTTGATAACCATTGAACAAAAACTGTTTAAAGAGCTGGTCCCCATTGAAGTTGCCCTGCCCTACAAACAAGGCAATCTCATTTCCATTTTCCACGATCAGGGGCAGGTGACAAACATCGAACATGGCCGTGGCAAGGTCCGCATGGAAGGCAGCATCCCCGGGAGGCTGCTCACCCAATTTCAGCCATTCTTCACCGTCCCGGCCGATTCCAAAGAAGACCAACAGGACCTGTCATGATAAAATCTGCCTTCTCAAATCTCCTTGACTTTCTCTCTGAATTTATTGCCACTCGCAAGGGGCTTCTGCCTATCCTTGGAATCCTTTTTGTTGCTTTAAATTTCCTTCTGGGCATCTTCACCACCGGCTGGCTCTCCTCCTCTGACTTGTTTCTGCACGCGGGGATCATCATTGCCGTGATAGGCTTCCTGCTGGCCTGGGCGCTATAAATCCACCGGGCCGCATTCCACCCGTGAAATCCATCGCCTGCTTCATCTCCCCGCATGGCTTCGGTCATGCCGCCCGGTCAGCTGCCATCATGGCTGCCCTGCACCATCTCGACCCCGGAATTTGCTTCGAGATCTACACCCTCATTCCTGAGTGGTTCTTTACCGAGTCCCTTAGCGGCCCATTTCATTACCACGCCTTGAAAACAGACATTGGCCTCATTCAAAGCTCACCGCTTGCCGAAGACCCCGCCGCCACCCTCCACGCACTTGACCAGTTTTTTCCCTTCAAGCAAGATCATATTGAGCGAATCGCGCAGAATCTTCTCGCCCATCGCTGCCTATACGCAATTTGCGACATATCCCCGCTTGGAATTGCGGCCGGTAAAGCCGCCAATATCCCCACCGTGCTTCTCGAAAACTTCACCTGGGACTGGATCTATGAAAACTACCGTCTGGAATACCCCAATTTCTCAAAACACATCCGCTATCTTCGCAAAATTTTCCAAACACCGGATATCCACATTCTCGCCCAACCGTATTGCCAGCTCGATCCCCGCGCAGACCTGATTGCCCGCCCCATCAGCCGTGCCAGCACCAAATCCCCGCAAGCCGTTCGGAGCGCCCTTGGCATAACCGGCAAAGAAAAAATGATCCTCATCACGATGGGCGGTATTCCCGAATCCTTCCGCCGCGTCGATCATCTGCACGCATTACAAAACACCGTTTTCGTCATTCCGGGCGGCAGCGGACACTTCACCCGGGTCAACAACCTCATCCTGCTCCCCCATCATTCCGACTTCTTTCATCCCAACCTGATCAACGCCAGCGATGCTGCCGTCGGCAAGGCTGGTTACAGCACGATTGCCGAGCTGTACAATGCCGGCATCCCCTTCGGCTACTTCTCCCGCGACAACTTTCGCGAATCCGCTTTCCTGACCGCCTTTATTGACGCCAATATGCCCGGCATCCCAATGCAAAGTCAACAAATCTCCGACCCCGGATGGTTGACCCAAATCCCGGAATTACTTTCCCTCCCCCGCGTCCACCGCGGCCAGCCCAACGGCGCCTCCCAGGTCGCCCAATTTCTCCTCCAGCGTTTTCCCTGAGTTTTAACCCTGCCTCAAAAAGATTATTCCCTAATCCCTTCTGATAGGCATGATCGTATCTGGATTCCCTTCAACGATCTCTGCCTGCACCTTCCCCTGTGTCAATTCTCGTAATTCAGCTTGAAACGGCTCAAACGCATCCATCGCAAACCGGGCTGTCACCGTCACATCAGCACCAAATTCTTCATCCAGCATCTTGCCGCCATGTTTTTCCACCAGCAGCCGGACCCGCTCAAATAACGAATATTCTACGGCAGCCATCACGGTATATGTCGGTATCTTAACCGCCCGCGGCAGCGCTTCCAAAACCTCACGTGCCGCACCCGAATAAGCCCTGACCAGACCGCCAGTGCCCAGTTTCGTGCCGCCGAAATAGCGCGTCACCACCACCACAATATCTCCCAGACCGCTGCCCTGCACCACGCTCAACACCGGCCGCCCTGCCGTGCCCGACGGCTCTCCATCATCGCTGCAGTGCGCCGTCACAGAATTACCATGCCCGATCAAAAAAGCAGGCACATGGTGCGTTGCATCTGGAAACTTTGTTTTCACTGCTGCGATAAAGGCTTTGGCTTCATCCACCGAAAAAGCCGGCGCCGCATCCGCGATAAAGCGGGAATTAACCACCCTGTTCTCAATCTGCACAGATCCCGCCGGAATGAAACGCTGTGCCATCATGACCGCTCGCTTTTCCTGCCCTGTGTTTCCCAGACCGAACGTGACTTCTCCACATATTCCAGACTTTGATGCCGGAAATAGGCATTATATAGCTCCGCATATTGTCCCCCTCCCTCCATCAGGCTGTCATGCGAGCCAATCTCGGCGATCTTCCCCTCACTCATTACCACGATCCGGTCAGCCGATTTGACTGTGGACAGGCGGTGCGCGATCAAAATACTGGTCGAGCGTTTCAGGATCAAGTCCAGCGCTTGCTGAATCTGCCACTCCGTAAACGGATCAATACTGGCGGTGGCTTCATCCAGAACAAAGATTGACGGGCATTGGATCAATACCCGCATCAACGACACCAACTGCCGCTGTCCCATTGAAAGATGTGCACCTCGCTCGCCAACCTCAGTATCCAGCCCGTTCGGCAGAGCATCCAGCCATTCCCCATCTCCCACTTGTTTCACCAGCGCCAGCGCTTCTTCTTCGGTTGCATTTGGACAGGCATAAATAATATTGTCCATCACCGTGCCGGAAAACAGAAAAGGCGTCTGGGAAACGACGCCCAGTTGCTCACGGAATTCTGGCAGGCTGAAGGAACGGATATCCTTTCCATCAATCAGAATTTTCCCGCCTTGAAATTCATAGAAGCGCGCAATCAGTTTGGCGATCGAGGACTTGCCCGCACCGGTATGCCCTACCAGGGCCACATTTTCTCCGGCTTTAATCTCCAGCGAGAAATCACACAACACCGGCTCGTTATCTTTATACCGGAAATCGACATGGTCGAAGGTGATTGCGCCGGTCAATTTACCCGGTTTGACCGCATCGTTCTGCACGACCACAGGCTCCGCATCAATCAAGGCAAATACCCGTTCTGCCGCCGCCAAACCGCTTTGCACCTGCGTAAAATACGAGGACAACATCATCACGGGAAACAAAAATCGGTTCAGACTCATAATGAACAAATACAAATTCCCCGCCGTGACAATCCCCGCCGCCACGCTCAAGCCGCCCTGGTACAACAGCAAGGCCGTAGCAAACCCACCCAGCGTGTTCAGCGTCGGAAAGACAATCGACAATACCAATCCCCGGCGCACATTCACATCATAGGACAGGACGTTCGCATCAGTAAATGTTTCGTAGATGCTGGTTTCCTGACGGAAGTTTTTGGCAACCGCGATCCCGCTGACCGTTTCCTTGATCGTCGCATTCACCTCAGCCATTGCCTGCATCCCTTCCCGGGTCACCCTGCGCGCCAGCTTGCGATAGAAAAATGCCAGCACGAAAACAACCGGCACAATTGCAACCACATACACAAACAATTGCAAATTGATCCTTGCCAGCACCACCCCCAGCACCGCCGCCTGAACAATTTGCGAAACCAGATCAGAAGTCAAATTAACCAGTTGCCCGAAATCTCTTGTGTCAGAAGTGATCCGCGAGAGAATCCTGCCCGATGAAAACTCGTCATAAAACGAGAGATCATGGTCTGCTGCCGACTGGAAAGCATCCTTCGCCAGTTGGAACATGACATTCGCCACAATCCGGATCATAAACCGGCGATTCAGCCAGTTTGCCAGCCAGCGCCCCACCCCGATCAGGAAAACCCACAGAAACACCCGGTAAATGGCATCAATCGTGGGATTAATACTGGCCTCATCCACCCCCTGCGAGACCACAATCGGCAGCCACGCTCCCAGCCCGGACACCACCAGCAGCAGAACAACCGTCCCTATCAACCGCCACACATGCGGACGAAAATAGGCCAGTATCCGGCCATATAATTCCCGGTCTGCATACTGGCGGTCGTAATCCTCAGCATTCAATCCTGCAAAAAAACTCATGGTTTTACTCTGCCTGTATTTTCTCGTCGTTTGCTCATGAAAAGATCCGTCGATAAATCGAGGATGTTTTAAGCAATTCTTCGTGCGTCCCGACAGCTTCCAGTTTCCCCTTACCCAGCACGAGGATCAGATCTGCCCAACGGATCTGTGAAAGCCGATGGGTGATGATAAAAGTTGTCCGCCCCCGCGACGCTTCAAAAATCGCCTGCTGGATCAGGTCTTCCGTGGCACTGTCAATCGCGCTGGTCGAGTCATCCAGCACTAATATTTTGGGATCCGAAAGAAATGCCCGTGCCAGCGCCAACCGCTGACGCTGCCCGCCAGATAGCGTCGCGCCGCGTTCGCCTACCACCGACTGGTACCCCTGGTCAAACGTCTGGATAAATTCATGCGCCTGGGCAGCCTTCGCCGCTTTCACCACCTGCTCATGGCTCGCCCCTTGGTGCCCAAAAGCGATATTTTCTTCCACCGTGCGCGAAAACAGGAAAATATCCTGTTCAATAATCGATACATTCTTGCGCAAAGCTTCCAAATTCCAGTCGCGCACATCCACCCCATCCACCAGCACCTGCCCGCTCGTAACATCATAAATGCGGTTGATCAACTTAATCAGGCTTGTCTTGCCAGACCCGGTCTGGCCCACAATCGCCACCGTCTGGCCGGGCTTCACCGTGAAGGAAACATTCTCCAAAATCGGATCGCTGTCTTCATACTGGAAACGTACATCCCGGAACTCAACCTCCCCGCGCATCTCGGCGGAATACCCTTCGATATTTTGGTCGAGCTTGTTCTCTTTGTTTAAGAGTTCCAGAATCCGCCTCGCCCCGGCAATCCCCAGAGAAATTTGGGAATACGCAAATGATGAAATAAATGTTGGAAAATCCAGCATCATCAGCACGCCAAAATAGCCAACCACATCCCCCAGGCCGATCGTGCCTTTGTAAAACAGTAACAGCGCATGCAGCAAACCTGCCGCCAGCGAAAGATAATAAAACAACAGCGGCACGAACCTGGCTTCCACATCTCCCTGCCGCACCGCCGCATCACGGTAGCGGATCGCATTACGCCCAAAACGATGCACCTCATTGATTTCCTGGGCCGCGCCTTTCACCGTTTCAATTCCATCCAGCGATTCAGACAGCCGGGTATTTAACGCCCCAAAAGAACTGCGCACTTCGTCCGTCAAGGGACTTAACGTATTCAAATACCGCCTTAATGCCCAAAAGTACACCACGGTAAAAACCACGGGTGTCAATAACAACTGGGGATGGTATCTGCCAGATAACATCAACGGGAAGATCAGGAACATCAGCGATCCGGCAACAAGGTTTAGCCCCGGACTGAACAGAAAATTCACTTCCCGGACATCGTTGGTCGCCCGGGCCATCATATCCCCAACCGACTGCAGGCTGTGAAAAGTCATACTCTTTCCCAGCAAATTCACATACAGCTCTTCCCGGATCATCAATTCCACTTTTTGGGCAATCAACTCAAAACCATAATTGCGCATGAACTGCGCAGCCCCGCGTGCTACCTGGCTGATCACAATCATCCAGGCGAAAAACGCCAGAGTGCCCGTCTCTTTTGCCGCACCCGACAAAAAATCAAATGCCCGTCCAATCATCACCGGGGTGATGGAATACAAACCCGCATTCCCCAATGCCCCGGCAAAAGCCATCAGAAGAATCGGCCAGTGATGGATGGCGTGCGAAAAGATCCACCGCACCGGGCTGCGCCGGTCGCTTTCATATTTTTTTGAAATGGTAAATTCAGATACTGCCGATTGTTCTGCCACGCGCTCACCTGTATGATAATCTATACACTATTTATCGATTCTAGCACATCCCGTTATCTAATCCTACCCTTCCACCCAGCTCAGCGAAATCCGTCCGCGGTCGATATCAATGCTGTCAATCTCCACTTCCAGCACATTGCCAACCTGTAAGCGCTGCCCGCGCGGGATCTTGCTGATATGCATCAACCCGTCCTGTTTGACACCAATATCAATGAATGCCCCAAAATCAACCACATTGCGTACCGTGCCTTTCAAACGCATGCCCGCCATCAAATCGTCCATTGACAATACGTCGTTGCGCAGAATTGGCGTCGGCAAATCTTCGCGCGGATCACGCCCTGGCCGCACCAACTGCTCAAAAATATCTTCAAGTGTTGGCTCGCCTACATTCAATTCTTGCGCCAATCTAGCCAAAGGATGTTCACTCCTGAATTTTTCCAGCGTTTCCCGGCGCTGCTCCACCGAAGCCCGCAGATCCACTTTACTCTTCGCCAGCACAGCTTCCGCCACCGGATAACTTTCCGGATGAATGGCGCTCATATCCAGCGGATTCTCACCATTGCGGATACGCAAAAAACCAGCCGCTTGTTCAAACGCCTTGCTCCCCAGACCAGACACATCCCTCAGCGCCAGACGGTTGGTGAACGGGCCAGTTTCATCCCGAAAAGCAACGATCCGCTCAGCCAGGCTGGGTCCCAGCCCTGAAACATAGGTCAACAAAGCTGGAGAAGCTGTATTCACATCCACCCCCACCTGATTGACTGCGCTTTCCACCACCACATCCAGCGAAGAACCCAACTCCGTTTGGTTGACATCGTGCTGGTACATCCCTACCCCGATCGCTTTCGGCTCAATTTTTACCAGCTCCGCCAGTGGATCCTGCACCCGACGGGCAATCGACACCGCCCCGCGAATGCTCACATCCAGGTCGGGCATCTCCTTGCGTGCTTCCGGGCTTGCGCTGTACACACTTGCCCCGGCTTCATTCGTGATCAGGTAATGCAGCTCCCCGCCCACGCGCTGGATCAATTCCGCCGCCAGCTTCTCGGTCTCCCGCGAAGCCGTACCGTTGCCAATCGAGATCAAGGTCACACCATGTTTCTTGACCAGTTTCTCCAGAATTTCCAGAGTTGCATTCCACTTAGTCTCATTGAAATGTGGATAGATTGTCCCGGTATCCAGGATCTTGCCGGTCGGGTCAACGATCGCTAATTTGCAGCCTGTACGATAACCGGGGTCAAGCCCCATCACGGTGTGCCCGCTCAACGGCGGCTGGGTCAGCAAAGAGCGCAGATTGGTCGCAAAGACGTTGATCGCATGCTTTTCGGCTGTCTCGGTCAACCCACGCCGCACATCGCGTTCAATCGCCGGCAGCAGCAAACGATTGGCCGCATCCTCAATCGCCATCATCAACTGGTCATCAAACGGCGACAATGGCGTAGCAGAAAAATACGGCTCAACTGCTCCCCGCCAATCCCGCTCCGGCATCGCCATATTCACTTTCAAAACCTTCTCTTTTTCACCGCGATTGATCGCCAGCACCTGATGCGGCTGCAGCCTGTCAATCCGCTGCTGAAAATCATAGTAAATGCGATACACCCCGCGCTCATCTTCTGCATCGTTCTTTTTCTCACTGAGCAAAGAACCAAATTTCAATGCCTTTTCACGTGTGACCCGGCGCACATCTGTATGATCACTGACCGCTTCCGCCACAATATCCCGCGCCCCCGCCAATGCAGCCTCTGCGTCAGGCACTTTTTCCGTCACAAAAGCCTGCGCTGCTTCCTGTGCCGTTCCCTTAAAAACCTCCTGCGCCAGAATGCGGTCCGCCAACCCCTGCAAACCAAGACTGCGCGCCACACTGGCCCGGGTTTTTCGTTTCTGCTTGTACGGCTGGTAAATATCTTCCAATTCCGTCAACGTGTCTGCTTCCACCAACCGCTTCATGATCGCAGGCGTCATCTTCTCCTGTGATTCGATCGAAGAAATAATACTGGACCTGCGCTCATCCACAGCCGTATAACGCTTGACCAGCGCTTCAATCTGGCGGAGTTGTTCTTCATCCAGTGTACCGGTACGCTCTTTGCGATAACGTGCAACAAAGGGAATCGTATTGCCTTCGTCAAATAATTCAATTGCCGCCGTAACCTGGCCGGCTTTCAGTTTCAATTCGCTTGCAATTCGTTCTTCGTACGCCATGCTTGCTTATCTTTCCTTTTCATTTTCTAAATTTAACTGTGACCGACAAATTATTCGGCTACACGAAGTAAAGTCCGTCAAATCAGCTCACCAGAATTGTTTAAATCAGTTAATTCCATCAGCCTGCTTCAGCGCGGGCGAAGTCATCGTTACCAGACGTACCCCTGCATGATGGATTTGCCGGAAATTTGCGCCCTGCTCCAGGCAGCGCAGCACCGCATCCGGATCGGTGATCACCGATCCCGACAACAAACTAACCCCGTAATCAAATGATGCCTGGTGCATCGGAGTGGTCGGCCCCAGCATCAGCTTGACCGCCTCCGGTGAACATAAGCCAAATACCTCTTCAAAGCTGTGGTTAACCAGCGTCATTGACGTAATCGCCACCACATCGGCCTGCGGCAGCACCTCACTTGCCATCTCAGCCGGCACCTCGCCGTCATGCGGGTTCCTCTCCAGAATGGTCAGCTTGCCCACCTTGTCCTGAATCCGCGGAATAAACGGAAAACTGCCAATCAAGGCCACCGATTTCCCTGCGCCGTAACGCGCAATCACATCCTCCGCATTAATATCCACCAACTGATTGTCAGGAGGATCAGGCAACAACGCATTCAGTACAGCCATTCCCACACTGGATTTTGGCATCCTTTCAGACAAAGCATACTGCGCCAGTTCTCGGGCAGGAATATCCAGCAAATGACCCGCGTCCGGGATGTCCGGTTCACGCCCATGCTGGTGCTCTTCCGTCACAGTGGATGCCAGTCCGCATTGACGCTTGCCATCCACTTCCACTACCGCCGCCGTCCAATGCAGACCAATGCGAATCTCGACAACCCGGCCATCTGGCACCACGCTCAGCAAATTTTCAATCAAACCCATTCCATCTCCCTCGCAAATGTCAAGCTCACTCATTTTACAAACAGCCCTCAAACCTGCTTACCCTGCGTCTGTAAAAGCTTCCATGCACCCACCCAGGGCGTTCCCATGCGGTGCCGGGCAGGAATTTGTTCCTTATTCAATTTCTGGGCAATCTGAGCCAGCAGCATCGCCATTGCCGCCCAATCATCCGTCATCAGTGCCTGATACAGCTTGTCACTGAGCGTCTGACTCCATTCCCACTCCAGGCGAAACCGGTCCGCCTTCACCCAATACCCCCGCTTTTCCCAGGCGACAACCGATGTTTCAACCGTATCGTGAATTTCCCGCAAGGCCAGCACAATATACGCGGCCATATCTTTGGAGATCATCGTTACTTCGGTTTGCTTGCTCAACTCCCGAATGGATAAAACCACAGACCTGGCAAGCTGTTTACGTTGTTTTCCAGCCGTTTCCGGATTAATTACCCTGCTCAATACTTCCTCCAAGTTTCACGTATTCCCCTGCTTGTCGATTATAACCCCGATATATTTGTTCATCCTTAAAATACTATATAATAAGTCAATTGTGCCACCGTATCGCACATTAACGACGTTGCGCCATTCGCCAAATACCAGGAGAAACTGTGTGGATAAAAAAATTATCTGGATCATCGCTATTGTTGTCGTCTTGCTGGGGTGCTGCTGCCTTTCCATCATCGGCGCATTTTTGCTATTCTCAGATGGTGGGATTTCCGGCCCCGATTCCACCGGCAATTCCGACCTTGCGCTCACCGTTACCGCAATCGTCGAACACAACAACCAGGTCGCACAAACCATCCAGGCAAACCAGCCGACCGGCCCGGCCAGCACGCCCGTGCCCGACAGCCCTGATCAGACCTGGCTGGTGATGCTCTACATGGCCGGCGACAACAACCTTGAAGAAGATATCTTTTTCGACATAAACGAAGCAGAACTGGTGGGTTCCTCGGATCAGGTTCAGATCGTTGCCCAGTATGACCGCTATGCTGGCTATGAAAGCGACTTTCAGGGCGACGGCAACTGGACCAGCACAAAACGCTTCTTCCTGGATCAAGATACCGATATGTCACGCATTGCTTCCACTGAAGTTGCCGACCTGGGAGAAGTGGACATGAGTACATCCGCCGCCCTCGCTGATTTTATTTCCTGGGCAATGACCACCTACCCGTCCGACCGGCACGTCCTCATCATGTCGGATCACGGCTCAGGCTGGCTCGGCGGCTGGAACGATGACGATACCGGTGGCAACATGTTCCCCAACGACATCAGCGCCGCACTTTCCAATGGCCTGTGGTCAGCGAATGTGGATCGCCTGGACTTGATCGGCTTTGACGCCTGCCTGATGGGCCAGATGGAAATTGCCAGCACGGTCGCACCCTATGCCAAATATATGGTTGCCTCGGAAGAATACGAGCATGGCATCGGCTGGGCCTACTCCTCCTTCCTGTACGATCTCTCTATCGATCCTGGCATGAGCACGGCAGCCCTGGCAACAAATATCGTCAACTCCTTTATCAATGACGACATCATCTTCTATGACGTCGCAAATGCCGACCAGGAAATCGCCTCCCTTTTCGAAACCCAGACCCTGTCTGCCATTGACCTGGATCAATATACCAACGTCACCACTGCCCTCAACGACCTCGCCTACAAGCTGCAATTCGTCGACCAGACCACCCTGGCCTATGCCCGTTCGTACGCACAGTCCTTTGACAATATCTTCGCCGACGAAAAAAGCCAGAACGAGATCCCTCCCTCCTATATTGACTTGGGACATTTCGTGCAGATCATTCACAGCCTGGCTGCTGACGATCCCGAAATCGCTCAATCTGCTGCAAATGTGATGTCAGCCATTGATGCCGCCGTGATTGCCGAACGACATGGCAGCGCCGTTCCCGGCGCCACTGGCCTGTCCATCTTCTTCCCAAATTCCAACCTGTATTCTTTGGTCGGGTATGAAGACAGCAATTACTCCTACCCATTGATCGCAAACAGCTTCGCCAGCACCACCCTGTGGGATGACCTCCTCTCGTACCACTACACCCGGCAGGCCTTTGAACCCGCCGCCGAAAATACGGTCATGGCAGCCAAAGGCGTCGATTTTGTCATCCCCGGCGCCGGTGAAATTACCTTCAGCGAAGTGCAACAAACAGCCTACGAAATCGCCGCCAACCAAACCGTCAACCTGAGTGTCGACATCACCGGTACGAATATTGCCTATGTTTATACAGACATCGCTTATTACTGGGAAGAGGATGGTTCATTCCTGACCGCAGACATGAACTTCGTCTGGGCAGATGGCACCAAAGAAATCGGCGGGGTCTATTATCCAGATTGGGGCAATGGTACCTTCACGGCAAACTTTGATTGGGAACCAGCCATGTACTACCTGGAAGACGGCACAAATGATGCGCTGGCCTTGATCTATCCCCTGGACTATGGCCCGCCGGATGAACCCGCCATTTATGCAATCGATGGTGTTTACAAGATCGCTAATGGCGGCACAAGATACGAAGCGACTATTAATTTTACCGGAGAAGGTGAAATGCGGGAAATTATTGCATACAACGAAACATCAGAAGGCCTTCTCGCCCCGTTCCAGATCACCCCGCAAATTGGCGACCAGTTTTTTGTCTACCAGGAATGGTTTGAAAATGGCGAATTTGTATACTATCCCGATGAAGATCCCCTAACCTACAGCGGCGAAGACTTCACATTTCAGGGATATGACGCCGCCCCCGGCCTGTACATCATTGGCTTCATTGTCGAAGACCTGGAAGGGAACCTGTTTTACTCGGATTACGTCGAGATCACCGTCACGGAACGAGTAGAGTAACCCGAATAACTGCACCTGATCTCAAATATAAGAACTTCACCCAAAACCCGAGTGGAGTTCTTATACTGTTTTTACACATTGGCGGTATAAATAAGGGAATATTTGGTATAATTCACTGCTGTTCCCTAGCGGGAGGGGCTCCTTACGGGGAAGTGCTGGAATTGGCAGACAGGCTTGACTTAGGATCAAGTGCCGCAGGGCGTGAGGGTTCAAATCCCTTCTTCCCCATATTGGAACAACAAATAATGCCATCAAAATATTTATGAATAAGGACGAAATCTTGAAAATTGAAACCACCCCCCAGGACAATAACCAGATATCTGTTTCCGTTGAGCTGGATCAGGAAACCATTGACAAGTACAACCACAAGGCTATCCGTGCCATTGCCAAAAAAGCCAAATTCCCCGGCTTCCGTCCCGGCAAAGCCCCCAATGCCATCGTTTTACAAACTTACGGGAAAGAATATATCGAAGCCGAAGCCATCGAAATGCTGCTCGAAGATATTTATCCTGAAGTACTCAAAGAAGCAGAGCTTGACCCTGCCGGGCCTGGTTCGCTAGATAAAGTCGAATTGCCTACCCTCGTTTTCTCCGTTCCGCTGTCCCCCAGCGTTGAGCTATGCGATTACCACAAGATCCGCAAGCCCTACGAACCCGAAGAAATCACCGACAAAGACGTTGATAAAGTGATCGACGACGTCCGCCGTTCCTTTGCCACAGCTGAACCCGCAGACCGCGCCGCCAAAAAAGGCGACCAGGTTTTCTTCGAGGTCTCCAGCAAATTCGTCAAGCCGGCTGAGGGGGAAGAAGCCGATATTTTCAAGCAGATGCCCTACCAGATTGTGATCGGCGACGAAGACAACACCGGGTATTTCTACGATGATTTTTCGAATGAACTGGCTGGCCTCTCCGAAGGCGAAGAAAAAACCTTCAAGCATACATATTCTGAAGATGCAAAGATTGAATCCTTGCAGGGCAAACAGGTCGAATTCAACGTCAAAGTCCAATCCGTCAAGGCCCTTGTCCTGCCTGATGTGGATGATGCCTTCGCCGAACAGGTCGGGAAGTTTGAGTCTGTCGAAAGCATGCGTGAGAACGTTCTTAACCGCATGCAGGAACGCAATATCAGCGAGTATGACGACCAGTATCTCAGTGAATTGATCGATGAGATCGTGGAAACCTCCACCATCAAATACGCTGAATATACCCTGAAAGAAGAAATCGACGAGATCATCGAATCGCTGAAAGACGACCTGAAAAACCAGGAAATGGATCTGGATGATTACCTTGCATCCCGTGATATGGATCTGGAAAAATTCATCGAGGAAGAGGCCCGACCGGCAGCCATCAAACGTCTCAATAGCTCATTGGTGCTGCGCCAGATTGCCGAAGAAGAAAAACTGAAACTGGACAACAAGGAATTGCAGCAGGCTGTCCTTCAAACCTTGATGGAGTTTGACGCCTACAGCGGCGATGATATGTTTAAGGTCAAGCAAAAGCGCGATTCCCTCACCCAGGCCATCACTATGGACACCGCCAACCGCCTCTTCAACGAACAGTTAATGACCCTTTTGAAAGACATTGCCTCCGGCGAACTGGAAAAAAGAGAAAAACAGGCCGCCAAAGAAGCCAAGGCAAAGGCCAAAGCCGAAGCCAAAGCCAAAAAAGAAGCTGAAGCAGCCGCAGCCATAGAAGCGGAAGAAAAACCTGCAGCTGAAGCAGAAACGGAACCCGAAGTCCAGACTGGGGAAGCGGTTGAAACACCCGCAGCCGAAGAAAAGACCGAGGAATAACAAACCTATCGTTCTTTGTTCAAGGAGAACATGATGACACAATTTAACCCTAGCGCCATCGTCCCGATGGTAATCGAATCATCCGGCCGGGGAGAACGCGCCTATGACATTTTTTCCCTGCTGCTTAAGGAAAGAATCGTCTTCGTAGGTACTGCAATTAATGACCAGGTGGCGAACGTAATCGTTGCCCAACTGCTCTACCTCAGCCGTGAAGACCCGGATAAAGAAATCCAGATGTATATCAACTCACCTGGCGGGCAGATCTACGCCGGCCTGGCAATCTACGACACCATGCAGATGGTCCCCAACGTGATCAGTACCGTCGCTGTGGGTGTGACCGCATCATTTGGCACTGTCCTGCTGGCCGCTGGCACCAAAGGCCGCCGCTACGCCCTGCCGCACGCCACCATTCACATGCATCAACCCCTCGGCGGTGCCCAGGGGCAGGCAACTGACATCGAAATTCAGGCCATGGAAATCCTGCGCCTCAAAGCGCGCTTGACCGAAATTCTGGCAGAAGCCACCGGTCAAACCACTGATACCATCAAAACGGACACGGACCGCGATCTCTATATGGATGCTGCCGCTGCCGTCAAATACGGGCTGGTTGACCAGGTCTTAACCCCGCCCGAGAAGTAGAACAACATTGCACTGAAAAATTATGGCCGGATGAAGTATTCATCCGGCCATCTTTAATGGAGAAAACATGATCCAGTCCACATTTCCCAACGTAAAAGCCCTCATCATCGACATGGATGGCGTCCTCTGGAAAGCCGAACAGCCCATCGGGGATCTGCCAGCCATCTTCAAACGCATCCAGCACATGGAGCTCAAAACCATTTTCGCTACCAACAACTCCACACGCACCGTTGAAAAATATGTGGAAAGACTGAACCAATTTGGCATCCAGGCTGACCCTGAAGAAATTGTCACCTCTTCCATCGCCACCATTCACCTTCTGAAAAAACGCTATCCCGATGGCGGCCCGGTCTTCGTGGTTGGCGAAACAGGTTTGGTCGAAACCCTGAAAAGCCACGGATTCTACCAGCAGGATGAGAATGTGCTGGCGGTTGTGGCAGGCATGGACACCACCGCTACCTATGCGAAACTTAGCCAGGCAGTCTTGCTCATCCATGACGGAGCAGCATTTTATGCCACCAACCCGGATTCCACCTTTCCAACCCCGCGCGGACCAGCAATGGGCGCCGGCGGGTTGATTGCCGCCATTGAGACCTCCTCCGGTATAAAACCGATCATCGCCGGTAAGCCCTTCACCCCGATGATGAACCTGATCCTCGAAAAGCTGAACCTTACTCCTGAAGAGATCCTTGCCGTTGGTGACCGCCTGAACACCGACATCCAGGCGGGCAAGAATATCGGCTGCAAGACCGCCCTCGTGCTGACCGGCATCAGCACCCGCGCAGAGGCCGAAGCCCTTGCTTCTCCCCCCGACATCATCACCGCCGACTTCGCCACCCTGATTGGATAATCAAATGGCAGCAAACGCAACAGCAGAAAGCAAAACAAAACTGATCTATGACCTCTCGCTGGCCGAGCTGAAAGACCTGCTCTCCTCCTGGGGAGAGAAAAGCTTCCGCGTTGACCAAATCTGGCAGGGGTTGTACAAACAATTCTGGAACACCCCGGAACAGTTCACCACCCTGTCAAAACCCCTCAAGCAGAAAATCGCAGAAAATCTGCGTTTCTCCGCCCTGGAGCCGGTGCGCGAGCTGGCCTCCACAGACAGCTTCACGGTCAAGACCCTCTTCCGCCTGCCGGATGGCCCGGCCATTGAAGCCGTCCTGATGCGCTACGACCAGCGCCGCACCCTGTGCATCTCCACCCAGGTTGGCTGTGCAATGAATTGCAGCTTCTGCGCCACCGGCCAGATGGGCTTCACCCGCCACCTGACCAGCGGTGAAATCGTGGAACAGGTCATTTACTATGCCAGAATGTTGGCCGAAACAGATGAAAGAGTCACCAACGTTGTCATCATGGGCATGGGCGAGCCGTTCCATAATTACGACGCCACCATGCAGGCCATTGACATCCTCAACGATCACGAGGGCTTCAACTTCGGCGAACGCCGTTTCACCATCTCCACCGTCGGTCTGGTACCGATGATCTACAAATTCGCCAACGAGAAACGCCAAATCAACCTCGCCATCAGCCTGCATGCCACGGATAACGCCCTGCGCTCCTCAATGATCCCGATCAACACAAAGCATCCTGTTGAAGAATTGATCGCCGCCTGCCGCCAATACGTCGCCCAAACCAACCGGCGTATTACCTTTGAATGGGCTTTAATCCAGGGTGTCAACGACTCAACCCGGGACGCGAAAGACCTCGCTGATCTGCTGCATGGCTTGCTGTGCCACGTCAACATTATTCCGCTCAACCCGACCCACGATTTTAAGGGACAAGCATCTTCCCAAAAGCAGGCGCAAATTTTTCAGGCAGAAATGGAAAGGTATCATATCCCCTGTACCATCCGCCTGCGCCGCGGCCTTGAAATCGCCGCTGGCTGCGGGCAATTGGCTTCAGAGCATTAACATTCTCGTTTCTTTTTTAACTCGATTTCATTGCCGGTTAACGCAAAAATGAATGGAACTGTTTTTTGCGCCTTTGCGGCTTTGCGTGAGAAAATGATTTCTTCATCTTCCCTATGATATAATCCTGCCCTATGACAGAACGATTTGGCAAGTGGATCAGCGGCCTTGACCGCACGCGAAAAGTGGCTTTTGGCCGCATCAGCAGCTTCCTCGGCGCAACGGAAATCAACCCCGGCACCTGGGAAGATCTTGAGGCCATGTTGGTCCAAGCCGATCTAGGGATTGACGTTACCGAAGAGGTCATCACATCCCTTCAGGCGCATGTAGCTGCAGACGGCCTCACCAAAACCAGTGAGTTGAGCGAATACCTGGAAATTGACCTCCAAAATCGCCTCCCGGATCGTCCTGTGCTGGACTTTTCCGCCCACCGGCCAGCCGTCATCCTCCTGGTAGGTGTCAATGGCTCCGGCAAGACCACCACTATCGCCAAATTGGCGAAACGGTATACCGGCGAGGGCAAAAAAGTCGTCCTCGGTGCGGCAGATACCTTCCGCGCTGCCGCTGTGGATCAGCTTCAAGCCTGGGGAAAACGATTGAACGTCCCCGTCATTGCCGGGCAGGAAGGCGGCGACTCGGCCGCCGTAGCCTATGACACCATCCAGGCCGCCATCGCCCGCAAAGCGGATTATGCCCTCATTGACACAGCCGGCCGCCTGCACACGCGTTACAATCTGATGGAAGAACTGAAAAAAGTCCACCGCGTCACAAGCAAAGCCCTGCCTGGTGCACCGCATGCCACCTGGCTCGTGTTGGATGCCAATACCGGTCAAAACGCCCTCCAGCAGGCACGCGCTTTCAAGGACGCCGTCCAGGTCACCGGCGTTATCCTCGCCAAACTGGACTCATCCGCCCGCGGCGGGATGGCTTTTGCCATCCAGCACGAACTGGCATTACCCATCCTGTATGCTGGTTTGGGTGAACACCCCGACGACTTGCAGCCATTCGACAAAACAGCCTTTGTAAAAGGTATTTTTTCATAACCCCCTCTGGAGTATTTTTATGCAAGACCTGATTGATCGCGCTCACGATTGTGAGCAAAAAATCCAAGAACTCATGGTGCATCTTTGACTTCGCTCAAAAAGAAAAAGAAATAGCTGCCTATCAAAAGAAATCAGGAGACCCTGATCTCTGGAACGATAACGAAGAAGCACAGCGGGTGATGATCACCCTCGCTGATTTGCGCAGCGAAGTGGACGAATGGCTCACCCTGCAAAAACTCATCCAGGATTCAATCGAGCTGGCCGAGATGGGCGAAGAAAGCATGCGCCCCGAGCTGGAAGCAGAACTTGAACAAGTCGAGCGTCTCCTGGAGAAAAAAGAGTTTAACCTGATGCTCTCAGGCAAATATGACAAAGGCAACGCCCTCCTCGCCATTCACGCCGGCGCAGGCGGTACCGACTCGCAGGACTGGGCCGGCATGTTGGAACGTATGTACCTGCGCTGGGCAGAACGCCAGGGCTTCGAAGCTGAAACGCTGGACGCTACCCCTGGCGAAGAAGCCGGCCTGAAAAGCGCCACCATCGCCATCACCGGACCCTACGCCTACGGCTACCTGCGCTCCGAAAAAGGGGTACACCGTCTGGTACGCCTCTCCCCGTTTGACTCCGCCCACCGCCGTCACACTTCTTTTGCCTTGATCGAAATTCTGCCTGAAGTCGCTGAAGACAATGAAATCAAAATTCCTGCGGAAGACATCCGCATTGATGTATACAAATCTTCCGGTGCTGGCGGCCAGAACGTGCAGAAAAACGCCACCGCCGTGCGCATCACCCACATACCCACCGGTCTGGTCGTTTCCTGTCAGAACGAACGGTCTCAAATCCAGAACCGCGCCAACGCCATGCGCGTGTTGCGCTCCCGACTGCTGGAAATGAAACAGGAGCAGCAAGCCGAAGAACTCTCCGAATTGCGCGGCGAATACACCAAAGCCGAATGGGGCAGTCAGATCCGCTCATATGTCCTCCACCCCTATCACATGGTTAAGGATCATCGTACAGATTATGAAATGGGCAACACCCAGGCCGTGCTGGATGGTGACCTGGCCGGGTTTATGGAAGCCTACCTGAAAATGAAAGAATAAGCGCAAAAAGCTAACCGGGCCAAATGTTGGCCCGGTTTTTCCTTTACCCTGACTTGTATCAATCGTTGGAGCAGCAGTTGTAGGATGTGGTCGTACTTTACCCTCCGGGCATAATATCCGACCACACCAGTTTTCCATCCCGATAGAAGGACGCTTTGCGGCCACGCCTGCGCCTCAAAAAAGCATACCTGACGGATCCTGCATAGCTCACAGGCATGATCCACCGACCGCTTGAAAGGATAGGGCCAAACAATTTGGCTCATCCATTGGGCAATTGTTTCGCTTGTCTGAAAAAAGGCTCCGCACGCTGGTCGCCTGCGGTGCAGGTGCAGGTACAGCCGCAGCTTTCAATGCGCCCATTGCCGGATCAATATTTGCCGTCGAGATCATTCTGGACAACATCAGCAGCGTCAATTTCAGCGCCATCGTCATTGCCTCTGTTATCGCCAGCACCATTGCCCGTCTGATAAAAGGAAATACATTTTTTTTCGACATCCCCAACTACGCAGCTTCCCGGCCCATGGAATTGGTCTTGTTTGCCATCCTGGGCATCCTGGCCGCATCATCGGCATGGGCTTTTTCCCGGCTTCGCTATTTCATTGAAGATATCTCTGACAAGTTTTCTGGCCCAAAATATCTTCTTCCTGCATTTGGGGGCATCATGGTGGGTATTATTGGGATATTCAGTTACCAACTTAGAACCTATCCGAAAAATAGTAAAAAGGGTTGAAAAAGGAGACGAAACCTG
>CAYURM010000023.1:0-52935 GCA_964447155.1 uncultured Anaerolineaceae bacterium
TGTAAGATCGCGCGTACCCATTGAGGGTATGGGATTCAAGTCCCGTCGTCCCCGCTCGAACAAAGAAGATCCTCAAGATGAGGGTCTTTTTTTTGTAAGATCGCGCGTACCCATTGAGGGTATGGGATTCAAGTCCCGTCGTCCCCGCGGTGCAATATGGCGGGTAAATCTTTGGGCAATCTGTGGACAAGCCACAGGGCAGCAAGCAAAAGGAGCAAGCCGCCGCCGTCAAAGATGATGAAGCGCAAGGTGGATTGACGGAGGACGGTGTGGGAGAGGGGAATATTGCGGTAGAGGAGGGTTTCGCCGATAAGGCCGATGGTTTGCATGATGACGGCCTGAATGAGCGAAATGCGGTACCGGACGGGGTGAGAGAGGGCGAACAGGTAGGGAACATTCCACATCAGAAAGAGGATCCCCAGCGCGCTGACGAAAGCGGAGCCGGGAATGCCGGAAATTTCAAATGCCGATGCGTAGCGTGCCGGCGAAATGAGGAAAACGACTGCGCATTGCAGATTAAAGAAAGTGACAATGCCGATAAAAATGCGGGCAATGAGCAGGGCAGGTTTGGCTTTCATGATCCATCCTCCAACAGAGTGTTTCGGAGCTGCACAAGGGTTTTCTGGGAGACGCCTGTCGTGAGGGTGAGATAGTTGATGATTGAACCATACTTCCGTTTGATGTGATTGATCGTAAAGATCATCATTTGTGGCGGGGTGGCGATGATGGGATAAAAATGTTCCTGTTTGATGCCGAGGAAACGGACGAGTGAGAGGGGCTGTTGATAGTCAGCCATGAAACGGTCGGCGGCGGCATTGCTGAGGGTGTAGTCGGCGATGGCGGTGTTTTCGGATACACCCAATGCAAGCAGAAGGATGGCGGCAGTAATACCGGTTCGGTCCTTGCCAGCGGTGCAGTGGAAAAGAAGGGGAAGGTTTTCCGGGTTGCTGACGATGTGGAGGATGTGACCAAGTTCTTTGGCACTGCCATCAATGACCCAGGAAGTATAGATGTGTTCAAGCCGCTGGCCGAGTTTATGGCGCTGGAATATGATGTGGCGGTACATGAAGGGGTCTGAACGGAAAAGGGGGATGTGCAGGTTGGTGACGCCGCGGAAAGGGGTGTCCGGCATTTTGCGGCGTTCTTGCGGGCTGCGCAGGTCGATGATGGTTTTGATGCCGAGGTTTTGCAGGAGGTCATGGTCAAACTGGCTGGGTGTGCCGAGATGACCGGAACGAAAGAGCTGCCCCCATTTGAGCACACGGCCATCAGCGGCACAGTACCCGCCCAGGTCGCGGAAGTTGTTGATACCTTCAAAAGGGAGAATGCGCTCGGCTATATTGATGGGTGTGTGTCCGTTTTGCTGCACAGTGAAATAAGGGCGCGGCAATGGCGGCACGCCAGTCAGGGATACTGAAGTGCTGCCGGCGGGAAGATTGGCGGCAGAGAAGTGCTCATCCTGTGGGTTGGGGGTGACAGCGATAGCAGAGGGGGTGATGGATGTATCCCAGTTGATTGTAATTTTCGTGATTGAATTTCGCGTAGCCACTATTGGATCGTCTGTCTTGACCTTGAAGAGGGTGTCTTTTTCAGGGATATCGATATTGGCCTGCCAGGAGAGGTAGGCCAATGAGCAGACAAAGATGAGAACGAAGATGAAGGCTGGCAGACTTAATAAGGCCATGCGGAACTTTCCAGACGTTAATGAGAATAATCGATGATTGGTAAAATAGTATTATAGGTGATAAACTGGAAATCCCCAATGAGCCTTTTGAAAATGTAAAAAGCAAAATATGAAAATATGGGGGAATGCAGGTTGAGGTTTTTGTGCAGAAATCCCGGTGAAGAAGCTGCGGGAATACTGTGTTGTTGGCGGCGACGATCAGTCCTCGAAATTTTCAGCCAACTCAAGGAATGCGGGAACAATGGCGGGATCAAAATGTTTTCCCGACTGTTCACGGATATGATGGATGATTTTTTCGTGAGGCCATTTGCGGCGATATGGCCGGTCGGAGTTGAGGGCATCCCATACATCAACAATGGCGAAGATGCGGGCGCTCAAGGGGATTTCTTCCCCCTTTAAACCGCGGGGATATCCAGAACCGTCCCATCTTTCATGGTGGCAATAGGGAATATCCAGCGATGATTTGAGGTATTCAATGCGGGAAAGCATGTCAAATCCGTGACGCGGGTGTTGTTTCATCACCTCCCACTCTTCATCAGAAAGCGGCCCGTTCTTCAGTAAAATGCTGTCGGGAATGCCAATTTTTCCAATGTCGTGGAGGATAGCGCCGCGTTTAATGTGGAGGATCTCTTCGGGAGGAACGCCGATTTTGATCGCGATTTGTTCGGTGAGTTGGGTGACACGGGTGGAGTGACCCTGGGTTTCATCATCGCGAAGATCAAGCGCGTAGCCCCACCCACGGATGGTTTCATCGTAGGCTGCTTGTAAATTTTCCAGGGCAGAGATTAACCGGGACCTTTCATCCTGCAGGGTACGATAGCGATTGAGGCGCAGGATGGTATTAACCCTTGCGCGCAATTCGACCCGGTTGAATGGCTTGGTAATAAAATCGTCTGCGCCAGCTTCAATGCCTTTGACACGGGAGGATTGGTCATCCAGGGCGGTGACCATGATGACAGGGACTTCGGCCAGGATGGGGTTTTCGCGCAGGCGGCGGCAAACTTCAAAACCATTCATGCCGGGCATCATCACATCCAGCAAGATGAGATCGGGCATCAGTTCTTCGGCTTTGGTAAGGGTTTCCGGCCCGCTGGACGCAAATGCAAGGTTGTAGCCCTGTTTGTAGAGGAGGGCTTCAAGGGTATCGCGGCCAACAGGTGTATCATCAACGATGAGAATGGTTTGTGGAGGAGCCATGAGAGCATTCCTTGGTGCATGTTTCTGGTAAAACTGGTTGATATCACGATGTGTAACTATTAAGCGCTGTCATTGTACATCCAGAGTGGGGGACAAGATCTCCAAAAATTTGCGAGAAAAGACCATGCCTTGCACAACTTCCTGGCTATGATTTTATCCTGATGAGGAAAATTTAGCAACTCGGCAGGATTATGCGGCATGCAGTCGGAAGCGCAATGGGTTTTGTGATAAACTGGACAGTACCTGGTTGAAAACAGGAAATGGTTGACGGAATGGAGCGTATGCGGGATATTCAAGATTTTAAAAGAGGGGTTGCAAAACGAACAGCCGGTTTTCAGGAATCTGTTATTCGTGAAATGACCCGATTGGGGGATAGTACCGGAGCGGTCAATCTGTCACAGGGTTTGCCGGACTTTTTGGCGCCGGCTGCTGTGCTGGATGCTGCTGTGGAAGCGATCCGGCAGGGGGAGAACCAGTATACGTTTCCGTTTGGCGACCTGGCATTTCGGGATGCGATTGCCGCTAAATACCAGCGCGACAATGGGGTGGTATTTAATCCGGAGTCTGAGATTACGGTGACCTGCGGTGTCAGTGAAGCGATGATCGCGACGATATTGGCCTTAACAGATCCGGGAGATGAGGTAATTATCCTGGAACCATGGTATGAGAATTATCTTCCGGATTGTGCGCTGGCAGGGGTAACGCCGCGATTTGTGGCATTACAATTGCCAGATTATGCGCTGGATCGAGCGGAATTGGCAAAGGCATTCAATGATAAAACGCGATTGATTCTGATCAATACACCGCATAATCCAACAGGAAGAGTTTTTAGCAAGGAAGATTTGGCATTCATTGCGGGACTTTGTAAGCAGTATGATGTGATTGCGGTGACGGATGAAATCTATGAGTATATTTTATATGATGGTGTGCAGCATATTAGCATTGCCAGCCTGGAAGGGATGAGAGAAAGAAGTGTAACGATCAGTGGATTGGGTAAGACGTTCTCGGTGACGGGATGGCGGATTGGATGGGCAGCGGCTTGTGGGCCGCTGTCCGTGTTGATCCGAAAAGTACATGATTATTTAACGGTGTGCGCGCCAGCTCCATTCCAGAAAGCTGGTATTACAGCTTTGAATCTGGGCAATGATTATTTTGAACATGTGATTCGGCAATACACGCAGACAAAAGAGATGTTTTTACCTGGCTTGCGGGGTGCCGGTTTTGAGATCTATGTGCCGGAGGGCGCATATTACGTCATGGCGGATTATTCAGGAATTGATTGGCCGGAAGAGAAGTATCAAAATTTAGCATGGACGAAAGATCGTGCTTTTGCCGAGTTCCTTGCCAGAGATATCGGGGTTGCGGTCGTACCCGGCAGCAGTTTTTATCATCGGGCGGAGGATGGGGCGCATTTGGTACGGTTCAATTTTGCGAAGAAGGAGGCAACTTTGCTAGAGGCTGTGAAGCGATTAGGGTATTTATAATCTGGATTATTTAAATAATTTTTATTAAACAGGAAAGGTCAACGGGATGGATTCGCTTTTATTGGAACAGGCTGTTGAAAAAATACGAGGCGCGAAGCGGGTGGTTGCGTTTACCGGGGCAGGGATCAGTGTTGAAAGCGGCGTGCCGCCTTTTCGTGGCGAGAACGGGATTTGGGCTAATCACGACCCCAGTTGTCTGGATGTGAAAAATTTTAATGCAAATCCTGATGAGGCATGGAAAGAAATCCGTGCTATTTTTTACGATCATTTTTTGGCTGCCAGGCCAAATGCGGCGCATCTGGCCCTGGCTGAGATGGAAAAGGCCGGGTATCTGCAAGGTATAATCACCCAGAATATTGATAATCTGCACCAGAAAGCAGGCAGCAAAAACGTGGTTGAATTTCATGGCAGCAGCCAGCGGTTAGTTTGCCAGACTTGTGGCGAGATCAGGCAAGCAGATGAAGTGAATTGGGTAAAACTTCCGCCACGATGCGAGGACTGCAATATGGTCTTGAAGCCTGATTTTGTGTTCTTTGGCGAGGCAATTCCTATGCAGGCGCATAAACAGGCATCTGCAGAAACCCTGATGGCAGATGTGTGGCTGGTGATTGGTACAACGGGGGAAGTGATGCCCGCGGCATCTTTGCCAGTGGACGCAAAGCGAAATGGAAAGACGATCATTGAAGTGAATGTTTGCCCATCCAATTACACGGACACTGTTACGGATATTTTTCTGGAAGGGAAAGCTTCGGAAGTATTGAAAGCAATAATGAAGTCGCTGTAGTTTTTAATCCATTGACTTTTGGCACGATGCGAATAAAAAGCGCCCGTCCGGGCGCTTTTTATTTCATTTGGCTGCATATAATTCGATGATTTTAAGAATCACCTGAACAGCACTTTCCATGGATTCAAGGCAGATATATTCGTAGTTGCCGTGGAAATTGTGCCCGCCGGTGAAGATATTCGGGGTGAGAAGACCCATGTAGGACAGACGGGAGCCGTCGGTACCGCCGCGGATGGGGGTGATGAGTGGTTCAATGCCCAGGGATTGCATGGCTTCTTTGGCGGTGTCCACGATGTGCATGTGCGGGAGCAGCTTTTCTTTCATGTTGCGGTACTGCTCTTTGATTGTCAGTTCAACGGTACCGACACCATAGCGGGCGTTGAGGGTGGATGCGCTGCGTTCCAGCAGTTCTATGCGGGCGTTGTATTTCTCGCGGTCATGATCGCGGAGGATGTAAACCATGCGGGCGCGTTCTACGTCGCCTTCCAACTCAAAGAGGTGAAAGAAGCCTTCGTATTCTTCGGTATGTTCCGGTCGTTCCCGGTCGGGCAGCATTTGTGCCAGTTCTATGGCGATCATGATCGCGTTGACCATTTTATCCTTGGCGGAACCGGGGTGGACACTGCGACCATGGATGATGATCTCGGCGCCAGCGGCGTTGAAGTTTTCGTAGTTCAGGTCGCCAATTTCGCCGCCGTCCAGGGTATAGGCGAAGTCAGCGTTGAAGGCTTCGACGTCAAAATAATCTGCGCCGCGGCCAACCTCTTCATCGGGAGTGAAGCCGATGCGGATTGGGCCATGGGGAATCTCGGGGTGCTGAACGAGATGCTCGATGGCGGTCATGATCTCGGCAATGCCGGCTTTGTCATCTGCGCCGAGGAGGGTTGAGCCGTCCGTGGTGATGAGCGTTTTGCCTTTGTAATTGGCAAGTTCGGGAAATTCTTTGGGCGAGAGGACAATCTCTCCGGCATCGTCAAGGGGAAGGTCGCCGCCATGATAATTCTCTACGAGTTTTGGGGAGACATTCTCGGCAGTGAAATCGGGGCTGGTGTCCATGTGGGCAATGAAGCCAATGGTGGGGCCGGTGAAGTTGGGTATGTTGGCGGGTAAAGTTGCCATGACATACCCATGCTCCGAAAGGGTCACATTTTCCAGTTTGAGAGCTTTCAGTTCTTTGACCAGTAATTTTGCAAGGTCTAATTGTTTTCTGGTAGAGGGAGTTGTTTCGCTGTAACGATCGGATTGTGTATCGATTTTGACATAGGCCAAAAATTTTTCAGCAACATTGGACATTTTTATACCTTCCGATGCAGGATAGTGTTTGTCATTACGGATTACAATTATACTTGAAGATTTACGAAAGTGATAAAGGATAGAGGATATGACGCAGCCTTTTTGGGAAGCAAAACAATTGGAAGAGATGAGCGTGGCGGAATGGGAGCTGCTCTGTGATCATTGCGGGCGATGCTGTTTGCACAAGGTGGAGGATGAGGAAGGCGGCGGGGTTTATTTCACCAGTATTGTGTGCAAGCTGTATGACCTGAAAAACGGAGGCTGCAGGGCGTATGCGCATCGTTCCGTATTTGTACCAACATGTGTGGTGCTGTCTGTAGAAAATGTAGCAGAATTGAACTTCATGCCAAAGACCTGCGCTTACCGGCTGCTGCAGGAAGGCAAGCCGCTGCCAGCGTGGCACCCACTGGTATCCGGGTCAAGACTATCCGCGCGGAAAGCGGGGATAGCGATCTTGTCTTTTGCAATTTTAGAAACCGAGATTGATATGGATCATCTCGAGGGCTTTATTCTGGACAGCGATTTGTAACGAAAATGGTGTGGAAAAGAAACGGGAACAACGTGCGTACGGTTGATGAGATTGATTTGCATGGTTATACGATAACGGAAGCTTTATCTGCTTTTGTTGCTTTTTATAATGCCAGGGTGGCGAGAGGTAATACAACCCATTTTATGGTGATCCATGGCTATGGTTCTGGCGGAGATGGCGGGCAGATACGCAGGCGATTGCGAAAGTATTTGAGCCAATATCCTGAGTGTGTGGAATTTGTGCCGGGAGGGCAGTATTCTGGCAATCCGGGGATCACACTGGTTGCGCCAAAAAAAGCGCTGCCATCGGAAGAAGAGGGGCTGGCGGGGGAGATTGCTGCGTTTTGTGCCAGCGGCAAGAGTGAAGGCAAGATACTGGGGAAATTCCGGCGGTATGGCGAGGCAGCGGTGAGAGCGCAGCTTAAGGAATTGGAGCGCAAGGGTAGGCTGCGTTCCTATGTCAAGGGGCGGTACAAATATTATGAAAATCTGTCTGGAGGAAAATGATGGATAAAATTCGATGGGGATTGGTATCAACGGCGAGGATCAATAATCAAATCATTCCCGCTATTCGCAGCTCTGCACGCGGAGAACTGACTGCTGTAGCAAGCCGCAGGAAGATGAGGGCAAGGAGATATGCGCGGCAGAAGCAGATTCCGATGGCGTTTGGCAGTTATGAGGAGATGCTGGTATCGCCAGAAGTGGATGCGGTATATGTGAGTTTACCAAATCATTTGCACGCCGAATGGACGATACGTGCGCTGCGCGCCGGCAAACATGTATTATGTGAAAAACCGCTGGCGTTATCTGTAGATGAGGTGGACGCAATCATCGCCGCCAGCAAAGAAACCGGGAAGTGCGCAATGGAGGCTTTGATGTACCGCCATCATCCACAAACCTTGATGATAGAGAAGTGGATTGAGGAAGGGCGGATCGGGGCGTTGCAAAGCGTCCGCGGGGTGTTCAATTTTGTGCTGGATCATCCGGGTGATTATCGTTATCAGCCTGAGATGGGCGGCGGCGCATTGTGGGATATTGGGATTTATCCACTCAGTTATGCGCAATGGTTGATGAAAGAGCCTGCCGAACGGGTATTTGGCGTGCAGCGAATGGGGAAGACAGGTGTGGATATGGTGTTTCAGGGAGAGTTGATGTTTTCCAGGGAGCGGTTCGCGCAGATCTCCTGCTCATTTGAATCGCCAACCCATACTTCCGTGGAAATCATGGGGACGCTGGGGCGGATCCTGCTCATCCGGCCTTTTGTCAATATGGGGCAGGGTGAAAAGATTCAGCTGTTTAATGAATATGGCTCAATGACGGAATACGAGTCTGCGCAAGCAGATTTGTACCGCTATGAAGTGGAGAATCTGCATGCTGCTATTCTGGATGGAAAGGCTCCACTGATTTCTTTGCAGGACAGCTGGAATCATGTCCATACGATTCAGGGTTTGTTGAAATCGGCACAGGACAATCGTGTTGTTTCGTTGGGATAAAAGCGAGGAGCATGGATGCAGAAAGACATGAGATTTGAATTGCTCGCGGGAATTGAAGTGGTGCGGGAAGCGAGTTTGCTTTCCCGGCGCATCCAGCGAGAATTGACCTCAACGGCGATGGTAAAGGAAGACCGGTCGCCGGTAACGGTGGCTGATTTCAGCGTTCAGGCCTTGATTGCGCGGCGGCTGGGGGAACGTTTTCCTCAGGATGTGCTAGTGGGGGAAGAAGACGGGGGATTTTTGCAAAAGCAGGATGCAGATTTGCAGGGCGGGGTTACTAATTATGTGAAGTCTTGCATTGCTGAAGCAGACCAACAGTCTGTCACGAAGTGGATCAGTTGGGGAAATGCTGCGCCGAGTGAGCGGTTTTGGCTGGTGGATCCGATTGACGGCACAAAAGGATTTTTGCGCGGCGGTCAGTTTGCGGTAGCGCTGTCCCTGCTGGTCGACTACCGTGTGGTGGTCGGGTTATTGGGCTGTCCGAATTTGCAATTGAGTTGTTTTGAAAAGCCAGGCGTGATCATATACGCGTCGGCAGGGAAGGGAACGTGGGCTTTGTCGCTGGATGAACCACGGGAGGCGGTGAAACTGTGTGTTTCAGCGTGTGCCAGCCACGCAGAAGCGCGCATGTTATTTTCGTTTGAGTCGGGGCATACGAACGAAGAGGTGATTGCCAGCTTTATTCAGGAAATGGGCATTAAAAAAGACCCTGTACGGATGGACAGTCAGGCGAAGCAGGGCGTACTGGCTGCGGGGGATGGGGAGTTTTTGCTGCGGGTTCCACCTGCGGAAGCGCCCGAATACAAAGAGAAAATTTGGGATCAGGCTGCCGGGATGATTGTGATCGAAGAGGCTGGGGGACGGGTGACGGATCTGGACGGGAGGACACTTGATTTCAGCGCGGGCAGGAAACTGGAGAATAACCGCGGGGTATTGTGTTCGAATGGGTTGCTGCATGAGCGGGCGTTGGCGGTGTTGAAGGGCTGACAGCACCCTGATTTTCTGGGCAGCAGAAAATCTATCCCTCCCCCGCCACGCGGGGGAGGGATAGATTAGTCCACCAATGAGTATGAATGACAATTAACGCCGATGATATTGAGTGTTTCGTTTCGCCAGCCTCTTTCGGGTTGGGTGTCATCAAGCCAAGCCTTGAGTCTCAATTTGACAATATCTAATGGGACCAGGAAAGATGCGAGAGGTGACTCGGCTGCTCAAGTTTGAACAGGGCTGTTCTTTTCCCAGTCTTGAGATCCAATTGATAGAGGACTCCCCCGGTGTAAAGCTCATCATCAGCGATAACCGCCAGCGATTCTCCGTCAGGTGACCAGGCGATCATCGACGGATAGAGATCTGTTGTAGTGAGTTCATGGAGGTTGCTGCCATCCAGATTAATCATATAGATGACATTTTCTTTACAAGCAGCGCTTTCATCACATGAAAGGAAAGCAATCTGGCTGTCGTCAGGGGACCATATCGGATTGTGGATTATTCCACTGGTATTTGTGAGCGCATATCTGTTGGAACCATCAATATCCTGAATGTAGAGCTGGTACGGGGTGTTCTGTTGTTTTGGTGTTGTTTGTTCTACGTAGGCAAGGCGTGTGCCATCATGGGACAAGCTCATTGACAAGAAACTGTCGGACGGAAGAGCCCACTCGTCAAGGGAGGTGATTTCTCCTGTGACCACATCTACAGCTTGCCATTGCCATTCTCCAGTCCCTGCTGCCCACATCGCGATTCGATTTCCATCGGGCAACCACACCAACTGTGAAACATCAAGACCGAAACCGGAGGTAAGTTGGCGGTCATTGCCACCGTCAGGATCCATCAGGTGCAGCTGCAGCGTCCCTGAGCGTGCAGACAGATAAGCAATCCGGGACCCGTCAGGAGACCAGTGGGGCATGGTATTGTAAAGACCGTCGGTTGTCACCCGTCGCGGAGACGTTTCTTCAGGATAGATGGCAACGATGTTCGATTCAAAGCCTTTCCTGGATACGAAGTGATGTGTAAAGAGCAGCTCCTTACAATCCGGAGAGCCCGTTTTGCAAGAAGCAATCAGCAGTGTCAGTACAAGCAGCAGGCTGGGATGCAACATTTTCCTTTTCATGTTCCACCTCCTGAAGCAATCTCATTTTATATTCCTGGACAATATATCAATTAACTGATTGTAACTCACTCCTCCGTAAAATTAAAGATGACGATGACGGGGTCATGATCGGATTTGTGGATGGGGGATTCGTCGCCGGCGAGGGGGATGGTGTAGTCGGCGTTGATGTGCAGAGGGATAACCGAATCGATATTTTCGTATAGCCATTCCGTCATCAGCACATGGTCCAGGGTTTGGGAGGCGCCTTCGTAGATGTAAGTGTAGCGTTCTTCCGGTTGGAGGAGGTCAAAAGCGTGCGAGAGGCCGGCGTCACGGAAAATCTGGACAGGAGGAGAATCGTAATAGGAGTTCAGATCGCCGGTGATGATGATATGGCTGTCGGGATCGGCGCTGAGGATTTGTTGCATAACCGTTACATTCCAGGCAGCTTGAGAATTTCTGCGCGGTTCGGTGGCTTTTTCTCCGCCGGACATGCTGGTGAAGTGGTTGTTGAGAATGTGCAGGGTGGTTGGCGGGCTGCTGCCGATGACTTCGAGCCTAATCTCAAGCGGCGGGCGGCTGGTGATGCCTTCGGGTGCTTCGTGCTGTGTGGTTTCCAGGATTTTTGCATGGTCTGTGCGCACAAGGTAGCCGACGTCAATCCCGCGGCTGTCTGTCCCTTCAATCAGGATGGGTTGGTAGGGGTAGCCGCTGAGGATGTCGGAATCGGCAATGTCTTCGAGGACTTTGATATTCTCCACTTCCTGCAAGGCAACAACGGAAGGAGCGCCAGCAGTCAGGATGGTGTTGGCGGTGCGGGCAATATCTACCTTGTATTGGCGGATATTGGGCAGGGCAGGGCTGGAGGGGTGCGGTTCCAGATAGTCGAAGAGATTCTCAACATTCCAGGTCATTACGCTGAATTGACCTGGCTGGATTTGAGGGAGTGCCGCAGGGGTTATCTGCTGTGGGCGGACGGCGGGGGTGGTAGTGAGAGCGATTTTGTAATTGCCGAAGCTATAGGCAAGCGGACCGGTGATGTTGCCAAGAATATCTCCGGTGTTGGCGATGAAGGGCAGCGTGCTTTGATCAAGATGGGTGATATTGCTGCCGTCGTCAAGCATGATCTTGAAGCCGTTCTGCTGACCTTGATAGAGCCTGTCTACGCCATGTTTGGGGAGGACGAGGGTCAGTTCGCCGTATTTGTTAATGGGTGATACAGCCAGGGCAGCGCCTGGGACAGCAACCAGCATGCCTTCCAGCGCTTCGTAATAGATTTCGGCTTCCTCGTTGTCTTGAGGCGGGTCAAGCGATACGGGTGCGGGCAGGCGGCTGCCAGAATTGACGATAACGATGTCATTTTTGGATGCGGGGGCTATCCGGGTTTGTTGATAGGCTTCGCGAATGATGCCGTGAACTTCCACCTGATCGCCTGGATCGAGGGCGAGGTCAAGTCCCTCTGTGGATACAAACAAGCCGGCGGAGGTTCGCGGGTCTGTGTCGGATTGGACTTCCTGCATCCAGAATCCGTTCAGGTCGGGGAAGACGGCGGTGACGACACCCTGCGTCTGTACGATTTCCAGCAGGTATGGCGAGCGATCCCCGGGGCCCTGAATGGCCCAGATGGGCAGATTTGGACTGGTGAAAATGTAGTGTGGGGTTTCAGCGACAATTGCGGGAGTGTTGTCTGCGGTGAGGGTGTAGTCCTTGATTTCGAAGCAGGCTTGATTGCTGGTGACTTTAACAATCGCGTTGATGGATTTGCTTTTACCGGTGGGGAGAAGCGGTATTTGCCAAACGGCCGATTCATCAATCGTTTGCCCATCATTGGAGAGACTGATGAGTTCATAGTTTTTGAGCGACAGCGGCAGGGTGAACTGGAGATTATCGACATCAGCGGGAAGGTTGTTGGTGATGTTAAAAGCGATCTCGATAATTTCGTTTTGTTCCACAGTGGAGGGAGCATCCATTTCAACGAGGATTGTTTCAGCGGGAATTTCCTGAATGTCGGATTGCTGGCGGGGATTGATCTGCACATTGCCATCTCTGACTTCGAGAATGCCGGCAACGGTATAACGCAGCTCGTTTTCGATGGTTTCGATGGTTGTGTTAGTTTCCTTGTCGATATAGGCGGTAATTAGTTGGCCGGTATCGTCAAGCAGATCCATCTCAAAGCTGTATGAAAATTCTTCGATGCGGGCGGCACTGCCCTGGATGGTGACGAGTTTCCCGGTCAGGGATTCGGTTTGCAGGGCCTCGGCGATGGAGACTTCCAGCGGGAGGGGCGTTTCCCCATTTTGGGCGATGATTTCCACATCGTCAGGGGAAACGGGGATTAACTCCAGCGCACCGCGGTACAGCTCGATTTGACCCTGCACTCGGACTCGATCGCCGATGGATACATCCACCTGGCCTTTGCCGCCGGGGATGTAGACCTGTATGCCACCGCTTTCATCCTGAAGGTAAAATTTCGTGCCTGTGGAACCTGCGAAAAAACCGTCGGTGTACATGGTGGCGATACCTTCGACCACCACGTCCACTTCAAAAAGGGTTTTGGCGATTTCAATGGGGACTGAGCCATCGGCAACTTGAATGCGGATCGGCGCACCGACGATACTGACCAGCATGTTTTCGGAAGCAGCGGAGTAGGAATGGGTGAACAAGGAAGTATAGGACCAGGGGGCGGTGACGGCCAGTTCAAGAACTGTGGAGCTTTTTGCTTCCAGACTGGGGATGTTCCAGACAGCAAAAGGCGGATTGATTTGGACAGCTGTGCTTTGTTCTGGAGAGATGGTCAGCTCTGCGGGGACGGGAAGCGTGACAGTGGTGTTCTCAACATTGGTATCAGCAGAGTTTGTGACCTTGAGCTGGAGGATGAATTGCTCTCCGGGGTTGACTTTCTGTGGGGCGTTGATCTGGATTTGCAGTTGCCCGGTGATGGGCGGAGCGATTGGACTGCCGGTATTTTGCGGGTTGGGGCGGGCATTCAGGGCGAAATCAGCGGCGTTGTCATCGGTGTCCGTGGTGCTGCCTGCCTGGCCTCCGGGTAATCTTTCCAGTGATTTCCCTTTGGGAAGGGCTGTGGCAGGAGATCCTTCTCCTTTTTCGCAGGGCTGGCTGCCCCAGCAGACACTATCCTGTATTTCATCACTGCCATTCAGGAGGGTGATGCTGCCTTTGGAGGAAATGAGATTCTGGGTGAATTCCGCGTCCACGGGGAGGTTAAACGTTTCACCGGAATAGCCGAGTAAATAATAGCCGTACGGTGGAATCAAGGTGTATAAATTCCAGTCATACAAAGTGATATAATCGGTTTCCCGATCGAGTTGGTAAGACAGGGAATACCCTGCCAAATCTACCGCTTCGTTTTGGGGATTGTATAATTCGATAAAGTCATGGTTGTTATTGTGTTCTGCGCCAGCCATGATCTCACTGATAACGAGGTGGTTCAGGCCTGGTGTGGGAAGTTCTGCTTGTTTTGTAACTTCCGGGGTTGTCGAAATTTGCGGGGTGGCACATCCTGCTATCAAAGAAAATAACATGCCAATCAGAGCAATCCTTTTTAATCGAATCATATTGCATCCTTTACGTGGTTAATGTATCCTTATGGAGCGTTAAAGACATTCTAACAAAAAAACCTATATAATAAGGGTACAATGGGTATTGTAAATATTTGAAACTTATCCAAAGAGAGAATTATGGCCGAAATTGTTGAAGCGAACAGCAAAATGAAGCAGCGTTCTTTGTTTTCGAGAGTAAATGGTCGAAAAATTCGTGAGTATTTGACAGGTTATCTTTTTATTGCTCCCGCAGTCACTCTGATTTTTATATTTGGTATTTTCCCTGTTGGCTTTGCTTTATACGTCAGTCTTCATAAGTGGCGGCTGAAACAGGGAGCTTTTATTGGCTTGAAAAATTATGTTTCGGGCATAGGTAACCTGGCATATCTGGCGGCATTTATTTTGGCTTTGTTGGCGTTTGTTGGAGCGTATCTCCTGGTGCGGTCTCAGCAGAAACAGGGCGTAACCGGCCGGCAGTGGCTGCATTTGATCCCGGCTCTTGTGCAGGCAGGGGCTGTGTTGGCATTATTGCGCTGGGGTGTGATTCTGCTGCCAGAATTTTTGGGGATTGCCGATAAGCTGCGGAAGTTGGAGCGGACCCAGGAAGTGTTTATGCGCTTATTGGGGGAAACGCTGTGGGCAGAACAGGTGGCTGCTGCGTTTTTTGTTTTCATCAGTTTGGCGGCCGGCGGGCTGATTTTAGGGTGGCTGGTCAGAAAATTTATTGGGGACAAAAAGACATTCCAACGGCAAAGCATGTTTGCGTTTGCCTGGACTTCTTTAGCAGTGGGCGGCATTTTAATCTGGTTTACGTTCAAAGAGATTGCCGGTGTGTATGCGGCGGCACTTGAAGCTGGAACAGATCCCGGGGTTTGGCCGCAGGTTGTTACGATTGGTTCTGGTTTTATTTTGATTGGACTGGCCTGGTTGTTTTGGAAAAGTGCCGAAAAAAGAGTGGGCAGCAAGGTGTTTTGGTGGCGCATCCTTGCTGCTTTTGTGTTAATGGTTGGGGGATGGCTATTGATCGGAGAAATTCCGACGATATTGGCTTCAGGAGACCCGGATTTATGGGAAGGGTTGAAAGTAACCATCTACTTCTCCATGTTCACGGTTCCATTTCAACTGGCTATTTCGCTATTCTTGTCGGTCTTGCTGTTTCAAAAAATATGGGGTTCTAACGCATTTCGGATCATATACTTCCTGCCTTATGTGACTCCGGCAGTGGCAAGTGCGGCGATTTTCCGTCAGATTTTTTCTGCCAGAGAAACTGCTCCAGCGAATCTTTTATTGAAAAGTCTGGGAGCTGAGCCGTTGCGGTGGTTGTTTGAACCGAAAGGCGTGTTTTCGATCATAGCGAATGGAATGGGGGTTGATTGGCCTGCGTGGGCTGCCGGCCCCAGCCTGGCGTTGACGGTAATCATCCTGCACTCTGTCTGGACTTACGTTGGTTATGATACGGTGATCTACCTGGCGGGGCTGGGTAATATCTCTAAAGAATTAATTGATGCGGCTGCGGTGGATGGTGCGAATAAATGGGATACCTTCTGGTACATCATTTTCCCCCTGCTTTCACCGACGACTTATTTCCTGTCGTTGATTGCAATTATTGGAACATTCAAGGCGTTCAGTACGATCTGGATATTCCGTGACAGCATGGCATTGGGGACAACGGATACGTTTAGCGTGACGATATTCATTGAATTTTTTGAGAAGCTTCGTTATGGATATGCGTCCGCGCTTTCTTTTGTGTTGTTTGCCATTATTTTAATTTTAACAGTGGCGAATAATCGAATTCAAGGTTCAAGGGTGTTTTATGGCTAAACAAACAAAATCATTGCTTAAACGAAATGGATCCGCGAAAGTTGTAACCTATGTTATTCTGATCATTGGCGCCTTGATCTCGCTTATTCCGTTTGTGTGGATGATCTCTACTTCGCTTAAAAGCCTGGGAGAAGCGCTGGGCAGTTCTTTCTTTCCGTCGGAATTGCATTTTGAAAACTATGTGGAAGCATGGAAACGGGCGAGATTTTCTGAATATTTTATTAATAGCATCATCATTGCGGCTATCACGCTGACCGGGGAAGTTACTTTTAGTATTTTGGCAGCGTATGCTTTTGCGCGGATCAAATTCCCTGGCCGAGACTTCATTTTTGGGGTTTTGCTCAGCACGATGATGATCCCGGCGATGGTGAATATTATCCCCAATTTTCTGACCGTGACCTGGCTGGGGCGGATTGGGCCGCTCAAATGGATTAACAACTGGCCGGCGTTAACCGTGCCGTTCATGGGGAGTGTCTTCTCCATCTTTTTGCTGCGACAGTTTTTTGCACAAATCCCGGATGAGTTATTTGATTCCGCACAGCTTGATGGGGCTGGGCATTTTCGGTTTTTGTGGCAGATTGCAGTGCCCCTCTCCAAGGCATCGATTATGGTGATTGTGGTGCTGTCTTTCATCGGGACGTGGAATTCACTTGCCTGGCCGATGCTGGTGACCAATACGCCGGACTGGCGGCCGATTTCTGTCGGGCTGATGAATTTTGTGCAGGAGGCGGGTCAGCATATCAATTTGACGATGGCGGGTGCTTTTATTACGATTGTCCCGATCGTGGTGATTTATTTCTTCACACAGAGGCAGTTTACAGAAAGTATTGCTCGATCAGGCCTGAAAGGATGAGGAGCAATTTGACTCAGTTTACACGCTTCACTGCCTGAGATTGTGAAAGGAGGAGGATGCCAATCTGAAATAAGAGTTAAGATTTAATGTGAAAATTGTCAAACTGAAATTAGTTTTATGGAGGAATGAAGAATGAAAACCAACAAGTTAACTTTTTTGGTGATTGTGGTTGTGATTTTGTCGCTTGCATTGGCAGCTTGCCAGCCTGCGCCTGCGCCCGAGCCGGTTGTAGAAGAACCGGTTGTAGAAGAACCAGTTGTAGAAGAACCGGTTGTTGAGGAGCCAGTTGTCGAAGAACCGGCGGAAGAAGTGAACCCGCTGGAAGGTGTGACCATTCAGTTCTGGCATGTTTATGGTGAAGGCAAGCCGATGGAAGGGATGACGGCATTGGTGGATGAATTCAACAAAACCAATGAATACGGGATCACCGTGGAAGCCCTGGATCAGGGACAGTACGGTGACGTTGAAGATAAAATGAATGCCGCGATTCTGTCTGGCGATCTGCCTGATGTGGTAATGGCTTATACAAACGCTCTGGCTGATTGGTATGCGGTTGATGCAATTGCCGACATCAGTTCATACATTGACGATCCCAAATACGGTTTGACCGCGGAAGAAAAGGACGCGATTTATCCCAGCGCATTTGAGGCTGGTGTGGCACCCGACGGTGCGGTAATTGCTTTCCCGATGACCCAATCCGCCAATGTGCTGGTTTATAACAACACCTGGGCCGAAGAAATGGGCTTCACAACTCCTCCGACTACTTCGGAAGAGTTCAAGGAACAGATGTGCGCAGGCGCGGCATGGAACACCGAACGCGGTGGCGATTTTGCCGGCACCGGCGGGCTGGTTTATTATCCCAGCAATACCAACTTCCTGAATTGGCTGTATGCCTTCGGCGGCAGTGAATTGAATGCGGCTGGTGATGCTTATGAATTCAACACTCCTGAGGCTGTTGCCGCGGTCATGTTCCTGAACGATCTGCGTGATTCTGGCTGCACCTTTGAAACCGAAAGCTATCCGAACCCGGAACAGGGACAGCGCAAGGCGCTGGTGACGATGAGTTCCACCGCTGGCCTGCCTTATTACGAAGCCGCCTTTGCTGAAGCAGAAAACGACGATGTGTGGACCTTTATTGGCGCTCCCGGCCCTGATGGTACCCTGGCAGTTGATGCCTTCCAGCAGATGCTGGGTGTGGTCAATACCACTCCCGAGAAGACCCTGGCAAGCTGGGTGTTTATCAAGTGGTTGACCAATGCTGAAAATCAGGCCACCTGGATCCGGGACTATTCCGGTTATCTGCCGACACAGTCGACTTCTGCTGCGCTGCTGTCAGACTATGCTGCCGAGAATCCCGTGTGGGCAACTGGCGCTGAACTGGCAGCCATTGGCCCAGCCGAACCACAGACTTTCCCAGCATGGACCTCCGTCCGCCGTGCAGTTGGGGATGCGGCTGCCAAATTGTTCCAGGCAGCTGACGAAGCTGAGATTGAAGCTATTTTGATGCAGTTGACTGACGACGCCAACGCTCTGGTTGATGAAATTCAGTAAGCCGGACACGTTAGTCTGAAAAATCGCTAGAAAATTTGTTACAATCAATCCTCTGTCGTGATGCGGCAGGGGATTGATATTTATTAAGTTTGGCAACTATTCATGTCTGTCATTGCGACGAATGCACCCTACAAATGCCTGCCTGGGCAGTTAATTAATTTCAAGGATAAAATATTGTGATCCGAAAAGGTGAATTGCCGGTACTGGAAAAAAATCTGGATGTTGACCCAATCATTGCAACCTATTTTCAGTTTACCCAGCTTAAGCGGCTTTACCGGCAGGGGTGGCTGCAGGCGGGGGTAAGCAAGGCGCAGTGCGAAACGGTGGCAGAACACAGCCTGGGGGTGGTATTGTTGGCGGCACTGCTTGGACAGCAGATGAAAGGTGTTGACGGGTTTGATGTAGAGAAGGCGCTGCTGATGGCTTTGTTCCACGATTTTGGGGAGATTTACGCAGGGGATTTTACACCGCTGGATGAAATCTCGCCTGAAAATAAACATGCTCTGGAACTGGATGCAATGCATCGTGTTTTTGAAGGGTTGGGGGAGGCGGAATACATCCTGGCATTGTGGGAAGAATTTGAGGCCGGAAAGACCATTGAGGCACGCTTCGTCAAAGAGCTGGACCGGCTGGAGATGGGCCTGCAGGCGAGTGTCTATCACCAAACGGGTGCTTTGGAACACCCGGAGCATTTTATTGTCTCAATGATGGCAGCGATGAAAAACCCGGTGCTGCGCGGGATTGCTGAAGAGGTGGAAAAAATTAGTCAGAGAGGATGATTTTATGGAATGGTATAGGGCCACATTGACGGTCGTTACAAAGAAAAAAGGGATGGCGGATTTTACGGCGTTGATTGAACAGCACTTGCACACATCTGGCATTCAGGAGGGGATGTGTTTCCTCTATATCCAGCACACCAGCGCGTCGCTGGTGATTTCGGAAAGCTATGACAGGTCGGCACAGCAAGACATGGAAGCGTATATGGAGCGGGCTGTGCCGGAGGGTGAAGCGTGGTACCGGCATACGCTGGAAGGCCGGGATGATGCGCCTTCGCATATCCGGGCGATGCTGACAAATACGTGTTTGTCAATACCGATTGAGAATGGACGGCTGGCGTTGGGAACCTGGCAGGGTGTATATTTGTTTGAGCATCGTCAGCGGGGGAATACCCGGCACGTATTGATGCGCTGCATGGGCTTACCCGAATAATGCGCATAGCCACAAGCCGGGCGAATACGGATATGCGATTGCAGCTGATTGTGATGGGGATTGTGACGGGGCTGTTTCTGGTTTCCTGCGGCAGGATTGAGCCGGAAGAAGAGCTTCAATTCAGTTTGCCCGTTATGGAGCAGGAACCTGCCAGGGAATCCAATATGATTCCAACGGTGCCCGTTTTGCCAACGATGTCTGGCAGACCGACGATGAGCGAGGATGATTTGTCTGTGGCAGTAATGCCGGAGGAAGCTGTGCTGCCTTTGCTCGACGAGACAGCAGAATCTGAACCGCTAAACGAAGTTCCGGCTGTTCTGCCTGAGGAGTTCTATATCCGCAATATCACCGGGCGCAGGCAATATTATCCATTAGGGTGCGAAACATCTACTGCTGTTGACCTGGCAAATTATTTTGGGGTGTCAATCCTGGAGTCGGATTTTCAGAACCGGCTGCCGTTGTCCGATAATCCCGATTTTGGATTTGTGGGCAGCGTAGAAGGACCATGGGGGCAGGTGCCGCCATATGCTTATGGCGTGCATGCCGGGCCGGTGGGCGAGTTGCTGCGGGAATATGGCTTAAATGCGGTTGGCGAGAAGCATTTCACGGTTGAACAGTTGAAGGAAGAGGTTGCCAGTGGTCAGCCGGTGATCGCCTGGGTAATTGGCAATGTGGTGGGAGGCATTCCATATGAGTATGAAGATACACAAGGCCGTAAAGTGACCGTGGCGGCTTATGAGCATGTGGTGATCATTACTGGATATTCGGATGCGACTGGTACGCTGCGATATATGAACAACGGCAAATTTTATGACGTGCCGGTTGAGCATTTTGACAACTCGTGGGCGGTATTAGAACGGATGGTGGTCTATATTGGGGATTGAATCAGTCGCCTTGCTGCCCGTAATTAGCGGAGAGGAGGGAAAAATCTGCTGCGGTAACACACTGGTCATTGTTGAAATCTGCTTTACCATTATAGGGGTTCGTCCCAAGGCATTTACCAAACGAAGCGGCGAGGATTGAGAAATCGATTGCTGAGACAAAATTGTCATTGTTGGCGTCCCCGGCTTTCAGCCGAACATCTGGCAGCTTGTTCTGGCCTGTTTGCAGAGTGGTAGCAGGCAGTTTAACGCGCAGCGTGTTTTCGCCTTTGATGGAGATATTGAAAACTCCAGATGGCAGCTCACCAAGCGCATAGGCTCCGTATTGGTCGGTGGTGGTGTTGACCGTCTTTACGGGCTGGGTTTGGCCGGGCTGCGTGAGGGAAAATTCAATGCCGGTGATCCAGGCGGCGTGTGGGGCAGCGGGACGACCCTGGAGAAGGAGATTGCCGGTTGCGGTCACGCCCGTGGGCTGGGGAGTGATGGTGGGCGTACCGGGGTTGGCACCGGTTTCCTGGAAGTTAATCACGATCAGGTTTTTGGAGCAATCTGCATAGGTATTAAAAGGGACGTAGGCCGATACACGCTCTCCTTCAAGATTGAAAAGAGCAATGGAAAGTGTATCGCTGCTGTTAAGGGGTTCGTCGGAGAGTTTAATTTCATACCCGCCGGGGCCGTAGGCAGCTGCCAGGCTGGTCATGCCGAGGGCGTCAAGGGATTGGCTGCCGAGGAAGCCTTCCACGCGAACGACCAAGCGGCTGATCGGTTGTCCGCTTTTGTCAAATACCTGACCTGCAACGCCCAACCAGTCACAGCCCTGTTCCACGTGGGTGAAATTTTGCAAATAGGCGGGCGTTCCGGTTTGTACGGTGAACGGGTAGGCTTGCGGCTGGGGCAGGCTGGCTGATATGCCGTGCCGTGGCTGCAGCGCAAGAGCGAGGATAACAAGAATTGCTGCAAGGAGGCTGCGCAAGGCGTATCTTGTATGGTGATGGGTGGACTTGCTCATCAGGCTTTTCCTTTTCTTGCGGGATATTGCTGCCAGGGTTTTAGAGAGAAAGGGTGTTGAAAACAGAGACTGGGCTTGAACGATGCCGTCATGGCGGTTGGCAAGAAGTAGCGTTGCACGAATTGCGCCAGAACGCGATGGTTATCGGCAAATAAGGATCGGAAGGTCGCCTTTGATGATCAGGCGGTCGACGGTGCTGCCTGCTACCATTTCGATCAGAGGTTGAAATCCGTAGCTGCCCATGATGATGAAGTCACATTGGAAGGTATCTGCTGTTTTTTGAATGACTTCCACCGGGTCTTCTTTTTCGACAATGTAGGTTGCCTTGATTTGGTGCGAAGACAAATATTTCCTCGCTTCATACTGGATGGAGGAAGCGAGCTGGTCATTGCTGGCTGCGCTGGCAACTACCAGCGGCAGGCCGTGTTTTTTTGCCAGATAGGCGGCAACATAGAGGGCTTCTTTTGCTTTTGGGCTGCCGTCAAAAGCCAGTAAGGGTTTTTTTAATTGGGACGATGTTTCACAGGCGGCAAGAAGCGGACGTCCGCTGTGGCGCAGCATCGATTGGCGGGCAGCTTTCGACTTTGCCGATATTTCGGACATGGGAGAGGTTGTAAAGTTGGCAACGATGATGTCCGTCCACTTGCTGCGGTCCACGATTTTTCGGGCAGGGTCTCCCACCTCACTGGCGAAATCACCAGAAATGCCCATTTCACGGCAGCGGTCCAGAAATTTGGCCTGTAATGTTTCGCAGGCTTCCTGGTCGAAGGGTTCATCTGGCGGCTGGACATAAAGACCGAGTAAATTTGCATTTTCAAGTTTCGCCAGCAGGAGCGCCTGTTCGAGGACGATCCAGTACGTTTCAGGGTTTTTTATGGGAACCAGGATATTGGTAAACAAGGTGGGATTTGAGCCGCGAAGTTTCCTGACTTGCTTCCGCCAACTGCCAGTGGCGGGGCCGGATGTGAATCTGGCGGGAGTCAGGATATCAAGCAGCCATCTTCTGAAGCGGCAGAATACATTGTGGCAGTTTTGGCTGAAACGTGACGCCAGATTATCAGCAACCTGATCCTTGCTTAGGTGCCAGCCAAGCTGCTTTTCCAGTTCGGCATGATATTCCATGATCCACAAATACATATCAGCAGGGGTACGATCGGGAAATTTTCGCAATAAGCCTTGCCGTTGGATGATATCGTAGACGGGTTTATAAATATGATCGCACCAGTGGAGTACAGCTTCTTCCCATTCAATGAAGTGGTTTTGGTCAATACCCATGAAGTAACGGTGGGTGTTGATGTGTTCCAGGAGTTTTCTGTACATGCCAGGCGTCGTCAGGGTGAAGTCAATTTCCGGACGGGTGTAGTTCAACCTGGTTTTTTTGAAGAAATCGTTTTCTTCGGCTTTGAGGATGAGGTCGGCAGGTTCCAAATCTGGTGTCAGGGAAACATTGACGTCAATCTCTTTGACATAGGCCTGAATGGAAGATGCTCCTATCTGCCGGGCAATTGAAACGCGGTGATTTCCGTCAATGACAAAATAAACCTGATCAACTTTGTAAACTTCAATGGGCGGCACTCCCGTCATACTTTCAATGGCAACTCTTACCCTGGCCCAGCGGCCTTCATCGGAAGGCCGTTTCGGGAAGAAGCTTTTGGTGAAATCTTCGTACCGTCCAGCTGAACCGATAATCGCGTCGAGAGGGATTTCATGCAGGCCGCGGTCAATGGCGGTGGTGTGCAGTTTCAGCTCTTTGCGGACAGCATCATATGACAAAAGGTCGGCGGATTTTCCGGTCGCTTTTGATAAAATCTCCTGTGTGACGGCTTTCATGTGAGCGCGATGAAAATCTTCTACAGCAGAATTAGTGTCCATTTTTATTTTGCTCCATCTGATGCAATTTGATTGCATTTTTCAGTGATGTGATCTGATCGTGTGTGCTGCCCACCCTGGTTTCCAGTTCCTGAAGCTGCGTCTGATCCACTTTTTTGATACCGTAGATGGCAGCGAGGATGAGTGCGACAGCCGCAGCGATAAAACCGATGCGCATTGTCCAATCATGGCCCAGGGTGATACCAATCGCGGCCAGGGCGATGCCGGCGGTAATGCCGAGGGTTTTGAAAGACTGACGGTCTTTCATGTTGTGATATTTTATGCTGGTGTCGATGAAGTCTTGCTGCACTTCGGCCAGCCTTTTTTCCAGGTTGTTTTGTGTATTTTCCATATTGCTCCTACTACTGTGTGTTCTACCAGATTTTAGCATGCTTCGCTTGCTTGTGGCACATTTGGACTATAATAGCCGGAAAAACTACAGGGATCGTAGAGAGGTTATCGTGATCATTTCGCAAGAAAATGCTGGCTGGATCATTGAGATGGCTGGAAGTGCGTATGCTTTTGGTGTAACGGAAGCAGGACAGATGGCACATCGATATTGGGGGAAACGGCTGCCGTATGTGGAAGATTATCCTGGTATTGTGGAGACAAGGGATGCTGATAGTTTCAATATGGCGGAGAACCAGCGGAGGGAGGAGTTTCCTGCTTTGGAAGGGTCACGCTATTTTGAGCCGGGGATTGCCCTGGTTTTTCCAGACGGTGTGCGCGACCTGCGTTTACGATTTGCGGGATGTGAAGTCGATCAGGAGAAGGCGGCAATCCGGGTGATACTGGTTGACTCGCAATATCCGATCCGCGTGAACCTGTTTTATCAAGCCCATGCTGGATATGATTTGTTGGAACGCTGGGTAGAAGTTGAAAACCATGGTGATGCTCCCATTGAAATTTTGCGGGCATTCTCAGCGGGTTGGCAGATTCCCCGACTGGAAGACTATTGGATGAGTTATTACACTGGCAAATGGGCAGATGAATTTCAATATCACCGGGAACGGATCACGGGAGGAAAAAAGGTGCTGGAGGGGCGGAGGATCACCACAGGCCATGACGGCAACCCGTGGTTTGCATTCGATGACGGGACCGCCAGTGCGGAAACTGGCCGCGTGTGGTTTGGCTCGCTGGCATGGAGCGGCAACTGGAAAACGATTGCTGAATTGACACAAAATAGATTCTTGCAGGTGCTGAGTGGGATCAATGATTGGGATTTTGTGTGGCGATTGGGTGCAGGCGAGAAATTCGAGACACCGCATGCCATTGCTGGATTCAGTAATGGTGGATTTGGCGGCGCGAGTCGGGCGATGCATGATTTTGTCCGTTCGGAGCGATTGCCGCACGGAGAGGCTGTCCGAAAGGTGCTGTATAACTCCTGGGAGGCAACCACATTTGATGTTGATGTGGAATCGCAAATTAAACTGGCGGAAATTGCCGCCGGGATGGGGATTGAGCTGTTTGTGCTGGATGATGGCTGGTTTCACGGGCGGAATGATGATACTGCCGGGCTGGGGGATTGGTGGCCGGATGAGGTGAAGTTTCCGAACGGACTGACACCGTTGATTGAAGCAGTGAATCGTCTGGGGATGGATTTCGGACTGTGGATCGAGCCGGAGATGGTCAATCCAGACAGCGATCTTTTCAGGGCGCATCCTGAATGGGTGATCCAGTTCAAGGGGCGATCGAAAAGTACTGCCCGGGGACAATGTATTCTGAATATGGGCCGCCAGGATGTGCAGGAATACCTGATCAAGCTGCTGAACGATTTGCTGGCAAGACACAACGTCCGTTTTGTGAAGTGGGATATGAACCGCAACCCGAGCGAACCCGGGTGGGAGGACGCACCGGGTGATCCACGGGAAATTTGGGTGCGGTATGTATATGGGTTGCATCGGGTGTGGGGAGAGCTGCGCAAACGACATCCTGGAATCGTCTTTCAGAGCTGCTCCGGAGGAGGCGGGCGGGCCAATTTGGGTATCCTGGAGTTTGCAGATCAATTTTGGGTCAGTGATAATACAGAAGCGACAGCCCGATTAAAAATTCAGGAGGGGTTTGCACAGATGTTTCCTGCGGCGACAATGGAAAGCTGGGTGACAGACCAGGGCGACGATTTGATCTCGCTGGCTTTTCGATTTCATGCCAGCATGTGCGGGGTGCTTGGGGTGGGCGGCAATATTGGCAAATGGACGGACGATCAACTGGCCGAAGCGCGGAAATGGATCGCAGTGTATAAAGAATGCCGGGAAATCATTCATTGGGGAGATCGGTACGTACTGCGTTCTGCTCTGGATGGGTTTTTGTCTGCTGTGATGTTTTTGGACAAGAACAAGGATCGTGGTGTGTTGTTCGCATTCCGTACGTATGAAAGCGAGCCAGTGGTACTGCCGCGGATCTTCCTGCATGGACTGGACGCAGCGCGCCGGTATGAGATTGATGGTCAGGTGATGAGCGGGGCGGCATGGGAAGCATGCGGGCTGGGAGTGGAATTGGGTAATTTTGACAGTCGGATGGTGGTGGTGAAGGCCGTGGGTTGGTAGTTTTTGCTTTGGATGCTGCCGTCCTGGTGTGCAGTATGTTTGCAAGCCTTGATGTGTTAAAATGAGAACATTACGATAAGCAGATAAGACTATGAATTCAAAATCCGGTTCACCCATTTTCTCTCTTGTTCTGAAATGCGCCCCGCTGAGGGATATGCTCAACGTGGTGCTGCTTTACGTTCTTGGCGTGGGGATCGCTGATTATCTGGGCGTTAATACGCACTGGAACGTGATCTGGTCGGGGCTGGGGGTATGTCTGCTGCTGGTTTTTGCCTCGGCTTATCTACGCGCTTATTTTGACTTGCTGGAAGATAATACGCGCAGCAAGCCTTTTCGAGAGAGGTGGGCAGAGCTGAACTTGCAATCCGAAAATCAGCTGCGGTCGACTGTATTGTTACAAATTGCGTTGACTGCCCTGGCAGCAGCGGCGGTGCTGGCTTTGCTGCTTTTCCTGCGCGAACCCCAGAATCGGCCAGCACAAATCTTCCTGTTCCTTATCTTTCTTCTTTCATTTTTTCAGAGTGTGCCTCCGGCGCGCACGGTGTACTCCGGGTATGGGGAAATCATCCAGGCAATTATGATCGCCAACCTGATCCCGGCGTTTGCTTTCAGTCTGCAATACGGTGAGACCCACCGTTTGCTGGGGATGGTTACATTTCCCTTGACTTTCCTGCATCTGGCGATGTCTTTGGCGCTTGCCTTGCCACGTTATGCAGAGGATGTAAAATATGCACGCCAAACGGCAATGGTTCGTTTGGGGTGGCGGCGCGGGATGGCGCTGCACAATATTGTGATTCTGTTGGCTTATCTTGCTCTGGGGCTGGCGGCTGCTTTTGGGCTGCCGTGGACGCTGACCTGGCCTGGTTTGTTGACCCTGCCGGTTGGTGTTTTCCAGATCTGGCAGATTTTGCAAATCGGCAATGGGGCACGGCCTAATTGGCGGTTGACCCGCATCACAGCGATGTCAACCCTGGTTTTGACAGCTTACATGCTGGCCTATGCTCTGTGGACAGGATAAAAACATGCCTGAATTTTTGAAATTAACTCCCCCTGATGAAGCATTGGATATATTTTTCCGGAATATGCCGACCGCACACCCCAAACGAGAGCGCATAGAAACTGCAAATGCGTTGGGACGAGTGCTGGCCGAGGATGTTTTCTCGCCCGAAACGCTGCCCGCCTTCTCGCGCAGCACGGTGGATGGGTACGCTGTGCGGGCTGCTGATACTTTTGGCGCCAGCGATTCGCTGCCGGTTTATTTGAATTTGGTTGGTGAAGTGCCGATGGGCGGTGAACCCGCGTTTGCATTGCGCCCCACTGAAACGGCTGTCATTCATACTGGCGGGATGATCCCTGAAGGGACGGATGCGGTGGTGATGGTTGAATATACCCAAACCACACACCCCGGTGAAGTGGAAGTTTACAAAGCCGTTGCCAGCGGGCAGAACATCATCTATGCGGGAGAAGACCTGAAACCCGGCGAAGAAGTATTGCCTGCCGGGACCGTGCTTCGCCCGGTGGAAATTGGCGGACTGTTGGCTTTGGGGATCACTGAAATTGAAGTCGCTGTGAAACCGCGGATTGGTATCCTTTCCAGCGGCGATGAAGTGGTGGAGCCGCACGTGTCGATTTCTCCAGGACAGGTGCGGGATATTAATAGTTATACTTTGAGCGCTTTGATCGAAGTCCATGGCGGACAGCCGGTGCGCTATGGCGTTGTAAAGGATGATCCAGACACATTGGAAGCACGGATGGCCCAGGCCATGCAGGAATGTGAGGGGGTCGTGGTCACGGCGGGATCATCCGCCAGTATCCGTGACCTGACCGCTGAAGTGATTGGCCGGATGGGGAAACCGGGGGTGCTGGTGCATGGGGTGAATGTGCGTCCGGGCAAGCCAACCATTCTGGGCGTATGCGACGGTAAACCCGCAATTGGTTTGCCTGGCAACCCGGTCAGCGCGTTGGTGATTGCGGGCATTTTTGTGGTGCCTGTTTTACGCCATTTGTTGGGAGTTACCTGCGTACGGCCTGCAGCGCAAGTTTCGGCCAAGCTGATGACGAATGTGTCTTCTCCGGACGGGCGTGAAGTATGGATGCCGGTGACGCTAAAAGCTGTGCCTGAAGGGTATCAGGCCGAACCGATTTATTTTAAAAGCAATCTCATCTTTAATCTGGCGCGCGCTGATGGCTTGATGCGTATCCCGCATACGGCTACTGGCCTGGCTGCCGGCAGTGAAGTGAGTGTATCCCTTTTGAATTAAGGAGTCGCATACTGATGAAAAAAAATATTTTTCCTTTTGTGATGATACTGGTACTATCAATGGCTGCATGCAGCCCGAAAGCAGCGCCCGTTGATGTCAATGCCATTTATACCGAGGCGGCGATGACGGTGGCTGTGCAATTTACCGAGGCTGCCGCGAAGATTCCTACGGCTACTCCTGCGCCGCCTACAGCAACTGCCGAGCCTACGGCAACGGAAGCTCCTCCTACAGCAACCATAGAGCCTACTCCGGTGCCTACTGAGGCGTGGAGTTTTCATCCTGCCGGGCCAGTGGTTGTCCCGGTGCTGCTGTATAACAGTGTGGCTGACAGCGTGGCAGATGACCCCAACTACCAGTGGGAAAGCAATTTCAATATTGCAACGACTGATTTCTATATGCAGATGTTAACCCTGAAAGAGGCCGGGTATACGGCAGTGCCGGTATCTTTGCTGGTGAAGGCGATCCGCGAAGGGGCTGATTTGCCCGCCAAACCGGTAGCGATTACCTTTGATATTGGCAGGCAGACAGTTTACACCAAAGCCTTTCCGATCATGGAGGAAATGGGTTTCATTGGCAACGCTTTTATCCCCAGCAACTACCTGAATGGCAATGGCATGTTGACCATTGAGCAAGCCAAGGAACTGGCGGCAGCTGGTTGGGAGATTGGCAGCAACGGGATGAATCACACAGATCTGACTACTTATTTAAACCTGGGGGATGAGATTTCCAATTCGCGATTAGCCCTGCAGGAAAAGCTGGGTGTGGAGGTGACTACCTTTGCTTATGTAGGTAATCCTGATGCACAGATTGTCAGCCGCGTGGCGGAATGGGGCTATGCAGGTGCGGTGGGGCTGTTGCAAACCACCGAGCACCCCGCCCCATTTTTAATTGGTCGTTTTGAAATGACCAACGACAGGTCGCTGGAGGATTTTGCAAATATTCTGCCGTGGAAACCGGCCAGCCTGCCAGCACAGCCGGCTCAATCTGTCCTGCCTACAGAAACTCCGGCGCAGTAAAAAGATATGTCCGTTTATCTGCATGATATTCCCCTGCACGAAGCACAGGCCCATTTTCAGCAGGCGCTGGAAAGTGCGGGTATGTGGCAAGTGCTGCACACCGAAACCATCCCGCTGGGTGAAAATGCCTGCGGACGGGTGCTGGCTGCGCCGATCTGGGCGGAACTGTCTTCGCCGCATTACCATGCAGCTGCAATGGACGGGTATGCGGTGCGTGCAGAGGAGACCAGCGGGGCGATGCCCAACCATCCGCTCATCCTGGCGCTGCCCCACCAGGCGGAATATGTGGACACTGGCGACCCGATGCCCGAATGGGCGAATGCAGTTATTCCCATTGAAGATATTGAGCCGCTAAAGCTGGATGGCAGCCTGGCTGATGACCCGCGCGCACCAGACAGCATCCGCATCCGTGCCGCACTGCCTCCGTGGCAGTATGTTCGTCCACTGGGCGAGGATATCATCGCTACGCAGCTTGTGCTGGCTGCGGGGCATGTGCTGCGCCCGGTTGATCTGGGGGCAATTGCTGCCTGCGGGCATACCAGTCTGCTGGTCAGCCGTCCGCCACAGGTTGCCATCCTGCCTACAGGGACTGAACTGGTTCCTGTGGGAACGAAGGTGAAACGCGGGGATATCATCGAATATAACTCGATTGTTTTGGCCGGGCAGGTGAAAACCTGGGGAGGATTGCCTGACCGGTATTCTATTACGCCAGATGATTTTAAGCAGCTTAAAACACGTATTCAGGAAGCTGCGGACAGTCATGATCTGGTGCTGGTGAACGCTGGCTCCTCGGCGGGGGCGGAAGACTTTACTGCCCCGCTGGTGGAAGACCTGGGCGAACTGCTGGTGCATGGTGTGGCTGTGCGCCCCGGTCATCCAGTCATTTTGGGTATGATCCGGCGAACTACTCCGACTGAAGGAGGGCAAACTGTTACGCCGATCATTGGTGTACCCGGATATCCTGTGTCTGCTGCTTTGACTGGCGAAATTTTCATTGAACCCCTGCTGGCGCGCTGGATGGGACGCGTGCCTTTTGAGCCAATCGAAGTGCAGGCGACATTGACACGCAAGGTGACTTCCCGCTCGAAGGATGATGATTATATGCGTGTGGTGGCGGGGCGCGTAGGTGAGAAATTATTGGCCGCGCCGTTGTCCCGCGGCTCGGGCGTGATCACCTCGCTGGTGCGGGCAGACGGCATTACTATCCTGCCGCGCGGTGTGCAAGGTCTGGAAGCTGGTTCGCCGGTGAATGTGCGCCTGTATCGCAACCCAAAAGAACTGGAGCAGACCATTTTCGCGATTGGCTCGCATGATATGACCCTGGATTTGCTGGCGTATCGGCTTGTGGTGTATGGACGCCGGCTGGTTTCGGCCAATGTGGGCAGCCTGGGTGGTCTGATTGCCCTGCGGCGTGGGGAAACCCATATTGCGGGAACGCACTTGCTGGACCCGGAGACGGGGGAATATAACCTTTCTTATCTGCGTACTTATCTGCCTGATACACCTGTGCGACTGGTGACATGGGCTTATCGTAAACAGGGACTGATGGTTGCCAAAGGTAATCCGCTTGAGGTTACCGGGTTGACTGATCTCACTCGTGACAGGGTGCGCTACATCAACCGCCAGCGCGGGGCGGGGACGCGGGTGCTGTTCGATTTTCATCTGGATAAATTGAATATTTCTCCAGAGGCGATTCACGGATACCAGCAGGAAGAGTTTACGCACCTGGCCGTGGCGGCAGCGATCGCCTCGGGGCGGGCGGATACGGGGATGGGGGTGGCGGCTGCGGCCCAAGCTCTTGACCTGGACTTCGTGCCGCTTTTCGATGAAAGATATGATCTTGCTATCCCGCTGGAATATGCGAATGATGATTTGCTTGCCCCGGTATTTGATTTGATGCAAGATGTTGGGTTTCGCGAAACTGTTGCTGCTCAACCGGGGTATGATGTCAGTGATATGGGGAAAATTCAATTCGAGGGGTGAAAAGCCCCCCTCCCAGCCTCTCCAAAAATATTACGTTTTGAAGAGGGGATTGGCGAGTTTAAACAAGCGGATCCTTTGTTTCGTTGGAATGAAAACTGGTGTGGTGGCGTGAATGTCCCGGGGGGGGCAGATGGGTTATTGCTTATCCCTACCTGCATTGTCCTGCATTTTTAATAAAATCACTACATTCTTGACAGCGGGGAAAAAATCTTGTATGATAATGTTACCGGTCACGTGACCGGTAACATTTTAGGCAGGACAGGATTTCGTGAAGTGTAATTCTTATGAAAAATAATCGGATCACGATACGCGATGTTGCCGCCAGGGCTGGTGTGTCTCACCAGACTGTGTCCCGCGTGATTAACAAGAGTGAGCGGGTGAATGAAAAAACCCGAATGAAGGTTGATGCTGCCATCGAAGAGTTGGGCTATCAACCGAATGCGATTGCGCGATATATGGCAAAGGGAAGTACGAGAACCCTGGCCTGCTTTTCCCCTAATTTGGCAGACTATACCTATGCCAGGATTATTGAAGGCGCCGAATTTGAAGCGCGCCAGGCTGGCTATTTTTTGATGACGGCTTCCGCCCCGAACCCGGAAACTTTTGCGACGCTGGTGGAGCAATTGATTGCATCCCGTCGGACGGAGGGATTGTTATTGATCAATCCGTATGTGGATGACCGCTATAACCAGATTCCCCAGGACTCACCGGTAGTGTATGTGGGGGCACGGTCTTCGCAAAGTTCGATGGATTCTGTTTTCCTGGATGACGAGGAAGCCGGGCGGATTGCCACGCAGCATCTGGTTGATCTGGGGCATGACCAGATCGCATTGATCACCGGGCCAATGGAAGAAGATTGTTCCTGTGACCGCTTGAACGGGTACAAATCCATTTTGCTGTCAGCAGGGATTGAATCGAATCCTTCATTGATAAAAGAGGGCGACTGGTCTGCTTCGACTGGTTACCAGGCTGTTCAGGAGTTACTCGCTGATGGTGTGAATTTCAGCGCGATTTTCGCACAAAACGATCGTATGGCAGTTGGCGCCATTAAGGCTTTGAAAGAAAATGGCTGCCAGATTCCCGAGGATGTTTCTGTTGTGGGGTTTGATGATATGCCGCTTGCTTCATATTATGATACGCCGCTGACAACCATTCGGCAGGATACTTTTCAAATGGGACGCGAAGCGGCCAAACTCCTTATCCGAGCAATCGAGACACCCGAAAAGCAACGCTGTGATTTACCCATGTCGGTTGAACTGGTATTGAGAAAATCCACCGCTGCCTGCAAATCTCAATAAAAGGAGGTGAGGGAAACAAAAAATTAATTGAAGTTTGGCAAAAAATGACCATCCGAAAACATAAATATCTCTAGAGGAGAAAATCAAGTTATGAAACGCAAGTCGATTTTGTTTGCTATTTCGTTGTTCGTGGTTCTTGCTATGGTATTGGGTGCTTGCACACCTGCTGCTCCTGCTGTTGAAGAACCTGTCGTTGAAGCGCCTGCTGCTGAAGAGCCTGTTGTCGAAGAAGCACCTGTTGTTGAAGAGCCTGCCGCTGAAGAACCGGCAGCCATGGAAGAAGTTGCGCTGCGCTGGCGCACCCGCCCTGACAACCAGGCAGAAATTGAAGTTTATCAGGGCATCAGTGATGACCTGGATGCAGCTTTGGAAGGCATCACCCTGACTTACGAGCCTGGCGGTTCCGAGTCATCTTCCTACCAGGATGTTTTGAAAACCGAAATCGCTGCTGGCACGGCTCCTGATGTGTTCTGGATCCCAGGAACGGATGTGGCAGATTTCGCTACCCGCGGTTTGATCCTTAATATGGCTGACATGGCTGCTGCTGCAGATGGTTTTTCTGTAGACGATTTCTACCCTGGCCCGATGTACCACATGACGTATAACCCTGAAACCGATGCAACCGGTGCGGACAGCGGCGCTTTCTGGGGCCTGCCCCGTGACGTGTCTACATTTGCGCTGTACTTGAACCTGGATCTGCTGGCCGAAGCCGGTCTGACGGGTGACATGGATCCCCGCACAATGGCAGAGAATGGCACCTGGGATTGGGATGCTTTCCTCGTTGCAGCACAGAAAATCCGCGAGCTTGGCCCTGATGTGTATGGTTATGGCGCCAATGCGTGGTGGGGACCTTACGGCACCTGGATGAACTCGGCTGGCGGCGGTTTCTTCAATGCTGACCGCACTGCCTGCAACCTGGACAGCGATGCTTCCATCGAAGGTCTGGCATTTGAACAATCTTTGTACCAGGAATATGATGTCGCCGTGCCTTATGGCGAAGACAGTGAACCGCCCTTCATGGCTGGTCGTGTCGGTATGTTCCAGAACGGCCGCTGGGCAACCCCCGGCGCACGCGGCAACGCTTCTTTTGATTGGGATGTAGTCGAACTGCCCGCAGGGCCCGCCGGCAACGCTGGCAACTGGTTGTTCTGGGGCGCTTATGTTGTGAATGCCAACACTGAAAATCCTGAAGAAGCATGGGCACTGGTTCAGGCACTGACCCAGGCTGATACGCAGGCCAAGATTTCTGCGCTGGGCGCAAATATCCCCAGCCGTGTTTCACAGGAAGCCCTGGATGCTTTCCTGACCTTCACGCCTCCCGCTAACAACCAGGCATTCCTGAATGGACTGGCAGACAGCCCGGTTGCCGAAGGTCCTGTGTGGGCAGGTTCCTGGCCCGAATTTGCTGCTGTGATGGATCCGGCTATTGCTTCTTTGATGACCGGCGCAACCACAATGGATGAATTCAAATCCAGCATCTGCTCGGAAGCCAATAAATCTTTCACCAAGTAATCACTACTGAAAAAAGGGAAGGCGGGTAACCGCCTTCCCGTCTCTCATCACGCCGGGACTCGAGCAACACAGCTTCCACATTGTATGACGGCAAAAAAAGTATGTGTTTCCGGAGTCCCTGCTTTGATCATAAATTATTCGTCTCTTCAATTTTGGAGGAGTAAATGACCGAGAAAACTCGTGTTGATGGGGTGCACCCCGAGCGGCAGATCGTCTCTATTGCCATTTGGCAAGGATTAATCGCCGCTGGCGGGGCCTTTGGTGCGGCATATTTGTTCAGCCGTGCACCAGAAGCGATGGCTGGTTGGCTGCGGATTGTGTTGATGGTCGTTTTCGTTTTGATTGGGGCAGCATCCGGGGTAAGTGTTTCCATGCTCTTGCGCCGGCAGCACAGAGGGCGTGTGATTGCCCTGACGGTGAATTATTTGATTTTCCTGGCTGGCCTGGTGGGTTTGCTTCAGGTATTGGGGGTTTTTACAGGAATTGATGCGTTAGGCGCCACTTTTGGCAAGGGCATCCCGTGGCTGGGGGGCGTACTTGCCGGTTATCTGATTGGTTCAATTGGCGATAAATTTGAAGGAAATTATGACCTTGCGCAGAAATTCAGATACGCAGGCAAGATCGTGTCTACGGCTTCATTTGTAGCTTTTCTTTTTGCAGTTGGATTATTAAGGGCTTTGGCTTTTATAGCGGGTCAATTTAATCGCTCTCTACCTTTCCTCATTGTCATTATTATTCTGGTGACAGGCCTTATGCTGCACTTGCTTTCCAAACAGGAAATTGCTTCGGCGCTGCATGCCAAAGCTTCTCATAATGAGGCGATCAGCGGATTTTTGTTCTTGTCTCCCAATTTGCTGGGTTTTCTGTTCTTCTTTGCCGGGCCGCTGCTGCTTTCATTGTATGTGAGCTTCACGAATTCTGACTCTTTTGGTACGCAAGACTGGGTTGGGGTTGATAATTATGCAAAAATCATCAACCTGACCGTAGCAAAACTGGACAGTGTTGATCAACCAGCAACTGAAGCGTTGGATACAGCGGTTTATGATGAATTGACTCGCATCAAATGGATCGGGAACGGGATCATCATTGGTGCAGAAGATAAATTGTTCTGGATCGCCCTGCGGAATACAATCGTGTTTACTCTGCTGGCGCTGCCGCTCAGCATTGTGCCAGCACTGCTGCTGGCTTCCCTGTTGAACAGTAAGCTGCCGGGGATGAAGTTCTTCCGGGCGGTGTATTTCCTGCCGACGGTGGCGGCGGTGGTGGGCGTGGCGTTGATCTGGCAGTGGTTATATAACGCAGCGGTGGGATATATCAATTTCTCGATCAATAACGTGATTGTGTTTGTGAATGGCTTTCTTGGAACAAATATCATCGATCCGCAAATTCGCTGGTTATCGGATACAAAGGTGGCTTTACTGGCGGTGGTGATCATGTCGGCGTGGCAGTGGCTGGGATATTACTCGGTCATTTTCCTGGCAGGGATGCAGAATATTCCCAGGGAGTTGTATGAGGCGGCTACGGTAGATGGTGCTGGTGCATGGCGGAAGTTCATGAATGTGACCCTGCCCCTGCTGGCGCCGACCACGTTCTATGTGGTGACAACGGCAGTGATCAATGCATTGCAGGTGTTTGAACAGGTGTATGTGCTCATTCCGACGGAGCCGCCGGGAGGGCCGGCAAATTCAACCATGACGATCGTTCTGTATCTGTACCAAAAAGGTTTCCAGCGCTTCCAGCAGGGGTATGCTTCGGCGGTGGCGTGGGTGTTGTTTTTGTTGATCTTTGCAGTTACGTTGGTACAGTTCAGGCGGCAGAGAAAATCAAGCGGTGCATACTAACAGGAGGCTGAGATGAGTCGATACAAGATATTTAAATGGCTGCAAAACCTGCTGGTATACGGGTTGCTGTTGGGCTTTGCCTACATCATGCTGTTTCCGTTTTTGTTCATGTTCTCTACCTCGTTCAAGCTGCAAACGGATACGTATCGCTATCCGCCGTGTTTGATCCCGATGAAGCCGGTTGAAGCAGATGTGGTTGGGCAAGATGAGCCAAAGCCGTTGTACTATGTGGAATATCAAGGGAAAGAACGCAAATTTGCCTTACTGGAACGCAGCGCACCGGCGGGTATTTATGCCTTGCCGGAAAGCCCAGAAGATACGGTTGTGGTGGCACTTGAGCTTGTACAGCCCACGGGGGCCGAAGCAAATCAGGAAACCGTGCTTTATCAAGGAGAATCTGCTCCTTTGTGGAATGTTCCTGTCGATGGCGGGGTCATGGAGATGGTGCTGGTTGATCAGACTGCGCTGGGAAGGTTTGTTGATACGAAAAACCCAGAGATTGAAGTTTTTCAGAAATTTCGAGATAGCGTGGCAGTAGAAAAACCAACACTTGTTCCGGAAAATTACACGCGGGTGCGTGATTTGCAAGGGCTGGACCGGGCTTTGACGAACACTGCATTGGTAACGATCCTGGTGGTTTTAGGACAACTGGCAACAAGCGTTGTCGGCGGGTATGCGCTGGCCCGGTTGAAGTTCCCCGGCCGGGAGCAGATCTTCCTGGTGTATCTTGGTACGATCATGATCCCGTTTGTGGTGTTGATCACGCCGTTGTATCAGTTGATGGTCATGCTGGGCTGGGTCGATAAACTGGCTTCATTGATCATCCCGTGGATTTTCAGCGCATACGGCACCTTTATGATGCGGCAGTTTTTCATCACGGTGCCGAAAGAGATTGAAGAAGCAGCCTTGATGGATGGGGCAACGCGCTTGCAGATTTTGTGGAAGATCTTTTTGCCAGCGGCAACACCTGCCCTGGCAACTCAGGCGACGTTCTCGTTCCTGTATGCGTGGAACAGTTTCTTCTGGCCGTTGATCGTGATCAATACTGGCAATGTGGACAATCACGTGTTGACGCTGGCACTGAGCATTTTGCGTGGGAAAGCGGCTGATAACGCCAACCTGGTGATGGCTGGCGCGGCAATTGCAATTCTGCCGCCGATGATCATTTACATATTTGCGCAGCGGTTCTTTGTGGAAAGCGCAACCAGCAGTGGTGTAAAAGGATAGAATCTTATTTGTTAAGTTAAACATTGAAGCGAGGAGAATAAACGATAAATGAAAAAAGAGAATGGAAGATACTCATTGTACGGCAATCCCATCAGCAAACGGCAGTCAGCAGCGGCAGACCGCTGGCAGGACATGCTGGCGAGAAAATTTGACTATGACCCGAGCGAAACTTATACGCTGAGCCTGCATGATAACCCGTATTTGGGGGAGCTGTTTGGGGTGAAAGATATTTTGCGGAATGGGGATGGCGAACCGCTGACGGCTGAGAATGCTGTGGTGATCAGCACGATTCGCATGGGGTTCGGCCATTACCGGATCGCGATGGCGGGCATGTCCTGCGCGCGGGCGATGGGTTTTACGCCGTATTGGCTGGATCTGCTGGCAATCCCGGGAATTACAAGCGATGTGATCAACTGGTGCAATAGCTGGTACAGCCGGTTCTCACGGACTTCGCAAAGCAGCAAATTCTTTAATGAGCATGTGTGGGAATCAGTCACAACAGGGAATAGATCGCTGCCGGGGCTCTGGCAGTTCTTGAATGCGTGGATCGTGGGCTGGCCGTGGCGGTTTTTAAAGACAAACATCAAGGACTACAAGATGAGCGAGTTGTTCCAGGGGCTTTATGGAACGCTCCCTTCCGATATGCCGATCCTGACTTCTCACATGTGGAATTGTATGGGGGCAGTAGCGGGCGGGATGACGAATGTCGTCGATATGATGTTCGATAACTGGCCGATGGCTTTCCAATTGACGGAAGGGGCAAAACACGGGGTGCAGTCTCCTTCCGGGTATTATGGTTTTAAAATTATGCGTGGTTTTGATGACCATGACCGCATTTTGAAACCAATGCCTTCCGATGCGCTGTTTTTCACCGGCCATCATGTGGATCATGAAATTGTTGAAAATATCGAAGTGGACTGTGAAGCCCGGCTGGAGCGGATGAGGGAAAAGGAACCGCGCCGAATTTTGATCACGATGGGCGGGGCGGGTGCGCAGAAAGAATTATTCAAGGCGGTGATTGAGCATTGTATTCCTTTGATTGAGCAGGGAAAGGTGACCTTGTTTGTGAATTTGGGCGACCACATATCGAATTGGGATTGGCTGGAAGGTGAACTGGCAGAGCACATGGATCTGCTTGAAACCCATTTCGATTGGGAGAATACCAAGGCATTCACCGATTCGATCCGTACGCAGTCAGCGAAAGGGCTGCACGTGTTTCTGTACGATAATACCTTCCATGCGGTGTATGCGACGAACTACTTAATGCGCGTCATCGATATTATGGTTACAAAACCCAGTGAGCTGGCATTTTACCCGGTACCGAAGATTTTCAATGAGCGGGTGGGCGGGCATGAGATGTGGGGAGCAATCCGTGGTGCAGAACTTGGCGATGGCACGGTAGAGGCCCGCAGTATCCCGCAAACCTTGCAGGCAATTGATGTACTGGTGGACGAAGATGATTTGCTGACCTTGTTCTGCGAGCAAATCGTGAAGAACAAGCGTATTGGCATCTATGATGGCGGGTATAAATGCGTTGAGCTTGCCACGGGCAAGAAGTGGGAGCGGAAATAAATCAGGAACGCCTGACAGGGAAGCAATTCTCATGGATACGGATTGCTTCCCTGTTTGGATTTAATGGCCAGGTGATCCTGGTAATTCCAGCGTGTTAAGAAATTTGTTGAATCTTTTCAAAACTGTAGATAGTGTTTGTCAATTCATTCAAAGAATAGTATGATTAACTTAATTGTTATCGTTATCATAAAATAGATCAAGGATGGAACTATGGAAGTATTGAGCCCATCAATGTCTCCGCACAGACGATATAACCCGCTGAAAGGGGAATGGGTGCTGGTTTCACCGCACCGTACCAAGCGGCCATGGCTGGGGCAGGTTGAAAAAAAAGCCCCGGATCAGCGTCCGGCTTACGAGCCGAAGTGCTACTTGTGTCCTGGTAATCAGCGCGCAGGGGATACGGTCAATCCTGGATATGAACATACGTTTGTGTTTGAGAACGATTTCGCTGCCCTGCTGCCTGATACGGAATATACAGAAGCGGGAGGGGGTGGCAGTGAGCTGCTGCGAAACGAAAATGTGCAGGGAACGTGCCGGGTGGTATGCTTTTCGCCGCGACACGATTTGAGCCTGGCGGAGATGCCCGTGGAAGATATTGGGCGGGTGATTGAGACCTGGCAGGCACAATTAACTGAGCTGGGGGCGAAATATCACTGGGTGCAGATTTTCGAAAACAAGGGCGCGGTGATGGGGTGTTCCAACCCCCATCCGCATGGACAGATCTGGGCGCTGGATGCCTTGCCCAATGAGCCGTATGCGGAGGAAATCCACCAGAAGGCATATTATCTTCAAAACGAAAGCCCGCTGTTGGTGGATTATCTGAAGGAGGAGCTGGAAGCAGAAGAAAGGATCGTGCTGCAAAATGAGGATTGGGTTGTCCTGGTTCCTTATTGGGCGGTGTGGCCGTTTGAGACGATGCTGCTGCCGAAGGCGCCGGTTCAGCGGTTGACAGACCTGAATGATGGGCAAAAGCGGTTACTGGCTGCGATCATGAAGGGCCTGCTGGTGAAATACGATAATTTGTTTGAGACTTCTTTTCCTTATTCGATGGGGTGGCATCATGCGCCCGGCACCGCTTCTGAACCCCACTGGCAGCTGCATGCGCATTATTATCCGCCGCTGCTGCGCTCGGCGACAGTGAAGAAGTTCATGGTCGGGTATGAGATGATGGCAGAAGCGCAGCGGGATATTACTGCAGAGCAGGCGGCGGCACGGCTGCGGGAAGTGACCACTGTGCATTATTTGCAAATGTGAGGAAAGCATGGATTTGATTGATACCGTTGTGAAGAAATACAAAGCACTTTATGGGAGTGAACCGGCGGTCGTTGTGCGTGCGCCGGGCAGGGTAAACCTAATTGGGGAACATACGGATTACAATGACGGGTTTGTGCTGCCCATGGCGATCGATCGCTCTTTCTGGATTGCCTTATCTCCTCGTGATGATTCCCAGGTAGAGATCTACTCAATTGACCTGGACGAGACGGATCGATTTGATGCGGTGAGCCCGACTCATCACCCAGGGAATTGGGGTGAATATCTGCGGGGGATTGCCTGGTATTTAACGAAGCAGGGGTATCTCTTGAAAGGCTGGCAGGGGGTGGCCGCGGGGAATATTCCGATCGGAGCAGGTCTTTCTTCATCTGCAGGCGTAGAACTGGCGACTGCACGGGCGTTTTGTGCGGTGTCAGGGATAGCGTGGGATGCTGTCGAGATGGCAAAAGCTGCCCAGCGCACGGAGATTGAATGGGTAGGTGTTAATTGCGGAATTATGGACCAGCTTATCTCAGCGACCGGGGTTGCGGATCACGCTGTGCTGATCGATTGCCGTACATTAGACTTGGAAATGGTGCCGCTGCCCGCAGGAACGTCTGTGGTGGTGCTGGATACCAGTACCCGGCGCGGACTGGTGGATTCGGCGTATAACGAGCGCCGCAGCCAGTGTGAAGAAGCTGCTGCGTATTTTGGTGTATCTGCACTGCGTGATGTGTCTCTGGCAGATTTCGAAGCGAAGGGTTCCGGGATGCCGCTATTAACCCGAAAGAGGGCGAAACATGTAATCAGTGAGAATAAACGGACACTTGAAGCCGCTGAAGTAATGAAACAAGGGAATGCGCAGGCTTTGGGTATATTGATGAATGAAAGCCACCGGAGCCTGGCGGAAGATTTCGAGGTTTCCAGTGACGCTTTGAATGCGATTGTCGCGATTTCACAGGGCCGTTCTGAGTGTTATGGTGCCCGGATGACGGGCGCAGGATTTGGCGGATGCGGTGTGGCGCTGGTCAAGTCCGGCCAGGTGAAGGGATTCTCAACGTATGTCGGCGCGAGATACAAAGCTGAGACAGGTCTGGATGCGAAACTGTATGTTTGTGAGGCTGCGGATGGGGCTGAGTTGGTCGATATGGCGTCTTAAAAATATTAATCAACACAGTTGGTTTTTTAAGCGTTACTTGGCGCACATTGCTTGAAACAAATCAAAAAGTGCTATATACTATTATCACTGTTCCACATACTATCCTATAGGAGGAGTTTTAAATGTCCAAGTCACGAGTTTTACAAATTGCTTTGGCGCTGTTTGTTGTTGGTGCATTGCTGTTAAGCGCATGCACCCCGGCACCAGCTCCTGCACCGGAAGAACCGGTTGTAGAAGAACCTGTAGAAGAACCTCCGGCACCCGAGCCTACCGAGGTTCCGCCCGAGCCCACCGAGGTACCTGAGCCTGAGTTGGGCACTGAAGAGAACCCGCTCATCTGGGCAGTGGTCCCCTCTGGTGATACCGAACGGGTTGTGGCTGGTTTCGATGCAGTTGCCGCATTACTGTATGAACAGACCGGTCTGGTTGTTGAACCGTTTGTTGCTACTGAGTATGCCGGTGTGATCGAAGCCCTGGCTGCTAAACCTCCCAAAGCACATATGGCGTCCCTGGCAACCTTCGCTTACATTCTGGCTGCCGAACGCGGCGGCGCTGAAGCCGAGCTGGTTTCTGTGCGATTTGGTTCCCCGACCTATAATGGTCAGATCTTTGTTCGTGCCGACAGCGGCATTGAAAGCATTGCTGATCTGGCGGGCAAGAGCTTCTGCCGCCCTGACCCGTTGAGCACCAGCGGCTGGATCATCCCCAGCATTACTCTTAAGGCTGCCGGGATTGATCCTGATACTGATCTGTCCCAGATTGTGGATGCTGGTTCCCACGATGCTGCCATTTCTGGTGTGTACAATGGTGATTGCGATGCCGGCTCCTCGTACGTTGATGCCCGTTCCCGTGTGGAAGACGATTACCCGGATGTGATGGACGTGATCAAAGTCATCGAACTCTCGATCGACATCCCCAATGATGGCGTTCAGTACAATCCTGTTGTTCCCCGCGAGATGCGTGACAGGCTGAATGCGGCTTTGATCGCCATGCCCGAGACTGAGGAAGGTGCCGAGGCGCTGGATACAGCCTATCAGTGGGCAGAGTTGATTGAGAAGGATGATGCTTTCTATGATCCTTTCCGCCAGGTTCTGGATGCTGCAGGTGTTGATCCTGCTCAGTTTGTTCAGTAGTGACTGCTTGTGTGGTCTGAAAAGTTGAAGCAGGGGGGGCGTTCCTGCCCCCCTTGTTTCTTTTGATTAATGTCTTATTTCGTTTTCCAAATTGAATAGAGTAAACCTAATAAAGATGGATTTGGAGTAACAAATTATGCTTGAAATTCGACACCTTACAAAGGTTTATGGAGATGGCACGGTTGCATTGGAGGATGTTAATTTTTCGGTTCCGGATGGAGAATTTCTGGTGATTATTGGCCTGAGCGGTTCCGGGAAGTCAACATTGCTGCGATGCATAAATCGCCTGATCAATCCGACCGAAGGAGAGATCCTGTGGAATGGTGTTGATCTGGCAAAACTGGAGGGTGCTGATCTGCGTCATGCGCGCCGCAAGATTGGCATGGTTTTTCAGCACTTTAATCTTGTGCGGCGTTCCACGGTTTATACCAATGTGATGACGGGCAGACTGGGATATACCCCTACCATGAGTTCTGTTTTTCATCGATTTTCAAAAGCGGATCAGCAGAAGGCATGGGCGTCATTGGACCGGCTGGGGATCAGGGATCAGGCGCATAAACTGGCACGTGAACTCAGCGGCGGCCAGCAGCAGCGGGTTGGCGTTTCACGTGCGCTGATGCAGGATCCTGAAATGATCCTGGCCGATGAGCCGGTTGCCAGTCTGGACCCGGTATTGGCCCATTCAATCCTGGAATATCTGGAAAAAATTAACCGGGAAGATAATATTACCGTTTTGTGCAGTTTGCATTATCTTGACCTGGTTCAGCGTTATTCGACTTCTGTGCTGGGACTTCGTGCAGGCCATGTAGTTTATCAAGGCACGAAAAAAGATATCCAGCGGATGTCTGATGAAGAGTTTAAGGATATTTATGGGGAAGAGGCGGTACGTGTTGGTGGCGGACTGGAAGGATCATTGACTGAACGAGGTGAAGAATGAGAAAGCAAAAAGAGAAAGATCCTCGCATTCAGATGGCGGAAGATATAAAACCAGGCTTTGTGCCGCCCTTTGTGGCCGCGATCGCGTCTGCGATTATTCCAGGCTTAGGGCAATTCCTTTCGCGATCATTCCGCAAGGGGCTGGTTCTGTTGTTCAGTTTTGCAACGATTCTGGGCTTGTTGGTCTGGCGTTTCAAGCTGGCAGCACCACGGGATAATGCCTGGAAAGATATCATTCCCAAAGCATTTCATTTGCAGCCATTGATGATCTGGGTAACCGTTTTGGTTGGCTTGTTGTATCTTTGGATCATTGTGGATGCCTATTTTTCTGCAAAAAAGCTGGGGGGAGCCGTTACCGGTGTGACCTTCTATTTGCTGGTGGTCTTTTTTGCAATTGGCTGGCAAATTGGCGGGATTGATTTGGTCGCCTTGACCACCCAAGCAGGTGATGCTGTTCCGGCTTTATCCCGCGTGCTCTGGCCGTGGGAGCGGGCAATTACTTATCCTAAAACGCTTCTGATTGGCAAAGGAGAAGTTTTGTCTCCCTGTACGGATGAGGTCTTTCCTGAAACCACGCCGTTGGAGGACCACCCTTATATCGTGGTGGCGCCAACTTGCGGCAAGACCAGTGAGCAGAGTGGGGATGAAGGCACTACCCTGACTTTAAATGGGTTCGGTTTTGCACCTGACACGGAAACAGAAATTTGGTGGAAAGACCCGATTGGCAATGAGTTCCGGCAGCGCCAGGGCGGGGAATATGTCAAGGTGTTTACGGATGGAAATGGGCAATTTGTGGTGGATGTGATTATGCCGTACCGCCTGTTGCCGCCGAGTGCAGGAGACGGCCCAAAAATCTGGGAAGTTCAAGGTCGTCAAATCGCATCCGTGGGCGCTGGAGAATTGAGCTCCGAATTTAAATTAGTGATTGAAAAGATGGTTGAAACCATTTTCATCGGGATGATGGCGACATTTTTTGGCATCATTCTGGCGCTGCCCATCAGCTTCCTGGCAGCACGGAACCTGATGTCGATGTCACCGTTGACTATTGCAATCTACTATCTGGTGCGCACGTTCATGAATATCATCCGTTCGATCGAGCCTTTGATCTGGGCGATCATCGCGGTGATCGTGGTTGGCCTTGGACCATTTGCCGGTATTCTGGCGTTGACCGTGCATTCTATGGCGGCTCTGGGAAAACTGTATTCTGAATCGATTGAATCGATTGATCCGGGGCCGATTGAGGCCGTCCAGGCAACAGGGGCGAACTGGCTGCAGGTAGTCATGTATGCTGTGGTTCCGCAGGTAATTCCGCCGTTTGTGTCCTTCACCATTTACCGCTGGGACATCAATATCCGTATGTCGACCATTATCGGTTTTGTGGGCGGCGGCGGGATTGGGTTCCTGCTGGCACAGTGGATCCGTCTGTTGGATTATGCGGCAGCCGGTATTGCGGTGTGGTTCATTGCTATCACGGTTGCTATTCTGGACTACGTGAGTGCGGAGATCCGCCAACGGTTTGTTTGATTTGAATCGTATGATTTTGAAACCCCGCCTTGCGAATGTAAGGCGGGGTTTTGTTTTGGGGTGAAACGCTCTGGTTGTCGTGTTCTCTAGGGCGAGATGTCAGTGCGGGGATAATGACTTCAGTCGACACTACCATTTTTCGGGTTGTTGTGGAATGCGTATCGCGGTAATGATATAATCTGGTGCTATAAAATTTTCGACTGGATGTGAGGGAAAGCTTTTGATCAGTGTATTACTTGTCAGTGTGAGTTATGTTGCTGCACAAATGATGGCGGATATTGCCAGCTTGCAGATTGTGTCGATTTTTGGGTTGTCGCTGGATGCGGGGACTTTTATTTACCCAATTACTTTTACCTTGCGGGATTTGGCGCACAAAGTGCTGGGATTGAAGGGTGTGCGCACGCTGATCGTGGCGGCAGCGGTGATCAACCTGTTCATGGCGGGGTTCTTTTGGGTTATTTCCTTGCTGCCGCCGGATACACTGGCAGGCAGCAGCGAAGCCTGGGGGAATGTGTTGGCCCCGGTGTGGCGGATCACATTTGCCAGCATCCTGGCGGAAGTGGTTGCCGAATTGCTCGATACCGAAACCTATCGAATTTGGGTGGAGAAGGTTACCAGACGGCATCAATGGATGCGCGTACTGGTCTCGAATGCGGTCAGCATTCCGATCGATTCTTTGCTGTTCTCTTTCCTTGCATTTTATGCCACCATGCCAATCGTTTCGGTGTGGCAGATTTTCTGGGGGAATGTGGCGATCAAAGGGGCGGTGACACTGGTCAGTTTGCCGATGATCTACATGGTCAAAGACCGCGATCAGGGAATTGAGTAAAGGGAGGCAGCTACTTGAACTTGTTATTACAGGCAGAGGGGTCGACGACAATGCCCGCAGGGTGTGCTTCCCCTCCGCCCAGCAAGGCCGCGGAGCGTCCTGCTGCCCGGATAAACTGAAAACGGTGCGTTCGCACGCCTGCGGCGAACGCATACATGACTGCTTGAGCAGGTACGATGGAAGTTAATGAAACATATGTGTATACAAAGAGAAAAATTCCCGATACAAGGTATCGGGAATTTGTATAGCCACAGGGCACAAGGGGTTATTTACTTTTCTCGAATGGAAATAATGGAGGTGCCGTTTGGCTGCTTGGATTCCTTGAATTCAAACAGTCTGCTTTGTGCCCTGATGAGGAGCGAAAGCTGTTTGTAACCATACGTGCGGGGGTCAAAGCTGGGGTCGAGCTGGCGCAGATGCTGTCCCATCACACCGAGGAAGGCCCATCCGTCGTCCTGCACAGCCAGGTCGAAAGCTTTTTTCAACAGTGGTTTTGGATCGGGCGTGTCGGCAGTGTTTTTGCTGCCGGTCTGGCGTTTGGCACGTTTCGTGACTTCTGCTTCCGACAACAGGTTTTCGGTATAGACAAATACCTCACATGCATTGACAAAAGCGCGCGGGGTTGATTTTTTACCAATGCCCATGACAAAGATGCCTTTTTCGCGAATACGGGTGGAAAGGCGGGTGTAGTCGCTGTCGCTGGAAACGAGGCAAAAGCCATCCACTGATTTTTCGTAGAGGATGTCCATGGCGTCAATGATCATGGCGCTGTCGGTGGCATTTTTTCCAATGGTGTAACGGAATTGCTGAATGGGTTGGATCGCGTTTTCGTTTAGTTTGTCTTTCCACCCTTTCATGTTTGATGTGGTCCAGTCCCCATAGATTCTGCGAATGGTGACCAGGCCGTATTTGCCAGTTTCGGCGAGAATGTTTTCGATCAATCTGGGTTGTGCGTTGTCCCCGTCTATCAGCATGGCGATACGGCGGTTTTCAACACCTTCTGGTGCTGCTCTCATAGATTACTCCTTCTTTTACTTTTCAAATCCGCAAGTTAATTTTGCGAAAAATATCAAAATTATTCTAATGGATTGTATGCGATAGATGGATAATCGTCAAGCAAAGATTCACAAATATCGATTTTACCCTTCTCAAAATGACCGTGTTTTGTTATGATAAATTCTGTTTTCTTGGCCTCGACCGAGAAGTTGTGGTTGGGGCTTTATTTTTTCATTTTTAATAAGAATATTAGTGGTGTACATCAAAGTACATAGAAATCAGGCGAGAGACATGTTCGTAGAACGAAAAGATTTAAGAAATATAGCGATTATTGCCCATGTTGATCATGGTAAGACCACATTGGTAGATGGTCTATTGAAACAGGCCCGGGTATTTCGGGAAAATCAACACGTTGCTGAGCGGGTGATGGATTCGAATGATTTGGAACGCGAGCGCGGGATTACCATCTTGTCCAAGAATACCGCGATTTCTATCCCTGACCCCGAAACGGGCGAGATGGTCAAAATTAATATTGTTGACACGCCCGGCCATGCTGATTTTGGCGGTGAAGTGGAGCGGGTGATGAACATGGTCGATGGTGTTTTGATCCTGGTGGATGCGGTGGAAGGCCCGATGCCACAGACACGATTTGTGTTGAAGAAGGCGCTGGAGATGGGGCGTCAGGCGATCGTGGTGATCAATAAGATGGATCGCAGGCATGCTGACCCAGAGAAAGTACTGAATGATACCTTTGATTTGTTTATTGAGCTTGGGGCAACAGATAAGCAAGCCGGTTTTTCTGTTGTGTATGCGAATGCGATTACCGGGCAGGCCGGTTTTACCCCCGATCTGGAAGACAATCTTCAGCCGTTATTTCATGCTATTTTGAAAGAAATCCCGGCGCCGAAAGTTGATGTGGACGCTCCTTTCCAGATGCTGGTGGCAAATATTCGGTATGACGAGTTTCTGGGGGTTACGGCAATTGGCCGTATATCTTCCGGTACCGTTCATAATGGTCAAAAACTTGCCAGATTGTTGATCAATGGCGAATCGGTATCCGAATTGGCAAAATATCTGCATGTGTATCAAGGGTTGGAGCGTGTTGAGGTTAATGAAGCCGGCGCGGGTGATATTGTGGTGATTGCAGGTTTGACGGATATTGCGATTGGGGAAACGCTTGCCGACCCGGAAAATCCGATTGCACTGCCGCCGATTCACGTGGAAGAGCCGACGGTCAAGATGACGTTTGGGGTGAACAAGTCGCCGTTCTCTGGCCGCGAGGGAAAATGGGGAACCTCCCGGAAACTGCGGGAACGATTGCTTGAAGAGCTGCGAAATAATGTCGCTTTGCGTGTGGAAGAGACAGAGGATGCCGATACTTTTTTGGTTTCTGGCCGCGGCGAACTGCACCTGGCGATTTTGATTGAAACGATGCGGCGGGAAGGGTACGAATTTCAGGTTTCCCGCCCGGAAGCGATCTTCATTACGGGAGATGACGGACAGTTGCTTGAGCCTTTTGAGGAGGCTGAAATTGACACCAGTCAGGAATCGGTGGGGGCAGTGGTTGAGATGCTGGGCCTGCGCCGCGGGCAGATGTTGAATATGCTCAATAATCCCGACGGCTCAGTTCATCTGAGCTACGTCATCCCTACCAGGGGACTGCTGGGATTTCGGTATCAATTTTTGACAGCTACACGTGGTACAGGAATATTGAATACGTTTTTCCACGGATATATGCCGCTTGCTTCGGATATTGCCTCACGCGGAAACAAATCTATCGTTGCCTGGGAAACCGGCACAGCAACAACCTACGGCTTGAAGAATGCAGAGGAGCGCGGTATTTTGTTTATTGATGCCGGCGCGGATGTTTATGAAGGCATGGTAATTGGTGAAACGCAAAAGGCCAATGAAATCATTGTGAATGTGTGCAAGAAAAAGCATCTGACCAATATGCGGCAATCCAACAAGGATATTGAGGTTCGCCTGAAAACGCCGCGGCGCATGTCACTGGATGAGGCAATTGAGTATTTAGCTGAGGACGAATTACTGGAAGTGACCCCGGAGACGTTCAGGATACGCAAGCGATTATTGGATACAGAGGAACGCGGAAGGCATGAAAAACGTTCTAAAGAAGCCCTGGGTTGACCCAGGGCTGTTTTTTGTGATTATGAGGATGGGAAGCTATCCGTTATATAAAGCCCAGAGATCATTAAGCGCTTCTTCGAGGCGGTTGCCAAGCGCTTCGCCGCGGGCGGTGGTTACGTCGTCTTGATTGTCGAACACGACATAGGGGACTTCGGCGCCCTGGATATGAATGAAATCCGGGTCGGGGGCAGTTATTTCTTCCCAATCTATTTCTTTGTATAACCTTTGCAGCCGTTCATCTGGCAGAGCATGTTCGAGGATGCTGTCTGGCCGCTCCGGGTTGAAGCGTTTGCGATTTTTGCGCAGCGATTCTTCCCAGGATACATCAACATAGAGGATGGCGAGGCGTTCCAGCACATCCTGGCTGAGGTTTTCGAAGGCAGATTTGTAGCCGCCGTGTTCTGATCCCCTGGAAAATTCGATCACAATGGTGGGTGTGTTTTGTTCATCACGGACGAGTTTCTGGTGTTCGAGAGAGATGCGGCGGATAAGGACATCCCACAGACGCCGGTCATTAAATTCTTCATCTTTGGTGGAGTGGAGCCGTTTCATGCCCATCTCTTCGAGGATGCGGTCTTCTTCGAACCAGGCCCAGAGCATGGGAAAATCATCAATTTCTACGAATTCGCCAACATGAAAGCGATTGATGCGTTCTTCCAGCGGGGTATTATGCAAATAGTGGATGATTTCGCTTTTCCCCGCAGCAGGACGTGCAAGCAGCATGAGTGTGTCAAACGTGTTTTTTTGTGGCATAGTGCATTCCTCCTGTAAGTTAGTGTTCTTATTTTACATCAGAAAGCTGCGGGCACGGATGGTAAAATGAATTGTTCTTTACGAAAATTATGGCAAAAATTGGATAAATAAGAGTAGATATAGACGATATTTGAAATATTTGGTATTATTTGTATAATATTTAGTAAATCAATAGTGTATTTATCGATGCGGCTGGATTGTTTGTGAGGGCGGCGAGGACTAATCTGAACAGGTGGTTTAATGAATTTGTTGATGAATATTTGGACTTACGCGTTGTCTCACAGCGCTGAATTAGGCAATGCAATTGTGGATCACCTGGTGCTGGTGGGGATTGCGCTTGGGGTGGCGATGCTGGTGAGTTTGCCGTTAGGGGTGTGGACTTCGCGCTCGCGGTTCGCCACGCTGACCCTGATGAATTTGATCAACGGGATGCGGGTAGTGCCGAGCCTGGCGATCCTGTTTCTGGTTGTGCCGTACTTTGGCTTAAATGTGACCTCTGCTGCGGTGGCATTGACGGTGCTTGCCATGCCGCCGGTATTGATTAATACCGATGCTGCTTTTCGAAACCTGGACCCGGCGATATTGGAAGCTGCTCGCGGAATGGGGATGACTCCACGACAGGTGTTGTTTCGGGTGGAAGTGCCGATTGCACTGCCAGTGATTATCACCGGGATCCGTACGGCGGCAGTCGAGGTGATTGCCAGTGCGACGCTGGCAGCCTTTGTGGGCAGCGGCGGCCTGGGGATTTACATCACACGCGGATTTGCGATGTACGATTATGCAATCTTAATGGTAGGCGCTATTCCGGTGGCCTTGTTGGCTTTGTTTGCCGAGAGTTTACTGAATTTGGCACAGCGGGCTGCGCAGCCGCCGGCGTAAAAAGAAGGTAAGTTTGGTTTATGGCGGGTTGTCAAAAGAGTGATGTCAGCGTATGTCGAAAACGCTGCGTTTATTGGAAGCCTGATTTTTAAAAAATGTATCCGATGAGGAGTATGAAAATGTTAACGAAGTCTCGTAAATTGTCAGGATTTGTGTCTGCGGTATTGTTAGCTGCGGTGCTGCTTTCAGCATGTGGCGGCGGCGCCAGCGAAAAGCGGGTTGTGGTCGGATCAAAGGATTTTGCCGAGCAATATATTTTGGGCGAAATGTATGCCCAGGTGCTGGAAGACGCCGGGTTTACTGTGGAGCGCAAGTTTGGCCTGGCTGGTACGCCGGTGGCCCAAGCTGCATTGGTGAGCAGCGAGATTGATCTGTATCCCGAGTATACGGGCACAGGATTGCTGGCAGTTTTGAAAGAGGAAGTGCGCAGTGACCCGCAGGAGGTTTATGATATTGTCTCTGCCGGGTATCTGGAGCAATTTGACCTTGTGTGGCTGGATGCTGCCCCGATGAATAATACGCAGGCATTGGCTGTGCGCCGTGCAGATTATGAAGCCGGGTTGAAAACCATTTCCGATATGGTCGCTCAAGCTGGCGATCTGGTGATGGTCGGGCCGCCAGAATTCCCTGAGCGTGAAGACGGCTTGCCGGGAATTGCAGCGAATTACGGTGATTTTGAACTGGCAGATTACAAAGCGGTGGATAAGGGCTTGCGTTATCAGGCCATTCAGGATGGTCAGGCGGATGTGGTGGTTGCCTTCGGTACGGATGGTGAAATTGCAGCATTTGACCTGGTTGTTTTAGAGGATAACAAGGGCATGTTCCCGCCTTATCAGGTGACCCCGGTTGTACGCAAAGAAGTTTTAGATCAGTATCCCGAGATTGCGGAAAAATTGAATGCGATTAGTGCCCTGCTTTCCGGCGAAGTGATGCAAGGGCTGAATTACGAAGTAACTGGCAATGGACGTGAAGCGTCCGATGTGGCCAACGAATGGCTGGTTGCCAATGGTTTGTTGAAGTAAGCGGATTGTATTGATCTTGAGCAGGTCATTGCGGTACAATCCGCAATGACCTGACTTTTTTGCCGGATGAAGGAATTTTATGACAGCTATTCGATTTGAACATGTTTCAAAAACCTACAATAACGCTGAAGAAGCCTCTGTGGTAGATGTGAGCCTGGAGGTAGAAAAGGGCAGCTTTGTGGTGCTGCTGGGACCATCCGGCTGTGGCAAGACGACTTTGCTGAAGATGGTCAACCGTTTGCACGAACCGACTGCGGGCACGATCTATATGGATAACGTTGATATTCGCGAGATGCTGCTGACTGATCTAAGGCGGCAGATTGGTTATGTGATCCAGCAGGTGGGGCTTTTTCCGCATATGACAGTTGCACGAAATATCTCGGTGGTGCCGGAACTTTTGGGGTGGGAGCAGCCCAGAATTGATGCCAGGATTGATGAATTGCTGGCTTTGATTGGGATGGCGCCAGAAAATTTTCGTGACCGCTATCCAGCCCAACTTTCAGGGGGGCAGCAGCAGCGGATTGGTTTGGCCCGCGCACTGGCGGCAGACCCCAAACTGATGTTGATGGATGAGCCGTTTGGGGCCATTGACGCCATCAATCGGGAAACATTGCAGGACGAGATGATTTCCTTGCAACAAAAACTGCACAAGACGATCCTCTTTGTAACCCATGATGTGGATGAGGCGTTAAAATTGGCAGATAAAATTGTGATCATGCGTGAAGGCAGTGTTGTTCAGTATGCCTCTCCGTGTGATATTTTGATGGCACCAGCGAATGATTTTGTGGCAAATTTGATGAATTCCGACGATCGAATTCGTCAACTATCTATGCTGCTTGCGGAGACGGTGATGGAGCCTCTGCCTGAAGAAAAGGTGTGGCAGAACGCACCAACCTTAGACAGCAAAGCTGATTTACGTATGGCGCTTTCTGTGCTGCTTCGCCCCGGCATAGAGGGGGCGGTGGTGGTCAATCAGCTTGAAAGAGTGGGTTGGTTGAGCATGAAAGCTTTACAGGCTGCCGGCTGCAATATGGAGGCAACAACATGAAGTTTTTGCTTTCGAACCCCGGGGATGTGCTGGAGTTGTTCGTGCAGCATGTGGGATTGTCTTTTATTTCGATGTTGATCGCCATTCTGATCGCCATTCCTTTGGGATATTTTTTGTATTATCGACGGAAATTGGCTGGCCCGGTTTTGGGCGTGCTGGGTATGTTTTATACGATTCCCAGTATCGCATTGATCATTATGTTGATCCCCTTTTTCGGGTTGAATCGTACTTCCGTGATTGTGGCATTGATCATTTACTGCCAGGTGATTTTGGTACGGAATGTGTTGGCAGGTTTGGATGGGATTGATCCGGCGGTGATTGAGGCGGCTCAGGGAACCGGGATGAGCCGTTGGCAGATTGCCTGGCGGGTGCAGATGCCGTTGGCTTTGCCGGTGATTTTGGCAGGGCTGCGTATCGCCTCTATTTCTGCGATTGCTATTTCTGCGGTGGGGGCCAAATTCGGTGCCGGGGGGTTGGGAAAATTGTTGTTTGACGGGATCAATCAGACGCGCATGGACAAGATTGCCCTGGGGGCGGTGTTGGTGGCGATGCTGGCGTTGGGGGTGAACGCCGGACTGCGGGCACTGGAAGAGCGAATCACAGGCCGGTGGGCGACATGAACTGCAAATTACAATTTATAATTTAGAATCTCGAATTTAGACAAACACTAGAAGCCTGAACAAAGATCAGGCTGAAGAAACA
>CAYURM010000024.1:0-52850 GCA_964447155.1 uncultured Anaerolineaceae bacterium
CCGAAACTGAACCTCATCCAACAATGGCATCATTCATGCCAACTGACCCACTAGTGCCCGCCCTGCCCCTTGCTCCTGCAAATTCTGCGGGCGTTTTCATCAATCAATCTAATGCAGTAAAATATATGAAAACTATCAATTCAAGGGATGGAAAACATGCCAATCAAAAATTTAAGCCAGGATGTGCTCGACAAGCTGTTCTTCCTGCAAAAAGACGAGATCACCAGCTATCACACCTACCATCGTTTGGCGAAATCGATCAAGGACGACGACAACAGCCGGGTGCTGAACCGCATCGCTGAAGAAGAACGCCGCCATTACGAGGTCTGGAAAAGCTACACTGGACGGGAGGCGAAGCCAAACAAACTCAAAATCACTTTCTTCTTCTGGCTGTCACGCATCTTCGGCCTGACTTTCGGCATCAAGCTCATGGAGAAAGGCGAAGAGAAAGCCCAGGAAGTCTACGCCGCCCTGCCCCAGGATATCCCCGAAATAAAACAAATCATGGCCGAAGAAGAAATGCACGAAAACGAATTACTGGACAGACTGGATGAAGAAAGTCTGAAATATGCCGGGTCAATGGTGCTGGGGCTGAACGACGCCCTGGTTGAATTAACCGGCGCCCTGGCCGGTTTCACCCTCGCTTTCCAGAATACGCGCATCATCGCGCTGGCTGGCCTGATCACCGGCATCTCCGCCTCTTTTTCTATGGCGGCCTCAGAATATCTCTCTACTAAATCAGAGGACGGTGATCAACACCCGCTCAAGGCCGCCGTATATACCGGCATTGCCTACCTGCTTACCGTTATTCTGCTTATCCTGCCATTCTTCCTGTTCAACAGTTACCTGGTCAGCATGGGCATGACCATCGTCAACGCCATCCTGATCATTGCCATCTTTAATTACTACATCTCCGTTGCCAAAGACCTTTCCTTCAAAAAACGTTTTTTCGAGATGGCCGCCATCAGCCTCGGCGTGGCCGTGTTCTCCTTCATCCTCGGCGACGTCATCCGCCGCGTCTTGAAGATCAATATATAATGAAAACTACTCATAAGCCAATACTTCCCGAATCGTCATACGGGAGGCACTGCGCGCCGGGATGATGCTCGCCACCACCGACAGCACCAGGATCAACCCCAGCCAGATCACAAACCCCTGCCAGGTAAAAGCAAACTGGGCCGGCGCATTGAAGATCGCCAGTGAGACCACATTCGAAAGCAACCCCGTGATCGGAAAAGACAGCACCACCGACAGCCCAAAACTGATCATGCTGATCAGCAGCCCCTCAATAATCACCAGCCGAATGATGATCTTGTCATAAGCGCCGATGGCACGCATCACACCAATCTCGCGCGTGCGCTCCATCACGTTCATGCTCAACGTCCCCGCCAGACCAATGCTGCCCACCAGCGCCGTCAAAATCGCCAGCAGCAGCAGAAAAACGACCAGGATATTAATTAAGGAAAAGATGGATTCATTCAGCACATTGCCAGCTTCCACCTTGCTCACCAGAAAATCCCGTTTACGAAAAACCTCATCCACCCGCCGCGAAACCGCCTCCTGAAAAACGGTATCATGCTCCGTGGTCACAATCCGAAAAGTAGTTGCCTCATTGGTGTAATTCATTTCCCGCGCCAGAATGGGATAATTCGTGTAAGCAAACAACTCATCCATGCCGGTATACTGCAAAATACCCACGACCAACCAGTCCCGTTCGCGGCCATTGATCTTCAGGCGCAGCGTATCCCCGGCGTGCAGGTCAGGATACAGACTCCAAATCGCCTCGTTGATCGCCAGGACATGCTCATCTTCCGGCTCCAGCCAGCGTCCTTCCAGCAGGATCGGCTCAATCAAGGATGTGCCAATGGGCGGACCAAAAATGGTCAGGTTATCTTCCACCGTATTATTAGCCGTCAACAGCTCCCCGCTGGTAATTGCCCAGCCTTCAATATGTTCTACGCCCGGCACACGCGCCATCATCGACTCAACCGTAGTAAGCCGATAAGGCGTTTTGAAACTCAGGTTGACATCTGCCTGGAAATATTTGGTCGTCTCTTCAATCTTCTTGTTCAAGGACACCTGCACATTAAATACGGAGATAAAGATCGCTCCGCCCAGCATCAGGTTGAACAAAGTCAGGAAGAGGCGTCCTTTCTGTCGGAAAGTATTGCGCAGCGAAACCATCAACGGGCGGGAAATGCCCTTAATGCTTTCCAGCCGGCGGTCTATCCAGCCCTTCTTGTCCGTGTTCTGCGCCTGGCCGGAACCGCTGACCGCCTCTTGCACCGTCTTACCAGCGCCTTTCAACACAGGCGAGATACCCGCCAGCAGCGGCACGGTAATCGCAATCACCACCTGCAGAATGATCGCCAGCGGAACGATGGTATACTGCCGCAATTCCGCATTCAGCAAATTGGCCGCCAAACGGGCGGTGGCCAACGCTGCCCAACTGCCGGTAGGAATCGAGATGACCAGAGCAATCATCGAAAAACTAAGGATCAGCAGCATATACAGGCTGATTACCTGCCTTCGGCTGGCCCCCACCAGTTTCATCACCCCAATCTGGCGCAGATGCTGGCCCATCAAAGCCGAGAGCGTATTGGTGATCAACGATCCGCTCAGAAACATGACCAGCACCCCCAGGATGAGCAGAATGCCAATCAATGCCTTGATGATCGAAGACAAAGGATGGATATTGGTCTGCGCCAGTTCCACGCGGTAGACTTCATAATTGCTGCGGTTGAGATACGACTCAACCTTTTCTGCCACACTCTTGAGATGCGTTCTATCGTCAGGAAAATCAGAAACCGTGATGTACATCTTGTTGTAATACACTTGCTCATGCAGCCAGTCCAGCGACTCTTCCTGGATATAGGCCGTGCGGTCGCCCATGAAGGCGCCATAGCCGAGCGTGCGGTCCATCGCCGAACCCGCCACCTTCACTTCCAGGTCACTGCCGTCGGCCAGCTCAATCTTCAAGGTATCGCCCACTTCAGCACCCAGAGACTCCAGGGCCTTGATCTCGAAAATGGCTTCCTTCTTCGCCGGAACCCGCTCCCCTTCTATCGGCAGCAGCACGTCAATCGCCGCATCTTCAAAATCCGGCACCACGCGCAACACCAAAACATCCCACTCTCCGGAGGGCTTTTGAACGCGTACGCTTACATCACGCCGCGCTTCGGCAGCCGCCACCCCATCCACGCGGGCGACCGCATTGATATAGTCCTCGTCAAATGGCCGGGTGATAATTTCAATATTGGCCGGATTGGCTGCCGCATAGCTCAAATCCAGATCCTGCGAGATGATCACATATGCCCCCGCAATCATCCCCACGGCAAACACGCCAATCGCAATCGAAAGTACGACCAGCAAGGTACGGGACTTGTTCTCCCACAGGTCAGCCAGCACTTTACGCCAGCGGGGTTTTAACGCCATTTTTCCGTCAAACCACTAGGATTCGCTGCGAGCAGCTGCATTTTCCCTTTTACGGGATGAAACCACGCGGCTGATGGATTCATACAGCCCTTTAACCTCTTGCAGCATATCTGTGATAGCAGCCTGCTTCAGTGACAGCAGTTCCACCGGCGCTTCCAGGGCAGTGCGCACCGTGGCAATCGCCCAATCTTCCTCCAGCAGTTCCACCTCGCCAAAATACTCGCCCGGGCTCAGGCGGGTGACCACCTTGTCCTCGCCGCGCTGGTCCTTGACCGCCACTTCCACCTCGCCGCGGGTGAGGATATACAGCGATTCAGCTTCATCCCCTTCCCGGATGATGGTCTCCCCCGGTTCATACTGCATCGTTTCCAGGTTATGGGTCAGCTTCAACATCTGCTGGTGTGACAGCATGGGAAATGCCTTGCGCACCCACTCATTGATGATCTCGCCATCTGAAATCACCACCTGGCGGGACATACGGTCTGCCAAGGAAGGGTCATGCGTAATCATAATGACCGTCTTCCCGTCACGGCTCAACTGCATGAACAGGTCAAAAATATGCCCGGCCGTGCGCGAGTCCAGGTTGCCGGTCGGCTCATCAGCAATCAAGTATTGGGGATCATTCGCCAGGGCGCGGGCGATGGCCGCTGCCTGCTGCTGCCCGCCGGACACAGCCGCGGGCATCTTGTGAGCATAATCCGCCAGGCCAACCATATCCAGCAGCTCCAAGGCACGGCTTTCTCGTTCAGACGGTGCATAGCGGTCGGCAAAATCCATCGGCAGCATCACATTTTCCACCAGGCTGAGCATTGGCAGCAGTTGATAAAACTGGAAAACGATTCCCAAATTCTGGCCGCGCCAGCGGGCCATCTCACTTTCGCCCAGGCTGTGAAGTAAGGTATCCCCTACCTGCACCTCTCCTGATGTGGGGCGGTCAATTCCGGTGATCATGTTCACCAAAGTCGATTTGCCGCTGCCGGATTTCCCGGTCACCCCCACAAACTCGCCAGGTTGAAAATCCATATCAATGCCGCGCAAGGCCGTAAAATCACCGGCGCTGGTCTTGAAGGTCTTTACAATCTTGCGCATCTGAATAGCCGTGTCGCCATAGGAAGCAGCCGGCAAGAATTGCGTCGCTTCCTGTTTTTCTCGTTGCAGCCATTTCAACCCTGACATTAATTTTCCTCCAAAGCCGTGAAGATTTCTCCATCGGTAATCCGCAACACCCGGTCAAAACGCTTCGCCAGACTGCGGTCATGTGTCACCATAATAATGGTCTTGCCCTGCTGAACCAGCTTTTCGAACATCTCAAAGACAATCTCCGATGTAGCTGTATCCAGGTTGCCGGTCGGCTCATCCGCTACGATCAGGGCGGGATCATTTGCCAATGCGCGGGCAATCGCCGCGCGCTGCTTTTGACCGCCGGAGATGGTACTGGGAACCTTGTGATGCTGATCATCCATCTCTACCATGCGCAGCAGCTCCATCGCGCGTTCCTGGCTCTCACCGTTCACATACAGGCCGCAAAAATCCATCGGCAGCATCACATTGTCAAGGATCGAAAGTGTCGGCATCAACTCAAATGACTGGTAAATCACACCCACATTCTTGCCGCGCCACAGGGCCATCTCATCTTCATTCAATGTATGTACCGGTACGCCGTCTATCCAAATTTCTCCAGAGGTCAGGTGATCGACACCGGTGATCATATTCACCAGGGTTGATTTTCCTGCGCCCGACTTGCCAACGATCCCCAAAAACTCGCCGCGCTTCACCTCAATATTAATTTCATTCAAGGCCGTAAAATCACCGGCGGCGGTGGAATATATCTTATCCAAATCCTTTATTTCCACCAGCGAATCATGGACGTGTCCTTCCTGTGTAATCGTGCCAGATGGCGCTGCTTTTTGCCACAGGGGCATCATTTTCTGTAATTTATCGATCAAAACCATTATGCTCTACCCATACCTTAAATTAAACACAAAACATCCTGCATACCGGCCTGAATGCTAACCCCGGCAGGACAAATCCCCTATATCCATGCAGTTCAGACAATTGGGAGACAATTCCAACCCCGGTGCTCCATGCATCGGGGGAGAAAAAATCGATGGGACAGTCGTCTTCTTGCTTCTCAACACTTCTTGACCTCGGCAGTCTTGTGATTTGCGATTGCGTTGACAAAAATAATCAAAATGAACCATAGCTTATGAGGCAAATCAGTCAATTCTGCTGCGGGTCTTATCGAATAATAAACTGATTATACCACAAAACCATATATATAAATTATATATACTCGCCATTTTTACAAATTATTAATACAGAGGAACAAAATACAATATAATACATGTATGGCCGTACAACATATACTCCTCGGAATGCTCAGCCTCACCCCCAGCACAGGCTATGACCTGAAAAAGATGTTCGATGCGGGTGACCGTCTCGCCCGCCCGCATATCCCGCTCAGCCGTATCTATCCTGTCCTCAAATCATTGGTGGAACAAAAGATGGTCACCTTTGAAGAAGTCCCCCGCTCAAGCAGCCCCAACATCAAAATCTATACCATCACCCCCCGGGGGATGGAATTCTTCCTGGAATGGCTGCGGGAACCCATTTCCGGTGACCGTTACCGCTTCATCCACTTCCTCGAAAAGATTTCCTTCTCACCCCTGCTTGAAACAGAAAAAATACTGGCAATGATCGATGAAGAACTCGCTTTCCGCCGCGAACAGATCAAAAACGCCCAGGGAACAACCATCGTACCGATAGAAGAATTCGAGCCGAAAAACATCCCCCAGTTTGAACGCTTTGCCCAAATCACCACCTTCCTCGAAGACTTTGGCAATGCCAACCTGGAAAGCTACATTCATTGGCTCGAACGCACCCGTCAGCATATCGAAAAGGAGTGGTAATCTGTAGGGACAGGTCTCACCCTTCGGGTACGCTGCCTGACCTGTCCGCCCCTGCCTGAAACATGGAGAGCAGGATCAAAATCAAAAACAAGTCCAGCCTTTCTTTGCGGCTTCGCGCCTTTGCGTGCATCTATATTTCTTCCTCACGCCAAATCGCCAGGGCGTAAAGAAAACAACATCCACAAGGAGCAATCTTTAAATGCTCCTCTAAAACCAAATCGATCCACATAGTAAGGAGCCCTACACATGAAAACCGTTGGCTATATTGGCCTGGGACTAATGGGCAAACCCATGGCCCGCAATATCATGAAAGCCGGATACCCGGTCGTCGTGCATAACCGCAGCCGCGGCAAGGTACAGGAATTGGTCGCCGAAGGCGCCACCGAGGCCTTCACCCCCGCTGAGGTCGCCGCCCAATGCGATGTCGTTTTCACCAACCTGCCCGATTCGCCGGACGTGGAGCTGGTCGCCCTGGGGGCAGATGGCATCATTGAAGGCGCACACGAAGGATTGATCTTTGTCGATAACTCCACCATCAAACCCGCCACCGCACGCATGATCGCCGAGAAACTGGCCGAGAAAGGCGTGCGCAGCCTCGACGCCCCGGTCAGCGGCGGCGACATCGGCGCGATCAAGGGCACCCTCTCGATCATGGTCGGCGGACCCGCCGATGCGCTGGAAGAAATCATGCCTATTCTGCAAGCGATGGGCAAAACCATCACCCACGTCGGCGACAGCGGTGCCGGGCAGATCGCCAAAGCCGCCAACCAGATCATGGTCGCCGCGCAGATGGTTGCCCTGGGCGAACTGCTCATCCTCGCCCAGAAAGCCGGTGCAGACCCGCAAAAAGTGGTGCAGGCCATTCAGGGCGGCGCCGCCCAATGCTGGACCCTGGACAACAAACCCCAGCGTCTCTTCGCTGGCAACCGCCAACCGGGTTTCAAAGCCTACATGCAGGCCAAAGACCTCAACATCGTCATGGAAACCGCCCGCACCTACGGCGTGCCCGTCCCCGGCACAGCCGTCAACACCCAGCTCTTCAACGCCATGCTGGAAAACGGCATGGAAGAATATGATAATTCCGCCGTCGTCGCCATTATCGAAATGCTGGCAGGCACCAGACTGCAAGAAACAGCCGAATAAAACCGCCCGGCATTACAGGGTCGCAATGTATGACCTGAACCATAGGAGAAGCAGTGCAACGAGCCTTCCGCTGGTACGACAGCCTCACCATTAACAGTTTCTGGTTTGCCCTCACCGCCCGTTCCCACATGCTCAGCGCACTGCTCATCCCCTTGCTGGTGCAGCAATTCATGGGGGAAGCCGCCAAAGGCGCCTATCTGGGCCAGATGCGTCTGTGGGCCTTGATGACCGCCCTGCTGGCCCAGGCCGTGATGGGCATGCTCTCGGACCGCAGCACCGCGCGCTGGGGCCGCCGCCGTCCTTTCATCGTTGCTGGCGCCCTGGGGGAATCACTGGTGCTGGTCTTGATGGGCTTTGCCGTCGGCATGCAGGGACTCAACGGCTACATCTTCCTGTTCATCTTGTACATTCTTGCCAGCATCTTCTCCAACACCGCCCAAAGTGCCGTACAGGCCTTGATCCCGGACGTCGTCCCGCATGACAAACGCGGCATCGTATCCGGCGTAAAAGCCCTGTTTGAAGTCCCCCTGCCGATGATCTTTGTCTCCCTGGTGATTGGCAAAATGGTCAGCCGGGGAAATATTAACGGGGCCATCGCCGCCATCATCGCCACCCTGATCGGGTGTATGCTGGTCACCCTGCTGGTCAAGGAAACCCCGCTCGAAAGAAAACCGGAACCCTTTGACTGGCAGCCTGTCCTGCGCCTGCTCGTCATGACCGGCGTCTTCACCCTGATCATCATCGGCACCGGCACCCTGGTCAAAAAGGCCAGCCTGATCGAGCATTCATTCTCCACTCTGCCAAAAAACGCCGTCATCGCTGTCACCGCCATCCTGGGAATGACAACAGCCATTGTGCTGGGCGTATGGGCCAGCGTGCGCATCAGTGTCGGCAAGGAAATTCCGCAGCGCAAAGCCTTCACCTGGTGGGTCACCAACCGGCTGGCCTTTCTGGTGGGCGCAACCAACCTGGCCGGGTTCATCCTCTACTTCCTGCAGGAGCGCTTTCCCGAACTGCAAGGCGAAAAAGCCGCCGGTCCCGCCTCCACCCTGATCATGTTCGTCGGTTTCACCATCCTGCTCTCGGCCCTGCCCAGCGGCTGGCTGAGTGACCGTGTTGGCAGAAAGAACGTCCTCGTGATCAGCGCGCTGCTGGCCGCCGCCGGTACGGCCATCGTCATCACTGGCCCAACCCTGACCGCCTTCTATATCGGCGGCGCATTGGCCGGGATTGGCATCGGCTTTTTCTATTCTGCCAACTGGGCGCTCGGCACCGAGATCGTCCCGCAGGAAGAAGCCGGGCGCTTTTTGGGCCTCTCCAACCTGGCCGGGGCAGGCGCGGGCGCCATCGGCGCCTACATCGGCGGCCCCATCGGCGACCAGCTTGGCTACGGCTTCCTGCTGGGCATCTACGGCACCATGTTCCTGCTCTCCCTGCTGGCCCTGAAAGGCATCCCGGGCAATGGTTATCAATCGGTAAAGAAATTAAAGACCTGAGCGCGCCCCTCCCGCAGGTTGGACTTCTCAAACCTTGCTATGCCTGCACAGTCAATCGAAACTTCCCCGCTCACCACGAACTTCCCTGCGGGAGGTTCCTCCGTAGCTGACCACGAACATTCCCACTCATCCCTGTTTGACGAATGACCTGCCTGACTTTTGCACCCTTCCTTGCAATTCTCCCCCCGTCCTCCTATAATCAACTCCATGATCTATTTTGACAACGCCGCCACATCCTGGCCCAAACCGCCGGTGGTCAGCGAAGCGATGACCCGCTTCCTGACCGAGGCAGGCGCCAACCCGGGCCGCTCAGGGCACCGCCTGTCTGTGGGTGCGGCACGTGTGATTTATCACACCCGCCAGGCGGTGGCAAAATTTTTCAATGCTCCCGACCCGATGCGCGTCGTCTTCGGACACAACGTCACCGAAGCACTCAACCTGGCCCTGCGTGGTTTGCTGCAAAGCGGCGACCACGTCATCACCAGCAGCATGGAACACAATTCCGTCATGCGCCCCCTGCGCTGGCTGGAAGGGCAAGGCGTTGCGCTCACTGTTGTACCCTGCTCACCGCAAGGCTTCCTTGACCCGGCCGATGTGGAAAAAGCCATCCGCCCTGCCACAAAACTGATCGTCCTCAACCATGCCTCCAATATCGTCGGCACCCTCCTGCCGGTAGCCGAAGCCGGGCGCATTGCCCGCCAGCACGGCATCCTCCTGCTGGTGGATACCGCCCAGACGGCGGGCGCATACCCGGTCGACATGCAGCAGGACAATATCGACCTGCTGGCCTTCACCGGGCACAAATCCCTCCTCGGGCCAACCGGCACCGGCGGGTTGATCCTCGGGGAGCGCGTGTCGGACGATACTATCCAGCCGCTCATCCTGGGCGGCACCGGCAGCCGTTCGGAAGAAGAAATGCAGCCAGAATTTCTGCCCGACCGTTTTGAAAGCGGCACCCCCAATGCGGTCGGGCTGGCGGGTCTATCCGCTTCCCTGCAATGGCTATACGAAAGAAACATAAACACCATCCGCCAGCACGAGATTTCCCTCACCCGGAAATTGCTCAGCGGCCTGGATACCATCGCCGGCGTAACGGTCTATGGCAGCAAAGATGCCGAACGGCAAACCGCGACGGTTTCCTTCAACATTGATCCACTCCAGCCTTCCACAGTCGGCTTGCGCCTGGATGAAGAATATGGTATCCTTTGCCGGGTGGGGCTGCACTGCGCCCCCACTGCCCACCGCACATTGGGCACCTTCCCGGCCGGAACCGTGCGCTTCGGGATGGGTATATTCAATACCGCTGAGGAAGTTGATCAAGCTGTGCAGGCTGTCGCACAACTTGCCAGTGAGGAAGCATGAAACAATTTACCGTGATCCTGGTCCATTCCAGCAGTCATGCCATGCGCATTGAACATATGCTCAACCAGAAAGGGATTGCCTGCAAATTGATCCCCGTACCGCGCCACCTCAGCTCAAACTGCGGTCTGTGTGTGCAAATCGATAAAAGCGACCAGCCCGCCGCCGAAGAAGTGGTGAAGGTCTCCAGACTGGACATCCAGGGATTTTTTGATACCTACGCTTAACAACATACACAAAAGAGAGATTCCTTTTTTGTTCCCCTGACTTTAATCCGCGAAGGGGAAAGGGAGAATAACCAGATTTATAGCAATTATTGTAGTAACGACTTTAGTCGTTATAGATACCTGGGAAATTCATATTTTGACGAATGACTTCGTCACTATAATTGGTGCTCTTTCCTTGCCCGCAACTCGGGTTAGAATACAATTAAGCATGCTGCGCGGACGCAAACCTTCCAGTAAAACACCGGATATGATGCGCTCTACATTGTGGATTTTTTGAAAAATTATTTTTATTCTACAGATAAACTATTTACGAGAGCCTAAATAAAATCATGACAATCAACCCCACCAACCTCCCTCCCGACAAGGAACTGCGTCTGACCGCCCTGGCCTCCTGTTCTGGCTGAGCGTCGAAATTCAGCGCAGAAGCGCTGGCGCAGGTTCTGCGCCCTGTAAAAGACATCTTCAACAGCGAGGATTACCCCAATCTGCTGTCCGGACTGGCCGAGCCGGACGATGCCGCTGTATGGCAGCTCGACGAAGACCGCGCCCTCGTGGTCACCACTGATTTCTTCACCCCGGTGGTCGATGACCCCTACCTGTACGGCGCGATCTCCGCTGCCAACAGCCTTTCAGACATCTATGCCATGGGCGGCCAGCCTTTCCTGGCGCTCAATATCGCCGCCCTGCCGCCCAACCTCCCGCCAGAAATAAATGGTGAGATCCTGCGCGGCGGAGCCGAGGTCGCCAAACAGGCCGGCGTGGTCATCGCCGGCGGGCATACCGTCCAGGACAAGGAACCCAAATACGGTCTGGTCGTGATCGGCTTCTGTAACCCCACCCGGATGCTCACCAAATCCGGCGCCCGTCCGGGTGACATCCTCCTCTACAGCAAACCACTTGGCTTTGGCGTACTCACCACAGCTATCAAGGCCGGTAAAGCCACCGAAGCGGAAATCAAGGAAGTGACAGACTGGATGCTGCGCCTTAACAAGACTGCCGGTGAACTGGCGGTCAAGCACGGCGTCCGCGCCGCCACTGATGTCACTGGTTTCAGCTTCCTGGGGCACGCCTGGGAAGTTGCCGAGGCCTCGCAGGTCAAACTGTGCTTCCATCTAAAGCTGATCCCTTTCATCAACGGCGCCGAGCGCCTGGCAGCGGAATGGGTCTTCCCTGGCGGCGCCTATAATAATCAGCAATATTTTGGGAAACACATAACGCTTGATAAAGAAATCCCCGAAGAATCGCGGATGCTGCTGTATGACCCCCAAACCAGCGGCGGCCTGCTCATGGCCGTCCCGCCGGAAAATGTGGAGGCCATGCAGGCAGAAGCCAAAACATTGGACCAGCCTTTGTGGATTGTCGGTGAAGTGATGGAGGGAGAAGGGATTGAAATTAAGCTGTGATTTTCCTCCCGCAAGTTGGAACTTTGTAATCGTTCCCATGCCTAAATAAATACTCGTTTCATCACCTGCACACAACTACCTTCCCTGCGGGAGGAAAACAAACAAGAATCAAAAAAGCACCCTCTCTCTACAAAAGGTGCTTTTTCTATCCTTCAATTTCAGGCGAACCCGCCACAGGAGCCTGAAACGCCGGGAAGAGAAGAGATGGGGTGGAAAGCACTGGCATGGCGTAACACACGACAGCGCCTGATTGAAAATCCTGCCCCACATGATTGTGTACAGCTATAGTATAGAGAAATACCTCCTCTCCGTCATCCGGCAAGTGACGGGACTGAAAACTGACCAATGGTTGCATCTCTCCCCTGGTCATCTGGCGGGTCGCAAAACCTCATCTGCGGTACAATACTTGCACAACAATTCCTTATGAAAACCGCTGATTTCAACACCAGAACAGGGAGAGATGCCGCTTGACAGGCAGTCCAATTTCCTGTCATTTGATCCGATATTGGTATTTGAAATGAACTGGAGGAAAATGACCGCACATCCACTCCGTAAATGGATCCTCATGGCCGCTTTGCTGACTCTGCTGGTCAGCAGCAATGCGCCCGTCACCGCCGCCAGCAGCATCGTCAACCCATCCTCCGCTCCGGCTGCTCCGGCAGGCTGGCTTCTTTTCCAAAACAATACCTGGCAATACAGCATCCACTACCCGCCCAACTGGACAGCCGCCGCTGTGCTGACCAACAGCAGCGCCAGCGCGATGAACGTCATCCGCCAGCGCGATGAACTGACCGGCCTGGCAGGAGCGTTTGTTTCCATTGATGTCTGGCAAAAATCCCCGGCTACGAATTTGATAAGCTGGGTCAACAACAACCAGGGCCAAATGCTGGCCTTTGCTGAAGTAACCATCCCGGCCGCCACCAACGCCGTCATCAGCGGACAGCCAGCCCTGATCATCGCCCAGCCCGAAAGCGGCATGTCCCCCGGTCTGATGATGGCCTATATCGACGCCGCCGACCGCGTCCTGCTGGTGCAATACATCGCTGGCGACCGGGGCAGTGCCCTGAACGTTTTCGAGACCATGCTGGACAGCGTCACCATCACGCCCCTCTCCGCAGCGCTGCAAAACCTGCCCAAATCCATCCCCCCCTTGACCATGCCGCCCACCGATGCCGGTCACAAAGGCGGAAGCTGTGTGCTGGCCCCCAACGGGGACGGCTGCTGCGGTCATCCGCAGATCACCCATTGGCGCTGCGCCGCCGACAGCATCACTGGCGAGCACAAAGGCAACTGCGTCTACTGGGCCGCCCTGATGCGCCCGGATGTAGGGAGAGCGGTCGGCTCCGGCAACGCCAATCAGTGGGCGAAGAAAGCCGTAACCGCCGGCCTGGACGTGGACACCACCCCACGCCTCGGTGACATTATGGTCGATGAAGGCCTGTCGGTCTACGGCCATGTCGCCTATGTCATCTCGGTCAGCAGCACGACCGTCACCGTCACCGAAATGAACTGGTGCTCCACCTGCCCGGAACGCAGCAAAGTCTATTCAATCAGCGGCAAAAAATTCATCCATGGCGACTATATCGGCGGGCCAAACCTGATCGCCCCCACCGGCCAGACGACGATCACCCAGCCCATCTACTCCTGGAATGATGTGGAAGATACCGAAGACTACCTGCTGAATATCTTTTCCTCCAGCGGGGATCTGATCTACGAAAAGCTTTACGACGAACAGAACATCTGCAATCAGGGGCTGTGCAGTGTTACCCCGCCGATGCTGCTGGTCAACGACACCTATGTCTGGAAAGTACAGGCCCATCGCACCGACAGCACCCGCCCCTGGAGCCAGCCAATGGCCTTCTCCGTCGGACGGGCAGCCAACCTCACCGCCCCCAGCGGTACGGTCTATACCGCCCAACCGGCCTTCACCTGGGAAAATGTCCCCGGCGCAGCCAGCTACAATTTACAGATCAACCTGCCGGATGAAATCCTCTTTGAAAAAGAATATCCTGCAGCGGATATTTGCTCCGGCAGTGCCTGTTCGGTGATTCCCGAATCGCTGCAACTGGCCGCTGGCGTTTACACCTGGCGGGTGGAAACCCTCGACAGCAACGGCATCGGCCCCTGGAGCGAAGACATGGCCTTCCAGGTGCTGGTCACTACCGGTGAAACCGCCATCCTTACCGGCAGCCTGACCCTGCCCGGCCGTCCACAGCCGCCCGACCCCAGCTGGTCAACCGCACTGACCCTAAAACTAACACCTGCCGGCGACAGCAACCCCATGAAAACTGAAATATTTGAGCGAACCACAGATGCAAACGGGCAAATCGTCATCCCCAACCTTACCCCCGGGGCCTATACCCTGCTGATCAAACCAGCCGGCGCCCTGCAAAAAAGCTTTAGGGCGGTTGAGCTAATCGCCGGTAATAACCAGATCGATTTCGGAAAATTTGCTCTTGGCGATGCCAACAATGATAACTACGTCAACGCCACCGACTTCTCTCTGCTCAGTGCGGCATACAGCGCATGCAAGAACAAGCCGCTTTTCAACCCGACCGTGGACTTCAACAACGATGGCTGTGTTACCGCCACAGATTTCTCCCTTCTGGCTGGCAACTATGGCCTCGGCGGAGAGGAATGACCTGCCACTGAAACACAAAACTGCGCACCCTCCGGCAAACCCGGTGTGCGCGGTTTCATTAAACGAAAAATGGAGCAGCCCCTCTCCTGCTCCATTTTTCTTGAGAGCTCCCCTGCAGCTCTCTCGAAAGACATTACCTGTCTCCCAGGGAAGATGTCGGTAATCATGAATTACTATTAATAATATAGGTTGTTTACCGATTTGAATCAATAGGCAAACCAAAAAATTATCTAGGCATTTGTACTACAAACCTGAAAATCATGTGTTTTCAGCCCTTCAGCTATGGGAATACTGACAGAATTTGTGTAAAATGAGTACAAACATTCCAATACTCTTCCATACGATAGAGAAGTAACAGTAATGAGCCCATCACCCAAAACCAACCCTTCCCGAAAAATCCACGTAGCGATCCTTGATGATCACCAACCGATCATTGACGGTTATGTATACCGCCTCGGCAAGACCGACAATATTGAAGTCGTCGCCACGATGCATTTCGGTGAAGAGCTGGAGCCCATGCTAAAAAAAACTCCGGTAGATGTCCTTTTGCTGGACATTGGCGTACCCACCAGCCGCACCAACCACAACCCCTACCCTGTTCATTTTGCCATCACAAGTCTTCTGCAGCGCTATGCTGACCTGACCATCCTGATCATCTCCATGTACTCGCAGCGCGCGATGATCAAATCTGTGATGGAAGCCGGCGCCAGCGGATACATCCTCAAAGACGACCAAACCGCGATCAAAGACCTGCCCTCCATCATTCAGACTGTGGACGGTGGGGGCATCTATCTCAGTGAGACTGCCGCCAAAGAGATCTACAAACGCCGCACCGGCCAACTGGAAAAGCAGCTTACCCCGCGCCAGATCGAGGTACTCTCGCTGTGTGCCGCCTATCCTGATGCCAGCACCTCAGACCTGGCGCATACGATGAACATCGCCAATTCGACCGTGCGCAACCTGCTCTCCAGCGCATACATCAAGCTCCAGGTACGCAACCGTGCCGCCGCCATCGCCAAGGCACGCTCATTGAATTTCCTCAAACCCGAAGATATTCCCCCGCTCATTAGTTCCACAAAGAAAAACTCCTGATAAAATTAGATCCTGTCCTGCCCCATATTCCTGCTGATTGACTATCATCAGGACATTCCCTGTTGGCGGGGTTTTTCGATATTGCCTACCCTTTTGAAGGATGATCTTACAATGTCCGATCTCCCAGACCTCGACTGGTTTTCTGCTTACAAATCGCTTCGCAGCAAGATTTCCCCAAAGGACACATACCAACCTGACGACGGACTTAATTACTGGCGCGAACAGATTTTCATGCGCGTCATCACCGTCATTGTCGTTGGATCAACATTTGTCGTTGGGCTGATGGCGATTCTCAGTATTCAACTCGGCTACTGGTCGATTCTGATCATGGACCTGCTGGCCTTTACAGCCGCCTTTGTCGCGGCATTTGCCAGACGGATCAAAATCCGCACACGCATCCATATTTTCATGATCATCATCTATGCCCTCGGGCTGTCCATGCAGCTCATTGGCGGGCCAATTGGCAATGGCAATATCATCCTGTTTGTCTTTCCCATCATGGCTGCCGTTCTGCTGGGGTTGAAGGATGCCGCCATCGCTCTCGGAATAAACATCTTCACGATGGCCCTCCTGGGGATCCTGCTTCACTTTGGTCTGCTTGAAAATACAGGCATGACCCAATACACCACCATCGACTGGATCGGAAACAGCGCCGGGTTACTATTTTTCAACGCATTGACCGCTTTCTCACTTTCTATCCTGCTGAAAGGGTTAACCAACAGCTTTGACCGCATCCAGAAAACGCAATCCGCCTTGCAGGAAAGCCAGGAGCGCTACCAGGCCATCATTGAAGACCAGGTGGATTTAATCTGCCGGACTCTGCCAGATGGCACCCTTACTTTTGTCAATCACGCCTTCGCCAGATTTTTTGGAAAGACCCCCGAAAATCTGGTGGGAAGCAATACCATCAACCTCATCGAACCGGAAACGGTTGCCGATATCATTGAAAAGCTGAAAACCTTGAATCCCGAAAATCCTGTACTGCTAAACACGCATTTGGCGACCAGCAGCACGGGTGAAGAACGCTGGATTTCCTGGACGAATCACGGCATTTTTGACGATGAGGGAAAGCTTGCCGAAATTCAGGCCATTGGTCAAGACATTCATGATCGCAAACTCACCGAACAAGCCTTGCAGGAAAGCGAATCCCGCTATCGCGCCATTGTAGAAGATCAGATTGAGCCGGTCAGCCGCTGGCGTCCAGACCATACCCTCACCTTTGTCAACGATGCCTATTGCAAATTACTAAACAAACCGCGTGAAGCGCTGCTGGGCAAATCTTTCCAATCAGCAGTGCCCAACGAAGACTGGATGATCGTAGAACAAATGATACTGGATATAAAGACCGGCGCATCCAGTGCGGTAGATGAAAGCCGGGTCATTACCCCAAACGGCGTCCGCTGGCTGCAATGGGCAGTCAGCGCGATCAAATCTGAAGATGGCACCCTGATTGAATTTCAGTCTGTAGGGCATGACGTCAGCGAGCAGAAACACGTTCAGCAAATGCTGGAAAAAACCCTCAGCGACCAGATCAAATTATCCAAAGATAACAGTGAGCTGGCTGAACGACTGGAAGGTCTATATCTGACCGATGTGAACCGTCATGAAACCCAGTTAAGACACCTCGCCAATGAACTACATGACGACGTACTGAATGCCCTGGCCGTGGTCAGCACCAACCTTGACCCCGACGAAACCCCCCAACACGTCATTGAGGCCTACGAACGGGCCATCCAGCGCACGCGTGAGATTGTGAACGGACTGCGTACCGCCATGCTCAATTATGGCCTGTATATTGGTCTGGAAACCCTGGCAGACGAATTATCGGATCAATTACCCGACGGCCCGCTCATCTACATTGATGTTCCCAATAGTGCCCTCCGCTATGATCCTGATGTGGAATTACACCTGTTCCGCATCGTGCAGGAGGCCTGCAATAATGCCATCAAACACGCCCATGCTTCCGAAATCCATATCTGCGGAGAACTGGACATGGAAAAGATACTCCTGGAAATCACAGATAATGGAAATGGCTTTGACTCCGATGACATCCTCGACCTGCCAGACCTGCTGCGCAAAGAACATTTCGGGCTGGCCGGCATGTTTGAGCGCGCCGAATTGATCCATGGCGAGTTAAGCATCCACGCCGCCGCCAATGAAGGCTGCCGGGTACGTGTCGTTTGGGTTGCCAAAAACCCGCAACCTGCGTTTTGATAAAAGCAGGAACAAAGACTCCCGCATAATATCACAACATACCTTGACGATACGCCGCGCATCCCTTATAATGAAGTCCGGTTAAACGATGCGGGGTAGAGCAGTGGCAGCTCGTCGGGCTCATAACCCGGAGGTCAGTGGTTCGAATCCACTCCCCGCTACCTAAAAAAGAACTCTCGATAAGAGGGTTCTTTTACTTTGATGAAACACGGTCGGATACAATCTGTACTGATCACACAGATCTGATACGGGCACCCCATTGACAAGGGGCTCTTTCTATTGACTTTTTTCGGGGGAATAATATCTTCATTTTTTGTTCATCGTTTTTGGCCTCCATTTTGTGAACGATAAGGTTGCCTTTTGTCCTTTTCCCGCTGAACCGAAAAAAATCACGCCAGATACGGGGTGAAGGCAGGGTTCATCCCCATATCTGGCGTAGAACATCAACTTTTCACGGCGATTTCCAGAGAACCAAACAAAACGAGCTTTCACCTTTCTAATTATGGGATATAATGAACCCAGTAAGCGTAATATCGATGGTACAAATCCGGGGAACAAACAATTGCGTACCAGATACGATTGCGTGAAATAAATTTAATATCATGCTCAGGAATCCAGCGGCAGAAAGATAGACGCACTGCCTTTTTTTCTTGCTGGAAAAGGATTGTTTTGGAAAGCTATGATCCAAAACAATCCTTCAATATTGGCAAAAAACCTTGCAACACCAACCAATATTTAGAAATATTGCTTGGGCATCAACGATTATTGGAAAAGGACTTTAGCGGTTATGGCAGAAAAAGCATATCCAAGCGCAACAAACAATCCTCATTGATCAACAAACTGCCATTTTTTTATGGATGGGTGATCATGGCTGCGGGTACATTTGGTCTGATCATGACCAGTCCAGGCCAAACATACGCTGTTTCCATTTTTATTGAAAATATCATTGAAGATTTGGGAATCAGCCGTTCTCTGGTAAGTACGCTCTACTCAATCGGCACCCTGATTGGAAGCTTTTCACTCCCATTTTCGGGACGAATGGTAGATCAAAAAGGCACGAGAAAAATGGTTGTGCTGATCAGTATTCTCTTCGGTCTGGCCTGTATCTATATGGGCCTGGTAAAAAATGCTTTCATGCTTGGGATTGGTTTTATCCTGGTGCGCATGTTAGGCCAGGGAAGTCTTGGACTGATCAGCCAGACAGCAATCAACCAATGGTGGGTGCGTAAAAGGGGAATGGTAATCGGAATATCAGGATTATTAACAGCCCTGTTAGGCATGGGGATATTTCCCAACCTGGTCTATGCCTTGATCTCGGCATTTGAATGGCGAATTGCTTATGCGATTCTTGGGCTGGTTTTGTTACTGGTGATGGCTCCTGTTGGCTTCTTCCTGTTTCGAAACCGGCCAGAAGATTACCATCTTCTGCCAGATGGAGATATGGATGTACCCTCAACCGCAATCACGAAATCTGCTGAACCAGACCCGATAGAAGAAAACTGGACCCTGAAGGAGGCAATTCGCACCAGAACCTTCTGGATGTTAGCCATTAGTTTGGCGTTATTCTCGATGCTTTCCACCGGCCTTTTCTTTCACCTGGTCAGTATCTTTGAGAATCGCAGCCTGAATCCTTCTGTTGCTGCTTCAGTCTTTTTGCCTGTTGCGTTTGCCGCAGCCCTGACACAATTTACAGCCGGGTTTCTCACCGATCGTATTTCATTGCGATATTTATTGGCAGTTGGGCTGCTTCTCCAAGCCACCGCGCTGCTATCTGCTCAGGTGCTCCAGGGAACAGTTACCGCTTTTTTGTTTGGGATCGTTTTGGGCGCTACGAATGGAATAAGCCGGGCAACAGGTGCAGTAGCCTGGCCAAAATTCTTTGGTCGCAAACATTTGGGCAGTATTTACGGCTTCACAACTGCTGTAGCCATTATTGGAGCAGCTCTTGGTCCGCTTCCCTTTGGTATCGCCTATGACATCCTTGGCACTTACCAACCTGTGCTCTTGATCTCTGCCGGTGTCTGCATCCTTTTTAGCATAGCATCTCTAACCATCCAAAAACCAAAAAGAAAATTCGTGTCGGTAAAATGATACGTTAGTTTCGAGTTTCCAATAACGGGACGCATTCTGAAAAAGCTGAGGGGAACTATATGGCAACACTGATCCAGACATTGCAATACACCCTTTCACAAAAAGACCCATTCCAGCCAATCAAACGAAGCGGATTATCCCAAACAGGTATTGCTATCTTGTGTTTGGGATTATCTCTACAATTGTGCGGCAGGAGTACACGGCGGCGGTCATCATCAGCGGTGAGACGGCGAAGAAGAAAAACGGACTGGCTGGTGAATTTATTGTCCGTATCGCCGGGCCGAACGTGGAGAGCCTCATTTCAGGGCGTGGATCTGGCGCGGCACAATATTCACAGGCACATTATTATGCCACGGTGACCAACGTGGATATCGGCGGAGGAAGCGCCAACCGCGGAAGGACGCGTTGTCATGCCGAACATCGCCCGCCTAATCCCGCGGTACATCGTCCGCAATTCCCCGGATGAAATGGGTGAACCATCCACCAAATTTTGAAAAGCACCTGCAATAAAGCCATATCATCCTGCCCGGAAACGGTTGTAAATTTGGCTGTTCACTCCCTTTATTGCCGGATAAATTTCCCTGTAGATCTCATACAATTCGGCGTACAGGGGAACCAGCTTCGCGTTCGGCTCAAACAGCTTGCCAGGGCGATAGACCTGTTTTGCGGCTTCCTCCAAATCACCAACACCGGCGAAGGTGGCTTTGTAACGACCAATGACAGCGAACTGTATGAAAAAATGTGGGGATACCAGGATTTCGCCCGACGTCGTTCACTGGGACCAGCCTCGAAATACCATTGGGATCTGCCATGTACCAATTACCGCATCACCAACATGCAGGCAGCCATTGGTACCCAGCAGATGAACCGGGCCTGGGACCTGATTGAAAAACGCACCGAAAATGCTCACTACCTCAACGAGAAGCTCGCCGGATTGCCCGGTTTGATCTTGCCTCCTGAATCACCCTGGGGAGACCGGGTCTATTTTTACTACCTCGTCCGCCTGCTTCCTGATGTGCTGGGCACCGATATGCTTAATTTTGCCGTCGCACTGGCCGCAGAGGGTGTCTATAACCTGAAGTATTTGAGTACAACCCGCTGGATGATCCCGCAGCACCTCGAGCCAGTATTTGTCAACAAAGCCGGTTACGGAGGCACAAAATGCCCCTTCGAATGCCCTTGGTATGAGGGAGAGGTTGAGTATTATGAAGGGCTTTGCCCGGTAGCAGAAAAAGCCTGCGAAGAAGTGTTCTGGCTCGCCAGCGTCCATCCTTTGCTGGAAAAACAGGACCTGGACGATATCGCAGCGGGAGTGACCAAAGTTGTCAATGCATTTATCGAAAAGAAGGAAAAAGGCATCCCGATCAATTACGCAACGGATGAACATCGGGCCCTCTTATAAACAGAAGCACAACAGGAAAATATGTTATGGCTGAAACAAAATCCCCCTCAGGTAAACCCAGCGTGGATCAGGTCGGCATTGTAGTACGTGACCTGCGTTCGATGGTCGCAATGTTAAGCAAATTATTCGGAATCGATGATTTCCGCGTGATGGAATGGCCCATTGAAGGGATTGATCCCCAGGCAACCTACCATGGCGAACCGGGAAACTACAAGCTGCTGCTGGGATTCGCCACCGTTGGCAATACCCAGCTTGAGATTGTCCAGCCACTGGAAGGCCAAAACATCTATAGCGATTTTCTGGAAGAACACGGACCGGGGTTGCACCACATTCGCTTTACCGTGCCTGACTTTGAAGAAAGAAAGCTGGACATGGAAGCGCAGGGTATCAAGAACATTGCCAGCGGCACGGGAGTCCATGTAGGCTCGCAATGGGCTTACTTTGACACGAGCAAATTGCTGGAAGGTGTCATTGTGGAACTGCGCACAAGCCTGGCTGGATCCGATGGTCAAGGGCAGTGGATCACTCAGGATTAAGCAATCCACCACAGCTGCCGGGGCTTTTCGGTAATGCAGGCAGCCTGACAATCTTCCGCTTACCTTGATCTAAGTTGGCTGTAGTTTGCCGGTCAGGGTACGAATAGTAACCATTTTTAGACAATCAAAACCCCTATATATGACTGCGTAGAATTTCTCCAGTCTTTATATAGGGGTTTTGATTGTTACAAGCTCATCTTCCGCCTGTTTGCCCACGTCTCTGCTTTTCCAGAGGATACGACCCCGTTTTGATACTCCTCCCACCGCAGCAAGCCAACAAATTTCCTTCCCCTCAGTCGGTTAGAATAAATATGAAAAAAGAACCGTACAAATTGCTGTGTAATACTTTCCAAGGTTATCCGTATTAACTTGTAGAGAAGCACCATTGGATCAAATGAATGAATCATACAAAATGGATAGTACTGGAAGACACAACTGTTGCTGCCTGTGTAGTCGCAGACCCGAATAATTTTCTGGTTTTATACGATCGTTATTTTTCCAGGGTTTACACCTACATGCGTTACCGTTCGCCGGATGTACATACCGCGGATGATCTAACGGCGCAAACTTTTGAACAGGCCTTGGCGAAGATCGCCAGCTACGACCCGCAAAAGGCCCCTTTCTCGGCCTGGTTGTTTACGATTGCGCGCAATCTGGTGAATGATTTTTTTCGCCGCCGGAAACGCATTGAATGGCTGCCGCTTGATGGCATGGAAAATTTTGCCATGCAAACTGACTCACCAGAAAAGCAGGCCGAGCTGGCCGATGAGCAGCGCCGTTTATTGACAGCAATGAAAACCCTGTCAGCAGATAAATGTGATTTGCTTGCCTTGAAGTTTGCCGGCGAAATGACCAACCGGGAAATCGCCCGCATTACCGGGATGAGTGAACAAAATGTCGGTGTGACGTTACACCGTTCGATCAAAAAATTGAGGAAATGTTTAAAAGAGGAAGCTGACCATGAGTAAACGCGAGTTAAATGCCATTGTTTTTTATCTTCTGGATGCAATTATCACAAACAATGATATCCCGTTGACTTCCTCATTACCGGAAGAAATTCAGGAAGACTTTCAATTTGCTGCTGAACTCAAAAATATCGATTTGAGCGGCGAGTCCAGGATCCGTCAAAAGTTGCGCAATCAATTGCAGAAGCAAACGGCCATGCAAGCCCTTGCAGACCAAATGTTTACAGGCAATGCCAAACCAGCCCGAAGCACCGGCGCTGCGGTTTTGAGTGTTGGGTTAGGCGCAGCGGCGGTTGTCATGGCGGCCTTATTGATCTTCCTTCGCCCCCCCAAAACAACTGGGGCCGGTGAGACTGCACCGGAAGAAAGACAAGAGATAACCGCAGTCGAAATGGTTTCACAAGTCTCTTGAGATGCACTTAATTTAACGAACAAACGGCTTACAACGAAAAATTCGGCGATCTCACGGGGGTATTGATCGTCAATCTCAGCCAGCCAATTCAATAACATATTGGAGGTAGATTCATGACGTCTCGGAAGAGAAGCTCTCAACGCGCCTTTCGCGCACCCCTGCAAGACCATCCGGTCGCTATCATTGGCATGTCATCCATTTTTCCAAACGCAGCGGATCTGGCCCATTACTGGGATGTGATCCTCAACGAAGTCGATTGCATCACCCGGGTTCCCCCCTCCCGCTGGGATGTGGATGCCTATTATGATCCGGACCCCCACCAGCCTGACAAATCTTACTCCCGGGTAGGCGGGTTCATCCCCGATATTGAATTTGACCCGATGGAATTCGGCCTGCCGCCGAACATTCTGGAAGTGACAGACGTATCCCAACTGCTGGCATTGATCGTTGCCAAGCAGGCCATGCAGGATGCGGGCTATTTCGAAGCTGACGAGAGTCTTTTGGACCAGACCGGTGTGGTGCTGGGCATGGTGGGTATGTCCTCAAAGCTTTTTGTGCCGCTGGTCGCCCGTCTGCAATACCCCATCTGGGAACGTGTTTTGAAAAACGTCGGCATTCCTGAAGCCGACACCGCACGCATTGTCGAAAAGATCAAAAGCGCCTATGTCGGCTGGAATGAAAATGCATTCCCTGGCGCAATTGGCAATGTTGTCGCCGGGCGGATTGCCAACCGCTTGAACCTGGGCGGCGCCAATTTCACTGTGGACGCTGCCTGCGGCAGCTCCCTGGCAGCCATTAAAACTGCCATTAGCGAACTGGTGGAAGGCCGCGCAGACATGATGATCACCGGCGGGGTGGATACGGACAATTCCATCCTCACCTATCTATGCTTCAGCAAGACCCCCGCTTTCTCACAGAACGAACATGTCCGTACGTTTGACGAAGCATCCGACGGCATGCTCGCCGGAGAAGGGTTGGGCATGATGGTACTGAAAAGACTGGAAGATGCCGAGCGGGATGGTGATCAGATCTATGCCGTTATCCGCGGCGTGGGTGCTTCCAGCGATGGGCGCTACAAAAGCATTTATGCACCCCGCCCTGAAGGACAAGCCAAAGCAATGCAACGGGCCTATGCGGAAGCGGACTTTGCCCCCCAGACCATTGGTCTTCTTGAAGCGCACGGCACCGGCACATCAGCTGGCGACCCGGCTGAGTTTGAAGGGTTGCAACTGATCTTTACCCCGGAGGATTCCAACAAGCAATCCATTGCCCTGGGCAGCATTAAATCGCAGATTGGCCATACCAAAGCCGCCGCTGGCGCCGCCGGAATGATCAAGGCCGCCCTGGCCTTGCACCATAAGATCCTGCCTGCCACATTGAATGTAACCAAACCGAATCCAAAAATGGAGATGGAGGAGTCCCTGTTCTATGTCAACACCGAGACGCGCCCCTGGGTGCGCCGCAATGCCAGCACGCCGCGGCGCGCTGGCGTGAGCGCCTTCGGTTTTGGCGGCACAAATTTCCACATCGTGATAGAAGAATACAGCCGCGACCATACCCAGGCGTACCGTATGCAGCAAGGCGCACACATGCTCCTCTTCCAGGCAGCAACCCCGCAGGCCCTGCTGGATACCTGCCAGGCAGACCTCGCGACATTGGAAGGTGAAAACGGTTCAGCGCGGTTGTTCGAGCTGGCAGCCATTTCAACAAATATGACCCTGGACGCTGCATCTGCCCGGTTGGGATTCGTTGCCGCTTCCCTCCCCGAAGCCATCAAATTGCTGCAATTGAGCGTCAAAATGCTGGCAGACAATCTGGATAATGAAACCTGGGAGCATCCCAAAGGCATCTATTACCGCCGTCAGGGGATGGATACCAGCGGCAAAGTGGTTGCCTTGTTCCCCGGCCAGGGCGCACAGTATCTCAATATGGGCAAAGAACTGGCGATGAACTTCCCGCCAGTACGCGAAGTATTTGCAGAGATGAACGAAACCCTGGCGCAGGCCGGTCACGGTCCGCTCAGCGACCGCGTCTACCCCGTTCCTGTTTTCTCCTCGGAGGAAGTGGACGAGCAAACCGCCGTCCTGACCCGCACCGAAAATGCCCAGCCGGCCATCGGCAGTTTGAGCATGGGCATGTACCGCATCCTGGCAGACGCCGGTTTTCAACCGGATTTCATCGCCGGGCACAGCTTTGGTGAATGGACAGCCCTTTGGGCTGCGGGTGTCTTTAATGACGCCTCCTACATGCAGTTGGCAATGGCCCGCGGCCAGGCAATGGCCGCCCCGGACGATCCCGAATTTGATGCCGGCACCATGCTGGCGGTCAAAGGGGATGCCGATGCCATCGTCGAAGCCATCAAAGCCTTCCCCGAAGTCAAGGTAGCCAATCTGAATTCCCGCAACCAGGTCGTGCTGGCGGGGTCGAAACCTGCCATCGCAGAAGCGCAGCAAGCCCTGGCGGCACAAGGTTTTTCCGTGATCCCCCTGCCCGTTTCGGCTGCCTTCCATACGCCCCTGGTGGCCCACGCCCAAAAACCGTTTGGCGAAGCGATTGCCAAAGCGAAAATCCACAAATCAACCGTACCGGTATATTCAAACACCACCGGCAAGGCATATCCAGCCGACACCAAAAAAATCGGCGAAATACTGAATGGACACATGCTTTCCTCGGTGCATTTCAAAGATGAAATTGAGAATATCTATGCGAATGGCGGCACGGTCTTTGTAGAGATCGGCCCCAAAAACATCCTGACCAACCTGGTGAACAACATTCTGGCCGACCAACCCCACGCGGCGGTGGCATTGAATGCCAATGCCAAACAGGACAGCGACAGCCAGCTTCGCCAGGCAGTCGTCCAGTTGAAGGTCATCGGGCTGCCCCTGGGCAACATCGACCCCTATCAAATACCTGTTTCTGCGGCCCTCGAACCGGCCAAAAAGAGCAAGATCAGCATTACCCTCAACGGTGGGCTGTATGTGTCACCACAAACCAGAGATGGGTTTGAGACAGCGCTCAATGATGGTTTCCGTGTACAACTCACAGCAGATCAATCTGTTGCTGTGACAGCAGCACAGGAAGTACCATCCATCCAAACCGAAAATGAACCACTCGTCGAAACGATTCAACCCGAAGTACTCGAAAAAATTGACCGGCAGTTGGTGGATTTCCAGGCCCATCAGGGAGATACCCTGCGGGTGCATGAACAATACTTGAAGAATGAAGCAGAATTTGGGCAGATCCTTTCTGATCTGGCGCACATGCAGGTGGACCTCGCCGCCAATGGCGCAGGCACAGCAGAACCGGATCATCCCAAGCGGCAGGTGGTACAGAGCCTGATCAACAGTCTCGAGTCGATTCACAACCATCAGGACTCTACCGCCCGTGTCCATGAAAAATACCTGAACGGGCAGGAAGCCTTCTCGCATACCTTCTCCGAACTGGTGCAGCGCCAGTTGGGGACACTGCCGTACAGCACAGTACCGGTAAAAACCCGTCCAAACGGCAATGGCAATAATGGCAACGGGCACCATCCGGCAGCCAAACCCATGCCTGTTGCTGCAACGCCCATACCTGAAGAAAAACCGGCCTCTGTGGCCGCCGCACCGGCTGCACAGCCTGCTCCGGCTGCCGTCAATACAGATGGTATTCAGCCCGCCTTGCTGGAAGTGGTCAGCGAAAAAACCGGTTATCCAGTGGAAATGCTGGAAATGGACATGGACATGGAATCCGATCTGGGTATCGATTCGATCAAACGGGTCGAAATCCTCGGCGCAATGCAGGAACGCTTCCCCGGTTTGCCGGAGGTGGAACCCTCCGTCCTGAGTGAACTGCACACCCTGCAGCAGGTCATTGACCATCTCAATGCTTCAGCACCTGCACCTGCAGCTTTAGCTGTAGCTGTAGCTGCGCCTGTCTCCACACCTGCTCCCGTGGCTGCCGCCGAAGTCGCTTCTCCCCCTCCTGCTGTTGAAGCAGCAGAAATCAAGGGAGATGTCGGAGACGCAAATCAAATCAGCGTCGTCCTCCTGACCGTGGTCAGCGAAAAGACCGGCTATCCAGAAGAAATGCTGGAAATGGATATGGACATGGAATCCGATCTGGGCATCGACTCGATCAAACGGGTCGAGATCCTGGGCGCCATGCAGGAGTATTTCCCCGGCCTGCCGGAGGTAGACCCGGCCGCATTAAGTGAATTACACACCTTGCAGCAGATCATTCAACACCTGAACAAAGGTGCGGTACCTGAAAAAAAAGGGTGATGCCTGATGCGGGCGTGAAAACTGTATCAGGCATTGAAACCCGGGAGGTGGTAGTACAACCCCTCCCGCCACCAGATCGATTGGTCATGGATTGGGACCATGTCCCCGTTTGTATCATCACGGATGATGGCACCGCCTTATCCTGGACGCTGGCAGAAAACCTGACTGCCCGAGGCTGGAAAGTTGTCGTTTTGCAAGGATCAACAAGCGAAAGCAAGCAGCCATCCGAATTGCCGCAAGCTGTTCAGGCAATCCAGATGCACGGATTGGGCGAGGATCAAATCGAAGCAGCCTTGATCGAAGCCGCAAAGCCCTATGGTTCGCCGTCTGCCCTGATCTATCTGGAACCGGCAGCGGCAGGCAGTGAACCAGAGCAGAGCCTGCAAGCAGCCTTCTGGCTGGCGAAATACATGCAGGCCGCACTAACCGAAACCATCCCGGGTGGCCGCAATGCCTTTATGGCCGTCGCCCGCATGGATGGCATGCTCGGCACTTCGGGAGAAGGCGATTGGTCAGCTACTTCTGGCGGTCTGTTTGGGCTGGTCAAAACCATCAACCTGGAATGGGAAGGCGTATTTTGCCGGGCAGTGGATGTTCAGGCCGATCTCTCCGCCGAACAGGCTGCCGCACGTATCCTGGCTGAATTGGAAGATCCCGAACGGACAATCGTTGAAGTCGGGGTTGGCCCGCAAGAACGGGTGACTTTGACCCTCGCAAACGCAGCAAGGAGTACATCATGACAACGCCATCCCTCATCCAGTCTGACACTGTTGTCCTGGTCAGCGGCGGAGCGAAGGGCATCACTGCCCGATGTGTCATCCGTCTGGCAGAAGAGACCGGCTGCCGCTTTATCCTGGTGGGGCGTTCCGCACTGGCAGACACAGAACCTGCCTGGGCGCAAGGAATAGAGGATGCGGCAGAGTTAAAACGCCGCATCATGGAAGACCAAAAAGCCCAGGGGCAGGCCCCCACCCCGCAAACCGTGCAGAGCGTCTGGCAGGCGCTGGTTTCACAGCGTGAAATTCAGGCCACCCTGAATGCCGTACACAAAGCCGGCGGGCAGGCAGTTTACATCTCTGCTGATGTAACAGACACTGATGATCTGCGCCGCAAACTGGTGCCCGCAGTGGAACAACTCGGGACGGTGACGGGCATCCTGCATGGAGCAGGCAGCCTGGCGGACAAACGCATCCAGAACAAAACGCTTGCGGATTTTGAAAAAGTATTCAACCCCAAAGTGAAAGGGCTGGAGAGTTTGCTGACCTGTGTTCCGGCTGACCAGCTCCAGTTTGTGGTGCTCTTCTCCTCTGTTGCCGGGTTCTATGGCAATGTTGGCCAGGCAGATTACGCCCTGGCGAACGAGATCCTCAACAAGACGGCTTACCGGCTGCGCCGCCAATACCCCGCCTGCCAGGTACTGTCCATCAATTGGGGACCCTGGGAAGCGGGCATGGTCACCCCTGAACTGAAGAAAGCCTTTGCCGCCCAGAACATCAAAATGATCCCGGTAGATGTTGGCACTGAAATACTGGCCGGGCAACTGACAGGCCCCGGGCCGGTTCCCACCCAGATCGTGGTGGGCAGCCCAGTATCCCGCCCCGCAGCACCCGTGACCGATAAAGACCGCATCTGGCACATCGAACGCTCCCTGCGTCTGGCGGACAACCCCTTTCTGCAGGATCACCGCATTGGCGGCAACCCCGTTCTGCCGGCAACCTGCGGCACCTCCTGGATGATCCACACCTGCGAGCAGTTGTTCCCGGGCTACGTCTTCTCACAAATGCAGGATTACCGTGTGCTCAAAGGCATCGTTTTTGAAGATCAGGAGCCGAGAAAATATACCCTTGACGTGAAACTGGTTGACAGCCCATCCTCACACGCCCTGCAATTGGAAGCAACCATCTGGAGCCATGCGCCCAATGGCCATCCACGTTTCCACTACCGGGCCGGGATCACCCTGGTCAAATCCCTGCCTGAACCCGTTTCAGGGATACCTTTTTCCGCCGCTGAACTGGCAAATCCCGCAGCGATTGCAGGCCACAAGCTGTATGCCGATGGCACCCTGTTCCACGGCCCAGCCTTTCAGGGCGTGCAGCGGGTATTGACCATGAGCAAGGAACATATCCACATGGAGAATTTCCTGCCACAACTGGATGCCCGCATGCAGGGGCAGTTCCCCGCCCGCTCCACCAACCCATTTTTGAATGACGCCGTCGTGCAGGCCCTCTTGATCTGGTCTATGCAGGTTGACCAGGCGCCCTGTCTGCCGGCAAGTCTGGAACGGCTGGAAAATTACTGTTCCATGTCTTTTGGTGAGACCTATCATGTCGATTTACAGATCCGCTCGCACAGTGCAACATCGGTGGTAGGCAACCTCCTGGTGCAAGACGCAGCCGGGAAACCATACATCCGCTTTGTCGGTTTGGAAGGCACCATCAGCAAGCAGCTCACCCGCTATATTGGCAAAGGCCAACCTGTTGAGCAAGAGGCCGCACCGGTCACAATCGAATGAACGAAAACTTTACAGGTAATAAGGAAGAACTCATGGAAGTAGCGATTAGCGGCATGGCAGTCAATTTTCCGGGGTGTCCAGATTTGCGGACATTCCAGGAAAGATTGCTGGACGGACTTGCGCTTACAGATTGCGAACAAGCGCGCGATGCCTGTCAGCAGCAAAACCTTTGGCAAGTCTGCCAACAGGCCATGACGGACGCTGCCCTGCCCTTGAATCAAAATATCGTTATCCTTTTTCCCGAAACGCATCAGGAAGAAACTGAAAGCCCGCAAGGTCTCGCCGCTTCGGCTGTTTCCCTGCCCGCAGGACCTTGCTGGTTGTACTTCGCCTGGCAACAAGCCCGGTATATTCTTTCACAAAACAGTCATGATGCTGTCGCTGTGGCAGTCTCGCATCCATCGGCCTGTGGCGCAGCCGCTGTAGTATTTCAACGCCTGGATGATGCCAAACAGGTGCAAAGCCGGGTGTATGCGGCCATCGGCGAATGGCACGCATCTGCCGCGGCAGGCAGTCTGGAACTAGGCGGCCAGTTGAACAGCTCGTTGGCAGAGCTGTCCCCAACCCGGCTTGCAAAATTCATCAAAACAGGAACGGGAGATAATCTATGCGCATTGAGCGCAATCTCGGAAACCCTCGGTTTTGGAGGCGAGCTTGCCGACCTGATCGGGTTGATCAAAGCCAGTCTGAGTCTGCACCGGCGCACGCATTTTGCAGTCCCCCATTGGCAAGGTCCTTTAAACGCGAAAGCATGGGATGACGCACCATTCTACGTGCCCACCGATTCACGGCCCTGGTTCACCGAACCTGGCAACAATCACCGGCAAGCCATATTGATTTGCGCTGATTCTGCCGGGAAATCCAAAGGGTTGGCGCTCACCGAAGAACCACAGCTGCGCTTTCCGGCCCAGGCAGCTTTCAGCAGCACCGGCATGCAATTGCTGCCCATTCAGGCACATTCACAGGCTGCCCTGCAAGAAAAGCTGGATCACCTCGCTTCGCAAGTAGACAACGGGTTATCCCTGTCCGAATTGGCAAATCAATGCCTGGCAGAATACGATCACACCGGCTCACTACCCTTTACGTTGGGTCTGATGGGTGCTTCCCCAGATGAGCTGCGCCGGGAAATTGAACATGCCCAACGCGGCATCGAACGGGCCTTCGAGACCGGCAAAGACTGGCAATCCCCCGCCGGCAGTGCCTTTTCCGCCCAACCGCTGGGAGCGCACGCCAAAGTGGCCTTTGTCTATCCAGGCGGTTTCAATTCACATGTTGGCATGGCCCGGAACCTGTTCTCCCTGTTTCCCCGCTTGCAGGATCGCCTGTTTGATCTCACGGAGAACATTGACCTTTCTCTGCAAACCAGTACCCTGTACCCCCGAAGCATTGCGCCGTTATCGGGGGAACAAATCGCCGCACTGGATGCGCAGTTGAGCAAAGACCCGATTGCCATGATCACCACCGGCACGGCGGTCGCTTTCCTGTACACCACCATCCTGCAAGAAGTGTTTGGACTGCGCCCCGAAAGCGCCTTTGGATACAGCCTGGGCGAGAACAGCATGATGTTTGCCCTGGGTGTGTGGGAAGCGGCTGATGAAGCCCGCACCAATTTCAGCGAATCGCCGCTCTTTCACAGCCGTCTGGCAGGGCCAACCCTGGCCGCCCGCCAGCATTGGGGCTGGCCGCAGGACACTGCCCCATCACACGAACCGCTGTGGGGCAACTTCATCCTCATGGCGACGCCAGATCAGGTGCAGGCTGCCCTGGCCGCTGAAGACCATGCCTACCTCACCCACATCAATGCCCCCCGTCAGGTGGTGATTGGCGGCGAGGTGCAGGCATGTAAACGCGTGATCGCCTCTCTGAAATGTATGAGCCTCCAGGCTCCCTATGACTACGCCCTGCACTGCGAGGCCATGTCCGCAGAGTTCCCGCGGCTAGAAGCATTGCACAACTTGTCGGTTGAATCCATCCCGCAGACAGTGCTCTACACCGCAGCCGATTATCATCCCGCCATTCTGGATTCGGCCATCATCGCCGAGAACATTGCCACCGCTTTAACCAATCGTCTGGACTTTCCCCGCCTGGTGGAAAAGGTTTATCAAGACGGTGCACGCATGTTCATTGAAGTCGGGGCTGGCAGCAACTGCGCCAAATGGATTGATTCCATCTTAAAAAACAAACCCCATGCCGCCGTCTGGGTTGACCAGGCAAAGGTGGACGAGCAAACCATGTTCGTGCGCCTGCTGGCAAAGCTGGTCAGTCAGGGTATTCCGGTGAATGTTTCAACCCTGTGTGAACCGCAAACATCAGCCATATTAAATGAAGAAACCGCCATAAGAATGGCAGGATAACGAGATGAACGATTACCTGATAGAAAACCAAACGCAATTGGCAAAAATCCAGTCGCAGCGCCAGAGCCGGGTGCATCAACAATTCCTGCAGAGCCGCCAGACAGCCCTGCGCGAGATCAACAACCTGCTGCGCCTGCAAACAGCGGTAGTGGCCCCAGCCATCGCCCGGCAATTGCAACGCGAACAGTTTATGTTTATCCGCCCCGACCTGGAAGAATTTTCCCTGGGTTCATTGGAGCGCGTTTTTGGGCCTGAATACGCAGTCTTCCATGGCAGGCAGGTACCGCGCATTCCGAACGGCGATCTGCTTTTGTTTGACCGTGTCCTGGAAATTGAAGGGCAGCGCCATCAACTCAATGCTCCCGCCCGGATCACCACCGCCTGCGATATCCCCCCGGATGCCTGGTATTTGCAGCACAATGCATCCCCGTTTGTGCCCCTGTCCGTCTTGATGGAAATGGCCTTGCAGCCCTGCGGTTTTCTTTCGGCCTGGCTGGGCACCGCCCTGAGCGCTCCCGATCAGGACTTTCTCTTCCGCAACCTGGATGGCTCCGCCACATTATTAACCGATCTGGATCTGCGCGGCCAAACGGTGATCAACCACGCCGGTCTACACTCCACAGTCAGCGGAGCAGGAACCATCATTCAGAGTTTCTCTTTTTGCCTGTCATGCAATGGCATCGATTTCTATCGCGGCGAGTCGGTCTTCGGCTATTTTCCGCCCACAGTGATGGCGCGGCAGGCCGGGCTTGACAACCAGCGAGCACCTGTTGTGATCCAGGATCAAGACACCCTCCCCCGGCAAAACTGGGACGTTCAGGAGAAAAACAAACCTCATTACCGGTTATCCAGTGGGCAATTGAATTTCCTGGATCATATCCAGGTCACGGAAGCCGGCGGCACATTCGGTCTGGGCATGGTCTCCGCCCAAAAGACGGTCAACCCGCAGGATTGGTTCTTTGACAATCATTTCTATCAGGACCCCGTCATGCCGGGCTCGCTGGGGGTAGAAGCCATCCAGCAGGCCCTGCAAGCATACAGCCTGGCCTGCGGTTTGGGAAGCGGCTTTATGTCGCCGCGTTTCAGCCTGCATAGCGGTTCAGCGATGCAGTGGAAATACCGCGGGCAGATCACCCGCTCTCATCAAAAAATGCAAATCGAAGTACAGATCAGGAACGTGCAGTCCGCGCCAGGGCATACGGTTGTTGTGGCCGATGCCAGTCTGTGGGCGGACAGCAAACGGATCTACGAAATTATCAATATTGGTATGGATATACGGGAAGGATAAACGCATGCTGGCAACAAACACCATCATAAACAACGCAGACCGCCTTCGCGATTGTCTGCTGGATCTGGAAACACCTTTGCGGGCAGTTCAAACACCGGGTGGGGTTGACATCATCTGTCACGGGGAAGCTGTCCAAGAAGACCAGGAAGGTTTGGCCTGGGTGCCGTCCGTCACCATCGGTCAATTTGGCGATCCCGGCTTTCTGCGGGATTACGGCGTGCGGGCAGCCTATTATGCCGGCGCAATGGCCAATGCCATCGCCTCGACCCAAATGGTCATCGCCCTGGGCAAAGCTGGCTTGATGGGCGCGTATGGCGCCGGAGGTGTTTCGCCACAGCGCATTGAAGAAGCCATTCAAGAGATTCAAGCCGCCCTGCCGAATGGCCCGTATGCCTTCAACCTGCTGCACAGTCCCTTTGAGCCGCAGATTGAACAAGCCACTGTCGAACTGTACCTGCGCTATGGCGTGCGCGTCGTGGAAGCCGCAGCCTTCATCCGTCTCAGCGAAAGTCTGGTGCAATACCGGGCTGCCGGTTTATCACAGGATGCCGATGGCGGCGTGATCATCCAAAACCACATCATCGCCAAACTGTCGCGCACCGAGGTCGCCACCCAGTTCATGCAGCCTGCGCCAGAAAAGATACTCGATTCCCTGCTGGCCGCCGGACGGATCACCGCCGAACAGGCGCAACTGGCTCGCCTCGTCCCCGTTGCCGACGACATCACCGTGGAAGCGGATTCGGGCGGCCACACCGACCAACGCCCGCTGGTCTGCCTGCTGCCAACCATGTTGGCGCTGCGTGATGAAATCCAGACCAGGCACAAATATGCCCACCCGCCGCGTGTTGGCGTAGGCGGAGGCATTGGTACACCGGAAGCCGTCCTGGCTGCCTACATGATGGGCGCTGCCTATGTCGTCACCGGCTCGATCAATCACGCCAGTGTCGAAGCAGGCACATCCACCCATACCAAGCAGCTTTTGGCATCCGCTGCCATGACGGACGTGACCATGGCTCCCTCAGCCGATATGTTTGAGATGGGCGGCCGGGTGCAGGTATTGAAAAAAGGCACTTTGTTCGCCATGCGCGCGCAGAAGCTATACGAAATATATTCCAGCTATGCCACAGTAGAAGACATCCCGGCCCAGGAGAGAGAAAGTCTGGAAAAGAAGATCTTCCAACGCACGCTGGAAGCAGTCTGGGCAGATACGGAAAAATTCTTCGAAGCCCGTGACCCTGCCCAGCTCGAGAAAGCTCGCCAGAATCCGAAAATAAAAATGGCACTCATCTTCCGCTGGTACCTCGGCCTGGCCTCGCGCTGGTCATGCACCGGTGAAACGGGACGGGAAATGGATTATCAGATCTGGTGCGGTCCCGTGATGGGCACATTCAATGACTGGGTCCGCGGCACCTATCTGGAACCAATCGAAAATCGACATGCCGCCGACATGGCCTTGCATTTGCTGCGCGGCTGTGCCTACCGCTATCGGCTGCAAAGTTTGCGGGTGCAGGGCATTCAACTTCCATCCGCCCTGGATGTGTATCGCCCTGGTTCACCATTGATCGTTAATGAATGAAAGGAAAGCAATCATGAATACCATTATGGATTGTGTCATCAATTGGAACTGGCGTTACCCTGCTGCACCGATATCCTTGAACGCAGACGAAGTCCACGTCTGGCAGGCCCCGCTTGAAATAGCGCAGTCGCATCTTAACTATTTCTACAGCATCCTTTCCCCGGAGGAGCGCACCCGTGCCGCGCGCCTGATCGACATACGCCTGCAGGAACGCTTCATCGCTGCCCGCGGCTGGCTGCGCCAAATCCTGTGGCAGTACATCCACATCAAACCCGGCGAACTCCAATTCTCTTACAACGAGCACGGGAAACCCGCTCTGGCTCATCCCTTTACCATCCCGGATGGCCAGCGTGTGGAATTCAACCTTTCCCATTCCGGCGATCTGGCGATGTATGCCATCTGCCGCCAGCGGCCGGTGGGTATTGACGTGGAATGGATCGATGACCGTCTGGAGATGGATGTTATTGCGAAGAATTTCTTCTCTCCGGCAGAGTTACAGTTGTTCCGCACTACCCCCGCAAAGCACAAAGCTAGCACCTTCTATTCGTGCTGGACGCAAAAAGAAGCCTACCTGAAAGCCAGAGGGGAGGGCTTTTGCCACCCCACCAATGCTTTTTCAATCCTGCCCGGGCGGAAAACTGCGCTTGTGCATGCGCTGGAACCTGCTGAAAATCACCGCTGGTCCCTGCTGCAGTGGGCACCCAACCGGAACGCGCTGGCAGCCCTGGCGGTTGAAGGCAGCACCGCTATCCAGGCGGTTTACCGCACCATCCAGTAACGGTTTGGCAGCAAAACATATCAAGATCATCAATTTTCTGAGGAGACATCACCACCCGTTCTCAGTATTCTGGAGCATTAAATATGACCGATAACCTATCTCGCTTGCAAGCCATGCGTACAGAAGCCCATTCAGGCGGCGGACAAAAGCGTATCGACACACAGCACAAAAAGGGAAAACTGACCGCCCGCGAACGTCTGGAATTGCTCTATGACCCTGGCAGTTTCATCGAAACAGATGCCTTTGTAACCCATCGCGCCAGTGGTTTGGGCATGGACGATACCCACCCCCTCGGTGATGGCGTCGTCACTGGTTGGGGCAAGGTGGATGGGCGCATCGTCTATGCCTATGCCCAGGATTTCACCGTTCTGGGCGGCTCGTTGGGCGAAGCACATGGGATGAAGATCGCCCGCCTGATGGATCTGGCCCTGCAAAACGGTGCGCCATTGGTCGGGCTGAATGACTCAGGCGGCGCCCGCATTCAGGAAGGCGTTGACTCACTGGCAGCCTACGGCGAAATATTCTATCGCAACACACGCGCCTCAGGCGTCATCCCCCAAATCTCGGTCATCCTCGGCCCGTGCGCCGGCGGAGCCGTCTACTCACCAGCCATCACCGATTTTGTCTTCATGGTGGAAAACACCGCGCACATGTTCATCACCGGCCCGGAAGTCGTACGCGCCGTCACCCACGAAGATGTCGATTTCGATTCGCTGGGTGGCGCAGCAGTGCATGCCGGGCAAAGCGGGGTCGCCCATTTTACAGCGAAAGACGAGCAGTCGGTATTTCTTTCCCTGCGCCGTTTACTATCCTTTTTGCCGAATAACAATCTGGTTCAGCCGCCCTACACCACCCCTTTGGATGATGCCCAGCGTGCCACGCCCGAACTGGAACAATTGGTTCCGACCGATCCGCAAAAAGCATACGATGTGCATGATGTCATTCGCTGCCTGGTGGATGACGGTAATTTTATGGAAGTGCAGGAGCAGAATGCGCCCAACCTGGTGGTTGGTTTTGCCCGCTTTGATGGTCATGTCGTCGGGATAGTCGCCAATCAACCTGCCCATCTGGCAGGTGTGCTGGATATTGACGCTTCCGACAAAGGCGGGCGGTTCATCCGCTGCTGTGACGCTTTCCATATCCCGTTGGTCACCCTCGTGGACACCCCCGGGTTCTTGCCCGGTGTGGAACAGGAATATGGCGGCATCATCCGTCACGGTGCAAAAATGATCTATGCCTATGCTGAAGCGAGCGTGCCCAAGATCGCCCTGATTTTACGCAAAGCCTACGGCGGCGCCTATATCGTGATGAGCTCCAAACACCTGCGCAGTGATCTGAACTATGCCTTGCCAAATGCCGAAATCGCAGTCATGGGACCGGAAGGCGCTGTTAACATCATTCACCGCAAAGAACTGTCCGCCGCCGCCGAACCGGACGCAGCCCGTCAGGAACGCATCCGCGAATACCGCGAAGAGTTTGCCAACCCCTACACCGCTGCGGCACGCGGCTACCTGAATGATGTCATTTCCCCTTCTGAAACACGTATCCGCTTGATCGCCTCGCTGGAGAGCCTGCGCGATAAACGCCAGGCTGCCCCGGCGCGCAAACACGGAAATATTCCCCTCTAAAGGAGCCTGCCAATGAAAGTACTGATTGCCAATCGGGGAGAAATTGCCTTACGTGTCATGAACGCATGCCGGGAACTGAGCATGCCCTGTGTGGCTGTTTATTCTGAAGCGGATCGCGGCGCGCCCCATACACGCTATGCCGACGAATCAATCTGCATCGGCCCTGCCAGCGCAAGTGAGAGTTATCTCAATATTGATGCTGTGCTGTCGGCTGCGCGCCACAGCGGTGCGCACGCCATTCACCCAGGCTATGGTTTTCTTTCCGAAAACGCCGAATTTGCTCGCGCGGTCGAAGGTGCCGGGCTGATCTTCATCGGTCCCAAACCCGACACTCTGGACATGACCGGTGACAAGCTGACCGCCCGCCAATTTGCTCGCGAGGCGGGTCTGCCCGTATTGGAAGGCCCTGATATTCCGGTCAACGCCGAAATCTCTGCCAGCGATCTGGCACAGGGCGTCGAGTTCCCCGTATTGATCAAAGCTGTTTCGGGCGGCGGCGGCAGAGGGATCCGCATTGCCCATGACCCCACCCAACTCGAAAGCATGATCGCCGCAGCCCGCCAGGAAGCCTCTGCCGCGTTCGGCGATGACCAGGTCTATCTCGAGCCGCTGGTGCGCCAGGCGCGCCATATTGAAGTGCAGATCCTGGGGGACGGCAACGGCAGCGTCCTCATCCTCGGCGACCGAGAATGCTCGATCCAGCGCCGCATGCAAAAACTGATCGAGGAAGCCCCTGCCCCCGGACTGAAAAAAGCACTGCGCCAGCGTCTTTACCGCTATGCCCTGCAAGTTGGGCAGGCCCTCAATTATCGTAGCCTGGGCACGGTAGAATTTCTGCTCGACCAGCACAACGAACCGTATTTCATTGAGATCAATCCCCGCATCCAGGTCGAACACCCCGTCACCGAGATGGTCACCGGCATCGACCTGGTGCAGGCGCAGCTCCGTCTGGCAGGCGGGCAGCCCCTGGCTTTGCGGCAGGAGCAGGTGCGGCAGCATGGCGCTGCCATTGAGGTGCGGGTGCTGACCGAAGACCCCGAACATGGCTTTATGCCTGCCACCGGTGAGATCAACTATCTGAATTATCCCCTTGGCCCCGGCATCCGCATTGATGGCGCAGTTTCTCCCGGCATGCAGATCAACGCCGATTACGACTCCCTGCTGCTGAAGCTTATCGTCTGGGGAGAAGATCGCAGCAAAGCACTGCACCGCATGCGCCGCGCCCTGGATGAATTCCAACTGTCTGGTGTGCAAACCGATCTCGATTTCCTCAAGCGCGTCATCGAGAGTCCCCGCTTTGTCGCCGGAAAGGTGGACACCAGCTATCTCGATTCCTTTCAACCGGTACTGCCGGAAAGGGAAACAGAGCTGGAAGAAAATGCAGCCGTAGCAACCGCCTTGTTGCTGCACCAAACCCGTTCAGGACAGCATAAATTGACGGAACCGCAAACCACTCTATTCAACACATGGCGCGCTGCCGCCTGGCGCGAACAAATGACCGGTAATTGAAAAGGAGGCCACCAATGTCCTTATACAATATTCAAATCTCAGGAAGACAGTACCAGGTAGAAATCATGGGGGAGCAGGTAAAACTAAATGGACGACAGATCAATGTTGGCTTAATGCCTTCAAATCTCCCGGGATTGTTCTCTTTTATCCAGGGAAAACAAAAACGTGATTTGTTTCTGCACCACCAGATGAATGGCACCTACGCCATCACCACCGAAGGCCGGCAGATGGTGGCCGAAGTGGAGATGGAGAACAGTACCAACACCGAGAAAGCAGCAGACCTGTCTGCGGATGAGGACAAGCTGCGCGCCCCCATGCCGGGCGTGGTGCTGCATGTGCATGCCGCCGAAGGTGAGCGGGTCAATGAAGGGCAACTGCTGGTCACCCTCGAATCAATGAAAATGCAAATGGAATTCCGCGCCCCGTTTGAAGGCGAAGTAGCCCAGGTGGCTGTCCAGCCCGGCCAAAAAGTGGAAAAAGCTGCCCTGATGGTGGTGTTAAAGCGAGCATGAGGTTGTTCAGGATTGTTTACCAGCAGCCCACGGCAGGGGAAATCGCCGTGGGCTGCTGGATGTGCATTGCTGCTATATGTATGGGAGGGGTGAGCAAATTGTTTGACTTTCAGGGGTAATGCTTACAATATTAACAGGTTTGGGATATTGCTCAGGGCTGTCAATGGAGCGGAGCGGCGAATGAGAGTACCCTGCACGAGACAAGCAGTAGCTTTTGTCTACAAATCTGTCACGCGTAGGGGGCGTTAGCTGCGGACGAAGTCCCTGCCAAGCAGGGAAGCGGCAACGAACCAAGTAACAGGCTCCAATTCAGAAACATTCAAAACCAAAGGTAAGTTTTGGCGCGTTCAACAACGAACGCGCCCTACAACTACCCGTCTGAGCGGTTACAAAATTTACTGATATTTTGGTGTTATTTTCCCTTGACAGTCCCCAAAAACGCGGTAAAATACTTAACGTTGTTAATTATTAACAACATAAACCATTAACGACGTTAAATGGTTCAACAGGAAGGAAGTATGACAGAAAAAAAAATTGCCTCGGACGAACTGCTTAAAAAATGCGAACGCATCCTGTGGCGCACCCTGCCATCGGTGCTCCATGCCAACCGCAAGCTGTCACTGGAAAACAATCAGAACAGCCCGCAGCTTACCCCGGCACAATATCATATCCTGCGCAACATCGACCGCGGGGCAAATTCAATCAGCGATCTGGCAGATTGCGAGAGAGTCAGCCTGCCGGCCATCAGCCGGCATGTAGACGATCTGGTAAAGCAGGGCCTGGTTAAGCGCACCCGCGACAGCGCTGACCGGCGCGCGATCATCCTGGCGTTGACCGAAAAGGGGCAAACCGTCTGGAACAAGATGGTGGAGAGAAATCACCAGATTTTTTCTGACAAGATGCAGCATTTGAGCATACAAGAGGTTGAAACGATTATCAAAGGATTAGAATTGCTTTACAGTGCCTTTGCCAATCAACCCCTCGAAAATAACTGTGAAGCAGATGGAGAAAAACATCATTATGCGTGAATTAACCAAACTAAGGCGTTATCTTAAACCCTATACAGTTGCTGCCCTTCTCACCATGCTCCTGATGGTTATCATGGTCGGTTTGCAATTAGCCCTGCCCAGAATGATCCAGCGGATCGTCGATCTGGGCATCACGCCTGGGAATATGACCATCGTCTGGCAAACCACCCTAATTATGCTGGGCATTGCCCTGCTTAACCTGGCCGTTGCGGTTGGGAACACAATTTTGTCCGTAAAAGTCTCCGAAGGCTTTGCCCGCGATTTGCGGGCGAATCTTTTCAATAAGATCCAGAACCTGTCTTTTGGTAATCTGGACCGGCTGCATACCGGCCAATTGATCGTTCGCATGACCAGCGACGTCTCCGCGGTGCAGCAAGCCGTACGCATGGTTCTCACCGTCAGCGTACGAGCAATCATGCTGCTGGCCGGCAGCCAGATCCTCATGTTCACGACCAATAGTCAATTGGCGGTCAAGATGCTGCCATTCATGCTGCTGATCCTGGTGTTGATCCTCATCTTTGCCGGAAAATTGCAGAAGCTGTTTACCGCCGTACAGCAAAAACTGGACGCGCTCAACAACGTCCTGCAGGAGAACCTCTCCGGCGTACGTGTGGTGAAAGCATTCGTGCGGGCTGCCTTTGAAAACGCACGCTTCGCCAAAGCGAACGAAGACTTTACTTTTCAAAACATTCGCGCCCTGCGTTTGATGGCTGTGCTCATGCCGCTGATGATGATCCTGATGAACCTGGGCAGTGTCGCCATCATCTGGTTTGGCGGCATGGAAGTCATCCAGGGCAGTATGACTCTCGGCGAGATCATGGCCTTCCTCAACTACATGATGACCGCCATGTTCCCCATGCTTATGCTGGCAATGATCATCGGCATGCTGGCCTCTTCACAAGCTTCCGCCAAACGCATCAGCGAAGTCATGTCCAGCACCCCGGATGTTCAGGATCAGCCAGACGCAAGACAGATAAAAGAAACCAGCGGCCGCCTGGTGTTTGAGGATGTCTGTTTCAGCTATAACGGCACAGGCTGTGCCGAACCCGTCCTCAACCATGTCAATCTGGTCGCTGAACCGGGACAAACCGTGGCGATCCTCGGCGCAACCGGTTCAGGCAAGACCTCCCTGGTCAATCTGATCCCCCGTTTCTATGATGTCAGTACCGGGCGCATCACCCTGGACGGGATTGATCTGCGCGACATCCAGCGCGATTCGCTGCTGGCGCAGGTCGGCATTGCCCCGCAGGAAACCGTCCTGTTCAGCGGCACGGTGCGTGACAATATCTGCTACGGGCGCATGTCGGCCAGCGATGAAGAAGTCATCGAAGCCGCCAAAGCCGCCCAAGCTCACGATTTCATCATGAGTCTACCCGAAGGCTACGATACCCATGTCGAGCAGCGCGGCGCCAACTTCTCTGGCGGCCAAAAACAGCGCATTGCCATCGCGCGCGCTTTATTATTGAAACCGCGTATCCTCATTCTGGACGACAGCACCAGTGCCGTAGATGTGGATACAGAAGCGCTCATTCAGGAAGCCCTGGAAAAATCAATGAAAGACACCACCAGTTTCATCATTGCCCAGCGTATCAGCACCGTGTTGACTGCTGACAAAATTGTGGTTCTTGACAACGGAAAGATTGCCGCTGAAGGCACCCACGCCGAGCTGATCAAGAGCAGCCCCATCTATCAGGAAATTTATCAGTCGCAGTTAGGCAATGGCCTCGTCAAAGCGACAGAAGCAGCAGGTGATTAATTATGAGTGAACAAAAACAAACTTCTTCCAGAACGGCAATGGCGCCCAGGCGCGGCCCGGGTGGGCACGGCGGACCCATCGAAACCGCCAAAGATGCCCGCACCTCCCTGCGCCGGCTGGCAGCCTATCTCAAACCGCACACAGTGATGCTTGTCGTCGTCTTCGTCCTGGTGATCCTCTACACAACTCTGGCCCTGGCCGGCCCCTATCTGATGGGCGTCGCCATTGACCAATACCTCTCCCTGAAGGATGCCAGTGGATTATTGCGCATCGTACTGCTGATGGCAGCCGCCTATCTGCTCAGCGCCGGCGGGCAGGCAGCGGCGGGTTACCTGATGGCAGATATTTCCCAAAAAACATTGCAAGATCTGCGGCGCGATCTTTTCGAACACCTGCAAACCCTGTCGCTGAGTTTCTTTGATCAAAACGCGCACGGTGATTTGATGAGCCGCCTGACCAATGATATTGACGCCATCAACCGCGCCATCTCACAAAATGTGACCCAATTAATGAGCAGCGTCATCACCGTGGTTGGCATTCTCGTCACCATGTTCGTGCTGAATCCCTGGCTGGCGCTGGCGTCGTTGATCACCATCCCGTTGATGGCCCTCGTAACAAGCTCGATTGCCAAACGCACCCGTTCTGGTTTCCGCAGTCTCCAGAAAGATCTCGGCGGGATGAATGGCCTCATTGAAGAGTCGGTCAGCGGACAGCGCATCATTTCCGCCTTCCGCCGCACAGAAGATACCAAACAGGATTTTGACGCGATCAATCAAAAAGTATACGAAAGCAGCGTGCAGGCCAATACCTTCGCCTTCCTGCTGATGCCCTTGACCGGCATTATGAACCACCTCAATATTGCCATCATCGCCGGATTGGGCGGCGTTCTGGCCGTTGAAGGCATCGTCACTGTCGGTGTCGTCGCGACTTTTATCACCTACAGCCAACGCTTCACCGAACCGATGCGCTCTTTGGCGAATATGTACAACAGTATCCAGTCTGCACTGGCTGGCGCCGAGCGCGTTTTCGAGATCATTGATCAGCAGCCCGAAATCATTGACGACCCCAACGCCATGGAACTGAAAGATATCCAGGGCGATGTCATCTTCGATCATGTTAATTTTGGCTACCTCAAAGACGTGCCTGTCCTGAAAGACATCAACCTGCATGCCAAACCCGGACAGACCTTTGCTTTGGTCGGTCCCACCGGCGCAGGTAAAACGACCATGGTCAACCTGTTAACCCGCTTCTACGAGATTGACGGCGGGAAGGTCACCATTGACGGCCATGACATCAGCAAGGTCAAGAAAGCCGACCTGCGCCGCCAGTTGGGTATTGTCCTGCAGGATACCTTCCTGTTCAGCACCAGCGTGATGGAAAACATCCGCTATGGCCGCCTGGACGCCACCGATGAAGAAGTTATTGACGCCGCCAAGCTGGCCAACGCCGATCATTTCGTCCGTCACCTTCCGCAGGGCTACGACACCACGCTTTCCGAGCGGGCCTCCAACCTCAGTCAGGGGCAGCGCCAGCTGTTGGCGATTGCCCGCGCTGTTCTCGCTGATCCGGCCATCCTCGTCCTCGACGAAGCCACCAGCAGCGTGGACACCCGCACCGAAGTGCGCATTCAGAAGGGCCTGCTGCGTCTGATGGAAGGGCGCACCAGTTTCGTCATCGCCCATCGTCTCAGTACCATCCGCGACGCGGACCAGGTACTGGTGATTGACCAGGGCAAACTGATCGAACGCGGCACCCACCACGAACTGCTCGATCAGAAAGGCTTCTATTACAACCTGTACATGAGCCAATTCCGCGGCCAGGTGCAGCCGGTGTAACGCAAAATATTTTCACAACGCAAAAAGCCAGCGATCATAAAATGAAATCGCTGGCTTTTTTTCTCAAATTGTACAAATATGTGAGGATTTCCAAAATCACGTGGTTTAAATTTACCCTTACAGAATCGAGTATATCATTAGAGCAATCAAATCAGTCAATAACACTGTCCCTTCCCAGCTTGCCTGGGAAGGGACAGTGTTTCTGCGTGCAGAAATACAGGGAGAGGGAGGGCATGCCTCATTTCATCTTCGCGCTGATCCCCTTCAACTCCGCCAGAATGGCCTGCAAGACATCCTCATCCACCGCTGTGTCATCCCCTGACGGGCGGCGTGTCCGTTCCCATGTCGGGCGCTGCTGGCCTTCATCGAAAGCCCGCAGGCAGGCGGCTACTTCTTCATACACGCTGTCCACATCTTCCAGACCCAGCAGCTGCGCCTCAGCCTTCTGGTTCGGGTCAGAATTGCCCGCCGTCTCAATATTCAGGTTGCCAATCCCCAGCCAGCGATCCAGCACCCCGCGCCTGACCTCTATATTGGTCACCATGCGGTAAGGCACATGCCGCACCTTCTGCACCAGCCAGCCCGCATGCACCACGATCTCGTCATCCAGCAGATCATAGCGATAGCGCTTGAAAACCGGAAACTGGCCCAGAAAAAGCGGGAGCCCCCACACCAGATTGGGCACAAGCGACCAGAATAATGCCTTGTTGGCATAGTTTGCTACCTGTTCATCTCGCAAAATGAAAAATAAAAAGGCGTAGACGGACAACCATACGGCAGTCACCACCATTGCCACGATGATCAAATTTTTGGTCAACAAAGTTTTTTTGGGTCGATAGGTAAACATTTTTTCTCTCCTGAATGCATTAATTCTCCGTCAATACCCGCAGCACCTCACTGCGGATTTCATCCTTTCGCATGCCTAATGCCAGACATTGACTGACGTAGTGCTCGGTCAGATAAGCAAACGCCTTGCGGCGCTCCGCTTCCACCGGCACTTCCCGGTCGAGCACATAACTGCCTCGTCCATGCTGGGAGGAAACATACCCCTGCTGGTCCAAACGGCGGTAAACCCGCGCGATGGTGTTAAAGTTGATCTCCAGGGCATCCGCCATCTCGCGCACCGGGGGCAGCTGGTCACCTGGCTTTGCCTCGCCGCTGGCAATCAGATACTTGATCTGCTCTTCAATCTGGTAATAAAGCGGTTCCTTGCTGTGAAAATCGACTTCAATTTTGTCAAACATGGCTTGTCCTGGAGTATCCCGGTTTACTGTATTATTGTATCACTGTATCACAGTATTAGTGTATCATTGTTTGGGTGCTGTGTCAAGAGGTTTTCGTAAACCTCCCCGAGGTTTCGGAGGGATAAATCAGCCGTCAAATCAAGCCATTGGCTCCTATTCAACATACGCAAGCATAAACTTCCGGGAGGTTCCCCCACAACCAGCATGCCCCACAGAATAAATCCCCCTCTCAATTTCAGAAGGGGGATTTTAACCTTTCCTTCTTGTGCACGATCACCGCAAATACCTTACTCCTGTGAGTGGTCGCATTCGTCAAAAGTTAAAAGCTCTCCCCGCTTAGGTACTGGGTGATCTTTGGCACGGGCGATAACCTGATGCTCTGCTGTAGTTCAGGGTGTAAGCGCCAAACAAGGCTAAAAAAACAGTCTCCCGCCAGCGTAGACTGTTTTTATGGACACGGCGTTCCGATACCCGCTTGCGGGCAATAATAAGGCGTTCGTGTCGGGATTTGCGTTTTTGTCGGTGTCAACGTCGGCAGTTTAGTAGGAATCAGTGTTCTGGTGGGCAACGGTGTAGAGGACGGCGCCAGGGTAGCGGTCGATACGGATGTCTGCGTAATGGTTTTCACAGGTGTATTGGGATCAAACACAATCGCTGCATCGGTAGCAGTCGGCTGCTCATCCGTCTGTCCGGTAGTGCCTGTCCATCCGCAGGCCGATAGCAAGAGTACCGCTATTAACAAAACAATATTCTTCATTATTTTCATGGTTCACCTCGCTGCTCTTTATAATTTTCTTGGTATATCTTCATGATACCAAGAACGGGTTTGTGTTTCATTAATTCTTTTCGATGCAATCCGTTAGCTGCCAGGCTCTGCTTCCTGTGGCAGAAACCGGAGCTATTACGACATACCAGCCAAAATAGCGGCGCCGGTATGTGCTCCACCAGCATGACAAACAAACGATCTAACGATTTTGCAGCCGGACGGGGATACCGTAGAAATATAAATCTTCGGAGAGCAGGGCTTCAATGGCGCCCCGGTCCTGATGACTCGCATACCAAATAAGCAAATCCGCTTTACCCTCGCAGTGCCCCACCTCCACGCCCACGTGAGCCGGGTTGACGGCCATAATGGCCTGAACGGTGTCGGCTTGTTCGGCAAGGGTTTGTAATACCCTTGTTTCGGTGGGAAGCGCGGTGCAGGGCAGATAGTGACTATAGTTATCATAAAGCACATCAGCTATAGTATGTCGAATGAAATGGGTCTGGCTCTCGATGATAGCCAGTGCCGCCAAGACGACGCCGAAAATGAGAATGAGGATCAAGATTTTGTTTTTCATAAACAACCTCCCGTATTTCAGATTCCTGCCTGTATTTGCACACATAAGGCGTTCGGGTGAATGTTCTCAATTCTACCCGAACGCCACATGAGGATGAGATGACCCTGCAAGGACTGCGGTCTACAACCCTTGCAGATCTCCGTCCAGGGCGGGGGGCAGCAGATACGTCTCGCAGGTATCCGGCCGGAGGAGGACATTCGCGGGTTGTTCGGCCTGGGCCGGGCGCAAGGTCAGCCCCAGCCAGCCTGACCGGCTCCATGCCATCGCCACCACTCCGGCATTCTCCACCAGCAAGTGCATGTCGCTGCCGTCAGGGCGAACCAGATACACGCTGCTGTTATCCCGGCCGCGATAGGCGATCCATTCTCCATCCGGTGAGAGCAGCGGATTGAGGAATTTGGGGGTGCCGTTCTCAATCGTAAACAGCTCTTGCGTTATACCCGCCTCTACAGCAAAGGAATAGACATTCCAGGCAGACCCGCCGGTAAACGGAACGGCAAAGTAGAGTTGGGTACCATCTGGTGACCAGCCGACAATCGTGGCATAGCTCCACTCGGCGATTTGACGGGGCTGTTGAGCACCATCAGTTGAAATCGTCCACACACTGTTGATCGTGTCGTTGCCGCTGCCAATATAAGCGATTTGCTGCCCGTCCGGCGACCAGCGCAGGTTGAACCCGCCCGCGCCCGGCAGAACCTTGTCGGCCTGCAAAGCCAGATCAACGACATGGATTTCATTGGACAAGCCTGAATAAGCTGCCTGACTGCCGTCGGGTGAGAGTGCGCCCCAATTCCCGGCAGTGGTGACAACCTGCTCCTGGCTGCTGTCCAGATTGTAGAGCACCAGACCCCACGGGCCTGTCCCGTCGATCTGTTCATAGACCAGGGCTGTTCCCTGGCTCAGTTCCGCGGGAAGGGGATCCAGTTGGGTAACCGAATCTATGGTCAGGCATACACCCGGTTGGGGGGTGGGGACGTCGGGGAGATCGCTGCGCGGGGTGGCAGGCGACCACTGACCTTGCCAGCTAACCGGGTCACTGCTCAGGAGCAGGTCTGAGACCACCACGGTCAACATGCCAGTGGGAAGCTGCTCATAACTCAGGCTGACGGTCAATTCATTCTTTGCCGCACCGATACTCCCCCCACTGCCCACTGCGGTATATCCTGAAATCTGAACGCCCACACCGTACACCTGCGGAACAGCCCCAAACAGGAAGGAATATCCATTTTGCGAGCGCACCTCGATCGAGACGAGCGTCAGGGTATGCCCGGCAAGCTGGAATTCCTGATTGAAGAACCACTCCTGTCCGGGCTGCGGGCTGGGACCGGCGTCAAACATCAACTCTGTGCTGGCCGCGGGTTCTGCCGGGTGAACCTCGATCGTCGATAAACTCATCGTCAGGGGATAGACCAAACCAGTCGCCGGAAACTGCACCGCCCAACGATCCTGCTCAGTGAGGATGTCCGGTGGATAGGTATAGTTCACTTTCTTTCCACTGGCATCTCGAATCTCGAGACTGCCGATCTGCTGCACCCGGCCGCCAGACTGGGCTTGAGGGTGGAACTCCCCCATCAGGATGTAGCCATCGCTGGTTTCGATCTCCTCCGTTACCGTTATGGCACTCTCGGGTGCGGGCGTCCCGGGGGTGTCGCTGCTATTTTCAACAGATGTGGGCAAGGTTGCCTGGGGAGAGGGGGAAAGTTCAATGACCGGCATCACGGTCAGATCGGGTGGGGCGGGCACAAAACGCAGCGGCAGTTCCCAGTTCTCCGGCACGCTGCCAGAGAGGGTATTAACAATACAGGGCACGACAAAGACGGCTTCATTCACTTCTGCCGGCACAGGCGGGAAACCATTATTCATGCGGGTGAGCTGGGTACCATCTGCAAGCCGCAGATATTCGGACTGGGAACAGCCGCTCGCATCCTCCTGGGCTGGATAAGCCGAGCCAGGCACGCCAAACACACGGTAATGAATGTCGGTTCTGTCACCCGCCAGGGTGGCAGAGGTGACGGTCAGGGTGATCTCGTCCCGCGTAACGCTGACCGGCTCGGCCAGCACACGGATCGGGGCGCTTTGGTCTACAATCCCCACACCGGGGATATATCCAAACAGACCGCGCATGGCTGCCCAGACGCGTTGGGGGCCGATGATGAAGAAAGCCGCCAAAAGCAGCGCCACAATCATGCTGACCACCCAGGCAGGGCGGCGCAGGATGCCCTCAAAACGCGGGCGCGAAGCGGTAGTATACGGCGGCTGTGCGGCCAGCTGCATCCGCAGATTAGCCAGGAATTCCGGACGTGGCTGCGGCATTTGGGCAGCTATTTGCATTTTTTCTTCAAACGAGACGGCATTTAAATTAGTCATGATCTTGCTCCAGCAAGCCCTGCAAGCGGGCCTGTAAACGGTAAAGGGATTTTTTGACCGCATCTTTGCGCTTCTTTAATACGTCAGCCATCTCCGCGAAAGTCAGACCGGCGACATACCGAAGCCGGATCAGCTCTTGCTCGCGGTCGGGCAGGGAATGGATCAAGCGGCGCAGGCGGGCAATCTCCTCCCGCTGTGCAGCTTCCGCGGGGAGGTCCGAGTCAGCAGCCAACTGTTGGGCCTGGTATAGAGGTGCTTCACGCCCCAACTTCCGGTAATAGTCCCGCGACAAATTTCTGGCAATCGTGAACAACCAGGCCGCAAAAGTACCCCGATGTTGGTAGCGCGGCAGTGCCTGATAAACGGACAGGAAAAGTTGCGAGGTCAGGTCTTCGGCGTTGGCAGCTTCCCCCGTGCGCGCATAGAAGTATTGATAAATCGGCACGGCCCAACGGTCATAGAGCTGTTGAAAAGCAGCCGGGTCTTTTTGGGCAGCCCGAACGAGTTCCCCATCTTCATCCGGGGGAATTTCATCAGTATTTTTATTGGGTTTGTTAATCGACATAGATTCTCCTCGACGGTCACAGGATAGAAGAGCAGAAATGCATTTCTATTAATTAAAACAAACTCGCAGGCAAAAAGGGACAAATTTTAAAGAAATTGTAGTAACCCGGCCCCGGGAATGCTACTCCTGCGCATACACCCAATCAACGAACAACTGCTCCAGGTCACAGCCGCACTGCGTCTCGGCCAACCTGCGGAAGTCATCCCCCTCGGCAATCCCCCACTTGTTCGCCTGATAATACGCCCGCAGGAAAACATCAAAATCCTCCTGCCCCATCTCTGCGGCCAATGTCGCTACAAACACCGGACCGCGGCCATACACGGCTGGCACATAAGCACCATCCTCATAATCTCCGGAAGGCAGGCCAATCGGAATATCCGCCATGTCGGCGCGCTCCCAGCGGCCGTACCATGCCCCCTGCCGGTAGGACTCAGCCGCGCTCTCCCCGTAGTGATCCAGATAATACAACGACGTGATGTATTGCACCACGGACTCATCCAGCCAGGGCTCATCCACCTGATCATTGCCCACCGCATTATAGAACCACTGATGCCCGACCTCGTGCGCCACGGTCGACTCCATCATCGCACTGGCAGACTGGCCGTACACCATGTTGTCCAGATCATATGCCAGCAGGGTAATGCCGGTAATCCCCGGATACTCAATCCCCAGCGCCAGCATCGGCGTGGAGACCACATCAAACTCGGTGTATGGATAATCGCCAAATCGCTCACTGAATACCTGCATGGAATTACTGGCAATTTCCATCGCCAGCCTGGCGCCATCCTCCCACTGTGAAAGTGCATAGCTGTTAACAATAGTCTCGCCCATCTGCTGACTGACCTTGATGAAATCATCACTGCCGGCGATATAGAAGGTCCGCACCGGCCCGGCAACAAGGGTCACCTCCTGGCGGTCGTCCATTTCGCTGCGCGCCACTTCGATCCCCGATGAAGCCAGGATCAGGGACGAAGGCGCAGTCACATGGACCACAAAGAAACTGGCGTCATAATGCGTCCAGTCCCCCGCAGGCGGCGGCACTTCCACATTCCAGCCTTCATCATCATAGACCGCAATTGTTGGCAGGAACTCATCCAGCACGATCACATTATCAAAGAATCCAAACAAGCCATAATTCCCGCCCATCTCGCGCGGCAATTCATCGACGAAATCCATGCTGACCAGCACGGTCTCCCCCACAGCCAACGGCGCGGGCAGCGGCACACGCAGGGCACTGCGGTCGTACTGTTCGCTGACCTCCACCGACGCACCGTCCACCTTCACATTGCTGACCGTGATCTTGCCACCGGATACGTTGGGATACAGGCGGAAATACACCACCTCCAGCACCACATCCTCGCGGTTGGTATACTGCACCTCCAGATGCCCCTGCACGGTCTTCAGATCATCGGAAATATCCACGTTGAGATGATATTCGCTGGCCCCATCCAGATCATCCAGCACGGCCTGCTCACCAGAGATCAATCCAGTGCGGAAGACTTCGCGGTCATTCCACTCCACCGCCAGCGGCGCACTGACCTCGCCATCCTCAACAGCAATCTCTTCAGCCGCTGGTACAGCGGTCACCTTCTCCACCTGCACCACCGTCACCGGTCTGATGTCTTTCCCCCCTCCGGCACAGCCTGTCACCATAGCAATGAAAACAATCCTGACAATCATTTTCTTTAATTTCATCATGCGCTCCTATTCAACAATCCGACATCCTGGAGAATAAACCTGCTGTGCTTGTATCGTCAGCATTACCATCATTACGTGTCTCCCCCAGTGTACTGCCTGTGCCTTCGCGGTTGAGGGGTCAACCGGGGCCGAGCGACCGGTACCCCAGGATTTCAATTATACATTCGCTATTGTCTTTTCATTTATAATATCAGCATAGGAAGATTGCCAAATGCAATCCATGCTCGAAACCCTGCTCACATCCCCCGAAGCATCCATCCGCTACCAGGCGCGGCTCTATCTGTTGCGCACCAACCCGGCCAGCGACGAGATGCGCCGCCTGCAGGACGAAATCCGCACCTGTCCGCGGGTGCAGACCCTCCTTTCCGAACGCCTGCCGGATGGCACCATCCCCCGCCGCACTTATAATAAATGGCTTGGCACACACTGGGTGTTCACCATCCTGGCTGAACTGCACTACCCGCCCGGTGATGCCGCCCTGCAGCCGATGGTCGCGCAGGAACTGGAGATGATCCTCAACATCGACAACATCACCATCGCCGGCAAAAACCGCAACTGTGCTTCCATCACTGCCTTCGCGCTCTGGTCATTGCTCGTGCTGGGTCTGGCTGGCGAGCGCTGTGAGAAAATGGCCGAAAGCCTGCTGGCCTGGCAGTGGCCCGACGGCGGCTGGAACTGCGACAAACGCCCCGAAGTCAACCGCTCTTCCTTTATGGAAAGCCTTACCCCGTTGCGCGCCCTGGCACGCTATGCCCTGGAAACCGGCGACTCTCGTGCCAATCAGGCCGTTGAACGGGCTGCCGAAATCTTCCTCAAACGCCAGCTCTTCAAACGCATGCAGGACGGTAAAGTGATGGACAAGAATTTTGTCCTCCTGCACTACCCCTGCTACTGGCATTATGATATCCTCTTTGCCCTGAAAGTGATGGACGAAGCAGGGTTTATCAACGATCCCCGCTGCGCGGCCGCCCTGCACCTGCTGGAAAGCAAACGCCTGCCGGACGGCGGTTTCCCCGCAGAAAAGAAATACTACCGTGTTACCGCTCAACGTATCTCTGGTCGATCTCTGGTGGATTGGGGCGGCACCAGCATCCGCAGCGCCAACCCCTTTGTCACCCTGGATGCCCTGCGCGTTCTCCATGCAGCGCGGCGTAATCCCTCCAGCTGAAAAAATCTATGGGGAAATCCGCAAAAGAACGTTTTGATAAATTCGATAAAGACTTGACTTTAGAAATGCAAACTAAGCGCTGCAAAGCGCATGTACCTTAACAAT
>CAYURM010000025.1:0-52615 GCA_964447155.1 uncultured Anaerolineaceae bacterium
CATTTGGCTTGCGCTCAAATCGTTCTTAATTTAATTTTCGGATAGGTTCTTAGTCAGGGTTTTCAGCCGGTGGACGTAGTGTCCATCGGCTTTTTTTCACTTCCTGTAAATTCAATATTGCACTTTTTCACCAAACTATCTACCCGGCTGACGAGGCGGCGGACCGGTTGGAAACCTGTCCCTACGGTGATGCGGCGGGGTATAAGAGGGGCTTGTTGATCTGGTTTGTTTTGTTGTAGGGACAGGTCTCCCGATACGGCCAGGATAACTGACTTGTCCGGCTCTTGGTGAAGAGACAACACAGAAATGGCAATTCTTCCCCTGTGAACTGTGAACAGTGCGCTCCAGAAAAATGCTGGTTTGCTTTATAATTGCTGCATGGGTACTATGATCAGGATCAAACGACTTCGCATAGCTAAATATTGGCTGGCAGGTTCTCTCTGCCTGGTGGGTTTGTTTTTGCTGGCTGGCTGCCAGGCGGGTGCGCCACCTGTACCCGTTGAAGTGGAAACGCCGGCCCAGGCGGAAAGATTGGCGGTTACCCACACGGCAATACAGGCGTCCGTGTTGTCAACCCCGGTGGTTGAAGCGGCGGTGGTGGTAGGCCGAACGGATACACCGGTGGTTAAGCCCAGCATGACCCTGCCTCCTCCTACAGCTACACGCATTCCCCCCACGCAAACCCATACTCCGACGATAACCATTGAGCCGACGGAAACAGTGCGTCCGAAATGGCCGTACCCCACCCGTACGCCAACCAATACCGCTACGTTCACCGTAACCCCGACCCCGACCCCGCCTTTAGCCAAAATGCATATCACCAAACCGGGGCTGTATTCCAAGATTATCTCGCCGTATCGCATGGAGGCGATGGTGCTGCCCGGCGCAGACGGTCTGGTCAGCGTGCGTTTGGTGGGGGAGGATGGCCGCTATGTGATCAACCAGCTGCTGGATTATTCTTATAATGGCCCTGCCAGCGTGTGGATTGCGCCTTATCTGGAGTTTGAATCTTCGGCGGCAGCGGAACTGGCCCGGCTGGAGGTGGGCACACAGGATAAATTTGGGCGGCGCATTTCCCTTTCCACGGTGGATTTGATCCTCATGTCGGTGGGCAAGAATCAGATCAATGATCCAGCGATTGAATACGAGCCGTATCTGATCCGTTATCCTGCGCCGGAGCAGACCATATCCGGGGGTGAGGTATGGGTGGCCGGGTTGGCGGATCCGGTCAGTTCCAACCCGTTGGTGCTGGAGTTGATCGATGAAGCGGGCAATGTGGTGGGTTCCAGGCAGATCCCGATTGCAGAACCGACCGGGGATTTGAGCCACACCCCCTTTGGGGTGGGCATTCCGTATGTGCTGGAAGAGGAGGCGATTACGCCGGTACGGTTGATCCTGCGTCAGGAGAGTGACGGGCGTATCCCGGGCACGGTGGCGCTGTCGAGTATTGAACTGGTGTTGGTTCCGTAGGGGAAGGGTGTGTCAAGCAGGTTGATTTTGTGCCGGCAAGCATTTGAACGGTAATAGTATTGTAGGGGCGATTTGCACTCCAGCAAAGCACTGGACGCTGATCGCCCCTATTTTTTGTTGTAGTAGTCAGCAGGGTGAATTGGTACCCCGCCCTGCGAAATCCCAAATCTATGCCCCGCCTGCGCCGTAGAAGGACGGGTCGGTGGGGGTTTCCCCGGACGGATCCCAGACGTGTACCCAATCGCCGAGCTGTGCCCAGTTATAGACCCAGTGCGAATCTCCGATGGAGAGGTTGACACAGCCGTGGGTTTGTTCGTAGCCGAATAATGCCCGCCAGTAGGCCCCATGGATGGCGCGCTTCTGGTCGTAATACATGGTCCAGGGCACATCTTCAAGCTGGTAGTAGTCCGAGCGGTCAGCAGAGAAAGACCCGGTCATCGTCTCGGTTTCTTTTTTCTCATAGATTGGGAAAAGTCCTGGCTGGGTGTAGTACGGGTAAGCGCCAGTAGCGGTTAATGTCGCAAATACCAGTTGATTGTCCTCGTAAACGCCCAGGGTCTGGTCGTAGAGATTGATATCAATCCAGCGGCCATTTTCTACGCCTTCAGGCGGCTGATCGAGGATGCGCATCTCGCGGATATAGCGGCGTTCCACCCATTCGTTGAGGCCGATCATGTACCAGTCCACGCCGTTCGCATTGACGGTCGAATAGATGCTGACCACTTCTTCGCGGTTGAGGGTTTTGTCCATTTCGGCAGCGGCATAGCCGGGAGCTGTACGCGGACGGCTGGCTTCAACGATCCAGCCAAAGGAATGAGCAGGCACGCGGGAAAAAAGCAGCCCCTGGAATGAGGAATAGGTGGTCGGTGAGGCGCGTACCCAGCCGCCGGCCGTGCGCTGCAAGTAATGCCCGCCATTGATGTCCACCCAGCTATTATAGGAAATGTAGCGGGTTTCACCAGCAGGAATGTGGTTGATCGGGTTGGAACCATTGGCCGAGTCTTCCGCTGAACCATACAAGGCCACCGGTTCGTAGGCGTTTACATTTAACTTGGCAAAATTCAGGTCAGATTCCACCAGGGCAGGGTCGGGTTTGGCAGCAGGCAGGGGCATCAGCGGCAGGGAGATGCCCTGGTGAGCCAGGTTGGTCAGGGTTTGCGAGGGTCCCAGCGGCAGACAGTTTTCAGGGGGGATCAGGTATGCCCCGGGCGGACAGAGGACTTCACCGGGTTTGGGTTCTTCGCTATCGGCAGATACCGCCTGCGTGGGGATGAGCAGGATCAGGAGCAAAACAGTAAGCAAGATTTTGTTTTTCATAATTTATTCCATCAGGATAAAATATGTGATATTTTATCTTATTTGTGTGATTGTTGTATGAGAAGCTTATTGTAATACAGAACTCCGTCCCTTGCAAAATTGAAAAGTCGAGTGTGGGGTACTTTGCTTGACATGATGATAGCCCTATGCTACATTAATATTTGTTCCGTGTTGTTTTTTCGGCGCAAGATGTATTTTAATATGCCACAGCTAACTTGTATTCAAGAAGTGTGAAATTCATTCGAAGAAGGAGTGCAGATTTGACCAAGTCACGCACCCAATTGATGGTTGAACGATTGCGGGAAATGCAGGTGTCTTCACCTGATATTGAGGCTTCCGCGATTGTTTCGGTTGATGGGTTGACGATTGCCTCAGCCCTGCCACAGGAAGTTGAAGAAGATCGTGTGTCTGCTATGTCTGCTGCAATGCTGTCGCTGGGCGAGCGCATTGCCGGGGAATTGGGACGAGGGGCTCTTGATCAGGTTTACATCAAGGGTGAGACGGGTTACGTTGTATTGATGTCCGTTGGGGAAGAAGCCGTGTTGACCGCGCTCGCTCGCGAGCAGGCCAAGCTGGGGTTGATCTTCCTTGATATGCGTCGCGCAACTGACGATTTAAAGAAATTAATTTAGCAGGCGGACGCGATGGAACCTATTCCCAAGAGTGGACTGTATTACCCCAACAAGATTGTGATGCTCTCTTTGCAGGCCTTGGAAGAGGTGATGGGCAAAAATGGTCTGAACGCCATTTTAAACCTCGCCAATCTTAAAGATTTGATTGATAATTACCCGCCCGATAATCTGAAACGCGAGTTTGATTTTGCCGATTTCTCGGCGATTAACGGCGCTTTGGAAGAAATGTATGGTCCGCGCGGTGGACGGGGCCTGGCGCTGCGCGCCGGGCGGCATGCTTTTGAAGAAGGACTGCGTAATTTCGGCGCGCTGGCTGGTGTGGGAGATTTGGCTTTTAAGGTGCTGCCATTACAGGCGAAACTTCGCATTGGCATTCCGGCGATGGCGAAAGTTTTCACGCAGACCAGCGATCAACACAGCACAGTGGAAGAAAAGGACGATCATTTTATATACCGTATCCACAAATGCCCGGTGTGTTGGGGCCGAACGACGGATAAACCGGCCTGCAATATGGCGACCGGCTTGCTGGCGAGTGGTTTGAAGTGGGTGTCGGGGGGGAAGGAATTTCAGGTCGTGCAAACCAAAGCCAAATCCTGCGGGGATGAGGCCTGCGACTTTATGATTTTCAAAGAGTCAATCGAATAGGTGAGGTTTTGGAGGATCAAAAAGCTACCCTGCTGATCGTCGAAGACGATCTGGATATTGCGGAAATGTTGGATGCTTATTTCCGTGTGCAGGGCTACAACGTCTTGACGGCAAACTGGGGGGAAGACGGTGTGCGCCTGTGCAATTCTTCGCATCCCGATCTGGTCATCCTGGATATACGTCTGCCGGATATTGACGGGTTTGCTGTAGCAGAACGCTTGCGCAGCAACCGCCGAACCGGTGATATTCCCATTATTTTTCTGACAGAGAGGCGCGAACGCAATGATCGGCTGCGGGGTCTTTCGTTGCAAGCCGAAGATTATATTACCAAGCCGTTTGATATTCAGGAGCTGCGTTTGCGCGTGCGCAATGCGCTGCATTCATCCAAACGCGGTGCGCTGACCAACCCGGTGACTTCATTTCCGCAGGGGATGCTGGTCAAAGAGCGGTTAGATGTGGTGCTGAAGGAGACTGGCTGGTCATTGGTTGTGGTTTCTCTCGATCACCTCGATCATTTCCGCGAGGTATATGGTTTTGTGGCTTCGGATGATTTGATGCGGGCAGTCAGCCTGATGCTGGAGGAAGTGCATAAAGTTCTGGGCGGTGAGGAAGACTTTTTAGGCCATCTTACGCCGAATGATTTCCTGTTGATCACCCGTCCCGAGAGAACTTCTGTTATCATTGAACGCATCACCCAGCGGTTGGAAAAATCCTTGCGATATTTCTACCGTGATCAGGATCGTAATGCGGAAATTTTCACGGAACGTGAGCTGCAAGTCCATATTGAATCGCTGGCAACGGATCCGGGTGAAATTCCCGATATGCAGGCGCTTCAACAAAAGCTGACCCGCCTGCATCGATAGAGGTTTTCTTGAAAACAACAATCATTGTTCCAACCTATAATGAAGCTGAGAATTTGGAAAAACTTGTGACAGCCGTGCTGGCGCTGCCGCTGCCCGATTTAAGCATGTTAATCGTGGATGATAACAGCCCCGATGGCACCGGCGAGATGGCCGAGCAGTTGGGCGTGCAGTATGACGGCCGGGTGAAGGTGCTGCACCGCGCAGGAAAAATGGGCCTGGGAACGGCCTATATTGAGGGGTTCAGGTTTGCGATTGAAGACGGCGCTGAAGCGATCGGCCAGATGGATGCAGATTTTTCGCACCCGATTGACAAGATCGTCGAGCTGGCGGAAACACTGGAATCCTGCGATGTGGTCATTGGGTCGCGTTATGTGCCGGGCGGCAGCCTGGATGAACGCTGGCCGATCTGGCGCAAGGCGCTTTCCCGATTTGGCAATTTTTATGCCCGGACGATTTTGGGGCTGCCCAACCGGGATGTGACCGGCGGTTTTCGTCTCTGGCGGCGGGAAACGCTGCAGAATCTGCCGCTGGAACGGGTGCGTTCCAACGGGTATGTTTTTCAGGTGGAGATGAATTATCTTGCCAGCCGGTTGGGATATACTTTCAAGGAAATCCCGATTTACTTCCAGGAAAGGCGTTTTGGCACTTCGAAGATGTCGTTCAAAATTCAAATGGAGGCCGCCATCCGCACCTGGCAGCTGCCGGGGATGTATAAGGATCTGCCGAAGTTGAAGAAGTAGGCCGATAACGGAGGATTGAGTGAGAAGAGACGGACGTGCGTTCGTCTCTTTTTGGTTTAAAGGAGGAAGTTGATTAAGCAATTCGTCAATCAGGGATCAGGTAATACGTAATTAGGGAACCGGGGTTGGGCTTGCGCCTGGGGCGGGACGGACAGGTCAGATATCCTGCCCGTTAGGGTAGACCTGTCCCTACATTATCTGCCACTTCGCACAGCAGACCCCATTCGTCCAGTGTCAGGGTTTGGGCGCGGCGCTGGGGATCGATGCCGGCCTGGGTGAGCAGGGTTGCGGCATGATCCGTAGACCAACGCATGCCAGCGCTGAGGGAGTTGCGCAGGGTTTTGCGTTTTTGGGAGAACCCAGCCTTTGCCAGCCGGAAAAAGCTGTCCAGCAGGGGGGCGGGGATGCGCGGTTCATCGTAAAGGTCGATACGCAGGGCGGCGGAGTTGACTTTGGGTGGCGGGTAGAAGGCGCCAGCAGGGATGCGCGCGGCCAGTTTGGGCTGCCCATAAACCTGCACGCTGAGCGCCAGCAGACTGAGATCGCCCGGTTCGGCGCACACGCGGCGGGCTACTTCCTCCTGAATGGTGAGGACGATGCGCCGCGGTTTGTATTCGGATTCCAGCAGGTGGCGGATGACGGCCGAGGTAATGTAATAGGGGATGTTGGCGACGACCAGGTAGCCGGCTTCGCCCATCAGGGTGTCGGGCCGCTGGGCCAGGATGTCGCCGTGGACGATGGTCACATTGTCCCAGGGGGCGAGGACTTCCTCCAGCACGGGCAGGAAGCGCTGATCCAGCTCAACAGCGACCAGCCGGCGGGCCTGACTGGCGAGGTGGCGGGTCAGGCTGCCCAGGCCGGGGCCGATTTCCAGCACGGCAGAATCAGGGGTGATCTCGGCGGCGGCGGCGATGCGTTCCAGGGCGGTTTCGTCCACGAGGAAGTTCTGCCCCAGCCCTTTTTTGGGGGTCAGGTCATACTGGCGCAGTAACTGCGCCGTGTTCAGGGGAGGAAGTGGATTCACGGCAGGGTCCATGGGATGCTTTCTGGAATGGGGGTAAGGAAGTACATGGTCACCGTTTGGCTCCAGGGTTCGTAATCATCGTCGGAGAAACCGAGGTCGATCCATTGTTTGCCGGGGATTCCACCGCCGACATCGGCAATAACGGCGAAACCGTACCCAGGGATATATACGCGCTGACCCTGCATCCAGGAGAACCAGGCGCTGGTGACACCCACCACGCCTTTGGCTACTTTCAGGCCGGAGGCCGTGCCGTAATAGCATTTTTCTGTACCGGAGCGGCAAGGGGAATAGGAGGTGGCATAGACATTAATTGCCCGCCAGTATTCGATGGTACCATCGGGGGTGCTGGTGGTTTGCACTTCAATATTGGTGCCGTAGCCAACCTGCTGTGGTACGGGGTCTTTGGCGGTCCATTCTGCTTCGATTTCGCGGTCCGTTTCCTGTCCGTCTTCAAAACGCACGCGCTCGCGGCTGACTTGCACGCCATATTCTCCAGAGGTAACCGGACGGACCTGATCGAGGAGCAGTTCCGGGGCGGCGACGAATTCTTTTTCAAAGGGCAGGATTTCCTGCTTGAGGATGATCTCCTCGCGCACATGCACCACGCGCACCTGCCCATTATCCGGCAAGGGGGCGCTGGCTGGTGGAACGCTGTAGTCCAGCCCCTGTAATGGCACCCCGGCTTGGGCAAGGGCATCGCCCACGGTGGCGGCGGCGGCAACGGTTTCGACGGCGTCATTATTCACCAGAATTTTCAGGGGGGCAGCCTGGCGGATGCTGACAGCTTCCAGGCCGCTCACGGGGGCCGTCAGGGATGCGCTTACCTGGTCAGCGGTGGTCAGGGGGATGCCGCTGGCGAATAACAGGTTGCCCAGGGTGCCGGTGCCGCTGGCGGTGAAGGCGCGCTGTTCCTGCTGGAGGCGCACCGGTGAGCCGGCGATATATTGCAGGTGGGTATATCCGGCTGTATTCAGGGGCTGCAAGGGGTCTAAAGGGGCACCATTCCACAGGACGAGATCGCCGGGGTAGAGTTTGATGTCTGCTTCGGCCAGGATGTTGGCCGGCAGGCGTTCGGTAGTGGTGGTCTGGAAAGGAAACTGCTGCCCATCGATCCACAGGGTTATTTGACGTGCTTGATCGATTTTGAGGGCCGCATACCATCCCAGCCATTGACCGGGGGCAGGAGAGATGAGATCCTGTTCACCGGTGAGGATGCCCGCATCCTGCAGAGCCTGATCCACGGTGAAGGCGCGGCTCTCGATAGTGAGCTGCTCACCATTGACTGTTATGGTGACCGGGCGGCTGCTGCCAAAAAGGAGGAGCAGGCTGCCGATCAGCAGCAGGCCAAGGGAGAGGTAGGGGAAGATTTTGCGGTTCATGGTAGATGGATTGTATCAAACTTTGTCCATGTATAATGTGAGAATGTATAATTTATAATAAAAATTATTAAATATTCACCGAAGGAATTTTTCTTTGAAGAGGTGGAGGGGGAGTGAAGGAGAAAGTCAATTCATCAATCAGGGATCAGCACCCGCTTGTCAGGGGAACGCAAAAGGCGCCTCGGGGGAGGCGCCTTTGGATGCCGAGACACAGAATCGAACTGTGGACACCGCAATTTTCAGTCGCGTGCTCTACCAACTGAGCTATCTCGGCTTGCGTACGATATTCTACATGGATATGGCGAGGGTGTCAAGCAAAATGAATGAATTGGCGGGGATAGGTATTAAAAAGCAGCCGGATGGATTTGAGGATTGCTGCCCTTTGCTGTTTGACATTCTCACCATGCAAGATTAAAATGTATTGGCAGGGTCTTCCTGTAGTTTTGTGTTTAAGGAGCGGCTGTGGGTAAATGGAAGGGCAAATACGTTATTGGCCTGACAGGCAATATTGGCACTGGCAAAACAGTGGTACGCCGCATGTTGGAGCATTTGGGTGCGTACGGGATTGATGCGGACGCGCTGTCACACCGTGTGATTGCCAGAGGCGGCCCAGGTTACCCTAAAGTCCTGGAGGTTTTCGGACAATGGCTGTTGAAGGCAGACGGCGAGATTGACCGCAAGAAGCTGGGGCGGGTGGTGTTTGATGACCCTGCGGCTTTGAAGCGCCTGGAGGGGATCATTCATCCCTACGTGATTCAGGCCATTGATATTTTGATCAACCGTGCCACCCAACCGGTGGTTGTCGTGGAAGCGATCAAGCTGGAAGACCTGCGACTGGACAAGGCCTGCGACAGCATCTGGGTGACAACTGCTCCGTTGGACATGCAGTTGGCCCGTCTGAGTGAAAAGCGCAAGATGTCCCGCCATGAGGCCATGCAGCGGATTAACGCCCAGCCCACAAAGGAAGCCAGAGTGGCTTCCTCCAGCGTGATCATCAGGAACGATGGCAGCTTTGAGGATACCTGGTCAGCGGTGAACGCAGCCTGGAGGCGGTTTGTTCCAGCGGATGTCAGTGCCCCTGCGACCGTAATCGTACCGCGTAAACAAACTTCTGCAGGTGTAATGAGCGTGCTGCGCGGCATGCCCCGCCATTCCAGTGAGATTGCCGAATTGATGAACCGGATTCTTCCGGGCGCCAATTTGTCCCGGATGGATATTATGGCCGCTTTTGGCGAGAAGGCCTTTTTGCTTTTGCAGGTGGGCGAATCCTTGCAAGGATTAATTGCCTGGCAGGTGGAAAATCTGGTCTCGCGGACGCATGATATTGTGCTGGATGCTGCTGTCCCGCCGGATCAGGCTTTGCCTTTACTGTTTAAGGAGATGGAGAATGCCTCCCGGGATTTGCAGGCCGAAGCGGCGCTGGTGTTTGTGCCCGATGGGCTGGCGAAATTAACCAAGGTTTGGGAAGGTTTGGGATACATGCAGCGGGAAACGGATTCTTTGGGGGTAACTGCCTGGCAGCAAGCAGCCCAGGATGCACAACCCGCGAATACGGTTTTATTTTTCAAGCAGCTCCGCGTTGACCGCGTGCTGCGCCCAATGTGAGAAATTCACATCGGGTTCTAGTTGTTCGTTTGCAGGATAATTGTGACCTATTTATTTAACCAACTGGTTTTTCTGTTCCAGCGGCTCGATTGGCTGGATGCGCTGGACATTTTGCTTGTCACGGCAATATTTTTTATTGTCCTGACCCTGGTGCGGGATACCCATGCCATGGTGCTGATGCGCGGGGTGATCTTCTTCGCGATCGTGCTGATGCTGCTGACCAGTTTGGTGAGTTTGCCTGCGTTTTCCTGGTTTGTTGGCACGGTGCTGCCAGCTTTGGTGATCTCGGTCCCGGTGGTATTTGCCCCGGAGATCCGCCGGGTGCTGGAGCGGTTGGGCCGAGCTGGAAACGGCGCCATGTTTTGGCGGCAGCCACGCACGACGAACGAAATTGTGCTGGAAACCATCAAGACGATTGTGACTTCTGCGGCGCGTTTGTCTGTACACCAGTATGGTGCATTGATTATTCTGCAGGGCACAATCAGCCTGGAAGAGTATGCATCTACCGGAGTGCGCCTGGATGCCACCCCGACGCCGGAACTGATGCTGCAAATCTTTTACCCGAATACACCGCTGCATGACGGTGCGGTGATCATTTCAAATGAATGCCGTGTTGCCGCGGCTTCCTGCGTGATGCCGCTGTCATCCAGCGGGGTGCTGAACCGCTCTCCTGAGCGGCAGATGGGCTTGCGCCACCGGGCTGCCCTGGGATCTTCTGAAGCCAGTGACGCGATTGCGGTGGTGGTTTCTGAGGAAACCGGGGATATTTCTGTGGCCCAGGGGGGGCGGTTGATTCACCGGTTGAACCGCGAGCGTCTGGAAAACATCCTGATGGCGTTTTACCGTACTTCGGATCTCGAACCAAAATCGGGCGATTTCCTTGCGCGGCTGCTCGCCAATTTGCGCCAGCGCGGGCGGGAGGATTGATCGTGAAAATCTGGAAGATCATTACCAGGAATTTTCCTTCTTTGCTGTTGGCGTTTGCCCTGGCTGTAGCGGTGTGGATTTCGGCGGTAACCGCTCAGGATCCCACAGAACAGCGTATTTATCCCGGTTCTATCCCGATTGAAGTGGTGGGGCAGGACCCCGGCCTGCTGTTGATGGGCGAGGTGCCTTCGCAGCTTACCCTGACCCTGAATGCGCCCCAGTCTGTGTGGGGCAGATTGAGCAATCAGCCGCGGGCGATTCGCGCCGTGGTCGATCTTTCTGGTTTGGATGCCGGTTCGTTTGATGTGCCGGTGCAGGTGCAGATGGATGAACGGCCGGCGGAAATTGTGTCCTATTCTCCTGGCTCTGTACTGGTGACGCTGGAACCGTTTGCCAGAAAGGAAATTGACGTGCGCTTGATTCAGCGCGGTGACGTGGCGACTGGCTATCAGTCCGAATTGCCAACCTGGGAGCCGGACACGGTCACCATCAGCGGGCCGGAATCTGTGGTCAATCAGGTCAACGAGGTGCGGGCGATCCTGGACTTAAACCGTACCAGCCAGGATATTCAACGGGTTTTGAGTTTGACAGCGGTAAATGCCGAAGGAACAGAAGTTAAGAGCGTAGATATTTCGCCGAAAGAAGTACAGGCCAGTATCACTGTCACGCAGCGCGGCGGGTATCGTAATGTGGTGGTGAAGGTGGTTGCCAGTGGGCAGGTCGCCAGCGGTTATCGGGTGACCAACATATCTGTGTTCCCACCCACGATCACTGTGTTCTCGTATGACCCCATGCTGGTGGATGAGCTGCCTGGTTATGTGGATACCGCTACCCTGGATTTGACGGGCGCCAATGAAGACCAGGATTTGAAACTGCCGCTGAATTTGCCGCCCGGTGTGGCGGTAGTGGGCGACCAGACGGTGTCCGTTCAGGTGGGGGTTGACCCGATTGAGGGCAGTTTGACGCTGTCGGATATGCCGGTGACCGTGGTTGGCCTGGATGATGGCTTGGCGGCTACTGTGTCGCCGGAGATTGTGGATGTGATCATTTCCGGCCCACTGCCTGTGCTGGATGGTTTGCTGGCGAATGATGTACGCGTGGTGATCAATATGCAAGGCGAGGGAACAGGCACCTATCAGCGGGTGCCGGTGGTGGAATTCACCAATACCGACAGCGGACAGCTGCGGGTGGAGTCGATCCTGCCCGGTTCGATTGAAATTCAAATTGTGCGGCGTAGATAAGAATAAGGCATGCCCGCTTTGTCGTCATCCCTTCCACGTTTCCATGAGCAGGCAGGAACGACTGAAGTCGTTCCTGCACAGCATAATATTCGTATAGATTTCCTGCGGTGCGCCGCAGTTGAGAAAGAAAATAAATGAGTAAACCAGTTGTAGCATTGGTTGGAAGACCAAACGTAGGGAAAAGTACCCTGTTTAACCGCCTGTCGGGGGAGCGGCTGGCAATTGTGGATGATGTGCCTGGCACCACCCGTGACCGGCTGTTTTTTGAATCCGAATGGAATGGCCGCTTTTTCACGGTGATTGATACCGGCGGGATTGACCCAACGTCCACCAGCCGCCAGACGCCGCTTTCGATCGGCTCGGCAGATTTTATTAATGAAATTCGTGCCCAGGCCGCCGTGGCTGTGGGTGAGGCCGATGCTGTTTTGCTGCTGGTGGATGCTCAAAATGGCGTTACGCCGGCTGACATGGAAGTGGCGCAAATCCTGCGGCGCAGCCAGAAAAAACGCGAAGATGGCAGCTTCTGGCCGCCCATCTTCCTGGTGGTCAATAAGGCAGATAATGCCAGCCTGCGTGATGCCGCGTCCCAATTCTATGAATTGGGTTTGGGAGATCCTTATCCCATTTCGGCCATGCACGGCACGGGCACGGGTGATTTGCTGGATGATGTGGTCGCCTCCTTCCCGGAAATGGAAGAAGACGAGGAAGACGATTCGGTGAAGATTGCGATTGTCGGCAAGCCGAATGTGGGCAAATCCAGCCTGCTGAATCGCCTGCTGGGAGAAGAACGCGCGATTGTCAGCCCGATTCCAGGCACTACCCGGGATGCAGTGGATACCTATCTACACTATGAAGGCATCGACATTACATTGATCGATACGGCCGGCATCCGCCGGAGGGGTCGGATCGACCCTGGCGTGGAGCGCTACAGCGTGGTGCGCTCGATGAAGGCCATTGAACGCGCAGACGTCGTCCTGCTGGTGATTGATGCCGTTGAGGGGATCAGCGCACAGGATACCCATATCGCTGGATACATTCTCGATAACTGGAAGAGTACGGTGGTGGTGGTCAACAAATGGGATGCCATTGAAAAGGATACCTATACGATGGATGCTTTTACCACACGTGTCCGCCAGGAATTGAATTTTATGCCGTATGTGCCGCTGCTGTTCATCTCGGCCAAGAGTGGACAGCGGGTGAACCAGGTGCTGCCGATGGCGCTGCGCGTGCAGGAAGAGCGGTTGATTAAGGTGAGTACATCCAAGCTGAACAAAATTCTGCGCTTTGCCCAGTCAGTGCATGCTGCACCGTCCCGGACAGGACGCCATTTGAAGATTTATTATGGCACCCAGGTGCACAGCAATCCGCCGACGTTTTTGTGTTATGTAAATGACACCAAACTGGCACATTTTACTTATGTCCGGTTTTTGGAAAACCGCATCCGCGAAGAGTATCCTTTTATCGGTACGCCGATTCGCGTGATCATGAAGACGCATCACGACTAAGATTTTATTTGTATAGTAGACTTCGCATAGATTAATGGAGCAATACTTGTCAATTCCCCCCGAGAAACTGCCTCCGCAGGGTCATGAGGAGACGTTTTATTCTGAAGAAACACAAAGGACTGAGCCAGAAGAGAAAACGCCGGCCATCGACCGTATTCTGCTGGATATCTTCGAGACGCTGGTACTGGCGTTGGTGCTGTATTTTGCGATTGACGCGGTTGTGGCGCGGGTGCGCGTGTTGAACATCAGCATGGTGCCCACGCTGGTGCCTGGCGAGTTGGTGATGGTCAACAAGCTGGCCTATAAGCTGGGCGAGATGGAGCGCGGTGATATTATTGTATTTCACTATAGTGAGGAAGAAGATTATGTCAAGCGCTTGATCGGTTTGCCCGGGGATGAAGTAGAGATGAAAGACGGGATTGTGTATATTTCCGGCAGACCGATGATTGAAACATATCTTAACGAAATGCCCACCTATACCGGTAAATGGACGGTGCCGGAAGGAAAGCTGTTCGTGCTGGGTGATAATCGTAATTTATCTTCCGATTCGCATGATTGGGGTTTTGTGTCAGTGGACAAAGTGATGGGCCGGGCCATGTTGATTTACTGGCCGCTGGATCAGGTGCGTTTTTTTACGCGGGAGTAGGGTGCGAGAGAACCATAGGTTGAGCTCGTCGAAGCCAAAGCGGCCCTCCGGCTTCGACAGGCTCCGGCTTCGGCAAGCTCAGGCTTCGACAAGCTCAGCCTGCGGCAAGTTCAGGCTTCGACAGGCTCAGGCTTCGGCAAGCTCAGGCTTCGACAAGCTCAGCCTGCGGAAGGTTCTGGCTTCGACAGGCTCCGGCTTCGACAAGCTCAGCCTGCGGCAAGTTCAGGCTTCGACAGGCTCAGCCTGCGGCAGGTTCTGGCTTCGACAAGCTCAGGCTTCGACAGGCTCAGCCACCGCTTTCCTGCTAAAATGGAGCCTTTGTTTGACCCGCCTCTTTTTGCATGGTATTATCAACTTACGTTTAAATTACTAGTCAAATGGAAAGTGTTTCCAGGAAAAGGTACCTGAATCATGTCATCCATTTCCGATGCGGAAATTCAAAAGATTGTACAACAGGTGTTGCAGCGTAAGGTGCAGCCTGAAATAAGCCAGCCGGCAGCAGAGCCAGTTGCAGTAGAAACCGGCCAGGGTGACCGCAAGGTCGCCATTGCGAACGACCACGGCGGGGTGGATTTCAAGAACATGCTCAAGGCATATCTGATTGAGTTGGGCTACCGCGTGGTCGATTTTGGCACCAGTGATACCAAATCGGTCGATTACCCCGATTATGCCTACATGGTGGCCGAAATGGTCAGCGAGGGCAAAGCCTGGCGCGGAATCGTGATCGACGGGGCCGGGATTGGCAGCTGCATGGCGGCCAACAAAGTACCCGGAGTGCGCTGCGCAATGTGTTATGACTATGCTACGGCGGTTAACAGCCGCGAGCATAATAATGCCAATGTGCTCAGCCTGGGTGCGGGTCTGATTGGGCCTGCCCTGGCGAAGCAGATCGTGAAGACCTGGCTGGAGACCGGGTTTGGCGGGGGACGGCATGCCAAACGGGTCGACAAGATCATGGCAATCGAGAAAAAGTTCATGAAAAACGGAGAATGATGTATGGCTCCTGATGCGAAGACAGTCCAAACTTTGGTAGAGATCATCACGCGGGAAGTGCTCCAGGCGTATGCCGAAACGAGCAGACCTGCCCCGCAAGGCGCCACCTGCAAGGTGGAGACGGCCGACGGGATCACCGTGCAGACTTGCTTTGATGAGCATGGCAATGTGGTGGATGCCGGTGCAGAACGCCTGACCACGTCGTTGGGTTTTGTGCCTCAGGACCCGTCCATGGCACAATATATTGACCATACGGCGCTAAAGCCGGACACCACGCCGGACCAGATCGCCACCCTGTGCGAGGAGGCGAAGACCTATCATTTTGCTTCCGTGTGTGTCAATCCGGTCAATGTGCAGCAGTGCGCTGACCTGCTGCGCGGTTCTGATGTGAAGGTGTGTTCGGTGATCGGCTTCCCCCTGGGGGCGACGATGACGGAAGTCAAGGTCTTTGAGACGATCAAGGCCATTGAACGCGGCGCCAATGAGATCGATATGGTGATTAACATCGGCGCGCTGAAGGCCCGCAAGCTGGATATGGTGGCACGCGATATTCGTGAGGTCGTCAATGCGGTGCATGACCGCGGCGCCTTGTTGAAAGTCATCATTGAGACGGCTTTGTTGACCGATGAAGAAAAAGTGATTGCCAGCCTGCTTTCCAAAGAAGCCGGGGCTGATTTCGTCAAGACCTCCACCGGTTTCTCAACCGGCGGGGCAACGATTGAAGATGTGGCCTTGATGCGGCGCGTGGTTGGCCCGATGATCGGGGTCAAGGCGGCGGGCGGGATTCGCTCCCGCGAAGATGCGGAGCACATGGTCAGCGTGGGCGCGACTCGTTTGGGGGCCAGCGCCGGGGTGAAGATCATCAAGGGTGAAACCGTCAGCGGTACGTATTAGACACCTGACAGGAGAAGATTATGCTGATTGCCAGAGTAGTTGGCAGTGCAGTTTCGACGATCAAAGATGAAAAACTGGTCAACCGCACATTGTTGATCTGTGTGCAGACGGATGAGACCGGCAAGGCCATCGGCAAACCCTACGTGGCGATTGACACGGTAGATGCCGGTGAAGGGGACCTGGTGCTGACCGCAGCAGGCTCCAGCGCACGCCAGACCACGATCACCAAAGACACCCCGGTGGATGCGGTGGTGATGGCGGTGATTGATTCCCTCTCGGTTGAGGGCAAAGTAACGTTTCGGAATTGATGACGGGAGCAGTCCTTCATGGATAAAGATTTACTTTCCATACAGGAAGCGCGCGATCTGGCGACAGCCGCCCGCGATGCACAGCGCCTCTGGCTGCATGCCACCCAGGATGAAGTTGATCGGGTGTGTGCTGCCATGGCGGACGCTGCTTTTCAGGCTGCCGGGCGACTGGGACAGATGGCCCATGAAGAGACCGGCTACGGCGTGGCAGCGCATAAGCAGCTAAAGAATGAATTTGCCTCCCGCAACGTGTGGGAGAGTATCAAAGACATCAAGACGGTCGGTGTGGTTGCCCATGACCTGCAGCGCAAGCTCTATGACATTGCCTGGCCGATGGGCGTGGTGGTGGGGCTGGTCCCCAGCACCAATCCGACCTCGACCGTGATGGCGAAGATTTTGATGGCGGTCAAGGCGCGTGACGCGATCGTGATTTGCCCGCACCCATCGGCAAAGAAATGCTGTCTGGAAACGACGCGCATCATGGCTGATGCTGCCGAACGGGCTGGCGCCCCCAGGGGACTGATTGACTGTTTCGAGAATGTCTCTCTGGAAGGCACGCAGGAGCTGATGCACCACAAGTATGCGGCTCTGATTCTGGCGACCGGCGGCTCGGCGATGGTGCGTGCCGCACATTCCACCGGCAAACCCGCCTATGGCGTGGGTCCGGGAAATGTGCCGGTGTATGTCGATCGCAGCGCCGATATTGAGAAGGCTGCGCGGTATATCGTCGGCAGCAAGTCTTTTGACTGCTCGACGATATGTGCCACAGAACAGGCTGTAGTGGCCGACAGGCCGATTGCGGCCCGCCTGGCAGAGTTGATGCAGGCACAGGGCGCTTATTTTGTCAGTGAAGCCCAGGCGGACGCCTTGCGGCGCACCTTGTTCTTTAAGGATGGGGCGATCAACCCGGCTACCGTGGGCAAGACTCCGCAGGTGCTGGCTGGGATGGCCGGGATCGATGTTCCTGCTTCGGCGCGCATACTGGTGGCACGCCTGAACAGGGTTGGCAAGGATGAACCCCTCTCGCGCGAAAAGCTGACCACGGTATTGGGCTGGTATGAAGCCGATGGCTGGGAAGCAGGCTGCGACCGTTCGATCGAACTGATCCAGTTTGGCGGGCGCGGTCACAGCCAGATCATCCATGCTGCCGATGAGAAAGTGATCATGGCCTTTGGCCTGGAAAAGCCGGTCTTCCGCATCCTGGTCAACACTGTGGGCACGTTAGGCGCGGTCGGCTTGACCACCGGGGTGATGCCCTCGATGACTCTGGGCGCGGGCGGCGTGGGCGGTTCGATCACCGGCGATAATGTGACCGTGTATCATCTGTTCAATGTAAAACGTCTGGCATTTGAAACTACGCCACCGCCGGAAATTGCTTTAGCGCCGGTTGGCGAGGTAAACAAGGCGGATCTAACTCCGCTGGAAATTGAAGCTGTTGTACGCAGCGTCGTTGAAGAAATATTGAGATTGCAATAAAACATTCATCAATCTCGTTTTTTGTGAAAGGAAAAAGAAATGGCTTTGGATAAATCGTTGATCGCGTTGGGAATGGTGGAGACCAAAGGTCTCGTAGGTTCGATTGAAGCAGCGGACGCTATGGTCAAGGCAGCCAATGTGGTGTTGATTGGCTCCGAGTATGTGGGCGGCGGCTACGTGACCGTGATGGTGCGTGGTGATGTGGGTGCCGTCAAAGCAGCTACCGACGCCGGCGCCGCAGCCGCCAAGCGCGTGGGCGAACTGGTGTCTGTGCATGTCATCCCGCGGCCTCACAGCGACGTGGAAATGATCCTGCCCGAGAGCAGCAAAGGCAGCATCGGCGGGCGCGCCAGCAAGTAGCGTCAGCAGCATCATGCGGTGGGAATAATCGCCACCGCTGACAATGGAGAACTCAGGCCGGCCGGGTGAAGCTTTCATCTGGCACAGCCGGGTTTATTCAGCTATGAGGAGATTCAATGGGTGATAATTTTTCATTACGCTGTTATTGTTTTTTGGACAGGATGCAGGCGCAGTATGCCGCTTTCATCGGTACGGTGACCCAGGGTGACCTGCCGACAGAGGGCATGGCTTCCCTGTATGTGGAGATGGCCCCCGGCAATGAAGTTTTCCGTATGGTGGACATTGCCGTCAAGGCCACCGAGGCCCGCCCCGGAGCGCAGATCGTGGAACGCGAGTTCGGCATGTTTGAAGTACATTCCATGAACCAGGCATCGGTGATCGAAACCGGTGAGGTGGTGCTGGAGCGCCTGGGTCTGACGGTGGAAGACCGGATCAAGCCGGTCATCGCTTCCCAGCAAGTCATCACCCGTGTGGATCCGTACCAGGCACAGCTTTTGAACCGCTTCCGGCGGGGCAGTATGCTGGTTCCGGGCGAGACCCTGCTGGTGCTGGAATGCGCCCCGGCGGCATATATCAACTATGCCTGCAATGAGGCTGAGAAGAAGGCCAGCATCAAGATCGTACATGTGTCCTCCGTGGGTCGCTTTGGCCGCATGTGGTTGTCCGGCAGCGAATCCGAGATCATTTCGGCCCGGGATGCTGCGGTGAAGGCGCTGGAAAGCCTGGAAGGCGTGGCTGGTTAGGAGATTGTATGCCCAAGATTTTTTATACCGAACGCGATGTGGAAGACCTGCATGCCCGCGGCGTGCGCATGATCGAAGTGGGCGAGGATGTCGTCCTCACCGATCTGGCGTATGAAAGCGCCGAGCGGCTGGGGGTGCGTCTGGTGCAGGGCAATGAGAAGCCGCCCGGCGCGCCGGAACGGCCTTATCTTTCCCAGCAGAATGCAGCAAAGAAGGTCAGCCTTTCTTTTAACCCGTCGCAGGCTGCGCCGCAAGGTGGTTCCAGCCAGGATGAACTCAAGGTACGTGTGCGCAGCGCGGTGCTGGCCCGCATGGGCAACCAGGTGGACCCGGCTTTGCTGGATTCGATTCTGGATCGTGTGCTGGCGAATTTAAGGTTGAAATAGGCGATTATATGCAATTTGGACGGGTTCACGGCAGTGCGATCTGCACGATGAAGGTGGCGGGACTGGAAGGTCTCAAGCTGCTGGTCGTCCAGCCGCTGGATGAACAGTTGGCCCCCAAGGGGGCCTTGCAGGTGGCGGTGGATGTGGTGCAGGCCGGTCCGGGTGACCTGTGCGTGATGGCGCGCTCGCGCGAAGCAGCCCTGGCGATGCCGGATGAGACTTTCGTGCCGGTTGACCTGGCCCTGATTGGCATTGTGGATGAGATGCACGTCCTGCCGCATGGCGAGGTGGATGTGACCCTAAAGAAGGGACGGAATAGTTACACATAATTGTAGTGACCACTTTAGTGGTTACTCATAATTGACGGTAACGACTGACCGCAGGGTTACTACCATTACGACAAATCGTGACAAAAGCAGGGTACGTTGGTAACGCACCCAAGACCACCTTTGTAAATAGAAATACCGAATTGGAGCTTGCTGGTTGGTGCGTTACGGATGAAATACCCGATAGGGTAAAGCACGCTAACGCACCCTGCCAGAGGTAATTCTGGAGAAGTTGTTTAGAATTTAATGGAAGCTTAAATAAACACCTGGAAGAGTAATCTGATGATCATTGGCAAAATAATTGGTACTGTGGTGACCACGATCAGCCACCCGCATCTGGCGAACCGGCGCAAGCTGGTGGTGCAGCCATTGGTGCTGGAGGGTGACGGGGCTGGCGGGGCTTTCATCGCCCTGGACAACAGCCACGCCGGGATCGGGGATACCGTGCTGGTCAACCGCGAAGGGGGCGGGAATCGGGACGTGCTGGAGAATCCGGATGCCTGCATTAATTCAGTGATCGTGGGGATTGTAGATTCGGTTTTTATCGGGCAGATGGAAGATTAATGCGTATAGGTAAAGGCACGCCAGACTGCGTGCTTTTTTGTTTTAAGGTTTTTTCCTCCCGCAGGTTGGATGGACGGCAATTTCCCCATGTCTGTTCAGTTCTGAATGTGATGTTTGCACGACGAACATTCCTGCGGGAGGCCAGGTGGGGTGTTTTTGATTTGCGCCCGGATGGCTTTCATGGTAAGCTTGCGATACATTGAAAAACTACCGAATGAGCAGGTGCTATGAGCATTGAGCTGGAAGAATTTGGTTTCCCGTGCAGGCAGTGTCAGGCAGGGAAGATGCAGCTTCGCAGCGTGACCTATATTACCTGGCTGGGGGATGAACTGGTGACGGTTCCAGATTTCCCCGCCTGGATATGCGATTTCTGCGGACGCCGACAGTATGACGGCGATGCCTTGAATCGCCTGAGTTTGTTATTAAGCCCGCAAGCCGGCCGCAAGGAAATGCCGAAGCGGCCTTTGCCGCCGCAGCCGGATATCAAGCCCCCGCGAACGCTGCAGAGCGAATAAACATACCGTACGCTGAGCTTGTTGAAGCGCACGGTGTTTTGTAATCGGCCCGCCCCTGAATTTTCAGGGGCGGATTTTGCTGTATGGGTTTAAGGAAGGGTCAGGGCATACTGACCGGCTGCCAGGCGGGTTCCTGGTCAATGCCGGTGTGTTCGGTCAGGTCGGTGCGCATCAGGCCGGTGGTGGTCATCACGGTCAGTCCGGGTTTGCCGGGTTCGTATTCAGAGGTGAAGAGCAGCCACTGTTTGTCCGGCGAAAATACCGGCTGGCGGTTGAGGGTGTCGTCGCTGGTCAGCAGGTTCAGCTCGGCGCCGCGGCTTTTGTAGGGCAGCACGTAGATACGCTGCACACGGCCTTTGATCTCGGTGTAGGCCATCATTTCGCTATCCAGCGAGAGGGAGAAGTCCAGCACCTGCCCCAGACGGCCAAAGAAAGCGGCTACATCGTAGGCATGGGCGGTGGGATAAGGGGTAGGATAGACCAGGGGTGCTTCCTGCCAGTCTTGCTCAAACAGATAGCGGTGGTCGCTGGCAAAACGGATGAAGACCAGTTCTTTGGAATCCGCTGACCACTGCGGCGCGGACTCATCGTAAGAGGTGCTGACTTTACGCTGGTCCGTGCCGGCCGGATTCATCACATAGATCAAATTGGTGCCGGCCTGGTTCTGGTTGGTGAAGGCGATCCATTTGCCATCCGGTGACCAGGCAGGGAAGCTGTCATCCCCGCGGCGGGCGGTCAGGTTGACCGGTTCTTTTCCTTCCACGCTCAAATCCAGCAGGTAAATGTCGGTGCCGTTGTTTGGGTCACTGGAGGGGGCCGCGTAGACCAGTTTGGTGCCATCCGGTGACCAGGCAGGCTGAGTTTTATCCCCTTCGCCGAAGGTGCGCTGGGTAAACTGGTCGGATGTGACCACGCCTTCCTGCAGGGAGACGCGCATCGTCCAGATTTGCAGGGCATCGCCATCACCGCGGTCGCTGGAGAAAGCGACCAGCCCGCCGTCACCGATCCGTTGAATTTCGGGAGTGGCGGTAGCGGGGATATCGGTCGGATACATGGTCTGGGTCGGCAGCGGCGTCAGGGTCGGGGGAACAGGCGTGTGGGTGGCCGCATTTGCAACGGCTGCGGCCACAGTGACCGGGGGCGGCTGGGGGGTGGCTGTGGCGCCGGCGAAGGGGCCGATGCCCTGCCCGCGCAGGAGGAAGATGCCCGCAGCGATCACGGTAATTACGCCGAGGCCGCCGATGGCGGCCAACGCCCAGATCCAGCCTTTGGGTTTCTTTTTCTGCGGCTCGGTATCGACAGGGTCGCTGGCGGGGCGCTGCACGGTTGTCAGGTGGGGCGTCTCGGGCCTGAAATGGGGGTCGGTGAGCGCCTGCATGAAAGCGTTGACGCTTTCATAGCGCTCCTGAATGCGCGGGGACATGGCCTTTTCGAGGGCTGTGACGACATGGGCGGGGATGTTGGGGATGAGCAGGTTGAGCGGGGTCAACACGGCTTCGCCCAAAGCGCGCTGCACGCCGTCGGTCGGTTTCTGGTTGGAAAGCAGCCTGTACAGGGTAGCGGCCAACGAGTACTGGTCGGAGTAGGGACCGGTGCGCGCGCTGCCGTACTGCTCTGGGGGAGCGTAACCGGTGGTGTAGCCGCGGGCGCCAGTGGCCGTCATCTGGGCCGTCTCGGCGATCTTGGCGATGCCAAAGTCGACCAGCATGACCTGCCCGTCGGGGGTGACCTTGATGTTGGCGGGTTTAATGTCGCGGTGGGTGATGGGCGGGGTCTGGGCGTGCAGATAGCTGAGAGCGTCCACGAGCTGCCGGGTCCAGTTCAATACCCGTTCCAGCGGCTGGGGGCCTTCTTTTTCGAGGATGTCGTCAAAGGTCTCGCCAGGGACAAAGTCCATCACCAGATACTGATCCTGGCCCTCGACGAAATAGTCGATCACACGCGGCAGGTTGGGCTGGCGCAGGGCGGCCAGGATGCGCGCCTCGCGCAGGAACTGGCTGGTGGCCTCCTCGCTGTCATTCTGGTTGTACTTGACCGCCACTTCCAGTTCGAGGGAGTTATCAAACGCCAGGTAAACGGCGCCCATACCACCTTTGCCCAGCGGGCGGATGATGCGGTAGCGGTTACGCAGCAGGGTGTCGGGAGAGAGATCCATAAGTATGTCCTTGATGATGATGAATGAATGAAGACTATATGGACTATTATAGGGGAAGTGTGGCCGAGAGGGAAGAAGGAATGCGGGAGCGGGTGGTTTTTGTATGGGTTTGTGATATAAATTAGGGGAGGGATAATGATCAAAGAAAATCCAATGCTATATAATTGGGAAAAAATTCTTCCATAAGAAAACTTGATTAGATAGCGAGCGCAGTGGAATAAGAAAATTTAAACATGAATACAAAAGGCAGCTTTTTTACCAACCTATGGAAATCAATACTTCAAAACAGGATCGTTCTTTTATCACTGTCAATTTCATTTCTGTGTTTATCCGTATTCTATTATCAGTTGTTTTTTCAAATCCCTGAATATGTCAGCAAAAGAGGAATATTATACGCATTGCTTCTTGGGATGGGATCTATCGCTTTGTTTCTGGCAGCAAACAGAGAGTCAATATCATTTGCATCTCCCCGTAAACCGATACTGATCGCCTCTTTTGTCTCGGCCATTTTGATCGTTCTCATTTTTGGCTTACACAATCTCTATTTCCTGACTCCCAGAGCACAGGTTTCTATTCGAATTCCCGCCAAGGAAGAAGGTGGAGCACCTGTTTGTATTGCTTCACTTAATTCAATGACAGAAAGTGTCTGGCATAATGAGTTCCCAATCGAGGCCAGGACTGAGAATGATCGAGAATGCGTTCCTCTCTCCCCAGATCATGATTCACAGATGTCAGTAACTATGCGAGCCTGGGAAAGAGTCGAGTTTCACTTTATCAATGTCTCTCCAGATGCACCTGTATACCTGCAAGTCAACCAGAAAACTGAGCTCTTTTATACGCCTGCAGAGCTTTCAGATGTTGATTTTTACCCGCTCGTCCCCATTGAAGGCTTTTGGAAGTATAAATTTGCATCAGCCCTTCTTGTTCTTCCCGGGGTCACCCTGTTCATATACTTCATCATTTTGACCATGGTGGTCAAAGAAAGATATCAAAGGATATTTCAAGAATTTGGGTATGAGATCATGCTTTTCTTGTTATTCCTCTCTCAGTTGTATTTCTATGCCCCCTACAAAGGGAATTTGAACCCATTCAGCTTGACATCATATTTGCTGCGATATGACCTGGTAGGGGTCCAATCCAGAGCATTTTTAGGCTCATTATTATCCCTGTTCAAAGCATCACCAGATCTGAATTTTCTATACAATTTTTTGTTGCTGAACCATATTCTAAATGTAGGGCTTTTGTCTTTCTTTTTGGGAAGAATTATTCGAAAATCCGTATCGGATCGTGTCAGTTTTATCGTCATCTTCCTTGTTGGGGTGTTTTTGGCAAACCCAGCATCATATTCAGCGTATTTCATAGACAATTTTGACAGGTTGGATATTTTCCTGTTTCTTCTCGTTTTGATCACATTGTTTGTGCTGCAAAAAACAAAGCTGCTTTTCATCATACCGATCCTTTCAATGATCGGTATGGCTGTGCATCAAGGGTTTGCTTTCATCTACTTCCCATTGATCCTTATTCTGATATTCATCCTTGCAAAATAGATGCCTGAAGAAACGAAATACAAGGTGCTATTGGTCATCACGATCGCTGCTGGCCTGGCTTCTTTTGCTTTCTTCCAATTCTATAGAACGCAACCCCCAGCAGGGGATCTGGATGCACTCGTTCAAACGCTGGAAAATCAAGCCGATTTTGAAATATCAAGAGCGATGCTCTTCTCTGAATACTATCAGGACTTTGCTCAGAGGATCTCATCCTATATGCATTCTTCTGCTGTGCAGGAATTATTAGAGCAAAGTATTTTTATGCTCATTTTCCAAATCCCCCTGATTTCATTGATCTATTATTTCTTATTTCAATCATTCAGGTATTCTTTAAATAATTATGAAAAGTTTGTGGTGTTGCTTGTCATGATCTCACCCCTTTTCAGGTTGCCTCTCTTCCTGTTCACAGTTGACTGGGGGCGATGGTTGATCAGCATTTTCATTTCGTCTTTTATTCTGATTTTCTTTCTCTATCAAAATGATTTTGAGCCTGTGCAAAAGGCCTTACAGAAAAACAATCAGCTTTTGGCCAACACCCCCATTGTTTTTCTTGGAGCAATTTTGTTTTTGCTGTATATTCTCCAATTAGGGAAATATTATCATTCACCGGATCTGGAAGCAACTCAATCTATCTTTGTAAGATTACGCGGTACTTTTAATTTGAGCAAACTATGGTCTTTATTATTTGATCTGTAAACATAACTGCTCAGTCGCCCTTTTATATGTTACTGCGAGGACGAAGGACGTGCCTGTGTAGTGACGACAGTTAAGTATCTGAGTTCTAGCGGACTATAAAGTGAATTTACTCACTTAAATCGAGGACACCATGACCACACTTATCCTTGGCGCAACGGGCGCGACGGGGCGCTGGCTGACAAAAGAATTACTTGACCGCGGCGAGTCTGTGCGCGTGATCGTGCGCTCGCCGGAGGGGCTGCCCACTGCCGTGCGGGGGCATGAGAACCTGGAGGTGATTCAGGCCAGCCTGCTGGACCTGAGCGATGCCGAGCTGGTGCAGTACGTGCGGGATTGCGATACGGTGGCGTCCTGCCTGGGGCATAATTTGACTTTACGGGGCCTCTTTGGGCCTCCGCGAAGACTTGTCACCGATGCAGTCAGCCGGCTGTGCGAGGCGGTACGAGCCAATGCACCCGAGAAGCCGGTCAAGTACGTGCTGATGAATACCACCGGGAACTGGAATCGCGACCTGGATGAGCCCATTTCCTTCGGTGAAAGGATCGTCATCGGTTTGCTGCGGCTGGTCTTGCCGCCCCAGGCAGACAATGAGCAGGCCGCGGATTTCCTGCGTATCGGGGTCGGGCAGAATGATGCGATGATCGAGTGGGCTGCGGTGCGGCCGGACAGTTTGATCGATGAAGACGAGGTCACCCCGTATGAGGTGTATCCTTCGCCCATCCGAAGCGGGGTCTTTGATCCGGGGCAGACCAGCCGCATCAATGTGGCGCATTTCATGGCGGCGTTGATCACTGAGGATGCGGTCTGGCAGCAATGGAAGGGGCAGATGCCGGTGATCTATAACAAGGCTGAGTAGTTTTTAGTGCCCAGGTTGGCGAGCATAATTGTAGTGACGAATTTATTCGTCATGGTATGAGATTGCTTAGGTTGAGGCTGCCCCAATTACTTTTGGGACAGCCTCCTCTGATTAAGTCCAAGTAGGGAAAACCCTACCCTTTTTTGATGAACCTCCTGATTGCGCAAAAAGGTATGCAAGGCTATTGTTAAGCCAGGATACAATCACGACTTTTGACATCAGGCAAGGAGAATGGATGACAATTAATTCCAGCGAAGCAGAAAGCCAAACAGATTGGATTATCACAACGCAGCAGTTAACCAAAAAATTTAACGGTGAATTTGGCGTGAGGGATGTTTCCATTGACATCCCCAAAAATGCGATTATTGGATTTATCGGCCCCAGCGGAAGCGGGAAAACGACAACGGTTCGCTTGTTGCTGGGCATCTACCCGCCCACCTCAGGTACTGCGCTTGTTTTTGGTCATGAGCCCCATCGTTTTTCGCAAAACGATCGCGAAAAAATCGGGTATATGCCGCAGTTATTTATGCTGCAAAATGGGCTGACGGTGTGGCAAAACCTGGCCTTTGTGGCCTCGCTCTACGGAATGAAGCGCCGCCGCAGAAGACGTATTCGGGAAAGGCTGGAGCTGGTTGAGCTGACAGGGCATGAAAAGAAACGCGCAGCGGATTTATCCGGCGGCATGCAGCGCCGTTTGAGCCTGGCAGCTGCGCTGCTGCATGATCCTGAATTGATTTTTCTGGATGAACCCACTGCCGGGATCGATCCGGTGTTAAGAAGAAAATTCTGGGATCATTTTCATGACCTGAAAGAACAGGGCAACACCCTGTTTATTACCACCCAGTATGTCTCTGAAGCGGCTTATTGTGACTACGTGGGGGTGATGTCGGAAGGGCGTTTATTAATGGTGGAAACCCCGGAAAATCTCAAGAGGATTGGCATGGGCGGGGAAATTGTCGAATTGAAATTTACTGAAAAACTCACGCCGGCCCAGATAGAGGCTGTCCGCGAACAACCGGAAGTTGCAGCGGGGCAGATTCAAGTGCTGAATGATGAAACGCTGCAAGTAATTGTTGACGATGCAGCCCAGTTGATCCCCACTTTGTTAGGGTGGTGCCAGGAAAATGGGATTGCCGTGATGGAGGCTCAAAAACTCGACCCCTCCTTCGATGATGTTTTTGTTCAGCTAATCAAAAGGTACCGCGATGATTTATAGATTTTTCAACAATATTGCCAGTTTTATTATGCGAATTTCAGCCTTTATATCAAAGGAATTCTTTAATGTGATCAGCCAGCCCAGACTGATGGCGATCCTGATTCTTGGCCCATTCCTTATCCTTTTTCTCTTTGGAATCAGTTATCAAAACACCTTCCGGACTTTGCGGACTGCCATCGTCGTGCCGGAGGGGAAAGAGATCCAGGACTATGTCAATACGATCATTAACCAGCCTATCCCCAATATCGAAGTTGTATCTGTGACTACTGAAAAAACTAAGGCAATGTTTGGTTTACAATCCCGGCAGCTGGATTTGGTGATGGTCGTTCCCCCGGACATTGCTAAAAATCTGGAGGATAATCAACAATCCGTCTTTACGTTTTATCATCAGGAGATTGACCCCTTTGATATCAGTTATGTCGAGATTATTATCAGCCGCCTGAGAGATAAAGCCAACCGTGATGTGCTGTTCAGGTCTGTGGAACAGACCAAGGAGCTGGCTGAAACCTACCGGACAGAGGTACATACCCTGGCCCAGGTGGAATCGCAACTATCCGAGGGAGAGAATCGGGATAACGCTGCCAATGCACAAGTAAATTCCCCAAACAGAAACGCTGCAATCCTGTGGTTTTTATTGCAATCACTGGCCGGTGAGGGAGATAATGCTTCCCCCTCTACTGCGGATACTGAAGGGAACAGCACAGAAACCCGGCTGGAAATCATTGACAAGCAGCTCACCAGCTTTGTCGGTATGGACTCGGCTATTCTGGTGGCCCCTTTCAGAAATGAAGTGCATTCATTGAGTGATGTGGAGATTAAACCCGTTCACTTTTATGTCCCATCGGTGCTGGCGCTGCTCCTTCAGCACATCGCTTTATCGCTGGCTGCGTTATCGATTGTGTCTGAGCGCTTCAGCGGGACGATGGAAATTATGCGTGCCTCCCCTGCAAATGCTTTCGAAATCCTGGTCGGGAAATATCTCAGTTTTTCCATTTTCCTGGGCGTATTGATCGCGATACTGATCGGGCTGGTGCACTTCCTGCTGGGGGTGCCCATGCTGGGAAATTGGATTTACCTTGGGGTGGCGGCCTTTTTGGTAGTGCTGGTTTCATCAGGATTCGGATTTCTGATCTCAAGTTTTGTGCGCAGCGATAGCCAGGCGGTGCAATTTTCGATGGTGTTTTTATTGGCCAGCATCTTCTTCTCAGGATTCTTTTTACAGCTCTATCAATTACGATGGCCGGCACAAATTGTTTCGTGGATTTTACCCGCTACGTACGGCATAAAAACCTTGCAGGATATCATGCTGCGAGGCATTCAGCCGCAAATGAATCTGCTCTTGATCCTTGCCGGGATGGCAGCAGCACTTTTCATAATTAATTGGGCACGTCTGCATCGTCTGTTAGTGCAGCGATAAGCCCTGACGCAAGGGGCGGCATTGACCCTCATTAGAACTTGCAGGACGTGAGCGTGATGCGCTGTTTGGCAGCACCATTGCCGTTACTGGAAGGATGGTATCGTAGACATTATGCCGCAAGGGAAACGCATGACAATCTGCAGGATGTTCGCCGGATTGATGAGAATAATTGTAGTGATAAATTTATTCGTATGGTATGAGTAGATGGGGGAATAACGACTGAAGTCGTTACTACAATCCCGTATCAAAAAACGCCTGTCCCATTCGGGGCAGGCGCAGTTTTTCGTGTAAAATTGGTCTATCATTCTGCAGTTGTCTCAGACAAGGAAAGGCGCTATGGTTTTGATGAAAAGCACGAAGGGGGCAAGTTTTGTGACAAAGCTGATCCTGGTTGTGGTCGTTCTGGGCGTGCTGACGGTGGGGATTCATTATTTTTCCGGCGATAATCTGCAAGGGACGGATTTTTCGATTTATTATCTGGCGCAGCGGGCAGCATTGCTGTATGGGGAAAACCCGTATGGGGATCAGGTAGCCGAATTGGCGCAGATGGCGGTTTACAAACGGCGGGCTGGGCTGATGGAAGACCAGCTGGGTTATGCGTATCCGCCCTACAGTCTGCTGCCTCATTTGCCCACCGTGTGGATGACTTTCTCGTGGGCACAGGCTTTCTGGATGGCGTTAAATATGATCGCATTAACCCTGGGGGTGTATGCAGCTTTTCCCAAGGCGCCCCGCTGGGTAGTTCTCTCGATTGCTTTTATTTATCCGTTCTCTTTTGCCCTCCTGCTGGGTAATTACGTGATCCTTCTGTTTGCTATCCTTTTTGCGGCCTATGCTTTTTTGACCCGCGAGGAGCAAGTTTCAAAGGGCGGATTGGGTATGCTGGGCTTTTTGCTGGCCTGGGCAACGGTCAAACCTCAGTTTTCCTGGTTATATGTTCTCTTCTTGCTGTTGCTTGCGCTGCGAAAAAAGCAGTGGAGCTTTATTACTGGATTTTTGGCTGGTCTTGTGTTCATGCTGATCAGTTCATTTGTTATGGTTCCTGATTGGCCGCTGCTGTGGTATGAGCGGCTGGTCAAGTACCGGGTCTATAACCAGACCTGGATGATGGTCACCTTCTTTTTGCGGGCGATATTGCCGGCCGGGTGGGCTTCTCTTCTTTCGCCGGTAATTTTGGCTGGCGGTCTTGGTTTCACCGGCTGGATGCTGTTCCAATGGTGGCGCGGGCGAATGCCGAATTTGCTGGTGCTGGCGTGGTGCGGGGTAATGATCTTTGCCATCCATCCCCGGGGCAGGTCATACGAGCAGGTTGTTTTTTTGCTGCCATTGATTGTGTGGGCATGCCAGCCCAAAACGACAAGCCTGTTCCCCCGGTCATTCTTCTGGTGGAGCACGCTGGCGGTTTCGTGGGGGGTGTTTTTGCTGGCCAGGTTTGCACCTCACCTGACCACGGTTACGGAATGGCCTTTTCTCTTTCACCTGATCTGGCTGGGGTGGGTCTTCTATCAACACCGGGAGACGTTCCACCGGAAATTGCCAGCAGCAAGCCTGGCGGAGTGATGTTCAGGATGTAGGTTTGAATTCCTGGCGAATCAAAACAGGCTGTCCCGAATTCGGGACAGCCTGTTGTTGTATTGATTTACCGCTGCCGGTTTAGTACATACCGCCGCCGGGCATGCCGCCGCCAGCGGGGGCTGCGGGCTCGGGAGCCGGGATGTCAGTGATCAGGGCTTCGGTGGTCAGGATCATGGCTGCAATCGAGGCTGCGTTGGTCATGGCGCCGCGGGTAACTTTCGCAGGGTCAATCACGCCGCCCTTGACCATGTCAACATATTCCTCTGTGAGGACGTCGTAACCAATCTTGAGGCTCTTTTTGTCAGCCTGGGTGCGGCGGACGTTTTCGAGGATCACGGAGCCGTCTTTGCCAGCGTTTTCAGCAATCTTGCGCATGGGAACTTCCAGGGCTTTGCGGACGATGTTGACGCCGATCTGCTCGTCTTCATTTTCCATCTTGACCTTTTCCACAGCGGGGATGGCATTGATCAGGGCTACGCCGCCGCCGGGGACGATGCCTTCTTCTACTGCTGCCCGCGTAGCGGAGAGGGCGTCTTCGACGCGGTGCTTCTTTTCTTTCAGTTCGGTCTCGGTGGCTGCGCCAACACGGATGATGGCAACGCCGCCGGAGAGCTTGGCCAGACGTTCTTGCAGTTTTTCGCTGTCGTAGTCGCTGGTGCTCTTGTCGATCTCGATGCGGATCTGGTCGATGCGGCCTTTGATGCCGTCAGCATCGCCCTTGCCGCCCACGATGGTGGTGTTGTCTTTGTCAGCAACAACCTTTTCGGCATGGCCGAGGTCTTCCACGGTAGCAGTTTCCAGCTTGCGGCCGGTCTCTTCGGAGATGACGGTGGCGCCGGTCAGGATAGCGATATCCTGCAGCATAGCCTTGCGGCGGTCACCAAAGCCAGGTGCCTTGACGCCTAAAACGTTGAGCATGCCGCGCAGTTTGTTCAAAACCAGGGTGGCCAGGGCTTCACCGTCGATATCTTCGGCGATGATGACCAGTTCGCGCTTGCCGATCTGCACCAGTTTCTCGAGGAGAGGAACGATGTCAGTAGCGGCAGAGATTTTCTTGTCGTGAATCAGGATGTAAGCATCGGCGATCTCGGCTTCCATGTGCTCGGTGTCGGTGACGAAGTAGGGCGAAATGTAACCACGGTCAAACTGCATCCCTTCTACGTATTCCTGTTCAAATTCGAGGCCTTTGGATTCTTCAACGGTGATTACGCCGTCTTTGCCAACCTTGTCCATCACATCGGCGATCAGGTCACCAATGGTGCGGTCCTGGGCGGAGATGCTGGCTACGTTGGCGATGTCGTCTTTGGTGGTCAGTTCGATGGCCTGTTCGCTGATGGCATCGCTGACGGATTTGGCAGCGGCTTCAATGCCGCGCTTGAGCAGCATGGGGTTGGCGCCGGCGGCCAGGGTCTTGAGACCTTCGGTCACAATGGCATGTGCCAGAACGGTGGAGGTAGTGGTGCCGTCACCGGCGATGTCATTGGTCTTGGTGGCTGCTTCTTTGAGAAGCTGGGCGCCCATATTCTCAAAGGGATCTTCGAGTTCGATTTCTTTGGCGACGGTTACGCCGTCGTGGGTGATGGTGGGGGAACCGAATTTGCGGTCAATCGCAACGTTACGGCCTTTGGGGCCGAGGGTAGTTGCAACAGACATTGCAACAACGTCAATACCTGCTTTAAGATTTCTTCGGGCTTCTTCGCCGAAAACAATTTGTTTTGCCATAGGTGTACTCCTTGTTAGTTAATAAGGGAATTATTTCTCAACGATAGCGAGAACGTCGCTTTCGCGCAGAATGAGCAGTTTCTTGCCGTCGATCTTGATTTCTGTGCCGCCGTATTTGGCGAACAAAACAACATCGTCTACTGCCACGTCCATAGCGATGCGGCTGCCGCTGTCATCACGGTCGCCAGGGCCGACGGAGAGAACAACACCCTGCTGGGGTTTTTCCTTGGCGGTTTCGGGCAGAAAAAGACCGCTAGCGGTTTTATCTTCCTGTTCCAGGGGCTCGACCACGATGCGGCTGCCCAAGGGTTTAAGATTGATTGACATACATACCTCCTGATGAATTGGTTATTTGTGTGCGCTGTTTTAGCACTCATGACAATAGAGTGCTAAAGCGTTTGTATCATACCTGTCTTTGAGGAAGCAGTCAAGAGTTTATTGATATTTCTTACATAATTCTGACAATTTGGGGGAGGAAAGGCAATTCGTAACGAGGGAGCAGTCAATCAGGCAGCCAGGGAGCGGGGAGTGAAACAAAGCACGTCTGTTGAGATATTGGTTTCATTCCTTCTGTGCAGAAGCCCATCCCGTTGGAGGATTTTAGCTGAAGGTGGAGGAGCCTCCCGCGGAAGTCAGTTGTGCGCAGACCATCATGCAAAAATGTATGCACGCATGGCGATAATATAAAATCTCAACCGCGGGAGGGCCGGGGCTGGCGGTGAATATACGGGATCATTCGCTATAGGCGAACGCATCCCAAGAAAGTTGATCTTGTGGATGCGTTTACCAGGGCTACCGCCGGGAATAGCCCAGCGAGGTGCAGATGTCCTCGCTGGACTGGACGATTTGCATGACGACCGGCTCGCCGCTGAAACCACGCCGTACCTGACCGAGAATTTCCATTGCTTCGGTGCAGTAGCCGTTGGATTCGCGGTGCAGGGCTGCCAGGGCTGAGCCGTAGGTGTAGTAATATACCACCGTACTGCCAGAGAGGGGCAGGCCTTCAATCACAATGGCCGGGCTGTTGGCTTCTTCGGTGGTACATTCGTTTCCACCATTGCGCACGGCACAGCTTTCTACGGCATTGCAGCCTTGCACTGCGCATTTGAAGGCGAGGATCGAACCCTCATAGTTGCGGGATTTGAAATAGACGATCCCCAAAGCCCCATACGTGTCCGCGTTGGTGGGGTCAAAATTGAGCGCCTTAAGCACGTTGCGACCGGCGATGAAAAATTCACCCATCTGGGAATAGGTTTTGCCAATGGCGGTATAGGGAATGGGATTGGGGATGCTCAAATTTTCATTAATCGAAGCAGCGTTGGCAAAATATTCCAGGGCAATTTCATATTGCTGGAGCTGGCGGTAGTTGACGCCGATGGCGATATAGAGCGGGGTCAGGTTAGGGGTGATCTCGATGGCTTTTTGATATTCGCGGATGGCATCGCCATAGTTCCCCAGTGATTCGAGCACATAGGCGCGCACGCGGTGGACATCCATGATGGTGTCATCCTGAATGAGAGCTTGCTGGCTGTACTGGTCGGCCTGTACCCAGTTTTGTTGGTCAATGAGGATTTCAGCATAATAGGCCAGAGCGAGGGTGTTCTGGTTATCCAGCTGCAGCGCCTGGATGGCGGCCTGTTCGGCCTCGGTCAGGTAGGTGGCGCGCTGGTCGCCGGCCAGGTTAGGGTTGGAACTCCAGTCCATCACAAAGGAGCGCACGGCATGTGCGGTGCTGTTGTCCGGGGTAATTTCAATGGCCTGCTCAATCGTATCCAGCGCTTCCTGCAGGCGGGCTTTTTTCTCTGCATCGGTGGTGAGCAGCTCGGAAGAATAAACCTGAATGCGGGCCAGGTCGGCCATCAGCTCAACGTTTTCGGGTTCCAGTTTGATGGCTTCCTGATAGGCAGTGATGGCTTTGTTCAGGTCACCGGCAAAAAACTGGGTTTCGGCTTCCATTACAAATGAATTTGCGGTGCGGGTTGGGATGGGCGTGGGCATGAAGGGGGACTGGATATCATCGGTTTCAATGCCGCGCAGCACAAATACGCCCACGATCAATAATCCCAGCAGCACGAGGATGCGGTAGGGGTGAAGATTACGATTGTTTTTGCGAAAAGTAATTTCTTTTCCGGTTAAATTCATGGTTATTCGGGGACTGCTTCCTCTCCCCCTTCGGGGGTGGCGGTAGTTTCCGGCTCCTGCGGAGCGAGGGGCGAGTCGGCCACTTCCTGGCAGATTTCGATGATCGCTCCGGCGTTGTAGACGGCGGTATCATCATTGGGCACGCCCTGCACCAGCAGCTGCGAGATTCGCAGCGCTTCGCCGCATTCTCCCTGGCGGGCCAGGCTGAGGCCGTAGGTGTAGTAATATTCTGCCACGCGGCCATAATCCAGCGGCAGGCCATTAACTTTGTCGCCGTCTTCGCTGGTGCCGCCCTGCACTGCCAGGCGGAGGGCGGCGGATGCGGCGGGATATTCGCGGTTGCGGTAATACATCTGTCCCAGATTGCCGTGCATGTAGGGGTCGGAAGGGGTGTCCTTGACGGCCTGCAGGGCATACTGGATGGCTTTGGCGTATTCGCCGACGGTGGCATAGGTGCGGGAGATGTTGGTATCCGGCATGGGGTCGGAAGGATTGAGGGCGTTGGCGCGGTTGAATTCTTGCACGGCTTTATCGTACTGCTGCAAATAGCGATAGTTGCGTCCCAATGCCAGGTGGAGGTCGGAAATGTTGGGATTGATGCCGATCGCAGCTTCAAATTCCAGCGTCGCTTCTTCATAGTTGCCGGTATATTCAAGGACTGTGCCGCGGGCACGGTGGGCTTCGAGGCTGTTGGGGGCCATCATTTCAGCAGTGCGGGAAGCTTCCACGGCTTTGTCCAGGGTAGACAGATCTCCCTGGCCTCCCTGGGCTTGCAGGATGAGAATTTCGGCTTTATAGGCATAGGCGGCGGCGTTGTTGACGTCCAGTTCAATTGCGCGGTCGAGGGCGCTGATTGCCTGGAGATAGTCGCCATTGAAGCCCATCGCCCAGCCGCGCAGGGCATGGCCCATGGAATTATTGGCGTTGAGCAGCAGGGCATTTTCGGCATTGGTGGCCGCCTGGGTGTACAGCCCGGAATAGATTTGCAGACGGGCAGTGGTGATGAAGTTGGCCGGGTTCTGGGGGTCGGAGGAAATGGCCTTCTCGAAGGCCTGAATAGCAGGGCCAATCTTGCCTTCCGCCAGAAACGCTTCCCCTTCGCTGATATAGGTTTCTGGCGAACGGGTGGCGGTGGGGGTGGGGATGAAGAGCGGGGGCGTGGTTGGTACGATGACCTGGTTAACGTAAACTACCCCGGCGATGAGAATCACCAGGACAAAAATGCGCCAGGGCTTGACCCGCCGCCGACGCTGATTGTTCATACTCCATTTACTTCCTTTAAGATACATAGTTTCATCTTACCATTGGCCTGAATTATGCGTCAAGGACGGGTTTTATCAATTCATAATCATATGAACAGAAATGCTTGCAATGGGTGGGGCTTCAAACTACAATACAACTATGAAATTTGATGTGTTCACTTTATTCCCAGGCATGATTCATCCCTATCTGGAGATGAGCATTTTGTATCGAGCCATCCAGAATGGATTGTTGGAAGTGGATGTGCATGACATCCGCGGATGGACGATGGATAAACATCACGTGACCGATGATACCCCTTATGGCGGCGGGGGGGGGATGGTGATGAAGCCGGATCCTATTTTTTCTGCGGTGGAAAATGTGCTGGGCGAATCGCCGGAATGCCCGGTTGTTCTGCTTACTCCCCAGGGCCGCATTTTTACCCAAAAGGTCGCCATTGAATTTTCCCAATATGACCGGATTGCCCTGCTGTGCGGCCGGTACGAGGGGGTGGACGAACGCGTGCGCCAGCATCTGGTGACGGACGAGATCTCTTTTGGGGATTATGTGCTCACCGGTGGAGAACTGCCCGCCCTGGCGATGATTGATGCGTTGACGCGTTTGATTCCCGGCGCATTGGGAGACCCGGGCGGGGCGATGGATGATTCGCACGCTTCCGGGCTGCTGGAATATCCGCATTACACCCGGCCGGCGAGTTTCCGCGGGTGGGAAGTGCCGGATGTGCTCTTGTCTGGCGACCACGGGCGGATTGCCCGCTGGCGTCGCGAGCAGGCCCTGCTGCGTACCTGGCAGCGCCGGCCGGACCTGCTGGAGCATCTGGAGCTTTCGCAGCAGGACAGGGCATTCCTGGAAAAACTAAAATCGTGAACGAAGGGATTGGAAAAATCAAAACTGCGGAAATGCAAAGTGGAGGGATAAATCAATTCATCAGAAAACGAGTTTACCGGGGTTTTATAACGACTAAAGTCGTTACTACAATGTGTTCACTATTCAAGGTGAATGTCAAATTTTCATTTGGAGGCAAACAAAGATGACAGAAGAGAAGAAATTCAGCTATCCTAAAACATTTTTGCTTGGGTTCGGTTTCTTTGGCGTCAGTGTGATCTGGTCGGTATACAACGCCTATGTGCCGCTGATGCTGGCCGGCAAGTATGGCCTCAGCGCCGGCTGGATCGGTTTCTTTATGGTGCTGGATAATATTGCCGCCTTGTTGATCCAGCCCCCGCTGGGCGTGTTCTCTGACCGGCTGCGCACGCCGTTGGGCCGCCGCCTGCCGTTTGTGCTGCTGGGGGCGCCGATCGGGGTGATCGCTTTTGGCTTCATCCCATTGGCATCTGCCTTGCCTCTGTTTATCATGGCCTGCGTGATTTTGCTGTTGAGTATGGCGTTCTGGCGTACGCCGATTGTGGCGTTAATGCCGGACATCACCCCATCAAAATTTCGTTCACAGGCGAACGGGGTGATCAACCTGATGGGCGGCCTGGGGGCTGTGCTGTCTTTTGCCGTGGGCGCAAAGCTGTATCAAATGGACCCGGTTTATGCCTTCTGGATGGGTTCCGGGCTGGTGCTGGTGTCTTCTGTGCTGGTATTGATCTTGATCCGTGAGCCGCGTGAATACATTGCTAAAAAAGTGCATCTGGCTGAACTGAAAAGCGGACAGGGCGAGCGGAACAAGCTGATTGATAATATCAAGGAAGTATTTGCCCAGGAAGACAAGAGCGCCTCGCGCATTTTGCTGGCAATCCTGTTCTGGTTCCTGAGTTATAACGCGGTAGAGGCCTTCTTTACCCTGTATGGAGTCAATCACCTCGGACTGGCTGAGGCTGACAGTGGTTTTCAGCTTACTTACATCTCGTTGATTTTCCTGATCTTTGCCATCCCTTCAGGGTATATTGCGGCCAGGTTTGGCCGCCGCCGCACGATCATGACCGGGGTTTCGATCATGGCGGTGTGTATTCTGTTGATGTACTTTCTGCCGGCGCCAGCTTTGGTCAACAAATTAGGTTCGATCATGGGCTTTGGTCTTTATCCGGTTTCACTGGTGCTGATGCTGGCCGGAATTGGCTGGGCGTTGATCAATATTAACTCTCTGCCGATGGTGGTGGATATGACCGATGATGACCATATCGGCACCTATACCGGCTTGTATTATTTCGCCTCGCAGTCGGCTGCGATTTTGGGGCCAGTGGCCTTTGGCGGGATCATTCAAATCGGCGGCAATAATTACAGGCTGATGATGCTGCTTTCACCGATCTTCCTGGTGGTAGCGTTTGTGATGATGCTGGGCGTCAAGAGTGGCGAGGCGCAATCGGGCCGTTAGGTGATTCTCGCGCTTGCGGCGGGTAGTATGTCCGAGGTGTTCATATAAAAAACCATCCTGCTGTTGTATGCGCATAGGCGGCAGGATGGTTTTTTTGAATTAATGTTAACAATTAATCCCTTGCGATTTTGTGTGAGGCTGAGTATACTTTCATATTACAGGGATGTGTATCCCTGAAATTTCAGTATTTTGTGTTTCAAACTCAAGGAGGAGTTCACATGTACAAGAAGTTAAGTGTCATTCTCGCTGCTTTGCTGGTTTTCTCCATGCTTTTGACGGCCTGCGCCCCGAAACCGGAAACGCCCGTTGTGGAAGAAGCTCCCGAAGAAGCAACAGCCAAGATCTGCCAGGTAACTGACGTTGGCGGTATTGATGACAAGTCTTTCAATGCCACTGCCTGGAAGGGTGTGGAAGATGCGATGGTCGAATTTGGTGTTGAAGGGAAATACCTCGAATCCCAGCAGCAGGCGGATTACGAGAAGAACCTGAACGCATTTGTTGAAGAAGGCTGCGACCTGATCGTCCCTGTTGGTTTCCTGCTGGCCGATGCAACCGCAGCTGCAGCGGAAGCCAATCCTGATCAACTGTATGCGATCATTGACGTTGACTATCTCGAATTCCCGAATCTGCGCGGTTCCGGTTTTGCAATTAACGAATCGACCTTCCTCAATGGTTATCTGGCCGCTGGCATGACCAAAACCGGCGTTGTCGCCACCTATGTTGGCATCGCCTTCCCCGCCACCACCATCTTCATGGATGGTTTCGTGCTGGGTGTGCGCCATTACAACGAAGTGCACGGCACCGATGTGAAGGTTTTGGGCTGGGACTATGAAGCACAGGACGGCCTCCAGGTTGGCAACTTCGAGAGCCTCGATGACGGACGCGCCATGGCTGAGACCCTGATGGACGAAGACGCTGACATCATCATGCCCGTTGCCGGCCCCGTTGGCGCCGGTACCCTGGCTGTGATGGAAGAGCGCGGCACCGGCATGTTGGTCGGTGTGGACAATGACTGGTCGCTGGCTTACGAAGCACAGGCTGACTATGTTTTGTCCTCTGCCATGAAAAATATGGATAAGTTCGTTACCGAGACAGCCGGAATGGTTGTAAACGGCAATTTTGAAGCCGGCAACTGGATCGGTACCCTGGAAAATGGCGGTGTGGGAATTACCTATGGCGCCAAGATGGGCGACAAGATCCCCGCCGAGCTTCTGGCTGAACTGAAAGAATTGGAAGCCCAGATCATCGCCGGCGAAATTGCCACCAAATAAGCAGAACGGCTTTGTCGGATGAGAATCTGATGATATTTGCAGGGTCAGGGTTTTCCCTGGCCCTGCATTTTTTGCCCGAATCTTTTCCCTGTTTTGAAATTCATTTTTCAGATTCTGCAAGGTTATGGTAAAATTCATCACTTCTATGAGAATTTTTAATCTAAGGGCAGCAGGCTGCCCTTTCTAAAAATTCGTCTCATTTTCAATCGAATCACCTGTGTTTTTATGAAGGTTGGGTGCCAGGAAAATGGAGTATAAGAACTTCCTCTATGAATTCAGTAATTAAAATTAAGGGGATGTTTTTGTTAAATATCCGCAAGACGAAAAGCCCTGGCGATAAATCGGTATAATTGTTTGTGGTGATGTCCGGCGGAAGAATCGTCGGCGCCTTTCCTGCGATTGAAGCAACCATCGACCCGTGCGGTTCGCTGAAAGCAGGCGTTGTCCCTTCAGCAATGAAAGCTTGAACGACAAGGAATGTCATCTATGAGTGAAGAAAAAATGAAGGAAGCAAAGAAGGAAAAACCCGCCAGGAAAGATGCTGGCAAAACTTTTTTGGAGGAGTTTTCCAAAAGCTCCACCCTGGTCACCATTCTGGCGATCATTTCCGGGCTGATCCTGGGCGGTTTTTTGGTAGCCTTGACCACTGAAGCAGTGTATACCGCTCCTTCTTTTGGGCAGGGATTGCAGGTCGCGCTGAATGCGATCTGGAAAACCTATGAAGCCCTGTTCACCGGTGCTATCGGCACACCCAGCAAGATCATTGCGGCATTGCAATCGGGTGAAGTTGAAGCGATCCGGCGGGCATTTAATCCTTTTTTTGAAAGTCTTGTGGCTTCTACTCCGTATATCTTTGCCGGTTTGGCAGTTGCCCTGGGTTTTCGGGTAGGGCTGTTCAACATCGGTGCGGAGGGGCAGATTTTCGTGGGCGCGCTGTGTGCGGTGGCGGCTGGCATTTATCTGAAAGGGCTGCCGCATTTCATCCATGTGCCGCTGGCCATGCTGGCCGGTGCGCTGGGCGGTGCGGTGTGGGGGTTCATCCCCGGCATTCTCAAGGCGAAGACTGGTGCGCACGAAGTGATCAATTCAATCATGATGAACTATATTGCTTTCCGGCTGAGCGAATTTTTTCTGACGGGGGTGTTGAAAGACCCCGAAAAATATGTCCCGGTCAGCGCAACGATTGAAGAAAGTGCCAAGCTGACCCGCTATTTTGCAGCTCCGATCCGTTTCCATTCCGGTTTTTTCATCGCGCTGGTGATGGCTTTGTTGGTGTATATCCTCTTGTTCAAGACCAAATGGGGGTTTGAACTGCGCACGGTGGGTGCCAATACCAGCGCTGCCCAATATGCCGGCATGAATATCGTTTTTAACATCGTGATCGCCATGTCACTTTCCGGCGCGTTGGCCGGGATGGCAGGGGCAAATGAGGTGCTGGGGGTCAATCACAACCTGGCGGTGGCTTTCTCTTCGGGCTATGGTTTTGATGCGATTGCTCTGGCGTTGATCGGTAAAAACCACCCGCTGGGCGTGGTGTTGGCAGCCCTCCTGTTTGGTTTCCTGCGCAATGGCGCGGTACAGATGCAGCTTACCGCAGGCATTCCGATCGATATTATTTCTATTCTGCAAGCTTTCATTCTGGCCTTTATTGCTGCCCCGGCCATCATTCGTACCATTTACCGCCTCAAGGAGCCGGATCATGAAGAAGCCGTTGTGAAACTCAGCGGTTGGGGAGGTAACTAAACAATGACCACAACAACCAAGCAAATCAAATCTTCGACGTTTGAATATTCTTCTCCAAAACACCAGCGTGTAATGGGAATTGTCTTTCTGTTGATCGCTTTCGTCATTTTTGGTTTCTTTTCACGCGGGTTAGACACCAGTTTGATGACGACATACAAAATGACTCCTGGCGGGTCGGATGTGGTGGTGCCGGATTGGGTGATCCCCTCATCCCTTACGATCAATACGTTGGGCTTTATCAGTGCTGCGCTTGGTGCCTACCAATTGGCCCGCGGCTTCAAGAAGTGGACCAACCTGGTTTTGGGACTGGTATCGGCGTTCCTGGTGTTTGCCTTTTTAACCTGGTCGGCAGCAGATCAATCGTTGAACCTGGCCGGCCTGATCAACTCTTCTTTGACCAAGGCGGTCCCGCTGACTTTGGGCGCGATGGCAGGTATTCTGTGCGAACGCTCTGGTGTGGTCAATATTGCCATTGAAGGGATGATGCTGAGCGGTGCATTTATTGCGACCCTGGTGGGCAGCCTGACCAATATTTGGGGCGGTTTGCTGGCCGCCGTGCTGTTTGGCGGCATTCTTGGGCTGCTGCACGCAGTGCTGTCGATCAAATATAAAGCCGATCAGGTTATTTCCGGTACGATGATCAATATTCTTGCGACCGGGTTGACCTCTTTCTTCTCGGCAAAATTTCTGCAGAAATATCAATATTTGAATAATCCGGGCCGCTTTCCAACCTGGCAGATTCCGGGATTGTCAAAGATTCCTTTCATTGGTCCGATCCTTTTCAGCAACAATATGTTCGTGTATGCCATGTTTATCTTCATCGTGGTGTTGACCGTGGCGCTGTATTACACGCGCTGGGGCTTGCGCCTGCGCGCGGTGGGTGAACACCCCAAGGCCGCGGATACGCTGGGTATCGACGTTTATCGCACGCGCTATATGGCGGTTGTGCTGGGCGGGATGATGGCCGGTTTCGGCGGTGCTTATTTTACCCTCGGCTCGGTGGGGCGCTTTGATGAAGTGATGACGGCCGGGCGCGGTTTTATTGCTCTGGCAGCCATGATCTTCGGCAATTTCGTGCCAGGGGGTGCCTTTGCTGCGGGTATGTTGTTCGGCTTTGCGGATGCGCTGGCTTCCAAGCTGGCGATTCTCAAGGTGCCGATCCCGTCACAATTTTTGCTGATGGCGCCGTATCTGGTGACGATGGTCGTGCTGGCCGGTGTGGTTGGCCGCACCCAGGCCCCGGCCGCAGATGGCGTGCCGTACGACAAGGAATAAATTGCGTATAGATTAATGATGATCCCCTGCTCATCCGAGCGGGGGATTTTTTTTGTGCCTTCACCCGATCACGGTGCTTTGCGTCGTGATCGCCCTCTCCTGGCAAGCGGGAGAGGGAAAGGATGCGCTGGCAGGAATTTTAATCAATGCGGGGTGAAGCCTCCCGCAGGTTAGAGCTTGAATACAATGTGAAGAAGCTCCGTGCTTGATGGAACCAGCAGGTTCCTCTTTCGAAACCTGCGGGAGGCCTTCCGTCATCCGATTGAGGAGGAAACATATCCCCAACGGTCTCAACCTGGCTGAGACTTTTCTGCAGACAGGTTATTGTCATGTCGTTATTCAATGTATGGTGGTAGTGTAATTTTATTGTACACGTGGCAGTCTCACGGGTGGTTTAAAGGCTGGGGGGAATTTGATTTTACAGACCAGAATAATTTACGCGGTTGGCGGACAGGCTGGAAGCCTGTCCCTACAGGGGTAGTTTTTGCCTTTAACGAAATGCCCTCTCCCGCGCCGAAAGGCGGTGGGAGAGGGCGAAATGTTTTGTAAAGCTGAATGATACGTCAGGGGGGAGGGTAGTTTTTAGTATTTCCCGTATTTGACCACGGCATCGACCATGGCGAGGATGTTCTCCGGCGGGACTTCGTGCATGATGGTGTGTACCGAGGCGACCATGAACCCGCCGCCGGGGGCGAGGATCTCGACCACGCGCTTGACTTCGGCTTCTACCTCTTCGGGGGTGCCGTGAGGCAGGATGTGCTGGGTATCCACGGCGCCGCACAGGGCCATTTTGCCGTAGGTCTTCTCTTTTAGTGCTTCCAGGTTGGACATCTTGCCCGCCGAGGTCTGGATGGGGTTGAGGATATCGATGCCCATCTCGATGAAGTCATCGATCAGGTCAAACACATCGCCGTCGGTGTGGAAGAAGACTTTGGCGTTGCTGCGTTCTTTAATGAAGGAAATCAACTCGGCGTGAATAGGCTTGAGGATCTTGCGGTACATGCGCGGCGAGATCATCAGTTTTTCCTGCGTGCCGAGGTCATCGCCGATCTTGATGATGTCGAGGTTGTCGCCAGCGGCATCCAGGAAATGCCCCATGAGGGTCTTGCACAGTTCCAGGTTTTTGCGCAGCAGGGCGATGGAAAAATCCGGGTTCATGGCCATGTTGAGCAGGAATTTGTCCATGCCCTGCAGGGCAAAGGCGCGCTCAAAGGGAAACAGCAGCCAGGGGGTGCCCATGATGGCATACTGGTTTTCTTCGGCCAGTTTTCTGGTTTCTTCGGCCACATGAGACACGCGGTAGGGATCATCCATGTCGGGCCAGTTGGGGTAGTTTTCGATGTCTTCGATGGTGCTGGCGTCGGCCATAGGATGGATACCGGGATACCAGATGCCGGGTTCAATTTCTTTTTGGCCTGTGCCCCAGTCGTCAATGCAGTCAGCGTGTTCAGGGCGGTTCAGGTTGCGCTCAAAGACAGCTTTGGGCAGGCGGTCGAGCACGCCGCGCACGTCGCTGTGCAGACGCTGCATGGTGGCTTCATCGGGCAGGGCGGTGCCCAGCTCGGGCCAGTCATAGACGTACTTGTCGGGTGCCTGGATGCCGAGTAGTTCTTTCAGCCGCTGGTAAGGGCGCATTTTGATGCCGGTGGCGTTGCTGACGCCGAGAACGATGGGCACGCGGTCTGGTTCCTGAAATTTGAGGGTGGTCAGCACGCGCTCGCGGGATGTCATGGACATGGAAATCCTCCTGATATTGTGTTTTTGCCGGGTTTGAATAATAATCGGGGCAGGACTTAATTATACTGTATCGCGTTATGCAGGGTACGGTTAGCACCCTGCATAACACATAACGCGGGACTGCGTTTCAGGGGCGGGTACATCACTTTGCGTTGCTCGCCACTCCGCAGTTGGTTTTTCCCGATCCCTGATTGACTGCTCCCGTAATGAAAAGCCGACTTGCGTTGATTTCTGTACCCTGATATACTTCTACAACTATGTGAAATCGGTTAATTTTGGAAGAGCGTGAGGCGATTTTGCAATTGCCACGACGGTTATAACCCAAAAATCTGGCGTACCTGGAGAAAGACAGATGAGCAAAGTCCTTGAGGCAATCGGCATTACCAAACAATTCCCCGGTGTTCTGGCAAACGATAATGTAAATTTTGACCTGGAAAAAGGCGAGATCCACGCCATGCTGGGGGAAAATGGTGCTGGCAAAACAACCCTGATGAATATGTTGTATGGTTTGTTACAGCCCGATGAAGGCGAGATCAGGATTCAGGGCAAAGCGCTGACTTTTGAATCCCCCAAAGATGCGATTGATGCCGGTATTGGCATGGTTCATCAGCATTTTATGCTGATACCGGTCTTTACCGTTACTGAGAATATCATGCTTGGGGCAGAGACGGTGAAAGGTGGTTTTCTGGACCGGACTGCGGTTGCCAGGCAGGTGCGTGAATTATCTCACTTGTATGGGCTGGATATTGATCCCAATGCGATGGTGGGGGATTTGGCAGTGGGCGAGCAGCAGCGTGTTGAGATCATCAAGGCTTTGTATCGCCATGCCGAAATCCTCATTCTGGATGAACCCACAGCGGTATTGACTCCGCAAGAAGCGACGGATCTGTTCAGCATCATGCATAAACTGACCGAACAAGGTGTGTCGATCATCTTCATTACGCATAAACTGAAAGAAGTTATGGCAGCCGCTGACCGCATCAGCGTGCTGCGTGGCGGACGGATTGTGGGCCATTCCCGGCCGCAAGAGACCAATGAAATGGAGCTGGCGGCGATGATGGTGGGGCGTGAAGTCTTGCTGGAGGTGGATAAAGGCGAAGCTACTCCAGCGGGTGAGGTTTTGCGCGTAGAAGATTTGATTGTATTGGATGACCGCCATATTGAAGCGGTACGCGGTGTTTCTCTGGACGTTCGCGCCGGTGAAATTCTCGGCGTGGCCGGTGTGCAGGGTAACGGGCAGCGCGAACTGGTGGAAGCGATCACCGGGCTGCGTTCTGTGTATGAGGGGTATGTGTGGTTGTGCGGCGAAGACCAGACCAACAAAACGCCCCGCCCTTTGACCGAAGCCGGTATGGCCCACATTCCCGAAGACCGTCAGCGGCATGGGTTAGTGCTTCCTTATCCACTTACAGATAACCTGGTGTTATGCACGTATTATAAAGAGCCATTTTCCAACAAGGCAGGCTGGGTTCAGCAAGCAGCTATTGCAGAAAATGCTGAAAAGTTGATTGAGCAATATGACGTGCGTACGCCCAGTGCGTTTGTTGCGGCTTCCACCCTGTCGGGTGGTAACCAGCAAAAGGTGATTGTGGCGCGTGAGCTTTCGCGGCCGGTGAAGCTGCTGGTGGCAAACCAGCCTACCCGTGGTCTGGATGTTGGCTCAATCGAATACATTCATCACAAGATTGTTGAGATGCGGGATGAGGGTTTGGCTGTGCTGCTGGTTTCAGCAGAGCTGGATGAGATCATGGCGCTTTCTGACCGGATTGCGGTCATGTATCGCGGTGAGGTTGTGGCGGTGGTGGATATGGAAGAGACCAATCGTGAACAGTTGGGCCTGCTGATGGCGGGGGCATCTCTGGCAGAAGCCGGTGTTGCTGTCTGAGCCCAGGCTGGCTACGGAATATAAACAAAAAAGACCGACTATGTAGTCGGTCTTTTTTTGTTGCCCATCAATCACAGTCTCCCCGCTGACGGCCATCCCGTGGGGAAGATCCACTTGTCCAGATTTGATATCAGCAATGTGGCCCTGTCAAAATCCACCAGACGGAGGATGCCACAGCATAAATTTCCGGTACAATTGTGTTGAAATAATTTATGGAATGACGATTTGGTTTTTTTGCACCTTTTGTACTGGATGGAACCTGGAGGAAGAATTTAATGAGCGTGATTGAAGTCAATCAGATCAGCAAGTCTTTTGGCAGCATGAAAGCTGTGGATGATGTCTCCTTTAGCGTGGAGCGGGGAGAGATCTTTGGGCTGCTGGGGCCGAATGGCGCGGGCAAGACAACCAGTATTCGCATCATGCTGGATATTTACAAACCCGATTCTGGTACGGTCAGCCTGCTGGGCGGCGCGGTGAATGAGGATACCAAGAAACGAATTGGCTATCTGCCGGAGGAACGCGGACTGTATCAGGACATTCCTTTGGAGACCTGCCTGCTGTATTTGGCTTCCTTAAAAGGCATTTCCCGCCCGGAAGCCCGGGAGCGCTTGCAACAATATCTGGAGCGTTTTGATCTGGCGCAATACCGCAAAAAAAAGGTCAAGGAATTGAGCAAAGGTATGCAGCAGAAGGCGCAGTTGATTGCTACCCTGATCCATCAGCCAGATTTGATTTTCATTGATGAACCTTTTACGGCGTTGGACCCGGTCAATACGCAAATGGTAAAGGATATCTTTCGCCAGGAGCGGGAACGCGGCGTAACGATTGTGATGTGTACCCATCAGATGCACCAGGTAGAGGCGTTGTGTGACCGGATTGCCCTGATCAACCGCGGCCAACTGGTTCTGTATGGCAAGCTGGCGGACATCCGCCGGCAGTATGCCACGCAGGCGGTGATGGTACGCTCGCTCTTGCCGCTGCCGGCAGCGCTGCCGGGGGTGGCTTCTCAGGAAGTGCAAAATGGTGAGACCCGGCTGCACCTGGTGGAAGGTGTAACTGCCGACCAATTGCTGCATACGCTGGTGGCCCACAATATTTCTTTGGAGCGTTTCGCTGTCGCTGCGCCTTCGTTGGAAGAGATTTTTATTCAGGTGGTGAATGAGGAGGCGAACTGATGCTGGCCGGGATATGGAAAGTGGCACGCTTTGAGTATCGCCGGGTCGTTTTTCGGAAACGCTTTTTGCTGGTGCTGTTAACCCCTTTGTTGATCCTTCTGTTTTCTGCATTGGCAGGATTTGCTTCTGTGGCATTTTTGGTAAATACGACACCGATCGGGTATGTGGACCTTACCGGAAAGCTGATTCTTCCGGTTGTGCAAACGGAAGATACTGGACGCTTTTCCCAAAGCGTGGCTGTGCTGCCTTTTGCGGATGAAGCCAGCGGACGGGCCGCAGTGGAGGATGAGCACATTCAGGCTTTATATGTGGTGGCGCCGGATTATTTTCAGACCGGTCAGGTGCGCATGGTCGCCAAACGGGTGCCGAGCGAGAACGCCGGGAACGCGATGGAGAGATTCTTGCGGCGCAATCTGGTCGCTGACCAACCTCCTGATACGGCGGAGCGGCTTTTGGCAGGGCCGATCATACGGTTCATCCGTCAGGATCAACTGACTGGCCGGCCCAATGAGCAAGGTTTTTTGAAGATCATCCTGGCCGCGGTTTTTTCCTTCCTGTTTTTGATCATCCTTTCCATTACCAGCGGGTACATGCTTACTGCGGTGATTGACGAAAAGACCAACCGCACGGTGGAGATTTTGATCACTTCGGTTTCGTCCATGCAGTTGATGACGGGCAAGATTTTGGGAAACCTGGCAGTGGGTGTGACCCAATTGCTGGTGTGGGGCAGTGTGCCCATCCTGGGGGTGAGCTTGGCCGCCGTGCTGTCTCCTGCGCTGGTGAATGCGATCTGGGATGGGAGCCTGATTTTTGTTTCGTTGGGGCTGTCTGCGCTGGCAGTGCTGCTGTTCGCTGCCTTGTTAACGGCCCTGGGCGCTTCGGTTACGGAGAGCCGCGAAGCACAGCAGGTCTCCGCAATCATGACCCTGCTGTTCATTTTGCCTGTTTTCTTTATGCAGCAGATCATGCTTCAACCGCACAGTGCTCTGGTGATGATTTTAAGCATTCTTCCTCCTACCGCGCCGATGACGATGCCTGTGTTGATGGCGGTGACGCAAGTGCCTGTGTGGCAGATCGGTTTGTCCTTTGGATTGTTAACCCTTTCTGCCGCGGGCGCCTTATGGCTGGCAAGTTATGCTTTCCGGCGCGGGATGCTGCAATATGACAAGCGGCTGCATCTGCGGGATTTATTTCAGAGAAAAGGACGGGGACAATGAACAAATTCCTGCTGGTTTTTCAACATGAGCTGAAAACGATTTTGAACCGCCGGTCTTTTTTGCTGACCCTGTTTCTGGTACCGCTGGTGGCTTTTATTGTCATCACGCTGGTAACCCGCCTGGGGGGAGGAGCGCCCACTGAATCCGTAGTGGAAGATCTTCTGACTGCGCCGGAAGAGAGGACGATCATGGGCTTTGTCGATCACAGCGGCCTGGTAGAGGAAGTGCCGGCGGATTTGCAGGAAACCCTGCTGCCTTATGATAGCGTGGAGGCCGCAGAACATGCGCTCTCGGCGGGTGTTATCGCGGCGTATTTCCGCATCCCGGCCGATTATTTGCAAATCGGGATGGTGGAAAAATTCGGCGGATCGAATAATTTTATGGAGCAGGTATCCAACAGTACGGAGATTGAAACTTTGCTGGCCTATAATCTGACCGGCGGCGATGCGTACCTGGTGGAGCGCCTGCAAACCCCGATGCTGGTGCAGCGGGAAGTGGAGCAGGAGGGGCCGGATGTCATGCGTAACCCGTTTACGGGGGCCAGTTATTATTTACCTTATGCAATGACGATGTTGTTTTACATGCTGATCTTTGGCAATGCCAGCAGTTTGCTGCGCAGCGTTACTTCGGAGAAAGAAAACCGGGTGCTGGAAGGTTTGTTAACCTCCCTGCGTCCAGTGGAATTGATTGCGGGAAAAATAGCTGCGGTGGGGCTGGCGGGCTTGTTGCAAACCGGCTTTTGGCTGGCAAGCGCCGGGGTGCTGCTGCGTGTCAGTGGACAATCTTTCGGCCTTTCGGCGGCCGATCTGCCATTGCGCACCTTGTTATGGGGGTTGGTTTATTTTTTGCTGGGTTATGGCATCTATGCCAGTTTGATGGCCGGGGTGGGGGCGCTCGTCCCTAATATCAAGGAATCCTCTCAATTCTCCCTGCTGGTTTCTTCACCGTTGATCTTGTGCCTGGTTTTCTTTAATTTCATCATTACTGCTCCTGACAGCACATTCAGCATTGTACTGAGTTTGTTTCCCTTGACCGCTCCGGTGATCATGATGACCCGCTTAACCGCGGGGACAGTACCGGGCTGGCAGCTTTGGCTGGCGGCGGTATTAATGGCTGCAATGGTGGTATGGATTGTGGCGAGTGTCAGCCGCCTGTTTCATGCCCAGGCCATGCTGGCCGGCAGTCCGGTCAAGATCAAACGCTTTCTGAAGGTGTTTGTTGGGAAATCCTGACCGCTGGGGGAAGAAAGGGTGGGCCATCGCGGGACTGGCGTTCTGGCTGGCGGGCATCCTGTTCCCGATGGCCTGGGCCAGTCGGGTTGATCCTGTATGGAATGAATGGTTCAACCGCGTTTTTTCTCCGCTGTGGGTGCATATCGCCATGCATGCCGCGTTGTATGCCGTGCTGGTCTTGGGGCTGCTTTGGCTGTTCGCAGATCGTCTGCGCAAGGGATATGTGTGGGGGATAGTCCTGCTTGTGGCTTTGACCCAGGAAGGGTTACAATTATGGGGCGCTGGACGTCTGCCTGGCTGGGGAGAGGGTTTTGACCTGCTGGTCGATGCGGGCGGCGCAGCAATTGGTATGTTGATCTGGCAACTCCTACGGGGGCGGCAGGCGGATGCAAGGATAGAGGTGAACGATGACTAAGATATGGAAATGGACGACCGTGATGATCGTGATGACCGTTTTGCTCAGCGCGTGCGGCGCTGCGTCGGAAGCTGACCCAATGCAGGATTTGCAGGCGATGGTCGATCTGGCGGTGGCGGCAACGGTGGAAGTTGTTAAAACCGACCTGGCCGGTGAATGTGAACCGATCGTGGTCACTGCCACGCCCGAACCGACCAAAGCTGCAACTGCAACCCTGTCCGCGGCAACACCTGTGCCCACCAACGGCGGAGCCGCCGGCTGGGACGTGGCGACCTTCCTCAGCGACATCACCATTTCTGACGGTACTTTTATCCCGCCGGGAACCACTTTCAAGAAAACCTGGGCGCTGCAAAATGACGGCATCACCACCTGGAACGGTGAGTATGAGCTGGTCTTTCTTTCCGGCGACCAGATGGGTGCGCCGGCAGCCAGAGCTTTGGTCACCAACCCGGTGGCCCCCGGCGCGCTGGGGCTGATCTCGGTGGAGCTGGTTGCCCCGCTGGAGAAGGGGGATTACGTGGGTTTCTTTAAGATTCGCAGCCCCGACGGCAGCATGTTTGGCGTTGGGGCGGACAACAAGCCGCTCTATGTTGACATCAATGTGGATAACAAGTATTACTTTCTGAATAATCTGTGCAGCGCAAGCTGGACGGCCAATGATAACCTGCTCTACTGCCCCAGCGTGGAAGGCAGCGCGGATGGATACTATCTGGGCTATCCTACTCTGAACATGGAAAACAGCATCGCGGCCAACCCTTCGCTGGTGATGGTGCCGCCCCTTACACAGAACAGTCAGATCGTCGGGCGTTTCAATCCGATCCGCATCTTTTCCGGGGCGCGTCTGCAAAGCCTGGTGGGCTGCCAGTTTGGGTATGAACAATGCAAGGTTCTGATGAAGATCACCTACACCACCGAAGACGGCACCGAAGTCCCGCTGGCCGAGTACGCCGAGTTCTATGACGGATATACTCAGGAAGTCAACATCAATTTGCAAGACCTGGGTCTGGTCGGCCAGGACATCGGCTTCAACTTCTATGTCCAAACCGACGGCGGCCCGGAAGGCGATTACACCTTCTGGTTCAACCCGCGCATAACCGAATAAAAAACGCCCTGAGCAGGCGTTTTAAGGTATAATAATTTGTTCAGGCCCCCGTAGCTCAATGGACAGAGTACCTGACTTCGAATCAGTTGGTTGGGCGTTCGAGTCGCCCCGGGGGCGCCTATATGTGGGGGTTTAGGGTCTTGAGACCCCCACATATGGTGGTTTTTCGGTGGTTGCCAGACCCTCTCATTTGAGAATCGTGCAAAAGTGTGCAAAACGTTTTAGCTTTTTCGCCAGCCTTCTTTAAGGTTGGCGTTTTTTTTGCTAGCCAGTTTTTGAAAACCGTCTGGCAGCGGACTTGGCTGTGCTGTTTCAAAGATGTCGTCCATCATCACAGCAGTTTGCACATTGATGGCATTGAAATGATGCCCGTACATGTTCAGCGTGGTGCTGGGTTGGGAATGACCAAGGATGTGGGAAACGGTCATGATCGGTACGCCGTGGGTGAGCATGATCGAGGCTGCAATGTGGCGCATGTCATGGAAGCGGATACGCTTTAAACCGGCGCTTTCCAGCAGATCATGGAACTGTTTGTTGATATTGCTCGGGTTCTGTGGCGTTCCCACACTCGTCGGAAAGACGAGATCCATTTCCTTCCATTTCTTTCCAGCAAGAGCTTTGTTGAGCTCTATTGCCTGGTGCTGCATTTTGAGCACCTCAATGGTCTTTTCACCAACAGTGATCGTCCGGCAGCTTGTGGCTGTTTTTGGGGTACAGAATTCATAGATTGTCTTGCCATTCCGGTTCACGCGGTGCAGGTTGCGCTGCACATGGATCTGTCGATTATGGTCATCGATGTCGTCCCACATTAGCGCGAACAGTTCGCCCTGCCGCATGCCAGTTTTGACGGCCAGATAGATCATTGGACCAATCGGTGTCTGCATGGCGGTCGTGACCAGGTGAATGGTCTGTGCCTCGCTGAGCGGGGCGGGTCGGCGTGAAGGTTTGGACTTCTTCGGCTGCTTGGCACCGTGCGCCGGGTTATATTGCAATGTTCGATCTTCAACGGCATCCTGCAGCGCTTTATGCAATACGCGGTGGACGTACCGGATCTGTGAACTTCCCACGCCGTCGTTTTGTAATTCGAGATAGAACCTGTCGAAAGTGGAACGGCGCAGGTCATCCAGTGCGATACTGCCGAGGTGCGGGATGATGTATTTGTCGATCAGCTTTTGGTAATCATCCTGCGTAGACTCCTTGATCTGGGAGGCATGCATAGCGAACCATTCACGGATATATGCTTCCAGTGACTGGTGCTTTGAGCAGAAATCTTCCTTTTCAGATTGAACTTCCAGAACCCAGGAGCGCGCGGCGGTTTTGGTGGGGTGGGTCTTGCTGATGCGCTGCCCGGATGGCAGCGTGGCCCATGCCCGCCACTTGCCGGATTTGGTTTTCCGGAAAGAACCTTCATTATGCCCACGATGCGAAATTCGGGATTTTGAGGTTTGCCTTGCCATAATACTCTCCTGTGATGGGGTATTGTGGCAACCCAACAGATATTCATTTGGTAAGGTGCGGTGTGGATTCATTGTAACATTTTTTCGTTAAAAATGAAACATATGTTCTGTCTATTGCGTCTATGTTGTCTATTGTGTAGCCTGTTTGGCCGGGTGTGGGGGAGTGAAGAATAAGGGGGGTGTTTATGTGAGGGCAAGTTGATCTTGGTGGTTTCCCAGAAAGAAAACACAGATTTCGCTACATATGGAATAATTGTATATTAATGGAAATAAATTTCACGGGGATAAATGATGAAAAACAGTTATGTTGAATCGAATGAGCTAACCTGTGCAAACACTGGGATTTGAAATTGTAAAAAGGTAAACAACTCTTATGAACACTCAACCTGAAATCAAAATCACCCCTGAAACCTGGATTGTTTCAGATACCCATTTCTTTCATATAAACATTGGGAAATACTGCAATCGCCCAGAAAATTGGCAGGACATGATTATCGAAAACTGGAACCGGCTGGTTTCACCAGATGATGATGTTCTCCATCTTGGGGATTATTGCTTTGGATCGAAAGACAATGTTCAACAGATCCTAGCCACCTGACACTTTAACAAAAGAATAGTTGATCGGCACCAGATCTCCACTA
>CAYURM010000026.1:0-52516 GCA_964447155.1 uncultured Anaerolineaceae bacterium
TTGTTAAGGTACATGCGCTTTGCAGCGCTTAGTTTGCATTTCTAAAGTCAAGTTAGATACCGGTTCCTTTTTATTGCTGTTTCGCATGGTTTGATCTAATCCGTTCAGGTCAATGCGGGCTGTCATGTCGATATTCATGGGGGTGAGTGAGACGATGCCCTCCTCACGGATGGCGCGCAGGTCAGTGCCGGGTTCGGCCTGGCCGGGATCGAGGTGCATGGGGATGCCGTCCGCTGTGGCGGGGGTGTCCCAACTGCCACCGGGGCGGTCAATCTTTATTTCGAAACAGCGCAGCCGAGAGTGGCGGGTGACCCGCCAGGGGGTAGCGGGTGTGGCAATAAAGGGCACGTCCAGCTTGAAAATATCCACCCCTTCTGGCAGGCCCTGTTCCAGCAGGTAGCGGCCAAACAAGGCCGTAAAATAGCCGGCGGGCGAGAAATCCACACCCTGGTCATGGTCGAAATAATTGGCGGTCTCGGCAGGCAGCTGCAAGGAGGCGGCCAGGGTAGGGATGCCTGCGGATGCGGTTTCAAAGGCCGCCCCCATCGTGCCAGAGATGGTCACGCAGTTGCCGGCGTTTTCGCCGAAGTTGATCCCCGAAACGGCCAGGTCAGGTTTCACGGGCAGGATCTCGTGCAGGGCGTGGATCACCACCTGGGCGGGAGTGGCGCCCACCGCATACCCCTCGATCTGTTTTCCGTTGGCGAGGGTTAATGTGCGTTTTTCGATGATGCCGTCCGAACTGCGGGAGAAGCTGCGTCCCTTGCTGGTTTGCTGCACACGCGGGGCGACCACGATCACCTCGCCCAGGGCAGACAGGGTTTCGGCAGCGGCCAGCAGTCCGGGTGATTCGATGCCATCATCATTGGTTAACAGGATTCGGTAAGGTTGTGAAGACATGCGAAGGTGTCCTTAAGTTTGAATTTTCAGAGGCAAAGCACTCTGTTCCCCGATTCTACCCCATTTGAGTTACATATTATAGAATCCAGACGGACTTTTGGGAGAATTCCTTTTAAAAAGTGTATCTTTTTCCGCGAATCTTAAGTATAATAAAAAAGCATTCTCTTTCAGCTCCAAACACCGCTTTTCTTATTGATGATACCGGTTGGAAGCCAGCCCCATAAAAGCCATTAATAACGATACGACCACCTGCCTCGGCTGTGGTTTGGCAATTCTATTGATAAGGAAGATATCCCGGCAGCCAATGGCTGCATGAGGAATTTTGTTTTGATAGAGATTTGTATTTATTTAAAGGCCAGCCGTTGAAAAGACTGGCTCGGAATCATCGGGAGACAGACAGAATGCACAAAAACGTACGCCGAAGTTTTGATCTATTGCTCATCCTTGCCGTCCTTGTTACCTCCCTCGGGGGAATTCATACTGACGCCAAAGCGGCTTCCACCATTTTCATCAACGAAATTCATTATGATAATGTCGGCCCAGACACTGGTGAGGCGATTGAGATTGCCGGCCCGGCTGGCACGAATCTGGCTGGCTGGAGTCTGGTACTGTATAACGGTAACGGCGGCACGATGTATAACACCAGGGTGCTGTCCGGCGTGATTCCCAATCAAAGCAACGGGTATGGAACTTTGTCTTTCGCCTACCCTGCCAATGGGATTGAGAATGGTTCTCCCGACGGGATTGCTTTGGTCAATGCCAGCAGCACGGTTGTGCAATTCTTGAGCTATGAAGGAGCTTTCATCGCTATTGAAGGCCCGGCATTAAATTTGTTGAGTACCAATATTGGCGTCAGCGAAGGAGGCAGCGACCCAATTGGATGGTCTTTACAATTGACCGGGGGCCCCGGCACCCAGGACACGGATTTTACCTGGGCCAGCGCGGGACCAGCCACATTTGGTGCCGTGAACACCGGGCAAACACTCGGCATTCCCATCCCGCCTGCGCCTCAAATTGTGATTAATGAATTCCACGCTGACCCGGCCACTGACCTTACTGGCGATGCCAATGGCGATGGCATCCGGGATGCCGTCGCTGATGAATTTGTAGAGATTGTTAATATCAGCGGGGCCGCCCTGGATGTCAGCGGCTGGACGCTCAGCGATGTGGTCGGTATACGCCATACCTTCCCGGTTGGTTCTGTGATCCCCGCCGATTGCAATATTGTTGTCTTTGGCGGTGGATCCCCGACGGGTACGTTTGGCAATGCAGTTGTGCAGACAGCTTCTACCGGTGCGATTGGTCTCAATAATGGCGGTGACACGATTACGATAAACGATGGCAGTGTCGATGTGGCTGCCTATACCTATGGTTCTGAAGGCGGCAACGACCAATCCCTGACCCTGGACCCGGACATCACCGGTGCGGCATTCGTGGAACATAGCACGGCCACCGGCTCCGGCGGCACACTTTTCTCTCCGGGTACAAAGATTGACGGCACGAATTTCTCCGGCTGCACGGCTGGCGACACCACCCCCCCCACCCTGCAAACCCTCAACCCGGCGGATGACTCAACCGGTGTGGCTGTCGATTCAAATCTGGTGATCAGCTTTGATGGGAATGTGCAGAAGGGAACTGGTAATATCACCATTCACCTGGTTTCTGACAATTCAGTGGTGCAAACGATTGATGTGACGGATGCAGCAGTCACGGTCAGCGGAGCAGATGTGATCATCAATCCGCCGGCGGACCTTGCCCTGGGGATTGAATACTACGTCAACATCCCTGCCGGAGCGATTGAAGATACTTCGGGGAATGACTATGCCGGCATTACGGATGCGACCACCTGGAGTTTCACCACGGGGGCGGCAAGTGTTTCCGTGTTGATCAATGAAGTCGATGCGGACCAGACCAGCACCGATACCGCAGAGTTTCTCGAACTCTATGATGGCGGCGCAGGCAATACTGCCCTGGATGGTCTGGTGGTGGTCTTTTTTAATGGCAGCAGCGATACATCTTACGCCGCTTTTGATCTGGACACCTATTCAACCCGTGCCAACGGTTATTTTGTGATCTGCGGTAATGCCGCCACGGTTGCCAATTGTGATCTGGATGTCAGCCCGGACACGGACCTGATCCAGAACGGTGCAGATGCGGTGGCGCTTTACACAGCGAATGCAGCTGATTTTCCCAATGGCACCGCGGTGACCACTACCAATCTGGTGGATGCCATTGTTTACGATACCAATGATGCGGATGATGCCGGATTGCTGGTTCTGCTCAATGCCGGCCAGCCTCAGGTGAACGAAGGGACGAACAATTCAACTGTTGAATCAAATCAACGCTGCCCGAATGGCAGCGGCGGGGCGCGCAATACCAGTTCCTACGCCCAGTTCAACCCGACACCGGGCGCAGAGAACATTTGCATGAACATTGCCACCCAGATGATCATCAACGAAGTGGATGCGGATACACCAGGCACTGATGTGGCCGAATTTGTGGAGCTTTACGATGGCGGCGCAGGCAACACTGCCCTGGATGGCCTGGTGGTCGTTTTCTATAATGGCAGCAATGATCTTTCTTATGCGGCGTATGATCTGGATACCTATTCCACCAGTGCCACTGGATATTTTGTTCTCGGAAATGCCGGTGTCCCTGGCGCAGGGATCACTTTTGCCAGCAACGGCCTGCAGAACGGCGCCGATGCGGTGGCGATTTACATTGGGGATGCAGCCGATTTCCCGAATGGCACGGCGGTGACGACCACCAATCTGCTGGATGCGATTGTATACGATACAGCCGATTCGGATGATGCCGAACTGCTGGTTTTACTTAACGCTGGTCAGCCCCAGGTGGATGAGGATAGCAATAGTAACAAGGATCTGGAATCCAGCCAGCGCTGCCCCAATGGTACCGGTGGACAGCGCAACACCAGCAGCTATGCGCAGTTTCTGCCGACTGCCGGTACTGCCAATGTCTGCAACAACAATGCCATCGATCTGGAACTGACCAAAACGGTAGATGATAACAATCCCGATGGAGGCGACACGATCACCTATACCCTGACGGTTTCCAATGTCAGTACGACACAGGGGGCAACGAATGTTTTCGTACGTGATTACCTGCCCAATATGCCTGCTGAAATAACCTCCGTAAGCTTCGGGCCATGCAGTCAGGGTTCGACAGCTATGCTTCCTGCCGTAGAATGGGCGGTAGGCGATCTGGCAGCCGGTGCATCCGCCACCTGTCCGATCCAGGTTACCGTAGCCCTGGGAACGGACGGCACCTCGTTTGAGAATATTGCAGAAGTGTGGTCGGTCACCGAAACCAATGACGGCGACTCGACCCCCGGCAATCTGGGCGCTGCGCCTGCCGAAGATGATGAAGCCAGCGTCGTGGTTCAGGTCGGTGTACCGGCGGCCTGCGGCACGACGGCGGATATGATCCATGCCATTCAGGGTACGGGGTCTGCCAGTGCGGATGTCGGCCTGGTTCGCACCATTGAAGGCGTGGTCGTCGGTGATTTCCAGACCAGCGCCGGACTGAGCGGTTTCTTCGTGCAGGAAGAGGATGGTGACGTAGATGCGAACCCTGCCACGTCCGAAGGCATCTTTGTTAATGATGGCGGCGCTCCGGCAGTGGATGTCAGCGTGGGCGATCTCGTCCGCGTAACCGGCACAGTAACGGAATTCTTTAACCTGACGGAAATCACGACCGTAACGAGTGTGCTGAACTGTGGTACGGGCACAGCTACAGCCGCTGCGGTCACGATGCCCGTTGCTTCGCTTGATGTCTGGGAACAGCACGAAGGCATGCTCGTCACCATTCCGCAGACCCTGTACACGACCGGTCATTACACCCTGGGCCGCTATGGGGAGGTTTCCCTTTCTGTTGGCGGTCGTTTGAGCAACCCCACCAATGTGGCTGCCCCCGGCGCTGCTGCGATTGCACTGAAAGACCTGAATAACCGCAGCCGCATCCAGCTTGAAGATGGCAGAACGGTATCCAATCCTGACCCGGTGCCCTACCTGGCCGCCGATAATACCCTGCGCGAGGGCGACACCCTGCCCAGTTTGACGGGGGTGCTTAACTATGCCTTTGGTGCTTATGAAATTCATCCGGTTGGCCCGCTCAGCTTCACCCGGGCTAATCCCCGTCCGGCCGCGCCTCCGACGGTGGGCGGCACGGTCAAAGTCGCCAGCATGAATGTGCTTAACTACTTCACCACGATTGATGCTGGCAGCCCGGTTTGCGGCCCAACCGGCGGCATGGATTGCCGCGGCGCAGACAGCGCAGCCGAATTCCTCCGTCAGCGCACCAAAATCATTTTGGCGATCACGGCGATGGACGCCGATGTGATTGGCTTGATGGAAATGGAAAACCACCCCAGCGATGCCGCCCTGACGGATCTGGTCAACGGCCTGAATGCCTCTGCTGGAGCCGGTACGTATGCGGCCATCAGCACTGGCACGATTGGTACAGATGCGATCAAGGTGGCATTGATCTACAAGCCAGCCACGGTTACCCCTCTGGGAGCCCACGCCATTCTGGATTCCTCGGTTGATCCGAGTTTTATTGATACCAAGAACCGTCCGGCCCTGGCACAGACCTTTGTAGAGATTGCCTCCGGCGAGCGCTTCACGGTAGCGGTCAATCACCTCAAGTCGAAAGGCTCGGATTGCAACAGCCTGGGCGATCCCGACACCGGCGATGGGCAGGGCAATTGCAATCTTACCCGCACCAATGCCGCGACCGCCCTGGTCAACTGGCTGGGGACAGACCCGACCGGCAGCAGCGATCCCGATTTCCTGATCATCGGGGACCTGAATGCCTATGCCATGGAGGATCCCATCACGGCCATCACCAGCGGGGGCTATATCAATCTGATCAGTTCTTTCCTGGGCGCCGGTGCCTATTCCTACGAATTCGACGGCGAGAGCGGCTATCTGGACCATGCCCTGGCAACGGCTTCACTGACCGGGCAGGTGACTGGCGTAGGCGAATGGCACATCAACGCCGATGAGCCGATCATTCTCGACTACAACATGGAGTTTAATCCGCCCACCCTGTATCAACCCACTGTGTACCGTGCATCGGATCACGACCCGGTGCTGGTGGGTCTGGCGCTGGGTTCGCCGCCCGTGGTACTCTTAAGTGCCAATACCATCCCGGCGGATGGTTCGTCGCTTACTACTGGCCCGACACGCATCTTTGTGGAGTTTAGCAAGGACGTACTCAATGACGGCTCGCTGGATGCAGCCAACAACACGGCCAACTACATGCTGCTGGAAGGGATGGGCGATGGTTTCCAGACGACCAGCTGCGCTGCCGGCCCAAGCACCGCAGATTTCTCAGTGCCAATCAACAGTGCCACCTATTCCAATGCCAGCGGTTTCATTGCCACCCTGGGAATTAATGGCGGCGTGCCGCTGCCGGCAGGCACGTATCGGTTGTTTGTGTGCGGTACGACATCGATCACCGACCTCTCTGGTCTGGAACTGAATGGCGGCCTGAGCGACACGGTGGTTAACTTCACTGTTGGTGCAGCTGCCGAGCTGCCCGCTACCGGCTTCCCGCAGGGCATGGTCACCCCGCTGGGTGAGCAGCCGCAGGACATGCAGTACACCGAAACGGTGATGATGCTTGATATTCCATCTCTGGGTGTGAGTACACCGATCGTGGGCGTGCCGATCAATGAAAATGGCTGGGACATCACCTGGCTGGGCGGCAACGCCGGTTATCTGGCGGGCACGGCCTTCCCGACCTGGAATGGCAACACCGTCATTACCGCTCACGTGTGGGATGCCAACAACCAGCCCGGCCCGTTTGCCAACGTCAAGAGCCTCGCTTACGGCGATACGATCCAGATCAAGGCCTGGGGACTGACTTACACTTACCAGGTGCGTGAGACGAAACTGGTGCGCTCGTGGCAGGTCAATACCGTTCTCAAGGAAGAAACCAAAGACTGGGTTACCCTGGTCACCTGCGAGGATTACAACGACTCGTCGCAGAACTACGCCACCCGCCGTGTCGTTCGTGCAGTGCTGGTGGATGTAAGGTAGGGCAGTATAATCAAAACGAAGAGCCTGGCGTTTCCGCCAGGCTCTTTTAATGTAGGGACAGTGTCCGCACACCTTTCTGAATCATCACTAACATCTCGGACAGGTTTCTAACCTGTCCCTACCTAAATCGCTGGTCAATATGAATGATGATGAGCTTGATCAACTTCAATACATTGATCAGTCTCCCATTCTTGCGAATACAGAAATGCTTCGGCGGCATGTCTGTAAATTTTTTATTCGGGCACGCCGCTTGTTTGTAATCTTCGCAGCTTGCGGATACAATTAATTCAGAGCATTGAATCGATACAAAAAGGAGAGACGATGGAAAAACGCAGATTTGGACGCACGGGGCATGAAAGCACAGTAGCTATTTTTGGCGCCTGCGCCTTGAGATCTGCCCCTCAGGATGAAGTTGATATTGCCATGCAGCAGGTGATCGATGCCGGGATCAACCACATTGACATTGCACCGAGTTATGGCAATGCGGAGGCGCAGATCTCCCCCTGGATTCCTTCCATTCGGGAGGACGTCTTCCTGGGGTGCAAGACGATGGAACGCACAAAAGCCGGCGCGATGAAGGAAATGCACGAATCGTTGAAGCGTCTGCAAACCGATCATTTTGATCTCTATCAGATCCATGCCATTACCAATATGAATGAGCTGGATGAGGCAACAGGAACGGGCAGCGCTTTGGAAGCGATGATTGATGCCCGCGAGCAGGGATTGATCAAATATATTGGCATCACCGGGCATGGGGTTGAATCCCCAAGAGTCTTTCTGGAGGCCTTGCGGCGATTTGATTTTGACAGCATACTGTTCCCGGTAAATTTTATCCAATACGGCAACCCGCGTTATCGGGAAGCAGCGCAGGAGTTGATCGCTGAATGTCAAAGGAAAGATGTCGGCGTGATGGGAATCAAGTACGCCGCCCGCGGACCGTGGGGGGAGCAGGAAAAAACGCACACCATGTGGTATCAGCCCTTCACCGAGAAGGAGATCATCCAGAAGTCAGTAGATTTTGCGCTCAGCCAGGGCGTTAGCGGCATCTGTACGCCCTGTGATATCACCGTTATGCCCGTTGTGGTGCAGGCATGCGAGCATTTCACCCCCATGCCTGCAAATGAACAGGAAGCATTGATCGCCAGCGCAGCTTCCTATACCCCGCTATTTACCTGATTTGAACCATTTCACGAATTCAAAAGTCCCCGCTTCCAGACAGCGGGGGTTTTTGAATTCTGCTATTTTTTGTTGAGTGAGCATTTTTTCTTATTCAGGCTTTCGGATTGCCGAATTGACGAAAGGCCTGGGTGACTGATTGCCATTTCCTCCAAATTCCCTATTGACTCTCATGAAAATTTGTTCTATAATGTATTTAATAGATAGAACACTGGTTCTAAAACTGCATTTTCCTTCCCAAAAGGCCGGAGAAAGTAATCCAAAGGAGGATTGGCCATGAATTTATCAGGAACACGTACAGGAAGCAGCGTCTTCCCCAACCTGAAGAAGCTGAATATCAAGCCAGCAACCATGTTCGGCATCATCATCTTTTCAGCTTTGTTCGCATTTGAAATGTTCAACTACAGCACCACCGATTTTGCGTTGCGGGATTTGTTGGGAGATCTGAAATTTGTGGGCCTGCGCTGGTCGACCATTCTGGCAATCGCTTTCTGCGGGATTGACTTTGCCGGCATCGCCCGTTTGTTCACCCCCGAGCAGGGACGCGATGAACCCAAGGCCGTGTGGTATTTGTTCGGCGCCTGGTTCCTGGCAGCCATCATGAATGCCCTGCTCACCTGGTGGGGTGTTTCCATGGCCATCGCTTCCCACAATGTGCAGAGCGCGGCCGTGATCAACCCGGCCACCCTCACCAGAGTGGTGCCGATCTTCGTCGCCCTGATGGTGTGGGTGATCCGCATCCTGATCATTGGCACGTTGACTGTTGCAGGCGAGAAACTGTTATGGGAGAACAAGCGCCCCTCCTATTCACGGAATGCCACCAACAATAATGTACCGCTGACCAACAACCGCATGACCCGCCCGCAGCCGGCGGTCAGCCGCAGCGCCGCCCCACGGGCAGCCGCTCCTCGCAATACCTACCACAGCAACGAGAATCAATCACGTCGTCCTGACCCCACGTATCACAGCCTCTCCGCCAGCGGCGGAGATCAATCCTCCCACAATCGTCCGTCACGACAGTTTTAATGGCTTTTGCCATAATAAAAAAAAGAGCGCCTCTGCTTTCCAGAAGAGACGCTCTTTTTTCTTTGGTTGATATTATTCTGCGGTTTTTTCAACGACCCAGAAATGGGAAAGACCGAAAGCACGCAGCGGCGTTTTTTCCAGAAATTGCAGGACGGTGCGAAGCAGTTTGCCAAACGCCGGGCGGCGGTCGATGATATTATCGTATGCGCCAAAGAGGATCGTGCGTTTTATCACCTTCACCGGCAGGCCGTCAAACAGGCGCATCAGGCTGCGGCGGGTGTAGACATTCACGTGCGGGGCGAGCCGGTCGCGCCAGGGCCGCGGCAGGTAATTGACCAGGGGCTTGTTGCCGAAATGATAGCTCCCCTTCCAGTAGATACCGTGGGTTTCGAAGGGGTACCCACGATTGGGAACAAACAGCACCAGCCGCCCGCCCGGCCGCAGCACGCGCACGATTTCCTGCGTTGACTGGCGGTCATCCACCACATGTTCCAGCACTTCATGGCTCAGCACAAGATCGAAAATGTTTGCCGGGTAGGGCAGGGCTTCGCCAACACCGCAAAGTACATCTCCTCCCAATTGTTGCGCTTCGCGGCAGCGTTCCCATTCTACTTCCAGGCCAGCAGCCAGAGCAGCATCTTTTGCCAGCCGGATGAGGTACGACCCCACCCCGCAGCCATCTTCCAGAATGCGGCCATGCAGTCTCTTGCCGGCAGCCTGCCGGATCATCGTCATGCGGCGTTCCTGACCGGCGCGCCAGACATACGAAGGCTCACCGCGCAAAGCAGCCATGTCGGAATGCGTACTCATTTTGGATTATCCCTCGCTTGAGCTGGGCACCCATACCAAAATACTGGTGCCTTTGCCAGGTTCTGTGCTGATGTCGATGTCTCCCCCCACGTTTCGGGCGCGGGTCTGCATATTGGGCAAACCGTGGCCGAGGGTAAATTTCACCTGATTAAGATCAAAGCCTTTGCCATCATCGCGAATTTCCAGCAAAATGCGTTCATTTGTTGCCCACAAACACACTTCTACATTCATGGCTTGCGCGTGTTTGGCGATATTGGCGAGCGCTTCCTGACAGATATGGAAAAGTACGGTTGCGCGTTCCCCCGACAATGTGCCCAGCTCTCCGGTGGGTGCCTGCACTACCGTGTTGACCAGGGTGTTGGCGCGAAATTCGATGACCAGTCGTTTGATGCCCAGCATCAAGTCTTCATCATGCAGTTGGTGCGGACGGAGGTCGAGAATATAGGAACGAATATCGCGGATGGTGCTGTTCAGGTCATCAATCGCATGCTCGATCCGCGTTTGGGCGCGCCCCGGTTCCTCGTCCATCAACAGGCGGGCATGTTCGAGCACCAACCCGACAGCATAAATAGACTGGATTACGCCGTCATGCAGGTCCATCCCAATGCGTTCACGTTCTTCCAGTACGGCAATCCGCCGCTGCTGCAAATTGACCTGCACATTCTCAATGGCTGTACCGACCCATGAGCTTAAGGCAGAAAGGAATTGCATTTCCATTTCATCCAGCAGGCGTTGATCGCAGGTGGCGACGCACAGAACACCCAGTACCCCCTGGCGGCCATTCAGAGGGCAGCATGCCATTTGGTAAAAACCGTTGGCAAGGGCTTCTTCTGAAATGCCCTCTACGTTCTTTCCGGAAAGGAGGATATGCTGGGATTGCCCATCCTGGGCTATGCTGCCTACAATCCCCTGTCCAAACTTGAAACTGTTTTCATTCCACAGCCGCTGCACCGTGGTTCCCCGATGGCGGGCGAGGCGCAGGATGTTGCTGTCACCCTGGCGCAGGTAAATTTCGCCGGCCTCAAGTTGAAGATAATCCATCACCTGAATGAGGGATCTGTCCAGAATTTCATCAATATTGGTGGAAGAGGCCAGGGTCGAAACCAGCTCGTTTAGCAGGGCCAGATTTTCGTTACGCCGGGTAAGAATATGGTCACGCTCCACGCGTTCCTTATAGAGGCGGGTATTGGCGATGGCGATGGCGGCATAAGCCGCCAGCGTTTCAATGACCTGCTGGTCATCCAGGGTAAAGCCCTGATTCTCTTTTTTGTCGGTCAGATAAATTTGTCCCAATTGGTTTTCACCCAATTGAATGGGTACCGCCAGAAAAGTATTGACACCCGGCACGCAATCCGGACTGCCAAAATCACGCAGATCATCGGGCATCTTGTCAATGCGCACGGGAGCAGGGTTTTTCAGGAAGGTATGGATGACACATTCATCCTGTTGGGAGCGTTCCAGGCGCTGGATTGTGCCTTCCATCATACCGACCGGGATGAATTGCTCCAGTTTGAGGTTCTCGTCAATGACGCCCACCGCAGCAAAATTGGCATCAGCCTGCTTGCAGGCTTCTACGCCAATCCGTTCCAGCAGTTTTTCAAGCGGGATGTCTTTGATCCGCACAAGATCCAGGCTGGCGCGATGCAGCGCCACCAGACGTTCTTCCAATTGTTCACGAGTAAGAGGTATCATACACCACTATTACCAGAATTAATTTACCCCATGGATGAAAAGAATAGGGGTATTAAGATGTATTTTAGCATATATTTTTGCCTGGACAGGGACTTTATGATGATCGAGTCTGGAATGGGTTGCCGGATAATTAACTCTGGCTTGCTATTGGCTTTCTGTTTCTGGTATACTATTATTACCGAATTGAAAGGATAATACTGATCATTATGCGAGTATTACTGGAAAACAATTGGATAGGTGAATTTCAAGGCGCGCCGGTGTTCGGCGTGCCTTGTGTTTAAATTTGTACCTAAAAGGAGAACTACGAATATGGACTCTGGCATGATTGGCAAAATCGAAAAGGCGAAACGTTATGCAGCAGAAGGCCGCGGTCGTTTTCAGTTTGAATCTTTCGTTGTCAACGTGGAAGGGGAGAACAATTTGCACCGCGTTACGTTTGAGGATGGAAAAATGACCTGCGGATGCAATTTCTTCCAGTCGCGGGGGCGGTGCAGTCATACCATGGCGCTTGAGACGCTTCTTGAAGGGATGCTTACCACCGTCGAAGAACAGGCAGCGTAGATTTCTCGTTGCTTTGCTGTGTCATGGGTGACATGTGCAAGGAATTAAATTTCTGATATTTGTAAGCACCTCAAGGAAGCTCCTTGGGGTGTTTGCTATCGTCTTGAACGTGATCTGCCGGAGAAACCATGGAAACCATCCAGATGACCAACATACAGGCGCGCCGTTTTTTGCTGACATATCAGGGGCTGTATCCGCCGCGTGCTGTCAATGGAAAAGCGGCCATACTGGCTTATTTCGAGCGGGTGGGCTGTATTCAGTACGATCCATTGAACATTGTCGGCCACAATTCCGATTTGGTGCTTCAATCGCGGATCGCGGATTTTAAGCCGGTCCTGCTGCGTGAACTGCTGTATGAAGACCGTCTGCTGGTGGATGGCTGGGACAAGGTCATGTCGATCTACCCTGCTGCGGATTGGCCTTTCTTCCAGCGCCGGCGGGATGACGAGGTGCGCCGGCAGGAGCGTAAGGGACAAAACCTGCTAGCCGTGCTGCCGCAGGTGCGGGCGGAGATCCACAAACGCGGCCCGCTTTCATCGCTTCAGCTGGATTTCAATGACCCGATCCACTGGCCGTGGGGGCCAACCCGCATGTCACGCGCGGCCCTGGAGACGCTGTATTTCAGCGGCGAGCTGGTCATCCATCACAAAGTACATACCCGCAAGGTGTATGATCTTGCCAGCCGCCACTTGCCTGCCGGCCTGCTGTCTGCGCCGGACCCCAACCCGAGCCAGGAAGATTTCTATGCCTGGGCGCTGCTGCGCCGCATCGGCGGGGTGGGTCTGTTGTGGAATCGGGCTTCGGATGCCTGGGTGGGGATAGATGGCCTGAAAAGCGGAGAACGCCAGACCGCGGTAGAGCGGCTGGTGGCAGAAAAAAAGCTATGCGAAGTGCAGGTGGATGGCATCCCTTACCCTTGTTACCTGCGCAGCGCAGCCCTGCCCGTTTTGCAGGAAAGCCTGAACGGTGAAGACCCCGCGCCACAGGCGGCCATCATCGCCCCGCTGGACAACCTGCTGTGGGACCGGCGTTTGATTGAAGCCCTGTTTGGTTTCAACTACCGCTGGGAGGTTTACAAGCCCGCCGCGCAGCGCGAGTATGGCTATTATGTGCTGCCGGTGCTGTATGGCGACCGCTTTGTGGCCCGCTTTGAGCCGGGACGGGATAAGAAAAACGGCACGGTCACGATCAAGAACTGGTGGTGGGAAGCGGACGTGGCAGTGACTGTTGAAATGCAGGCTGCTCTGCAGGAAGCCTTCCGGCATTTACTCGCCTATCTGGGGGCGGAACAGTTGCATCTGGGGGAGGAAGCGGCAGCCGTGAAGGGATTGGAGTGGGTGAAAGGTTTATAGTATAGAGATAGGCAGCAGCTATGATGAATCAAAGCCGGGCGGCGTATTGCCGTCCGGCTTGTTTGTTTCAGCGGAGAGGGTGGGATTCGAACCCACGGTGGCCCGGAAGGCCACAACGGTTTTCGAGACCGCCCCATTCAACCACTCTGGCACCTCTCCATGCTGCCTGGTTAAGCAGGCCAATTATAGCAGAGAGTATCCTAAATTTCCACGACCTCGCCCATTTGCGGGTAAGAAACTGCCTTAAAGCCGGCGGCCTGTATCTTTTCCATCAAGGGCATCGCCCCGCGCGGCTCGCCGTGCACCAGGAAGATGTGCTGGAGGGTGTCGACAGAAGCGGTGGCGTATTTAAGCAGCATATCCTGACCGGCATGCGCCGAAAGCCCGCCGATGGTCACGACTTCGGCTTTGCGGTAATAGGTTTCACCGAAGATGCGTACCTCGCGTTCCTGCTCGGCCAGGCGGCGGCCCAGGGTGTGCGGCGCCTGCCAGGAAACGATCAGGATGGTGTTCTTCGGATCCCCAATATTGTTCTTCAAATGATGCAGGATGCGTCCGGCCTCCGCCATGCCGGAAGCGGAGATGATCACCATCGGGCCATCCTGGTAGTTGATCGCCTTGGACTCTTCTACCGAGCGGGTATAGGTCAAGTTTTTGAAATTCAGGGCAGGGTGATTGCCTTTTTCTACAAATTCACGGGTTTCTTCATCAAAGTAGCGGGAGAACTGGCGGAACACGTCGGAGGCATTCACTGCCAGCGGGCTGTCTACATATACCGGGATATAGGGAATCTCCTTCTCGGTGACCATGCGGTTGAGGTCGTAGACCAGCTCCTGGGTGCGGCCCACGGCAAAGGCGGGAATGATGATCTTGCCGCCGCGCGCAATCGTGCGTTTGACGGTGTCGCGGAACTCGATGTAGGCATCTTCCGGGTCGCGGTGGGTTTTGTCGCCGTAGGTGCTTTCCATTAACAGGTAATTTGCATTTTCCGGTAATACCGGGTCGCGCAGCAGGGGCAGTTTCAGGCGGCCAATATCGCCGGAGAACCACAGGCGTAGTTTGCGGCCTTTCTCTTCAATGTCCAGCACGATGCCGGCAGAACCGAGGATATGGCCTGCTTCCACGTACTGTGCCACCACGCCCGGCACGACTTCAAAACGCTGGTCGTACTCCACGGACTGGAACAGTTCCACAGCCCGTTCGGCATCCTCGATGGTGTAGAGCGGCTCCACCAGGGGCAAGTTTTTCCTGCGATGTTTCTTGTTGACGTAGCGTGCATCTGCTTCCTGGATGTGGCCCGAGTCGCGCAGCATGATGCTTGCCAGGGCGCAGGTACCATCGGTAGCGTAAATGGGTCCGTGAAAGCCTTTTCTCACCAGGTTGGGGATGTTGCCGCTGTGGTCAATGTGGGCATGCGATAACAGCAAGGCGTCAACTTGAGCGGGATCAAAGCTAAATTCGCGATTCTTCTTGTAGGTGTCACTGCGTCTGCCCTGAAACAGGCCGCAATCCAGCAGCAGGCGGCGGCCGTTAACTTCAAGCAAATGCTGCGAACCGGTTACCGTTTGCGCAGCGCCATTAAAATGAATTTTCATGAGACTTTTCCTTTAATGCCGGGACATTATTTAAGCGGTCGTTTCCTGCAAGGTTTTCAGGATATGCTCGCCATATTGCTCATATCGCCAGGGAAAATCAGCCAGCACCGGTTGCAGTGCTTCCATATCCTGGGGGGCGGCGGCAACAATCTCGTAAAGCATTTCCCGCGGGAGGATCACATCCGAAGGGACCCCGATTTTCTGTGCGGTATTTTTACGCCACATACGCAAGGCTTCCACTTTAGCCACAAGAATCGGATCCAGGTGGTTATGATTTGACGAACGCTTGTATGGTTTTTTCCTTCGATTATTCTCGACAATTTTAACCAGCTTTTCACCAATGCGATTAACCAATTTGCTGCTCAGACCGGGGATATTTTCCAAATCGACCAGGTCTCGCGGCATGGCTTTGGCAATTGCCAGCAGGGTTTTGTTGTTGAGCACTTTGAACACGGGTTGGTCAATGGTTTTGGCGCGTTTTTCACGGTAGGCGCACAGGGCTTGCAGCACAGCAAGCTGTTCAGGCCGCAGTTTTTCATTGCCGAGCACCTTCCAGCATTTTTCTTTTTCGGTGTTATTTTCGGGCACGGTGATCCTGCACAGGCGGGCAAAATCCTCCTGTGCCATTTGCCAGCGGTTCATCTGCTGCAAATCAGCGCGGAAGCGATTGCGCACATCAATCAGGAAATAGGTGTCCAGGCGGGCGTATTCCAGCATGCCCGGCTTGAGCGGACGCATGCCCCAGTCTGCGCGCTGGTATTTTTTCTCCAGCTTAATCCCGTACAGGTCTTTGATCACCCCCCCCAGGCTCTGGTTTTCCCGGCTGAGGATGCGGCTGGCAACCATCGTATCAAACAGGTTATTGAATTCGTACTGAAAATCGCGCTTCAGGCAGATGACGTCATATTCTGCTGCATGGAAGACTTTCTCGATGTCCGGGTTTGCAAAGATGGCCCCCAAAGGGCTCATATCCTGAATGGCCAGTGGATCAATAAGGTAATCGGCATCCACGGTGGAGAACTGGATCAGGCACACCTGCTCCTGGTAGGCATACAGGCTGTTGGATTCGGTGTCAACGGCAATGATCGGGCGCTGCTGGAGGTCCTCAATCATGGCTTTAAAAGAATCCTCTTGATCGACCCACAACGGACGCCGTAAATTTGTAATATTCATAGAATTGATTATAGCCCATAAAATGGGCTTATCGCGTTTCGAAGTATATCAGGGCGCCGACAAAATATGAGATTGGATACAAAAAATCGTGCGAAACTGGCGGATAAGATGAAAACTGAAAGGATTAAAAAGCTTAACGAATGTTAAGGGATATGGTATATTAAGATAGTGGAGAGGCAGATGGACGAAAAAATTTTAATCATTGAAGATGATAAAACCTTGTCGCGTATCCTGGAGAAAGCTTTGTCTCAGGCCGGGTATCATGTTGAAACGGCCCAGGAAGGAGAAACCGGGATCATCATCGCTGAGAATCACAGTCCGGCATTGGTGATGCTGGATTGGCGGCTGCCAGGGATGAGCGGTTTGGAAGTGGTGCAGCAGCTGCGCAATCGCTGTACCATGCCGATTCTGATGCTCACGGCCAATGATGCCCTGGATGATCGTGTGCAGGGACTGGATGCCGGCGCCGATGATTATATGACCAAGCCCTTTGAGCTGGATGAATTGTTGGCCCGGGTGCGGGCATTACTGCGCCGGACGAAATCCGAACGAACACCATTGTTGAGTTTTGCCGATTTGACGATGGACCTGCAAACCCGGGAGGTGCGCCGTACCGATCGGTTGATCTCACTCACCGCCAAAGAATTTGACCTGCTGGAATTGTTCCTGCGCCATCCCCGCCAGGTGCTGACCCGTGATGTCATTTTTGATCGCGTGTGGCGCTATGACTTTGGCGGCACCAGCAATGTGCTGGATGTGTACGTGCGTTATCTGCGCCAGAAACTGGAAGAAAAGGGAGAACCCCGTCTGATCCAGACCGTGCGCGGTGTGGGATATATTCTCAAAGAAGACTGAAACGAAAGCTCATTTAAAATCAAACCCCCGCTGAATTGCATCGGCGGGCGTTTTTATTTAAGAAAAAGCTTATTCCTCTTTGATCCGCAGATCGTAGATGCCATCTACCACGGGATAGCTGCATCCACAAGCTTCGCAATGCAGCTCGGGCGGGGTGTCGGCCAGGGGCGCGCCGCAGGCCGGACACTGGAAGAACGCCCCAGCCGAAGCAGGAGGCGTTTCACCTACCGCCCGGTTGCGTACGAAGACGCTGGGGCTGAGCTGCCACAGGTTGCCGGTAGGCTGCACCAGGGCATCCAGCCAGACCAGCAGACGCAGGGGCAGAATGCGTTTGAGCAGGCCAATCCGGAAATGGGAGACGGTCAACTGGCGCTCAATGGAGAACTGGCATAGCTTCAGCCAGGTGCGCACGGTGGCGGGATGAAAGTCAAAATTCAACGCGGCAAATTCAATCGGCTCCGGCGAGAAGGGATTCCAGCTCTGGCGTTTGAAAGTATAGCGCAGGATCGATTTGATGTTGCGTTTGTTGGCAAATTCCAGAATGAAAATCGCTTTGGATTGCAGCACACGCCGCACCTGAGCCAGCGCCAGACGGGCATCAGCCATGTGGTGCAGGGTGCGGATCATGGTCGCCGAGTCGAACAGGCCGTCCACGAAAGGCAGCCTGTAGACATCGGCGGCGACATAGCGATAGCGTTCGCTGCCGCCCAGCCGCTGCCGGGCTTGCTGCAATTGGGTGAGGGAGTAATCCAGCAGGACAACCTGCTCAAAGCCTTGATAGCGGTGGGTGTTGCGGCCGGCGCCGGCCCCCACTTCCAACATTAGTTTGCCGGAGCGCGGCAGCAGCCGCTTCAGGGCGATTTCTTCGGCACCGTCTTCGTATGCCCGTCCGCCTTTATCCCAAAAGGCAGCCTGATAATCCGAGCCTTCATAATCACAAACGGGAGGTGTATTCATTGAGTTGTGACCTTCCAATCTAATGTATTGGGGAGTTTTTGTAATAAAATACGTTCGAGCAGGTTATCCGGCGGCGCCCAGAGAAACCTTCTTACCGCTGCTTCCTCTCGGACCTGACGGGGTTCGCAGGCCTCTGCCGCGCCGGTCCCGCTCGAACGCGGGATAAGGATACTGCAAGGGCGGAAAGATGTCAACCCGCGATTTACTCCCGCCTCCCCCAAAAAAACAGCATTATTGGAGGAAGAGTTATGAGATTAATCCCTAATTCCTGGTTTTTACACAACGTATACAAAACATTAAGAAATTCTTAAAATCCATGGCGTAAAATTAACCTGACTTGGGACGTCTATTTACTGAAACCTTAAGTGGTGTGCGAGTTCTGCTTTCAATCCCGGAAGATGAACAGGCGCTGAAAGAAGGAATTTTATGTATATCAACCAACCGCCAAGCAGGAAATCAGGACTGAGGACGTTTCTGTTTGTGGCTTTGATCCTTGTTGTTGCTGGCAGCAGCGCATTGGCAGGGGCTGTGACCGGCGGCCTGATCGTTAAAAACATAATTGAAAACAACCAGCCAGCCGCGCAGGTACTCCCTGTGCCGGCTGCCAATGATGGACAGCCACAAACTCAGGCGATCACGATAATCCCTACCGATGTGGACAGCGCCGTTACCAGCACCGTCGAACGGGTTGGCCCGGCGGTCGTCACCGTGCTGGCGGCCATTCCCGGCCAGCCGGGTATGTTTGGGATTTCAGGCGGCGGCGAATCCAGCGGCAGCGGCGTGATCATCTCGGCGGAGGGCTATATCCTCACCAATTATCATGTCATTGAAGGCTCAACCGAGGTGCGTGTGGTGCTGGCGGATGGCAGTGAACGGGCAGCCGAAGTGATCAATTATGACGATCTTGATGATCTGGCCGTCCTGAAAGCCGAAGGCGAGATGCCGGCCGTTGCCCCGCTGGGCAATTCTGACCAGCTAAAACCGGGTGAAACCGTGATTGCCATTGGTTCGCCGCTGGGGACGTTCAAAAATACCGTTACCGTTGGTGTCATCAGCGCTACGGGACGGATGATTGATATCGGCAACGGGTACCAGATGGAAGATTTGATCCAGACCGATGCGGCCATCAACCAGGGTAATTCCGGCGGCCCGCTGGTCAACCTGGCCGGTGAAGTAGTGGGGATCAATACGATTATTGTGCGCGGCGGCGGGGGTGCCGGCCGGGCAGTGGCTGAAGGCCTGGGCTTTGCCATTCCGGCGAACAAGGTGCGCATTATCAGCGAACAGATCATTGCCAACGGGTATTTTGCCCGCCCGTATCTGGGTGTCCGCTCTCAGGATGTGAATCCCGCGATTGCCAGCCGGTATAACCTGCCAGTGGAATGGGGTACGTATGTGTTCACCGTGCTGCCTGGCAGCCCGGCGGAAAAAGCGGGGGTGCAACCGGATGATATTATTACGGCCATCGGCGGGCAGGAGATCAACGACCAGATGAGCTTCGCCAATGTGCTCTACAGTTATGGCCCGAATGATTCGGTTGAAGTACAGGTTTTTCGCAATGGGGAAACCATAGCCCTCAATGTGATGTTGGGGGAGGCCAAGCGGAATTGAGATACGAAACCGCTATTTGAGTCTGCGGAATGAAAAGAACAAACCGCTCCCTGAGCTTGTCGAAGGGAGCGGTTTGCTTTCATCTACAGCAGTTATTCAATAATGTCCAGCTTGGCAAACGAGGTGAGGATTTTGATCTCACGATCCTGATCCGAAAAATAAACCTTCACAACTTCTTCCCCGTTGGCATCCACGCTGCTTTCGCGTACTTCGCCCGGGCCGAATTTGGCATGGCTGACTTTCATCCCGGCTTTGAACGTAGTTTCCACGGCGCGCGGCGCGGCGGTGGGGGCGCGTTTTGGGGTGGTTTTGTGTACAGTGTTCCCCGATGTGCGTGGTCTGAGATTCCACTTGCTATCCGATTGCTTCTTCTGTTTTACCGGTTCAGCGCGCATGGGCGGGGCTTTGCGCGGCTCGTCGTTTTCGGCAGAATGGCTTTTCTGCTGCCAACTGGAGGATGTCCAGCGCTGGTTTTTTTTCTCGGCATTACCCCAGGAGGAGTACTTCGTTGAAAAAAGCTGACTCTGTTTCTTTTTTCCATCGCGCTGGATGAGGTCTTCGTCAATATTCTCCAGGAAGCGTGAGGGCCGGCTGTAGGAGGGCTGCCCGTAGGTGAAACGCTGCTCGGCGCGCACCAGGTAAACCTGCTGGCGCGCGCGGGTGATGCCCACATACAGCAAACGGCGTTCTTCGGCCATCTCCTCGGGGTCATCAAACGAGCGGCTGTGGGGCAATAATTCTTCGTCGAGGCCGGTGATGAACACCTGGTTGAACTCCAGCCCCTTCGAGGCATGCAGGGTGAGCAGGGTCGGTGAGTCGCCGGTATCCTGCAATGTGTCCTGGTCGGAGACCAGGGCCAGGTTTTCCAGGAATTCGCTCAACCCGCCTTCACGGTGTTCGTAGGCCTGTTTGCGCAGCTCCTGCACGTTTTCCCAGCGATCTTCTCCTTCTTCCGTGCCGTCATCCAGGTACATGTGGTATTCGGTGTCTTCCAGAATGCTGTCAAACAGGGCGGGCAGCTCTTCGGCCAATGCTTTCTCCTGCCATTTGGTGAGCATACGCCCGAAATCGGCCAGGGCGAGGGCACCGCGTCCCATTTGATCCCAATACGGGGATTTTTCTTTATGCTGGGCCAGGTCAAGCAGCACGGCCTGCTGGCGGATACCGGCTTGACGGGCGGCAGCTGCCAGGTGGTTTTGGGTGGTGTTACCAATTTTGCGCGTCGGTACGTTGATCACCCGCGCCAGGTTGATCTCGTCTGCCGGGTTGTGGATCAGTTGCAGATAGGCGATGATGTCCCTGACCTCACGGCGGCCATAGAAACGCTGCGCGCCGACGATGGTGTAGGACATACCCGCGTGCAGAAAGGCCTCTTCAAAGCGGCGGGACTGGGCATTGGTGCGGTACATGATCGCAAAGTCACTGCCTTTTGCCCCGCTGTTCATCTGGCGGCGGATCGTATCGACCACAAACTGCGCTTCGCCCTGGTCGTCATCGGCTTCGTGCAGGATGATGCGCGCGCCGCGGTCGTTGTCGGTGAACAGGCGCTTGGGGGTGCGGTTGGTGTTTTTGTTGATCACCCCCTGGGCGGCATCCAGCACCAACTGCGTGGAGCGGTAGTTCTGCTCGAGGAGGATCTTCTGGCAATCGGGATAGTCTTCCTCAAAGCGCATCACGTTGCGGTAGTCCGCCCCGCGCCAGCGATAGATGGACTGGTCTTCATCGCCGACGGCAAACAGGTTGCCATTGACATACGAGAGCAGCCTGAGGATCTCATATTGCACCTGGTTGGTATCCTGAAATTCATCTACCAGCACGTGCTGGAAACTGCGGGAATACTGTTCGCGTACTTCGGCGTTGTCGGTCAGCAGGCGCACGGTCCACAGCAGCAGATCGTCAAAGTCCAGGGCATTATTGGCCTGGAGCATGCTTTGGTAGCGTTCATAGACCGGCTTGACGATTTGCTCGCGGTAATTGATCGGGGTGAATTCATCCGCCAGGATGAGGTTGTTCTTGGCATTTGAAATATAGTTGAGCAGGCTGCCTGGGCGGTTGGTCTTGTCGTCCATGCCGAGGTCTTTGAGCACCTGTTTCATTAACCGTGTCTGGTCATCGGCGTCAAAAATCACGAAATTGGAAGTGAAGGGGATGTGGTTCACCTGCATGCGCAGGATGCGCGCGCAAATGGCGTGAAAGGTGCCCACCCACAGACCGCGCGCCTGCGGTCCGAGCATGGTTTCCACGCGCGCCTTCATCTCTTTGGCGGCCTTGTTGGTGAAGGTCATTGCCAGAATGGCATACGGCGGCACGTTCAGGTGGTCAATCAGATAGGCCACGCGGCGGGTGAGAACGCGCGTCTTGCCGGAGCCGGGGCCGGCCAGCACCAGCACGCGGCCGTCGCCGGCCGTCACGGCCTGCTGTTGCTGGGGGTTAAGGTTTGAGAGAATATCCATCGTCGGGCTTGATTGTAACGTCTGGCGGAGGGCATGTCAACAGAGCGGCCTGTGGCGGGCAAAATTGATACCGGTGGAGCAAAAATAGTTTGGAGCAGCTGGAATAAAAATTACTATTTCACGCAAAGACGCCAAGCTGCAAAGAAAAGTTTTTTGTTTGAGGCGGTTGCCAAACCGGCTAAATGCAAGGATAATGAAGATGCTGCCCTTCAAGGAGAATTTTCATGACAATCACCGACTATATCCATGGGTTTATTATCCCAGATTTGCCCGTGCTGAATGCGATCACCGCTGAGCAGGACGCGCGCATGGACACGCGCCCCAATGTTGGTCTGGATGTGGGACGTTTGCTGGGGCTGCTGGTGCGCATGACCGGTGCACCGTGCCAATGAGCTGGCCTTTGCTGACTCGCGCCTGCACTGCACCCTGCTGCCGATTGGAGATGGGCTACTGCTGTGTGTCAAACAGCAGCAGGACGACGAAAACAGGATTTGATACAACCTGCCACTTGACTATTCGGACAGTTGGCGGTATATTAACGTAGCCCTGTACAGCAGGGGAAAATGCCCTCGTAGCTCAATTGGACAGAGCGCTTGCTTGCGGAGCAAAAGGTTGCAGATTCGAGTTCTGCCGAGGGCACAGAAAACCAGCTTGCTGGTTTTTTTATTTAAGGTTGCAGATCCCTCGCGAAGTATCTCCGAAGGGGGCATTGAGGGGACAATCTTCGAGTTCTGCCGAGGGCACCCCCCACCCATTCCTGGAAAAAATATACTCAAAGACAACCACCCCCACCGTCCATTAGGGATGTCCCTAATACCTGGCAGGGCACTTCCCCATTTCCCTCACACAGCTTTAATTCTACAATTGTCATATAACACTCAAGCTTGATCAGGCTTTTTGCAGTGTCATGGGAATAAGGCTTAAGGTGGTCTTTCGTACCCATTGGTTCCTCCTTAAACTCCCACGACTTTTACCGGTACGATACGCTAATTTACTTTGGGAAGGAGCAGAAAAATGAACGAATCAAATACGCATGGCTGGTTGTCAGGTTTTCTTATCGGTGTTGTGGTGGGCGCCGGCACAGCACTTTTACTGGCCCCTCATTCTGGTGAAAAAACCCGCACGATGCTGACCGAAAAAGGTGTGGAAGTGCGTGACAAGGCAATGAATACCCTCGAAGAGACCCGCGGACGGGTAGAGGATTTCTCCAACGATGTCGCGGATGAAGTTCGTGACCGCGTAGAAAAATTGAAAGATGTGGGTCAACGGGTTGGCAAGCAGGAAGCCAGAATACTAAAAAAAGGGGCTAAAGACGCCAGGCAGGCGTTACAGTAACTCTCGCCGGTGACTGGTTCCACGACAAATATTCGGTGCCGTGGAACCGGTTTCATTCTTCTTGCTGAGCATACAATGATGACGACTATTCAAAAAATAATTGAGCTTTTCAAAAAAACGTTGCAGGAATGGCAGGATGATCATGTGTCCCGCCTGGCAGCTGCATTGGCATATTACACGATTTTCTCTTTGGCGCCGCTGCTGGTCATTGCCACGGCCATTGCCGGCTTGTTATGGAGCCGGGATGTTGTCGAGGGTCAGCTTTTGAACCAGATGCAGGGATTGATTGGCGCACAAGGCGCCGATTTTGTTCAGGCCATGCTGCAGGATGCCAGCGCCAACATACAGGGAGGCATCGTTTCTACCTTGATTGGGGTGGTTGTCCTCATTTTTGGGGCGATTGGGGTATTCCGGCAACTTCGGGCTACTTTAAACACCATTTGGGAAATTCCCGAGAAGGAAACCAAAGGGGCTTGGGAAGCAGTGAAATCTACTGTTGCCAAAAATCTTTTTTCCTTTGCCATGGTGATTGCCGTCGGATTTTTGCTGTTGGTTTCTTTGGTGATCAGCACCAGTTTGACAGCTTTTGGCGAGTATATTTACGGTTTGCTGCCGCTGCCTGACTTTATCCTGGTGATCCTGAATTTTGTGGTAACTCTCTTGGTGGTTGGTTTCATTTTTTCGCTGCTGTTTAAGTTCCTGCCTGAAACCGATGTGGCCTGGAAGGATGTCTTCCTGGGAGGGTTTGTTACCGCGTTTCTTTTTATGTTGGGTAAATATGCCATCGGGCTTTATCTTGGCAATAGCTCGGTCGGTGCTTCCTTCGGTGCGGCCGGGTCGCTGGCTGTTTTGCTGGTATGGATCTATTACTCGGCCCAAATTCTTTTCTTTGGCGCTGAATTTACCCAGGTGTATGCCAATCTGTATGGCTCAAAAATCCATGCCGGCGAACATGCTCCTGAAAACAGGGAATCCGCAGCCCCAGTGGAAGCAGGGCCACACACCGGCGGCGCCTCCTTCCACCGTTATCCGGGCAGGGACAATCAGCCCGTTCGTCAGGTTATCCCTTATTCCGTCCAGCTTCTACCGCAATATCAGAAAAAAGAAAATATCCCGCTTGAATCTCAACCCGTCTTTCTGGAAAATTTCACTGGTAAATCGGAACGGCGGGGGAGGAGGTTAACATGAGTTCATCCTCGTCTGTTCAACTGCCTGCTCGACTGGACCGCACGGCCGTGCTTTGGTCCGGCCTGTTGAGCGGTGCGGTGATGCTGCTATTGAGCATTTTATTGCCCTGGATCATTTTAGGAGATCTGCTATTAATTGTGCGCATTATGGCCTCTGTGCTGTTGGGGCCGACAGTCATTCCTGCCCAGGCGAGACTGGTGCCCGGTATTTACCTGGTGGCGCTGTTAATCCATTTTGTTCTGTCCCTGTTGTTCGCCTGGCTGATTGCGCTCATTTTTCACCGCTGGGGAATGATTGTGGGTTTCATCGGTGGGGCGCTGATGGGGGTAGTTATTTATGTAATGAATTTCTACACCTTCTCTCTGCTTTTTCCCTGGATGATTCCTTACCGCAACTGGATGATCCTGCTCGCCCATATCTTTTTTGGCGCATTGGCTGGGTTGTTGTACGAGCTGTTTGAAGATGAGCGCCTGATCGATGAGCCTTTCCTTTTGCGTCCACCGGAGCAACCACAAACAGAGATCATTTCAGAGAGCAGGGAGAGTGGTGATGTTTAACATTCGTATTCCTCAAAGAAATGCCAGACAAAGACTACGTCCGCGATCCCGCTCAGGCGGGGCAGGCTTGTTACGCATCATGCTGGGTCTGGGCATGGCTGCCTTTGCCCTGATCTCCTTTTTTAGCTCGAGAGTGTATAACCCGGTGGTCGGTGAAAATCAATACGTTTCTATCACGCCGGAGCAGGAAATCGCGCTTGGTTTACAGTCTGCGCCAGAGATGATCAACCAGTTTGATGGTCTGGACACCGATCCGCGCGCCCAACAGATCGTGCAAATCGTGGGTCAGCGCCTTGTTCAATCCAGCATTGCTAACCAGGCCGATTATCCTTATGAATTTCATTTGCTGGCAGACGAAGATACGATCAATGCCTTTGCACTGCCCGGCGGGCAGGTTTTTATCACGCGGGCATTATTTGACCGTATCGAAACCGAGGGTCAGCTGGCCGGCGTGCTGTCGCATGAAATTGTGCATGTCATCTCCCGGCATGGCGCGCAGCATATTGCCGAGTCTCAGCTTACCCAGGGTTTGACCGGCGCAGTCGTACTTGCTACCTATGACCCCAATGATCCCCGCAGCCGCAATACCGCTCAGGTAGCCGTGCTGATCGGACAGCTGGTCAATATGAAATTTGGCCGGGAGGATGAGATCCAGTCCGACACCCTGGGGGTCAAGATCATGTCGCAGGCAGGCTATGATCCCCGTTCGATGGTTGAGGTGATGCAAATCCTGGCGGAATCTTCCAGCAGTAATCGGCCGCCGGAGTTTTTCAGCACCCATCCCAACCCGGAGAACCGGATCGGCAAAATCCAGGCTGCCATTCAGGATGTTTTCCCCAATGGCGTGCCGGATGGATTGATTCGCTAAAATATAACCAAAACTTAAACTATTCAGATAAACAGGAGAAACAGCATGGAAACAAAATCAAAAACCCCACCTATGAAAGAAAGTGATGAGGCCAAGCCCGAACAACTGGACATGGCCCGTGACCAGGGCGAAGCTTATCTGACCGCCTTAAAGCATATGGCAAAGGAAGAAGCCGATAGCGGCGGGGAAAAAATGGCCGGTAACTATGTGGTAGCCTACGCCATTGAAAAGGCGGAAGGCATGTATAAGCTCTCCCAAAAGGAATTGAAATGGCAGGAGCCCGGCAAGAAAAATTGTCACATCGAGATTTCGGTGCGCGACGGCGCAGACAACCGCTTCATTCCCAATCTTAATATCAGCGTGACCGTCGTGGATGAAAATGATGAAGAAATCGGCACGCATAAGCAGGAGTTCCTGTGGCATCCGTGGCTTTACCATTATGGCCGTAACTGGCAAGTACCCAAAGACGGTAAATATACACTTAAGGTCAAAATTGAGGCGCCCAAATTTATGCGCCATGACAAGAAGAATGGCCTGCGATATGCCGAAGATGTCGAAGTGGTATTTGAGGGGGTCAAGATCAAAACCGGCCAGAAGTAAGGCTGTGCTTCTTCCGGGCGAAGGATACCATTAGCAGCGGAACCCAAATCCCGCTCTCCTCTTTCAGCCCTGGCGGCAGATCAACCACTGCCGTCAGGGTCTTTTTTGTAATTCAGCCCATTTATAAACCTCTGGCTCTTCCCTTTTCTCCTCATTCCTGTTATCCATTAAAACCCCCCGTCTGACGATATAATAGAAGAAACCCTGAACCGATTTGAGGTGAAGAAATGAACACACTTGATTTGGGCTGTGGAACGGCGAAGGTCAGCGGGACGGTAGGGCTGGATGTGGTGCCCCTGACTGGCGTGGATGTGGTGGTCAATCTGGAAGAACGTCCTTATCCTTTCCCTGCCAATACGTTTGACGTGATTTATCTGAACGATGTGATTGAGCATATTCCTGATACGATTGCGACGATGGAAGAGCTGCACCGCATTCTGCGGCCTGATGGGCGGGTGTTCATTCGCGTGGTTAACTGGAACAGCCAATACACCGCCATGGACCCAACCCACGTACGCGCTTTCACCGAACGCTCTTTTGATTTCTTTGGCAAACGTGTCGGACGGTCTTATTACTCTGAGGCGCGGTTTGATGTGCTGCGGGTGGACAAGCAATACAACGCGAAAGTGCTGCACTGGATCCCCAGTGCGCGCATTCTTTATTTTCTCAGTCAGTATTTGAACAATATCCTCGAGGGGCTGCATTTTGAACTGCGCGCGATAAAAGAGCCGGGAGAGATGGCCTATGCGGGCGATGTGCGGGAAGACCTGCTGGCGGCCCTGCGCTGCCCGGCCTGCCTGGCCGAACATGCTCACGACGGCACGCCCGACCCGGGCAGACTCAAGCTGGTCGATGACCGTTGGCTGGTGTGTCAGGAGCCGTATTGCGGCCGTAAATATCCGCTTGTCGACGGTCTGCCGGTGATGACAGAAAAAGAAGGCAAACGTTGGCAGGCGTATAGTGAAAAAGAACTGCCCTCGCCGCCGGAGGAGTATGCCCGTATCCCCGCCAAAACCACGGTTGGCGGCGATGTGGCCTATGCCAAACCATCCGCCGGGCTGGATCATCTGCTCGGTCAATTGGGACGCAAGCGTAGTCTGACGGCGCTCAGCCTGCTGGCCGGGCTGGTGCTGGGTTTCCTGCTGGGCCGCGGCAGCCGGCGCGGTTGATTGGCGCGGCAGCGATGACAAAACGCGTTCTGCTGGTTGTGCATATCAATACTTTTTTTGTTGAGATGTTCAATGCCGGGTTGATCCTCAAGGATTCGCCTGATTATCAGCCGGTATTTTATTTCTCGATTGCTTACCCGACGGTTCAAAAAGATATTGCCCGCTGCCAGGCTGCTGGCATGCAAGTGATTGACTTTCGGGGGCAATTGATAAAATCCGAGCCTGACTTCGCGGACGGTCATTCTGTGCCGCCAGTGGGCGGATGGAAGGTGGTACTCAAAGATCGACTGCCGCAAAAATGGGTGGAACTGATTTCGTCCTGGAACAGCAAGCGGCATCGTTTTGTTTATCAGTGGCGGCGTTCCAGCCTGTTGGTGCAATACCGTTCATTGAAAAAACGCCAGCAAGAGATCAAGGGGTTTCTTCTGTGGCAAAAGCCGGATGTGCTGCTGCTGGGTGGAGATATGGTCGGCTATGACACGGCGGTGTACATACAGGCGGCTCAATCTCTTGCTATTCCCGTGGTGATCGTCTCCTCCACGATGGACAACGGCCAGGCCCAGGCGGAAGCCTATTGGCCAGACCCGAAACACAGCCTGCGGCCATTGATGAACCGCTTTGCTGGATGGCTGTACCCGCATTGGGTGCGTGACTGGCGCGGCAAGCGCTTGATTCGCATGCCGTGGGGGCGCGTGCTGGCGATGGAGTGGCTGGGGCTGGCCCCGCCCCTGCCGTGGGTGGCGGGCAGCGGTGCGGCCGATGCAATTGCCGTGGAAAGTGAAGAGATGGTACGTTTTTATATAACTGCCGGTCTGCCCCGCGAGCAGTTGGTCAACACCGGCTCTCTGACCGATGATCTCCTGGCGGCGGCCGCGCAGGATGCGCCCGCCCGCAAGGCTGCCCTGTGCCGGGAGCTGGGTTTACCCGCGGAGCGTCCTATGCTCCTTTCCGCCCTGCCTCCGGACGTGCTCTATACTTTTGGCGGCCGTCCGCAGTGTGACTTCAAGACTTATCCTGAGCTGGTTGAATTCTGGGTGCGTTCTTTGGCGGCGTTACAAGGCTGGAATATCGTCATCCTGCTCCATCCATCAGTTTCCTATGAAGACATGCGCTATATTGAGGACTGGGGGGTGAAGATTGCCCGCCAGCCGACCGCCGAAGTGGTGCCGCTGTGTGACCTGTATGTCACCTCGGTCTCTTCCACCATCCGCTGGGCGATTGCCTGCGGCAAACCGGTGGTCAATTATGACGTCTACCGGTTTTATTATGAGGGCTTCATGCATGTCAAGGGCGTGCTGTATGTCGAGGAGCAGGATGGTTTTCAGGAGCTGCTGCACCGTCTGACCACGGACAGCGCATTTTTACAGCAGACTGCCGCGGCCCAGGCGCAGGCTGCCCCGGACTGGGGCTTTCTGGATGGCCGCAGCGGCCAACGGATGTTAGAATTACTTGATTCACTGATTGAAAAATACCACCAGGAGAAATGATCCATGGCTAAACTACCCGATACAACCATATTCCGTGAGCTTTTCAACGATGCCCCTTTTGTAGACCGCTATGAACGCGAGCCTGAGAACGCCGTGGACATTATCATCCCGGTGATCCATTCCAACGAGCTTTTTCGCAGCAATCTGCTTTCTTTTTACCGCGAGATCCCCGTCAATCGCCTTCTGTTGGGGGACGGCGGGGTAATTGATGATACGCTAAAAGTTGCGAGTGAATTTCCCCGGGTGGAGGTGCTGGATCATACGAGATACCATTCCCAGGGGTACAGCATCCGCAAACTGATTGAAGCCGTAGAGACCGAATGGTTCATTTATCTGCACGCGGATGTCTACCTGCCGCCGGGTTGGTTTGAGACGATGAATCGGCACCGCAGTGAGTATGACTGGTTTGAATGTCCGCAGTGCATTACCCCGCTGTTTGAATATATGCTGGAGCCGAAACTCGATCGCTCTTATTCGGGCAGCCAGATGGGGCGCACCTCCGCCTTTGCCGACGTTCTGCCCCGGATCGATGATGATTATCTCTTTCGTAATGAGGATATTATCATTGCCTCCCTGGTGAAGGGCGCGGGCAAACGCTGGGGACGGGTGGATGACACCTTCCATTATCATCAGGTGATGAACCGCCGCAGCAAGCGCAAACGCCAGTTTACCAATGTTCGGTTTGATATCCAGAAAACCCCGGAAGAGGATATCTGGGAATATACCAACCAGATCCGCGGGATCATCAAATATCTGAAACCGGACGATTACCTGATCTATGGCGTGCAGATCGGGATGGACCGCCTGCGCGAACTGGATGCCCTCGACTGGGAAGAATTTATCCCCTGGGTGAAACAGACTAACCCTGCCTGGCTGCCCTACCTGCACAAGACCCCGCCCTTCAAGCAGCGTCTGCGCACGCTGTTGAAGAAATGGGCATTGAGGGTTTTAGGTTAAGGTCTGTCAAGCACGCTTAGAAAATATTTGATTTTGTTTTCAACCTTTGAATATAATCTCCGGGTGTGCCGATTTCAAAGGGCAACTGGATCTCCTGTTGCCGGTTGAGGAAATGTTCCTTGTCATGGGTCACAAACCAGTCGGGTTGAGCTTGCATCGCTTCTGCCAATAGGTATGCATCCGGTAGGTAAGCCACGCATTTCCGTGCAGCAATGATCTGCGTTTGAGTTGGCGCAGGGGAATTTACAATCCGGCCGATGGTCAATAATTGTGCCAGCAGCGGTAATGATCCCGGCACTTTGCGCCGCACGACTTGAATTTGAAAAGTATTTTTCATTGGAGCCTCTCCCGAAAATCCGCAATTCCATTAATCGACATAACGGAATTCATGTAAATTACAAGATAAAGCCCTGATTCTCGAATACCCGTTCAGCCATGGATTTCTATCATCGAATATTAATGAATTTTCCGATAATTCACTTGCTTTTAAAAATACGTTTTGTTATAGTAGTTGACAGATGTAATTTTTTATGCGCATGGGGTGCCGCGCGAATCAGCGAGGCATTGTTTCTGTTTTTAATCAGTCGTACCGGATAAACTTTCAGGAGATTTGATGGCAAAAATCTTGTTACATCATGCGGGTATTGTTACGATGGATGCAGAGCGCCGGCAGTATACATGCGGCGCGGTCCTGATTGAAGATGACCGCATCCTCAAGATTGGGCCAAATGATGCTTTGTTGGCGGCGTTGGCTGCTGAGCCGGACCTCCAGCGGGTAGATTTGCGGGATCGCTGGATTTTGCCGGGACTGATCAATACCCATGTGCATTTATCCCAGCAGTTGGGCCGCGGCCTGGGGGATGATGTCGACCTGCTCACCTGGCTGCACGAGCGTACCTGGCCGTATGAAAGCAGTATGAACGAAGAGGACAGCTACGTCAGTTCCCTGCTGTGCGGCATCGAGCAGATTCGCAGCGGGGTGACTTGCTTTGCCGAGCCAGGCGGGCAGTTTGTGAATGGCATGGGCCGCGCGGTGACCGAGCTGGGTATCCGCGGCATATTGGCCCGCTCCACGATGGACATGGGCGAAGGGCTGCCTGCCGTCTGGCAGGAGAATACCCAACAAGCCCTGGAAACCCAGATTGCCAATTATGAAAAATGGCATGGCAAAGCCGATAACCGCATTCAGGTGTGGTTTGGCCTGCGTACGATTTTCAATAATTCGGATGAGCTAATCGTTCGTACCAAAGAATTGGCGGACAAATATAAAGTTGGCGTGCACATGCACGTGGCCGAGATCAAGGAAGAGGTGGAATTTGCCCAGGCAACCCGCGGTGCCACCACGGTCACCCATCTGAGAAATCTGGGTGTGCTGGACAAAAACTTCCTGGCGGTGCATACCGTCTGGCTGACGGATGACGAGATCCAGATGTTTGCCGACCATCATGTCAAGGTTTCCCATAACCCGGCGGCGGCAATGCGCGTGCTGGGTTTTGCCAAAATCCCGGAGATGATGGACGCCGGGGTGTGCGTAACCATCGGCACCGACGGCGCACCTTCCAACAACCGCATGACCCTGGTGGATGAGATGTGGTTGACTTCCTTGATCCACAAGGGGCGTTTGCTGGACTCGACCGTGATGCCGGCAGAAAAAATTCTGGCGATGGTCACCTGCGACGGCGCGCGCGCCCTGATGCAGGAGGATATTGGCTCACTGGAAGCGGGCAAGAAGGCTGATCTGGTGGTGGTCAATCCCAACACGGCCACCATGCTGCCGATGCATGACCCGATTGCCAATATGGTCACCTCCATGCGCACCGAGAATATCGAGAGTGTGATGGCAGACGGACGCTGGCTGATGCGCGATAAAGAAATTCTGGTGGTGAACGAGCAGGATATTTTGACAGAAGCGAAGCAGCGGGCTAATGCGATCCGCGAACGAGCAGGGATCCATTTGCCCAACCGTTTTAATGTGGTTAACTGATCCTTTGGACAATTGAGGGGCACGACTGTAACCAGGAGAAGAATATGAATCAACATTTGTTCGATGTCTCAATGGGAAAAACCCCCGCCGATGTTGTCATTCAGAATGGCCGTATCGTCAATGTGTACACTGGAGAGATCTACGAAGGCGGCGTGGCAATTGCCGGTGACCGGATTGCGGCCAGCGGCGAGGTGGACTATACCATCGGTGAAAACACCCAGGTAATTGACGCCGAGGGGAATTACATCGTTCCGGGTTTTATTGACGGACATATCCATCCTGAAAGCACGGCCCTCAGCCCGGCGCGTTTTGGCGAGGTGGTTTTATGTCACGGCACGACCACCGTCTTCAGCGATTTCCATGAGATCGGCGTCGTGGGCGGCATGGACGCGATGGAAGCCATCGTTGAGGAGAGTAAAAAATCTGCCCTCAAATTCAAATGGGTGGTGCCTTCCCATGTGCCTTTCTCGCCCGGTCTGGAAACCAGCGGCGGACATATTGACCCCGCCATCATCCGCAAGGCATTGCAGCGCGATGATGTGGTCGGCCTGTCAGAAGTGGTTTCGCAATATATTGCCTTTGGTCTGCCGGAACTGCTTGAATCGATTGATGATACCCGTAAGGCCGGCAAGGTTTTATCCGGTCACCTGCCTGACATTGAAGGCCCGCTGGCAAATGCCTGTGCTGCCCTGGGCATCCTCAATGACCATGAGGCCCTGAGTGCCAAAGATGTGCTCATTCGGGCGCGCAATGGCATCTATGTCCATCTCCGGCATAATCTTATCGTTCCTACAATGGCGGAATTGATTAAGGCGATGACGGAAAACAAGCTTGATTCGCGCCTGTTGTGCCTGGCGACGGATGATACCAGTGCGGTTTCCCTGGTCAACGACGGCCATATCGATCATCTGATCCGCACGGTGCTGGCTTTGGGCGTGGACTTTGTGACCGCCATCCAGATGGCGACCCTGAACAATGCCTGTTCCTTCCAAATGGAACGGGACATTGGCTCGCTGGCCCCCGGACGCTGTGCGGATATCAACATTGTCACCGGCGCAGAGGACTTCAGGGTTTTGAAGACGGTTGCCAACGGAAAACTGGTGGCCGAGAACGGCAAGATGGCTGTGCCCGTGGAGTTGCCAAAGCACAAAGCAGTGCTGTTGAAAACTTTTCACCTCAAGAAGAAAGTTAAGGCGGCTGACCTGGTTATTTCCGCTGAAAAAGGCGCTACCAGTGCCAAAATGCACGTCATGCGCACCCTGCCCTGGGTGCCGATCACCGAAGGCGGTGAGGCCGTGCTGCCGGTGAAAGATGGTTATGTCAACAGCGACACTGCGCAGGACCTGCTGCACATCGCCGTGATAGAACGTCATCACAAGACCGGCAATATCGGCAAGGCTTTCATTGGCGGTTTTGGCCTGAGCAGCGGCGCGATGGCCTCCAGCATTGGCCACGATCATCATAATATCGTCGTTATGGGGGCTGATCCCGAAGAAATGGCCGTGGCGGCCAACCGCGTGGCCGAATTGAATGGCGGCATCGTTCTGGTCAAGGACGGTAAAGTGGTCAAGGAAATCCCGCTGCCCATCTGCGGTCTGCTGACGGACCTGGACGCCTGGACGCTGGCCGAACAGCGCCAGAATCTGCTGGCTGCCGCCGCCGAGCTGGGCTGCGTGGTGACCGACGCTTTCATGTTCCTGTCCTTCGTCACCCTGGCGGCCATTCCGGCATTTGCCGTGACAGACAAGGGCTATGTGGATGTGATGACGCAGTCGTTGATGGATCCTGTGCTGGAGTGGATGAAGTAATTACTTAGACACAACAATTCACCAGGTAAACACACTGCACCAAAATTGGGGTGCAGTGTGTTTTTTGTAAGCCTTCCCCTTATACAACAAGCACAGGAGAGTATTGGATGAGAAGAAGGTTCGAACAGGATCAATTCATCAAACTTGTGTAAATTTTGGTTTCACTTGTCAGGGTACGGTGAACCGGACATTTTTCCGAGATCTGTTTTAGCCGGTCTACTTGTTCTGCATTCAAATCGCCCAGAAATTTTATTTGGGTTTCGATAACATCGATTTTGGCTTTTGGGTCACTTTCGCAAGCAGTACAATCCACTGCGTGGATTTTATGGGTAGCCATATTTAATTCAATTCCAGTTAATTCCCATCCCTTTCGTCGAGCGTACATTTGGACTGTGATGATTTTGCACGCTGCCAGTGAGCTGAGTAAAAGTTCATATGGGTTTGGGCCAGAGTCATCTCCACCAGCTTCAACAGGCTCGTCGGCCAGAATGGTGTGGGTAGCAGTCTTAATTTCAACCTGGAAATTATTTAAACTTCGGGCATGGATTGCCATCAGAGTCTCCTTTGAGAATTCAATTGGCTATATATATTCCAGACTAATTTGTTCCCGTATATATTACCTTAAGCTGGATTTTTCAGAGAAAGCAAGTCATGAGTGAAGCAGAAGCATTCGATCGGAGGATACAGGTTTCTGTTTTTCCGTGTCAGGAACCTCTTTTCATTTCGTAAACCTGATACAATATTTAATCAAAAGCTATATTTTCCTGGGAAGGAATGCTTATGTCTACCGCACTCATCACCGGCGTCAGCGGCCAGGACGGCTCGTATCTGGCTGAATTTCTGCTTCAAAAAGGCTACCATGTGGTCGGGATGGTGCGCCCAACGGCCAGTGTCAATGAACCTGAGATCCAGGATATTCTCAGTCAGATCACCGTCGTGCAGGGGGATCTTCTCGACAGCAATTCAATTGTTAACATTCTGCAGGAATACCATCCCGATGAGGTGTACAACCTGGCGGCGCAGTCTTATGTGCATAATTCCTGGAATCACGCTCTGCTGACAGCAGAGACGACTGCCCTGGGCGTAACCCGTATTCTGGAATCCATCCGCCTGGTGGATAAGAACATTCGTTTTTATCAGGCTTCCAGTAGCGAGATGTTTGGCAAGTCCAAAATTGCCCCGCAGACGGAAGACACGCCTTTCCACCCGCTCAGCCCGTATGCGATTTCGAAGGTGTATGGTCATTTCACCACGGTCAACTTCCGTGAGTCGTATGATATGTTCACGGTTTCGGGAATCCTCTTTAATCATGAAAGCCCGCGGCGCAATATCCGTTATGTCACTCGCAAGATTTCCCATGCGGCAGTGCGCATCAAGCTCGGTTTGCAGGAGGAGCTGCGCCTGGGCAACCTGGAAGCCCGCCGTGACTGGGGTTTCGCCGGGGATTATGTGGAAGCGATGTGGTTGATGCTTCAGCAGGATGTCCCGCGTGACATCATCATCGGTACCGGCCAGACGCACTCGGTACGTGAGTTATGCGAGGCGGCTTTTTCGTACCTCGGCCTGGATTATGCGGACTATGTGGTGCAGGACCCCCAATTCTTTCGACCAATCGAGGCCGAGTTGATGGTGGCGGACATCAGCCGGGCAAAAAAATACCTGAACTGGTCGCCGAAGGTGACTTTTGAAGAATTGGTACACATGATGGTGGATGCGGATCTGACCTTGCTCACAGACGGCAAGTCCGCCTGAGGTGCTGATTGAAAAAAGCCCTGCAGGTTGTTTTCCTCGATACCCACTTCACTGAGCTGCGCCGTGTGGCGCAATGCCTGCAAAATTCTGGCCGCTATGCGCCAGAATTCTTTTTTGCGCGTGCCTATCCTGCCCAGGCACGGGATATGGCTGCCTGCATGGAGCTGGGCTTCCCCTGCTATGACCAGGATGGCAAGCCTTGCGTGGTGAGCGGGCAGCGGGGGGGGGCTTCTGTATCTGCTGAAGTCCCTGCTTCCCTGCCGCGCCGGGTGTGGCGCTGGCTGTATCCTTGGTTGTCGAACAGCCTGCCGTGGGCGTGGCGGGAATATCACCGGTTGCGGGTAAAGGTGAGCCGCTTCCTGCAGGAACAGCAAATTGATCTGCTCATCCTGGCCGAGGAGAATGTGGGCTATGCTACGCACATCTGGACGCAAACTGTGCAGGCTGCTGGTCTGCCGGTAGTCGTGGTGCCCTACACTGTGGCGGATGCCAGCGAACCCGCCGGGGCAGTGATGCACCGCAGGGAGTATCAACTCAATCGCTGGCCGAACCAGATTGCGGGGAAGCTCTATCCACACTGGGTGTATGAGCACCATGGCCGCAAGTTGCTGCGTCTGCCCGCCGGCCGGGTATTGGCCATGCAGGCGCTGGGCGCTGCCCCGCCCCAACCGTGGATCATGAACAGCGGCGATGCGGATGCCATCGCCGTGGAGAGTGACCGGATGCGCCTTCATTATCAGCAACTGGGGCTGCCGGCGGAACAGATGGTGGAGACCGGTGCGCTGTACGATGATGCGCTGGCGAATGTTTTGCAATCTGCAGACGAGCGGCGCGCGGCGTTGTATCGCCAACTGGGCTTGCCCGCCGGGCGGCCGATGCTGCTGTGCGCCCTGCCGCCGAACCCCTGCCTGGATCAATTGGGCGGTTTTGCCAGCTATGAGGACTTGCTGCATTCCTGGGTGGCGGCCCTGGCAGAGCAATCGGACTGGAACCTGGTGCTGCGCCTGCATCCGCGCATGCCGCGCGAGCAGTTTGCTTTTCTGGAGGAGGTGGGCGGACGCATCTCGGATCAGGATACCGCCCATCTGGTGCCGTTATGTGATTTGTATGTGGCTTCGGTTTCGGCAACCATCCGCTGGGCGATTGCCTGCGGCAAGCCGGTGGTCAATTATGATGTGTATCATTTCGGCTATACAGATTATGACCGGCTGCCTGCGGTCTATACAGTCAATCAAAAGCAGGCCTTTGTTGATATAATCCAGACGCTGACCGGTGATCCGGCACGGCTGGCCGCGGCGGCTGCGGCGCAGAAAGCTGTCAGCGCGCAGTGGGGGCGCCTGGACGGTCGTGCGGCGGAGCGTCTGCTGGCATTGGTGGATCGGTTGAGCAAGTAGCGCAGGCTGTAGGGGCGATTTGCAAATCGCCCCTACAGTGGCGGGATGAATACAAGGAGAACAATATGAGAACAGTTGTGATTGGCGCAGGGCGGATGGGGCGACGGCATATTCAGGTGGTCAAGAGTCTTGGGCTGGAATTGGTCGGCATTTGTGACCCCAGTTCGGAATCACTAGCCCTGGCGGAAACAGAACAAAGCGTTGCTGCGGAACTGCATTTCAAGGATGCCACTCTCATGCTGGCTGCGACTTCTCCCGAAATTGTGGTGGTGGCCTCTACTGCCCCGACCCATTGCGAATATACCTGCGCCGCCGCGGAAGCGGGCGCCAAAGTGGTGCTGTGCGAAAAACCGATGGGTGTTTCTTTGGCGGAGTGCGACCGGATGATCGAAACCTGCCGCGCACATGGCACCAGGCTGGCAATCAATCATCAGATGCGCTATATGGAGCAGTATACCGCCGCTAAAGAGATCGTTGATTCGGACGCTTTTGGCGGCCTGGGCAGCGTGACCGTGGTGGCCGGGAATTTTGGTATGTCGATGAACGGCACACATTATTTTGAGATGTTCCGTTACATGACCGGCGAAGCGCCTGTGGAAGTGCAGGCCTGGTTCTCGCCGGACTTGCTGAGCAACCCGCGCGGACCGCAGTTCTCCGACCGGGCTGGCTCAATTCGTGTGACCACAGCCAGCGGCAAACGCTTTTATATGGAAATTGGCCCGGATCAGGGGCACGGTATGCACGTCACCTACGCCGGCCCGAACGGCCGCCTGGACGTAGACGAGCTGGCTGGCAAGATGGCCTGGGTGGTGCGTGAGGAGCAGTACCGCGAACTGCCTACCACGCGCTACGGCATGCCCAATATCCAGAGCGAGCGGGCGATTGCCCCGGCAGATGCGGTCACGCCCACCCGCCACGTGCTGGAGGCGGTGATCAAGGGCGAAGATTGGCCCACGGGTGAAGACGGCCGCCGCGCGGTGGCTGTGCTGGTGGCAGCCTATCAGTCTGACGAGAACGGGCATGTGCCGGTACGGATTGATGACAAGCTCGATCGCTCCCGGGTCTTCCCCTGGGCATAAAGCGCAGTTCAATGAAGCGCGGCTGTTTCCTGATCGGCACTGGCCCCAGCCTGAACAAGATCGACGTCGCACGGCTGGCGGCGTATGACAGCATCACCTTCAATCGCGCCTACATCGCCTGGCCAGCGTGGGGCTTCACGCCGACGTATTACGCCTGCGTGGACCCGGTGGCCCTGGAGGATAACGCCGAAGACATCCGCCGCTTGACGGAGGAAAGTGATGTTCAAAAATTCTTTTTGAATGATAACGCGGCGGATTTCGGGATAGAGGCTTCCGAGCGGGTGACTTTGCTGCATATCCGTGAAGATGCACCTTTCTCGCTGGACCTGCGCACGCTGACCGACTTCGGCAATGTGGGCGCGTCTTCACTGCAAATCCTGGCGGCGCTGGGGTACAGGCGCGTGGCCCTGGTAGGCGTGGATGCGCGCTATTCCAGCCTGCCGGAGCTGGACAAGGGCGAGGACTACGTACGCATGGAACGCGGCCAGGATCCCGATCACTTCCTGCCCGGGTATATGGAAGGCAGGCGGCGTATTGCGAAACCGGACTACGCGCGTCTGCTTGGTCAGTGGCCGCAGGTGGCGGCGGAGTGCGAGCGTGTGGGGTTGGAAGTGCGCAATGCGTCCCCCGGCAGCGCGCTGACATTGTTCCCGATGATGGGCTTTGAAGAGGCGCTGGATTGGAACGGTGAGGGCTAGAATTGATGTGATGTCACTGCGAGGGAGCCGCTAGGCGACCGCGGCAGTCTCCAAAACAGTGGAGTAAGATTGCCGCGCTTCGGCTACGCCTTCGCTCGCAATGACAGAATGAGTAGGTTTTTCCAGGCAGAGAACGATAAGGAAGAAGAATGCGTAGAAATATTATTTTGCTGGTCTTGCTTTTTCTGCTAATGTCTGTACTGACTGGGTGTTCCTGTTTCCAAGAGATACGCCCAACAGAGACATCAATTGTGGGCACCGCATCTCCTTCACCTTATGTTTCGAATGACAAAACCATTACCCCTACAAAGACTGTTGTGCCTGCATCCAATCAGGAATTACTTGAAACACCTTTGCCTACTTTGTCGGCTCCAGAGTCAACTGAGTTTATTAAAGAGTTGCTTTTGAACAATGGGGGGTGTAAATTACCTTGCTTTTGGGGTCTTGTCCCCGGAACAACTGAGTGGAATACTGCAAAAGCCTTTCTCGAAACCTTTGCTGAGGTAGAAGAGGGAAAATACTATTCTGCAAGAATACAAGACCCGGAATATCCTTGGGATATTGTAATCAATTTTAAGGTACAAGAAGGCATACTTGTTAAAGTCCTTGTTGGCCCAACTGTTACGAGTAACTTTACGATCGATAAACTGCTGATTGATTATGGTAAGCCGGAAGAGGTTTATTTATTGACGTATAGAAACGCCCCTGCTTTTCCAACTCCTGCTTATTTAGTCCTGGACTATCGACACCAAGGGATTTTGGCTAAATATGAGTTTACGAGTGAAAAAATCAATGATAATGAATTTTTAGTCTGTTCCCAGTCTGTCGGCCCAATTCTGTGGTTGCGAAGTTCTGAGAAGATGCTAACTGAGTTAGAGATTAACCAATCAACACTAGGATATGAACCTTCCTTCAAGCTTCGAAAAATTGATGAAGTTTCTGATATCAGCGTTGATGAATTCTATGATGAATTCAAAAGACCACCGGCTTGTTTTACAACACCTGTCGACATTTGGCCATAATATCTTTTTGAAGATTGGATTTCTTATCCTGGGCAGCTTGGTTTGATCCCACATCTGGTGAAGGATATTGATTACAAGTTTCGCTGGCGATATTGTACAGGACAAAGAACATAAATTGTGATTCCTGGCGGGGAACAAATTGTATAAATACTCATTGGTGGATTGAGTTACTCTCAGGCAAGATTTGCCATCTGCGGATACAATTAGAAGACGACTTGCGGGTGGCAAATCTGCTCGCAAATTAAGGAGAAAAGATGACCCAGACCAGTAAAGTTGCATTTGTTGGCGCCGGATATATGGGCACGGAGCACGCCAAGGCCTTTGCCGATGTGCCCGGCGTGGAGATGAGTGGTATTTTCAGCCGCACGCGCGAACGCGCCGAGAAGCTGGCGCAGGAAGTTGGCATCAAAGCCGTGTATGACTCGGTGGAGGAGCTTTATGAGAAGACCCACGCTGATCTGGTGGTGGTGACCGTCACCGAGCTGTCGATGAATGAGGTCAGCCGCGCCTGTTTCGCTTTCCCGTGGACGGTGCTGCTGGAGAAACCGGCGGGCTATAACATGCCGGACGCGCTGGAGATCCATGCCGCCGCGGAAGCCCAGGGACGGAACGTATATGTGGCCCTCAACCGCCGCTTCTACGCCGCTACTCGCGCTGCCCTGGCTGACCTGGACACGATCAAAGCCCCGCGCTTCATCAAGATGCAGGACCAGCAGGATCAGGCTACAGCTTTGAAGTATGGCCAGCCGGAAGAAGTGGTCGCCAACTGGATGTATGCCAATTCGATCCACATGGTCGATTATTTCACTGCTTTTGGCCGCGGCAAGGTAGTTGAGGTGGAGAACGTTTTCCCTTGGACGCCGGATACTCCTGGTATCGTAGTTGCCAAGCTGGTTTTTGACAGCGGCGACACCGGCCTGTATGAGGGCGTGTGGAACGGTCCCGGTCCGTGGGCGGCCACCATCCAGACCTCCGAGAAACGTTGGGAAATGCGTCCGCTGGAGCAGGCCGCCTTCCAGGCGGCGGGCAGCCGCAAGCTGGAAAGCATAGAAGGCCATGAATGGGACACAGCCTTCAAGCCCGGCCTGCGCATGCAGGCAGAGCAGGCTATCAGGGCGGCATTGGGCGAAGAGAATGATTCGGTGACGTTGTCAGAGTCGCTGGAATCGATGCGATTGGTGCAGCGCATTTTTGGGTTGTAAAATCCCCACTCCTTGGGAATACAAGGCCCGGTGTTTATTTTTTAGGGATTAATGGATCCATTACGTGGACCCTTAACGGGGACAGGTCAGGAGACTTGTCCCTACAAAAAGCGGTTGTTTATGGTAAGGAAGTCGCTTTCTTTCATGCCTTTAAAATCGAGATTTGTAGGGTGCGTTAGCCGCAGGCGGCAACGCACCAAAAGGCAAGCTCCAATTCGGTTTCAAGTTGTATTTGTTTGGATCGTTTTGTACAATGTTTTGTAGTGGTGCGGACAGTTCAGAAGGTTTAGTAAATGAGGAAGCGTCAAAAAGAATGATGAGCGGCAGGTTGACCGAACAGGAAGCAGCGCAGCGCATCCGCCAGTTTGAGCAGGAGAACGAGCTGTTCAGAATCAAGGTAGATGGCGTTAGCGCCTGGCGTTTGCTGCGCTTCTGGGTGTCGATGCAGCTCATCATTCGTCCTGAGGGTGAAAAGGCAGCCTCCGACGGCAAAAAGCGTTTGCTGCGCGGCTTGCGGGAAATGCCCCGCTACTTCTTCCCGAAACGTGCGCGCTTCCTGATGGATACGTCTTCGTCGATGCGTATTGAGAAGGAAAGCGCGCTGTATAAAGATGTTTTCTTTGATGACTTGGTCCTTTCATTGAGTGACTGCTTCAAGCTGGAGCGGGTCAACAGCGAGGTTTTTCATGTGTTCAACAAGCAGGCATTGGTCAAAAGCGACCTGACTGCCACCCCGTTGGAGCTGTTGACCGGCTTTCTCAATCGCATCACGCTGCGCCGCCCGGAGATTGAAACCATTGCCCGGCAGTTGAGCGAACCCATTCAGCATGATTTGGGACTGGCGTTGACCGCGGCGCAGATCTCCCGCGAGCTGCATTATTTCTATTGGGGCAGGCGCGTGTACCGCCGCTTGCTGAAGAAGATTCGCCCGCAGGCGGTGTTGATCTCCAATACCAACGAGTTTGCCATGCTGGCCGCCGCCCGTGATTTGGACATCCGCAGCTTCGAGATGCAGCACGGCATTTTCTCGCGTAATCATCCTGATGCCCTGCCGGTTGAGGCAAAGCCATACAAGGAGACGCTGCTTGTCCCGGATAAAGTGCTGTTGTTCGGCGATTATTGGCGTAAAGAACTGGCCGCAAACGGGTTTTATGACGATGAACTGCTCCCGGTGGGCAGTGTGCGGATGGACAAGTATCGCCGTCTGCGGGCTGTCCGCCGCGCGGCAGACGGACCCACCCAGGTGGTTTTTACCACGCAGGGATTGGTTGTATCGGAAGTCGCTGCGTATCTGCGGGATTTTATGATTCTGGTTGAAAAAGCGAGCATGGATCTCGAGCTGACCATCAAGCTGCACCCGGTCTATGATCCTTCGCCGGAGCCGTATCGCCAGGTGTTTGGTGAGGATAAGCGCATACATATTGTGTTGGGGACGGAGATGCCCTCCACGTTCACCCTGCTCAGCCAGGCGGATATGCATGTGAGCATCGCTTCGGCCTGTCATTACGATGCCCTCGGCCTGGGTGTGCCGACCGTGGTAGCGGCCCTGAGCGGGTATACTGTGGTGGAGAATCTGATCGAATCGGGTCATGCCCCGGCTGTCCGCACGCCGCGGGAACTGGTTGGTCTGCTGATGGATATTAAGCGTTACGCTGTGCCATCTGCGGTGCAGGAGCTATATTTCAAATCCGGCGCGCTGGAGAATATCCGGCATGCTGTGATGCAGGAAGAAAAATGAAGATTGCTTACGTCAGTTATAACCAAATGCATTCGATTGCCAATGGCGGCGTTGGACGAAAGATTCGTACTGCTGTGCAAATCTGGAATGAGGCCGGGCATGAAGCGCATTGGTTTCTCACGACCAGTGCCGAGGTCAGCGGCGAGGAAGTATCTGCTTTCCGCTTTGGGCTTGGGAAAGGTGTGCTAGACAAAGAGATTGATCGCTCGCGTCAGTTGGCTCGCATGATTGATGCTGTGAAGACATACCAGCCAGATATGATCTACCTGCGTGCGGGTATCTATACTTATCCTTTGCAACGCCTGTTCCACCTTGCACCGGTGGTGATGGAGTTGAACACACTCGATGTGAATGAATACCGTATGCGGGGCGGTTTTCATTATGGTGTCCATCGTTTGACGCGGGATTTTATTTTCAAACGCGCAAGCGGCTTTGTGGCTGTCAGCTATGAGATCGCTGCACATTCCTCTAACACAAAATATGGCAAGCCAATCAAGGTGTCAGGGAATGCGATAGACCTTGGTCAATATGAATCTCTGCCCGCACCTGAACATGACGTTCCACGGCTGGCCTATATCGGCGCACCGGATACCCCGTGGCATGGGATCGACAAGCTGTTCTGGCTGGCTGAAGCCTGTCCCGATTTTGCATTCGATTTGATTGGCAGCGGCCCCGAAGCATTCAAGGAGCAGTCCATTCCGCCGAATATTCATTTGCATGGTTTCGTGGAGCGCAGCGTTTACCAGCATATTCTGGCGCAGGCGGATGTGGGGATCGGTTCCCTTGCCTTGCATCGGATCAACGTGAATGAGATTCCGCCGCTTAAGGTGCGGGAATATCTTGCCTATGGCATACCGGTTCTGTTAGCGTATGAGGATACGGATTTATTGGGCACAGATTTTGATTTCGTGCTGAAAATTGCTAACATGGAAGACAACCTGCGCGAAAATCTGGACGCGATCCGCCAATTTGTTTTCCGTATGCAGGGGAAACGCGTGGACAGGCAGTTGATTGCCCCCTTGATTGATTCGCGGGTCAAAGAACAGCAGCGTCTGGCGTTTATGGTGCAAATTGCAGCGGGAGGGAAGCAGACATGAGCAAGGCTTTGCGAATTATCCACGTGATCACCGGCCTTGATACCGGCGGCGCAGAGATGATGCTGTATCGCTTGTTGACTGCATTGGACCAGGAAGAATTTTCTTCCCAGATTATTTCTGTGACCGGGGATGGTCCGATGGGGGACAAAATCCGTGCGTTGGATGTGCCGGTGATGGCGTTGGGGATGAAATCTGTGGCGGGCGGCCCTGCGGCGACCCTGCGTTTGGCGCGCTGGCTGCGGCAAAATCCGCCGGATGTGATGCAGACCTGGATGTACCATGCGGACCTGGTGGGCAGTCTGGCCGTACGTCTGGTGGGAGGCATTCCGCTGGTGTGGGGGCTGCATAACAGTGTGCTGGATGCCAACACCAGCAAACGTACCACGCATTTAACGGTGAAAATGCTGTCACGATTGTCGCATTTTGCTCCGGACAGGATCCTTTCCTGTTCGCAGACTGCCAGTGACCTGCATATTGGCCTGGGATACGATGCCGGCCGCATGGTTCAAATCCCGAACGGGTTTGACCTGACGAATTTCTATGCTGACTCGTCCGCCCGCTTGAGCGTTCGGCAGGAGCTGGACATAGCCCCTGAAACGCTGTTGATTGGCGCGGTGGGACGCTTTGACCCGCAGAAAGATTATCCGAATTTGATTTCGGCTGCCGGGTGGCTGCATGCCGCCCGCCCGGAGGTGCATTTCCTGCTGTGCGGGGAAGGTTTGACTGCCGAAAATGAAACATTAATGGGCTGGATCTATGCCCGTGGTTTGCAAAAGCGCTTTCATCTGCTTGGCCGGCGGGATGATGTGCCGCGATTGATGAATTCTTTTGATTTGTTGACCACTTCTTCTGCCTATGGCGAGGCTTTTCCCCTGGTGGTGGGCGAAGCGATGGCCTGCGAGGTGCCTTGTGTGGTAACGGATCTGGGAGATTCCGCTTTCCTGGTTGGCGATACCGGCAAGGTCGTTCCTCCAAAAGAGCCTGCCGCCCTGGCTGCGGCCTGGAATGCCGTGCTTTCCCTGCCCGCCGGGCAGCGCGCCGCCCTGGGCGCGGCTGCCCGACAGCGTATCGAAGAAAATTTTAGTCTGTCATCGGTTGCTGCCAAATATGCGGCCCTGTACCGCGAACTGGCAGCAGGGGAGTAGGCATGTGCGGCATTACCGGTTTCTGGAATCCACAGCAAGTTGAAGATGATGCTGCCCTGCGCAATATTGTCCAGGGCATGACCGACACCATCATCCACCGCGGCCCGGACGACTCCGGCGCCTGGGTAGATGCACAGGCAGGCGCAGCTCTTGGTTTTCGCCGCCTGGCGATCGTTGATCTGTCGCCTACCGGCCACCAGCCGATGCATTCGGCAGATGGGCGCTATGTGATCGTCTTCAATGGCGAAGTGTACAATTTTCGGGAACTGTGGGAAGAGCTGTCTTCCCGAGGCCATAGTTTTCGCGGCACCTCCGACACTGAAGTGATGCTGGCGGCGATTTGTCAGTGGGGGCTGATGGCGGCGGTGCAGCGCTTCAACGGCATGTTCGCCTTCGCCCTGTGGGACTGTGCCGAGCGGCGTTTACACTTGGTGCGCGACCGCCTGGGGATCAAACCCCTGTATTACGGCTGGAGCGGCGGGGTGTTCCTGTTCGGCTCCGAGCTGAAGGCCCTGCGCGCCCACCCTGCGTTTCAGGCAGAGATCAACCGCGATGTGCTGGCGCTCTTCCTGCGTTTTGCGGACGTGCCCGCGCCCTATTCCATCTATACCGGCATTCGCAAGCAGCTTCCCGGCACGATCCTGACGCTGACCGGCGACCCGGCACAAAAAGAAGGGCAAGTTGAAGTGTATTGGTCAGCCCGCCAGGCCGCTGAAGAGGGTGTGCGTCACCCCTTCACCGGCAGTGATGAGGAAGCAGTGGCCGCGCTGGACGCCCTCCTGCGGGACGGTATCGAGAAGCGCATGATTGCCGATGTGCCCCTGGGGGCATTCCTTTCCGGCGGGGTGGATTCCTCTACCGTGGTGGCGCTGATGCAGGCCATCAGCAGCCAGCCGGTCAAGACCTTCACCATTGGTTTTCATGAAACCGGGTATGACGAAGCGCAGCATGCCCGCCAGGTGGCTCACTACCTGGGCACCGAGCATACCGAGCTGTATTTGTCGCCGCAGGATATGCTGGACGTCGTGCCGCGGCTGCCGCAGCTCTATGATGAACCCTTTGCTGATGCATCACAGATTCCCACTTTTCTGGTTTCGCAGTTGGCCCGACGCCACGTTACGGTCAGTCTTTCCGGCGATGGCGGCGATGAGTTGTTTGCCGGTTACAACCGTTACACCTGGGCGGATCAACTCTGGCAGCGGGTCGGCGGCTTGCCGCGGTTTGGCCGGCGTTCGTTGCGGGGGATGCTGTCGATCCTGCCCCCGGAAGGCTGGCAGACTGTGGTGCGCCGTTTGGGGCCGCTGGCGCCTTCCGCTTTGCGCCAGCCTCTGCTGGCTGATAAGGTACAGAAGATTGCCGATGTGCTTTCGGTGGACAGCCCGCAAGAGGTGTACCGCCAACTGGTTTCGCAATGGAAACAGCCCGAAACGGTGGTTTTAGATTCTCATGAGCCGGTAACTTTGCTTAATGACCCACCCGCCTGGGCAGACGTACCGGACTTCCCGCGCTGGATGATGTACCTGGATTTGATGACCTATCTGCCGGATGATATTCTCACCAAAGTGGACCGCGCCAGCATGGGTGTCAGTCTGGAGGCGCGCGTGCCCCTGCTGGATGACCACCGCGTGGTGGAATTTGCCTGGCGGCTGCCGATGACTTATAAGATCAGGGATGGTCAGTCCAAGTGGCTGCTGCGTCAGGTGCTGTACCAATATGTGCCGCCCGAACTGATCGAGCGCCCCAAGATGGGTTTTGCCATCCCGATTGATGCCTGGCTGCGCGGTCCGCTGCGCGACTGGGCAGAGAGCTATCTGGCGGAAGACCGCCTGCGCCGGGAAGGTTTCTTTGACCCGGCACCCATCCGACAGAAATGGAACGAGCACCTCAGCGGCCGGCGTAACTGGCAGTACCCGCTGTGGGGGGTGCTCATGTTCCAGACCTGGCTGGAAGCGCAGGAGGATAACTGATGAAAGTCATCCTGTTTGCCAACACGGATTGGTACCTGTTCAATTTCCGCCTTCCGCTGGCAAGGGCATTGCGGGACGCCGGATATGAGGTACTGCTGCTTTCGCCCGATGGCGCGTATGGCCCGCAGATGGAAGTGGAAGGATTCAGCTGGCAGGCCTTTCCGCTTTCCCGCAAAGGGATGAATCCCCTGCATGAGTTGGTGACGATTTTCAGGCTGCGCCGCCTGTACCGTGAAGAGAAACCGGATGTGGTGCATCATTTCACGATCAAGTGCGTGCTGTATGGCTCTCTGGCAGGGCATTTTTCCGGTGTGCCCCGCATCATCAATGCCATCACTGGCCTGGGGTTTGTGTTTTCGCAAAGAGGCTTGGCGCGGATCATTCGTCCTTTCATTCTGCCGTTCTACCGTCTGGTGCTGCGTGGTACTACAGCCATTTTCCAAAACCCGGATGATATTGACCTGTTTCATCAATTGCGTTTACTGCGGAAAACGAAAATCCATTTGGTGCGCGGTTCCGGGGCACGGACGGATATTTTCCTGCCCTCGCCCGAGCCGCCTGGTGCGCCGGTGGTAATGATGACCGGACGCTTCCTGTGGGAGAAGGGCGTGGGTGAATTTGTGGAGGCGGCGCGTATGCTGAAAAGCCGTACCCTGAGCTTGTCGAAGGGTACGGCGGACCCTGATACTGCCATTGCCCTTCGGCCCCTGAGGGGACAAGTGCAAGCTCAGGGCACGACAGCATCCGCCCGCTTTGTCCTCGTCGGCGGCACTTACCCCGATAATCCCGGGGCGGTTTCACCGGAACAATTGCAGGCCTGGATGGATGAGGGGCTGGTAGAGTGGTGGGGCTGGCATGATGACATGGCCGATATGTTCCCCAAGGCGCATATTGTTTGTCTGCCCTCCTACCGTGAGGGGATGCCGCTCTCGCTGGCCGAGGCCGGGGCCTGTGCGCGGCCCGTGGTTACCACGGATGCCCCCGGCTGCCGCGAGATCGTACAGGATGGGGTCAATGGTTTCCTCGTGCCGGTGCGCAATGCGGCTGCGCTGGCGGAGGCGCTTCAAAAATTGATTGAGGACCCGGCCCTGCGTGCGGAAATGGGCCGCCGCGGGCGGGAGCGGGTGGAGGCAGAATTCTCGGTGCAGCGCATCGTGGAGGAGACCTTGAAAGTGTATAATCACGGGTAGTGATTTATATTGTCATTGGCGGATGGTGTTCGACAGTGGCGATACGATCAGGAACGGGTAAGCCGGAGCAGTTGTAGAGGATTGTTCGTAAAGAGATTTTATCTTCCCCACAGCGCCATTAATGATGTTCGCAGAAAGAGTTGGTTTCCATGTTCTCCTATGTTTCTTCTACTGCATACATGTTCCAGGCCATCCTGGCCGGGCTGGTGGTTTCGCTGGCCGCCTGTTGGGTTGCGATTCGCATTGCCCGCAGGCTGAATCTGATCGATGTCCCCAACAGCTCTCCGCATAAGCAGCATAAAATTCCCACGCCGCTGGCCGGGGGGATGGCGCTGATGCTGTCATTGACTGTTCTGGTGCTGGCGTTTGGGCTGGTTACCGATAAAGAACTGCTGCCGGTGCTGGCTGCTTCGCTGGTCATCTTTGGCTTTGGCCTGTGGGATGACGCCTATGGGATGAGTGCGCCAGTCAAGACGATTGGGCAGACGATTGCTGTGGTCATCCTGATCGCTTCCGGGCTGCACATCCGTATTTTTGAATATCAGGGCTTTTTCATCGGCGGGGCTGGACCGCTCTACCGTGCGCTGAATTATCTGGTTACCTGGCTGTGGATGGTGGGGATTACCAATGCCTTTAATCTGACTGACAGCATGGATGGTCTCTCGGTGGGGCTCAGCGGCTGGGCGCTGGCCTTCTTCACCCTGGCGACGTTTGACTCCGGGGAACTGCCGTTGTCCTTGTTCAGCGCCCTTCTGCTGGGGATTTGCCTGGGGATCAGTTACTTCAACCGCCACCCGGCGAAATTGTTTTTGGGAGATTCCGGCGCGCAGACGCTGGGTTTTTTCCTGGCGGCGATTGGCATCCTGTATACCCCGGTGGGCGCCTACCAGAGTTCCTCCTGGTTCGTGCCGATTTTGTTGGTGGGGGTGCCCATCTTTGATACGTCGCTGGTCTTTTTCTCACGGCTGCGGCATAAACAGGCTTTTTATAAATCGGGGCGGGACCATACCTACCATCGTCTGGTGAACCGTGGCATGGATTCCGGACGGGCAGTGATGACCATGCATTTTGCGGCCCTGATCCTGGAATGTGTGGCCTTTGTGGCGGTTTCATTGGCGCCTCTACAGGCCAATGCCCTCTTCATTGCCTGCATTCTTGTGGGGGTGGGCTTATTTTTCGTACTGGATCGGAAACGGCAGGCGTTTCAGGAGTAAGTCTTTCCCGTGCCGGAAGTCATGGCAGCCTTGCCGGCGTGCGGCCGTTTTGAAAAACATTGCAGGGACAGGTTTCAAAACCTGTCCCTGTTTGTATTGATCTCAAGGGAGCCAAACGCGTAAAAACAAGCTAAAAAGGGGGGAAACCGGCATTTGAATCGTCAAAAAACCTGATTTGATAGTTTTTGAGAGAGTCTATCTCTTAAACTGAAAACCAGTACCATTCAAATGGTTCAGGAAAGGACACCAAACTATGGAAAACCCTCGTCATTGGCGATTGAATAAACAGCGCTACACGCTCGTTGGCAGCGTATGCCCGCATTGCAGTGCCAGGCTCTTCCCCCCGCGTGCCGTCTGCCCGCATTGCGGCAACGGCGCTTATCAGCAGGAAGCTGTTCAGCAAGAATCTCTGGTTGCCATGCCGCTCCGGCAGCATGCTGCGGCTGACTAAGGAATAGACCTGTATGGAAAATCCGCGACACTGGCGGTTGAGGAAACAGCGCTATGGGCTAGTGGGTGAAGAATGCCCGCATTGCCACGAGAAGCTCTTCCCGCCGCGCGACGTATGTCCGCACTGCGGCGGCGAAGCCAAAGAAGAGTTTACCTTCAGCGGCAAAGGCGAGGTGTATTCCTTCACCACCATGTACAGCGCCCCGGCCGGGTATGAGGAATACCAGCCTTACACCGTGGCCCTGGTCAAGCTGGATGAAGGCCCGGTGCTGACCGCCCAACTGACCGACCTGGGGGAGGAAGAGGAAGTCGCAATTGGCATGCCGGTCGAGATGGTCACTCGCCGGTTGAGGTCCGATGGCGACGACAGCGGGATTTTGATTTACGGATACAAGTTCCGGCCGGTGATGAAGTAATTTGTATCTTTGCCAGTCCGTTCATCGCAGTTTTATTCATCTGAGTTTGCAGGACGGGTTGCCAACCCGTCCTGATTTTTTCTGGCGCCAACTTACCCTCACACCAGTGGGGGTTTTTGATTTATATCCTGATATATGTCTGAAACCTGTAACTATATCTATGGAAAGGAAAAGCCGCATATGCTACCCTTTTAATAGGAATTTATGCAGTGGAGGATTATATCTCATGGCTGAACAAAAGATCATTCTGGCAAATATCCCACGCCTGATGCGTGATATGCTGAACCGCATTTTGTTTAAGGCCGACAACCTTGAAGTGGTACAGGAAGTGGCAGATTATCAAAATTTACCTTCGGCCATTGAACAGTTTGATGCCGACTGGGTATTGATGGAGCTGCCGGACGTTGAGCAGATGCCCGAATGGGTGGATACCTATATCGATATATATCCTTCTGTGCATTTCATGGCAATTTCGACGGATAGCAGCCGGGTCACGATGAAATGGCTCGAAAACCGTGAAGAAAAATTTACTGATTTAACTTTACCGGATTTAATCCATATTCTGGAGAGTTAGCTTCATGTTTACTAACTTTAAAAATAGTGGGAAAGGAGCACAAGATGGATATTCTAAAACCTCAAGACCTTAAAAACCTGATCGAAACCTCTGACAAATGGTGTGTTTCGTTTTATATGCCGACCCATCCTGCCGGAAGGGAACAACAGCAAGATCCGATCCGGCTGAAAAATCTGATCTCGCGTGCAGAAGAACAACTGGTAGCGTATGAAGTGCGCCGGCCAGATGCAAAAACCTTGCTGCAGCCGGCAGAAGACCTGTTGACGGATTCGAATTTTTGGCAGCATCAGGCGCAGGGGTTGGCTATTTTCCTGTCTTCAAACACGGTTCAGGTTTATCGTTTGCCAGCCAGATTTGAGACGCTGCTGGTGATTGCGCGGCATTTCCATATCAAGCCTTTGCTGCCGTTGCTCAGCAAAAACGGCCAGTTTTATATTCTGGCTTTGGGGCTCAATCAAGTGCGCTTGTTGATTGCCACGCGGCATTCGGTCAGCGAGGTGGACTTGATCGATGTTCCCACGATGACCGAGGCGCTGACGCTGGATGATCCAGAAAGTTTTACGGATTTTCATACCAGCAATCATAACCCCAGTGTGCCGGGCAGCCGGCCAGCAATTTATAATGGGCAGGGTATTCAGTCGGATGAAGAACAGAAAACGAATGTGCTGCGCTATTTCCATAAGGTAGATAAACAAGTGAACCAGTTTTTGGCAGGTGATACGACACCGATGATCGCGGCCGGTCTGGACTATTTGCTGCCTCTCTATCAAGAGGCGAATACCTATCCTTATTTGCTGGAAGAGGGCTTAAAAGGGAATGCGGAAGGCGTGGATGAGCAGGAGCTGCAGGAACGTGCCTGGGAGCAAATTGAGCCGGTCTTTGCAGGGGAGCAGGAAGAGCGCCGCCAGCAATTTCACGAACTGAAAGGAAACCAGCGTGCTCTGGTTACGACGGATATCGCTGCCACAGTAAAAGCTGCTCACTATGGGCAGGTGGATACGCTGTTCGTACCGCTGGAAATTCAGGTATGGGGCAATTTTGACCCCGAGACCGGTCAGGTTGTTTTCGACGATAAGCAAACCCTGAAAAATGAAGACTTGCTGGATGATTCCGCCATGCATACTTTGCTGAATGGGGGCAAGGTGTATGCCATGCAGCCGGAAGAAATTCCCGACAATGGGGATGTGGCTGCCATTTTGCGATATATGGGATGATTCCCCCTGAAAATGCGGCACAAATGTATTTACCGTGAAGATTTATGGAGAAATGAAAGATACGAGTTTTATCCTTAATGAGGATAGAAAAGGAGAAGGTATGAAAAGTCTTGATTTTTATGTAGACTTTAACACTCGAATTTAGACAAACACTAGAAGCCTGAACAAAGATCAGGCTGAAGAAACAG
>CAYURM010000027.1:0-49939 GCA_964447155.1 uncultured Anaerolineaceae bacterium
TGGAGATCTAGTGTCGATCAACTATTCTTTTGTTAAACTGTCAGGTGGCTAGAAATACTCCTTTGATGCTTCGCGCATCAGGAAACGGCGGGCTAACTTGCTATCCGTTGGCAGCTTTTAGACGGTTGGCCTTGCGCCACCAGCGCCAGATGATGTAGGATGTGATCATGATCAACAAACAGGCGATTAACACCGGCACGATGACGGACAAGATGGACAGAATGGTGGCAACCACGTCTTCCAGAATGCTGACCGGGGTGTTGGCGGCGCCGCCGGTGGTGGCGGTGACCGCGGGGCGTACCGCCAGAGATTTGGCAGCATGTACGCCCCCGGCAATGAGCAGTCCGGCGGACATTGCCAGTACGGGGTGAACTTCGCTGACCACATTGGCGCTGGCAGCGAAGACGATTGCGCCGGAGGCAGGGCGCACGAAGGTCTGGATGATGTCGTTGATGTGGTTGACGGCCGGGGCTTTGTCAGCGAAGAACTCAACCAAGGAAAGTACGACCAGCAGGCCGATGATCCACCAGCTTTCCAGGGTATCCCAGGGCTGTTTCAGTTCCAGCAGGTTGGTGAATTTGCCAATCAGCGAGATGACCAGCAGAGGAACATAGGCATTCAGACCTGCGCTGGATGATAAGCCAAAAGCAGAGAAGATTTCAAACAATTGCAAAATGTACCTCCAAAACTAAAAAACGAATCCAGCCCAGGTGCCGGTCAAGGCGAAACGCGCCCAGTCCATGAACGCGATCAATGCCAACGAAGTGCCGAAACCGGCTACCAGCCACCAGATGACCTCTTTCCACTTTTGGAAGAAGTTGTCCTTCTTGAAGATCATCACCCACACGATGGTGAAGATGAGGGTCAAGATTAATAATACATCACCAGCGGTGAGGATGGCAAGCGGGTAGAGCAGTGCCGGGATTTCGGTGGTAACGGCGAAACCAGCGATGGCGGTCACCAGGACGATCTGTCCGAACCTTGACCATGTGGAGAGGGCGGATTCCTGGCTGACGTTCACCCACAGGCTCTCGTTGATCACTGGCATCAGCACCGATCCCATGGCAATGCCCAGCCCGGCGCCGGTGGCGAGGCGCAACCAGTTCAGCGGCGGATACCATTGATCCATTTTGATAAAGTTCAACATCGGCAGGGTGGAGTTGATCCCGTCAATGGCGAAGGCCAGGAAGAAAATGCCCAGAACGATCTGGATCTTGCGGGCAGGAAAGCCGGCCTGCTTGCCCCATTTGAGATGGAAGAGCAGAGAGATTAGAATGCCGAGGTGCATGCCTGTGTCCCGGGCGCAGAGCGGCATGGGGCGGTCTCCCATATGATAAGTGTGCGATGCGATACGGTGGCAGACGGCATAGGCCACTGCATCAGTTTTGCCGAAGATGCCGGAGGGTGTTTTAATCAGCCAGATGATGGCGAGGGCTGTTACGGCTACCAGTAATAGTATCCGAATGAATAGGGTTCGTTTTGTTGTGTTCATCAGTATGCTTGATTATAGAGGGATATGAAGCAGTACGCAAGGAGGGAAATGAATGTCTATGTTAAAATGGCACTATGAAAAAGATGATATTGTTTCTGCTGGTGATGTTTCTTGCGGCGGGCTGCGTGCCTGAGATCAAAGGGGCAGCCGCTGCACCGACGCTGACAGTATTTGTTCCGTCTGGCGTGCCTGCAACGGCCGCGCCGAGGGAAACACCAGTCCCCACCAAGATGGCGCTGCCCGGTGTCAACCCATTAACCGGACTGACCGTGGAAGATACGTCCCTTCTGGCGCGGCGGCCGATCGTGGTCAAAGTCCAGAATGTACCGCGGGAGAGCCGCCCGCAGTGGGGGCTGTCGCGCGCTGATATTGTATATGAGTATTACATCGAATATGGCGATACGCGTTTTGCAGCGGTGTATTATGGCAATAACAGTCATGTCGGGCCGATCCGTTCGGCACGGCACGTGGACATGCACCTGGTGCAAATGTACAAGGCATTGTTTATCTTCGGCGGGGCATACGATGATTTATTTGAGCTGCTGCTGGAATCGGATTTTGCCGACCGCCTGATCCGTGAAGGGCCGAATACTGCTGCCGCACTGCGCCGGCTGGATCCGTATGGCGTCAATTATTTAATGGTGGATACTCGCGCTGTGGAGGAGGTAATTGCCCTGTACGGGATGGATAACAGCCAGCCCGATCTGACGGGGATGGCATTTGCGCCCGAACCGCCGCGGGGGGCGCAGACCGGTACAGATTTGTTTATACGCTTTTCGGGGGGCATGTATTCGCACTGGCAGTATGACCCGGCGCTGGGTGGTTACTTGCGTTACTCGGATGCAGAGAATGACTTTGATCGGGATAACCCTGTGTATGTGCAACAATATGACCGCCAGACGGAGGAGCCGATCCTGGCGGAAAATGTGGTCATCCTGCTTGCGCCATATGTGGAGCTGTCGGAAGAAACGGAAACATCTGCGGGGGTGTACGATGTGGAGCTGCTGGGCAGGGGTGAGGCCTTCCTGGCGCGGGATGGGGTGATACAGGCCGTGTTCTGGAAGCGGGACGAGGCCGGCGATGTGTTGACCCTGGTAGATGAGGGGGACAATCCAGTGCCCTTCAAGCCGGGACGCACCTGGTTTGAACTGATGGGGAAATCTTCTCAGGTGATACCGGACGGCGGGATGTGGCAGTTCAATTTTTTGCGGCCATGATCGTGTGTATGGGGTGATTATATCCAATTTTGCGCAGGGCGATTCTTCTTGACATTCGGTATGGATTGTGGAATACTATAAGCAAGTCTTACGAAAGGAGGAGGTGATGCTTATGAATAGTCATGAACGTACTGCTGCGGCATCACTCCTTCTTTAAAGTTGTGAGCGATGCCGCAGCAAAAAAAATGAAAACCACCCATTCGGGTGGTTTTCGCATTTAACAGGAGGGAGTAAGATGACCCCGGCTGGCAGGGTTGACAACTTATTCTGATAAGAGACTAATCCGCACAATCGCTCCCGTTTTCCTTCATGCTGCAATCCTCTTCGTCAAACTCCACCTCAACCGTAACGTGTTCGATATTGATTTGATGGGCATATTCCTGAAGGTCTTTTTTCAATGCAAGGATTGCTTCCCGCGTGGTGTCATGGTTCACCACGACGTGGGTGGTGAGCACATGATGTTCGCCATCCAACGACCACACATGCGTATGGTGGATGGAATCCACCGGTTCCAGAGCGAGCAGGCGGGTTTCGACATCATCAATGTTGATTTCATGCGGGACGCGCTGCAGAAACAGGCCAGCCGTTTTCTTGAGGTTGACGATCACATTATAGAGTACATACATGGTAATCAGGATCGACAGGGCAGGATCCAGGAAGGGCAGGTCTTTGAAGAGCAGGATGATGCTGACAATCAGCACGGCCAGCCAGCCGAGAACATCTTCTAGAAGATGCAGCGCGGCCATGCGTGCATTCAGGCCCTTTTGTCCGCGCAGGCGCAGGACGGCAGCCCCATTAATGATGATGCCGACGATGGCAAACAGCACCATGCCGGGGGCATTGGTGGGTTCAGGATGCAGGAGGCGCGGAATGGCCCTGGTAAGCACAAAAACACTGCCAACGATGAGCACGATGGTGTTGATTAATGCGCCCAGCAGCGAATACCGCCGGTAGCCGTAGCTGTACTTCTGGTCATTGCCACGATCCGAGACCTTTGCCAGATACCAGGACAGGCCCAGCGAAAGGCTGTCGCCGAGGTCGTGGATGGCGTCGGAGAGAATGGCGAGGCTGTTGGTCCACAACCCGCCGACGATTTCCAGCAAGGTGAAACCCAGGTTGAGGAAGAAAGCGACCTTGATACTTTGGGTGCTTTCAGAACCATGATTGTGATGGGAATGTAAATGTGTCATAGAGTAATTATATCAAAATTACCTGAATATTGGCAGGAATGTACTGAGAACAGCGAGATTGGGGATGGCCCAGGCATACAGTGCAAGATAGAAATGGCTCGTCCTGCTCATCCACGCTGTTGATGGCGGATGAAGCCCACCGGCATGTGGGCGGTGACAATCGGCCAGGCGCGTGGGCGGGTATGTAAAAGGTACGGTACCCATTTGTCCGGCAATATACGGTAGAGGAATTTGCGCAAGATGGCCTCCAGGGTAGATCAGGCAGGGCCGATCAGTTTTTCAACGATCTCGGCGGAAGAAAGGACCGCGGAAATGCCAGGCTCGGGATGGGTGCCGGCGCCGATCAGATAGAGGTTTTTGAATTGACTGGAATGATTATGTGGCCGCAGCCATGCCGCCTGGAAGGGTGAGATCTGCAAGGAAAACGGGGTGCCGTAGGGAGCATTGAACTTGTTTTGGAAATCCTGGGGGGTGATCACGTTTTCGACGAGGATGCTGGCGCGCAAGTCGGGAAGCAGGTTTTCTTCGAGGAATGCGAGGACACGTTCGCGCAGGGGACGGGCTTCGGTAGTCCAGTTGATTTTGGCAGTCAGGTTGGGAACAGGAATATGGACCTTGAGAATCTCGTGGTCTCCTGGCAGGAGGGTGTTGTCTGTGCGGGTGGGCATGTGCAGGAAGATGGCGGGTTTCTCACTCACCACGCCGCGCTGGAAAATGTCATTGATTAATTCGGGGAAATCTGCGGGCAGGATGACATTGTGGTGGGCAAGCGGTGTGTCAAGATAGCGGCGGCTGGTGACAAGGTAAATGGCGAAAACGGAACTGCTGAATTTCTGACGGCCAACCGGCTTTTTCCGGTGCAGGTTCGTATTCCTGTGTTTTAGCAATTCAGTCATATCAGCATTGGAGATAACGATATCGGCCGGGTGCAGGCCGCCATCGACCATGCGCACGCTGCTGACCTGATTACCCCGTGTGAGAATTCCAGCAACTTCGGCATTGAGGTGGAGCTTGCCGCCCAATTCCTGGAAGAGTTCGGATAAATGGGTGAGGATGGTGCTTATTCCGCCAGCAGGGAACATCATGGCAGTATCGTGCAATTGCATGTGCAGGGTGGTGTAGATGTTGACTTTCAGCGGGCTGCTGCCTAGCAGGAAAGGTTTGAGCGACAGGACGGCCCGTAAAAACGGGTCGTTGAAATACTGGCTGACAAAGCGGTAGGCGCTTTGTGTTCCGCCCAGGTGGACCATGACCGGGAGGGTCTTGAGCAAGTTGAGAGGATTGGGGAAGGGCTGGCTGGAGCGGTCCTGGAATTTTGGTGAGAAAAAGGGACGGATGTTTTTTAGATATTCGTTGCAGGCCGCGACTTCGTTTGCATCCCAGCGCCGGACTTCTTCGACCAGGAACGGGGCGTCGAATTTGAAATTGAAGGAGCGCATGGTGTGATCGAAGACGCGGTAAGCAGGCGTAATGGGCAGCCATTGCAGGGATTCTGGCAGGGGTTTGCCGGCGGCTTGAAAGATGCTTTCCACGGCTTCGGGGGAGGTGAGGGCAGAGGGGCCGGTGTCGATTTCGTAGTCGCCGATGCGCATGCTGGCGGCCAGCCCGCCGGGGGCGGCGCGCCGTTCAAGGATTTCGACAGTATGTCCGGCAGCGGCCAGTCGACAGCCTGCGGATAATCCGCCCAGTCCGGCACCAATGATGATGATTTTTTTCTTCATGGATATCATTATAGCGGATGGGGGGAAAGTTGATTGGGAAATTGGCGATCAGGCAATTGGTTGATTAGCGATTCGGCAATTAGGGGAGTGATGCCCGGTCAATTTACGAACCAGGCAATCCGCAGGGAGGTTTGTGTTGAATTTGTGACGGTAGTCTTCTATACTATGGGTAGTGAAAATAGCAGCGCAGGCTGAGCCTGTTGTTATCCCCGGAGGGGACAATCTCATACCCGAATGGATAAGCCGGAGCGGCCAGAGATGATGAATCGATAGGGAGAAACAAAATGAAAAAATACATCAAGATACTATTGTTTGTCCTGTTGTTTGCCGGGATGACGGTCAGCGTGGTGTCTGCGCAGAGCGAAGATGGCACAGTCACTGGCAGTGAGGTACAGGCCCTGTTGCTGCCGCTGATCGCAGCGGCGACGGTGGTGGAGCGCCTGATTGAGGTCATTTTTGACTGGTATGAAAGCGCGGTGATGCAGCTCAGCAAGTTTCCCGGCCTGGGGTCAACCTATGTGGCCTGGGTACAGAAGCAGGTGCGGGACGCCAAAGATGCCTTCAATGATACGATGACCCCGGCTGAGGTTGGTAAAGCAGAACAGGCACTGAAAGATGCTCAGGACAGGCTGGCGAGCTTTGTGAAAAATCCGCAGTATGTGAGCATCAAACGTGCTTATGCGCTGCTGCTGGGCTTTGTGTTTGGCCTGATCATTGCGTTCAGCGTTCAGGGACTGGCGCTTTTCGGTTTACTGGGGTTGGGATTGCCGGAAGGGTTGACCTGGGTGGACAAGCTGGTCACCGGTTTGTTGATTGGCACGGGGGCGGCGCCGATGCACTCGCTGATTGGTCTGCTGCAAAACACGAAAGATGCCGTGGACAGCGCCCGCGCCCTGTGGAAGGGGGAAGCGTTGATGAATGCGATTGAATTTGAGGCCACAGTGCAGGAAATTCAGCAATTGAAACAGGAGCAGTCCTGGATGCGGCAGAATTTCACGGCGATGGCTGCTGTTGAAGCTGCCCCTGAATCCGTTGAATTTGACCCGCATGAGGAGGCCGTGGCTGCACCGCTGATCGTCCTTCCTGTGGAACCGGAGGGGACAATAACGTCTGTTCAAATGACCCGCCGCGCGGAGCGGTTGATCTCCAGATAGGGAAGATAAAATCCGCCCGAACTTTTCGGGCGGGTTTTGCGTTCCATTGGAAAGGGTTACTTCATCACTTCTTTGAGTACATCCAGGGCCTTATCAACAAGCTCCATATTGGCTTGTGATCCCATGTGGCCAAGGCGGAAGACTTTCTCGTGCAGGGGTCCGTAGCTGCCGCCGACGACCATGCCGCGCTGGCGCAGGGCGGCGTTGAGTTCATCCCAGGTCATGTTTTCAGGCATGTTGACCGCGGTGACGGTCGGGGAGGGGATGGCGCCTTTCTCGACGAAGAGGGTCAGGCCCATGTCTTCGATGCGCTGACGGCAGTGGACAGCTACTTTTTCATGGCGGGCGAAGCTTTGCTCGAGGCCACCCTTGAGGAGCAGCTCTGCGCCGGCATTCAGGGCAGCCATGCCGTGCCAGTAGGGGGTATAGGGGAAGTAGAAGGTTTCCTGGGCGTTTTGGAAGGGTATAAGGGCGTCGTAACCGACGTAGCCTACTTCTGCGACGATTTCCCAGGCGCGCTGGCTGACGGAGAGGAAGGACATGGCCGGCGGGACGGAGAGGCATTTTTGCGAGCCGCCCAGGGCCAGGTCGATATGCCATTCGTCCGCCAGAACGGGGGCGCCGCCCACGCTGGCGACGGCGTCCACATACAGGAGTGGCACTTCCAGCCGTTCCTTGATCTCACCCAGCTTGATGATGGGGTTGAGCGTGCCGGAAGGGGTTTCGCAGTGGACGGCGGTGATCATTTTGGGGCCAAAGTCAGCGATGGCTTTCTCTATGTTTTCCCAGTCACAGATGGTCTGGTTATAGGGGAAGTCATAGGTCTTGACCACAGCGCCGAGGGACTTTGCCATGTCGGCGATGCCGTGCCCGAAGACGCCCGTGGCAATGGAGAGCACGCGGTCGCCGGGTTTGAGGCAGCTTTTCAGCGCACCCCACAGGGCAATCATGCCTTCACCGGTCTGGATGACGACACTTTCCTGGGTGCCGAGCAGGGTCTTCAGGTTGGCTTCAGTGCGGTTATACAGTTCGAGAAATTCAGGTTCCAGATCGCCGGAGCCAAAGTCAATCTGGTAGGCTTTCAGGATTTCTTCCGGCACGCTGACCGGGCCGGGTACCATAGGGATGGGATAAGTTTGCATGGGTGTTTTCCCTTCATTGAAGCCCGCCTGCTTTGCGGAGAGCAGGCGAGGCGATATTTGTTTCGTCAAACGTGGTTATTATAGCTGAAAATAGGGGAAATGAGAAACTAAATTTCACGCAAAGCCGCGAAGTCGCAAAGGAAAACCTTTTGGCAAGCGGGAAGAAATAAACAGGCTGCCCAATTTTTGGACAGCCTGTTGATATTCAAAATGTAGTGCTTTAGCAGCAGCCGGAACCGCAGCTACCGCAGCTTCCGCTGGCGCATCCGCCGCCGCCAACCTGGCCTGTGGCGACTTCATCTTCGGTGGCGGCGCGCAGGCCGACGACAGAAGCATTGAAGTGCAGGTCCTGGCCTGCCAGGGGGTGGTTGAGGTCGAGCTTGACCATGTCTTCACCGATTTCGTGAATGCGGGCGGTCAGCATCTGGCCGGAGGTGGTATTGATGCGCAGGGAGCGCCCGATGATCAGTTCAAAGCCTTCGGGGAACTGCACGCGTTCCACATCGGTAAAGGCTTCCGGGTTGATTTCGCCGTAGGCTTCAGCGGACGGGACGAAGACTTCTTTGGTCTCGCCAACGCCCAGACCAACCAGTGCTTTTTCCAGGCCGGGGATGATGTTGCTGTGCCCCTGGATATATTCCAACGGGTAGGAATCTTTGGTGGAGTCAACGACTTCACCATCAACGGTAAGGGTATAATCGATGCTGACGACAACATCATCAGCTACTTGGGTGACTTCATTTGCCATATGTTTACTCCAAAAAGGTTCTGAATTAGACTATAATGGTCTCGTTACATCGGTTTCAATTATATCATGGACTATTTCGGGATGTATATGATTCATATAAGACAAGAAAGCATGGATGAGGCGGAAAGATGGGATCAAAAAACCTGAGTGCAATCATGCGGCCGGTGGATTGGAATTATCCGACCAATCGTTTGATTATCTTACTGAGCTTGGGTGTTTTGGTTTTGGGGACGATGTATCAGCTTGTTTGGGCCGGCCTGGGCTTTCTGTCTGCTTTGGGATGGGGCGCTTCGACGGGCCTGGCTGTATTCGTATGCTGGGCGTTGTCCCGGGAGCTGGACCCGGATGATGAATATGCAGCTTTTGTGGCTGTTGGCCTGTATCTGGCCGGGATTTTGATTTGGGGGGCGCAGGGCAGGCTGTTGGTCATGTTTTGGTTAATTGAAACGATCCGGATATTAAATCGCTCGGTGGGCTTGCCCGTGAAAATTATGGATGGGGTTCTTTTGCTGGGGTTGATGGGCTGGCTGTTATGGCAGGGATATTATGAGGTAGGTTTGTTGACTGCGGCGGCGTTTTTTGTGGATGACCGCCTTTCAGCTGAAAATCGGCAGGAATTGGTGCTGGGGGGGATCAGTGTGGTGATGACGGTGGTGGTTTTTCTGCTGCGACCGCAGCCCTTGATTGTAAATCCAGCAGGTGCGCCAGTGGCGGTCCTTGCGGTGATGGCGGTCAGCATAATTTTGTATATCTGGTTGATCCTGAAATCATCCCGCCCCATTGCGGTTTGTGATGTGGGTGGCAGCCCATTGCGCGGCGCGTGTGTGCAGGCGGGGCAAATTATGGGATTGATCACAGCTATTTTGTTTTTTGTACGGTATGGTGAAGCTGGATTTGAGGATATGCTCCCCTTGTGGGCTGGATTGTTGGGAGCGGGATTGTATCGTTTTGCCGATAACATGTTAAGAGTTAAATCGTCAGGAGGTTGACCATGATCAAAATCGGAGTTGTATTTCCACAAGTAGAATTTGGGAGTGACCCGGGAGCGATTAAAGCGTATGCCCAGATGGCAGAAGAGCTGGGGTTTTCCCACATCCTGTGTTATGAACACGTGCTGGGCGCCAATCCGCAGCGTCCTGGAGGGTTTCAGGGGCCTTATACGCACGAATCAACGTTTCAAGATCCCTTTGTGTTGTATGCGTATCTGGCTGGATTGACCCGCAAGCTGGAGTTTACGACCGGGATTTTGGTGCTTCCCCAGCGGCAGACGGCGCTGGTGGCAAAACAAGCGGCAAATGTGGATGTGTTAAGCGGCGGGCGGCTGCGCCTGGGGGTTGCGATTGGCTGGAATGCGATGGAATATGAAGGCTTGGGAATGAATTTCTCCAATCGCGGCAAGCGTATCGAAGAACAGATTGAAGTGCTGCGGATGTTGTGGACAAAACCGCTGGTACAGTTTGACGGCCGCTGGCATCATCTGCCGGATGTGGGCATCAATCCTTTGCCGGTGCAGCGTCCGATTCCGATCTGGATGGGGGGACACGCGGATGTGGTGCTGAAACGGGCGGCACGCCTGGCGGATGGCTGGATGCCCAACTATCGCACAGCCGAAGATGCGGCTCCTTCCCTGGAGAAGCTGGATGCTTACCTGGCTGAAAATGGCCGGAGCCGGCAGGATTTGGGGCTGGAAGCGCGCATCCCGTTTGGTGAAGGTAATCCCGATCAGTGGATTGAGGTAATGAACGGGTGGAAGAAAGCTGGCGTCACTCATCTTTCCTTCAATACGATGAATGCCGGCTTGACAACGCCGGAAGAACACATGGCTGCCGTACGAAAAATCGCAGAAGCGGTTTTGTGAGATCTGCTGTATTTCGCTTCTTGACAGTGATGGGTCGGCCTGCTATACTCACCTTTATTAAATGAAAATCATTTTCAATAAGGAGTGAGGTTTGATGAGTGGAAGTAAATGGATCACCAGCATGGTAATGGCCGGTGTGCTGCTGATGAGTGCCTGCGGCCCGCAGCCTGAACAAACGAATGGAGATGGTAAGCTGACGGTAACCGTCAGTATCTTGCCGCAGCAGTATTTCGTAGAGCGCATTGGGGGAGAACATGTAGCGGTGAACGTGATGGTCGCGCCGGGTGACAGCCCGCATACCTACGAACCCAGGCCGGAGCAGATGACAGCATTAAGTGATTCGGCGGCCTATTTCAGCATTGGGGTCGAGTTTGAAGAAGTGTGGCTGGATAAAATTGCTGCGGCCAATGCAGATATGTTGATGGTGGACTTGGTCGCAAACATCGAGCGTATGCCGATGGATTCACACGGGCACGATGAAATGGAAGAGGAGGACACCCATGATGGGGAAACCCTTGATCCGCATGTGTGGACGTCCCCGCAGCTGGTGAAGACCATGTCGCAGACGATTTATCAGGCTTTGGGCGGGCTGGATCCACAGAATCAGGAAGAATATAAGGCCAATCTGAATAGTTTTATTGCCGAGATTGAAGTGCTGGAAGGGGAGATTACCGCCAGTCTGGCGGACTATGAGGGCAAGAAGTTTTTCGTCTATCACCCCTCGTGGGGGTATTTCGCCAGGGATTTTGGTCTGGAACAGGTGCCGATCGAGATTGGCGGGACGGAGCCGAGCGCCAGCGAGTTGGCGGCTTTGATTGATGAGGCCAAAGCAGAGAAGGCGCAGGTCATCTTTGTGCAGCCGGAATTCAGCACCCGTTCGGCAGAGACGATTGCCTCGGAGATTGGCGGCTCGGTGGTCTTGATCAGCCCGCTTGATTTGGACTGGATGAATAATCTGCGCACGGTGGCGGAGGCATTCAGCAGTGTGCTGGAGCAGTAACGAGGAGACCTATGACGGTTCAGACAGAACAAAAACAGGAAGTGATCCGCATCCGCAATATGTGGGCAGGTTATGAAAACGACCTCGTGCTGGAGGACATCAATCTTTCGGTGTATGAGTCAGATTTCATCGGATTGATCGGCCCGAACGGGGGCGGCAAGACGACCTTGATCAAGGTGTTGTTGGGATTACTGCCCCCACAGCGGGGTGAAGTGCAGATCATGGGCAAAGCGGTGGAGCAGGGTCGGGCGCATATTGGTTATGTGCCGCAGGTGGTGGTCTTCGACCGTGATTTTCCAATCAGTGTGTGGGAAGTGGCGCTGATGGGACGGCTGGGAAAGCGGCGGTTATTCCGCCGTTACTCGGCAGAAGATGAGGCGATTGTTGCCGAGTCTTTGCGCAGGGTGGAGCTGCTTGACCAGCGCAAACGAACGATCGGCGAGCTTTCCGGGGGGCAGCGCCAGCGGGCGTATATTGCCCGGGCTCTGGCGACGCAGCCCGATATCCTGTTGCTGGATGAACCCACGGCCAGTGTGGATCCGCAGGTGAGCGGCAGTATTTTTGAAATGCTGAATGAGATCAACCAGGATGTGACCATCCTGCTCATCTCGCATGATATGAGCGCGATTTCTTCCTATACCAAGACGGTGGGGTGTTTGAACCGCACGTTGTTCTATCACGGCGGGCGGGAAGTGACCCCTGATATGGTTTCGGCCGCCTATCATTGCCCGATCGATTTGATCGCGCATGGCGTGCCGCATCGCGTGCTGGCAGATCATGCGCATCAACATCACCATGAGGATGTGCACTCGTGATCGAGACCATGCTGAACGCATTGCAGTATGAATTCATGCAGCGGGCATTGATTGCGGGGCTTCTGGTGAGCATCGCCTGCGGGGTGATTGGCACGTATGTGGTTATCAAGCGGGTGGTCTTCATTAGCGGGGGCATCGCGCATGCCGCCTATGGCGGGATTGGCCTGGGATATTTTCTGGGGATCAGTCCGACTCTGGGGGCGGTGGTCTTCAGCCTGCTGGCCGCGTTTGGGATGGGCGCAGTGCAGCGCAAGACCCACCAGCGGGCGGACACGGTGATCGGCGCGATGTGGGCAATTGGCATGGCGGTGGGGATCATCTTTATCGACCTGACCCCCGGCTATAAGGCCGATCTGATGAGCTATCTCTTCGGCAGCATTCTGGCTGTCCCCCGGAGCGACCTGGTGATGATGGTGGTGTTAAATTTGGTGATCGTCCTGATGGTGGCCATGTTCTATAAAGAATTGCTGGCGATCTCTTTTGATGAGGATTTTGCCACGGTGGAAAATATCCCCGTGGGCTGGATGAATATGATCCTGCTGGGGATGATCGCCCTGACGGTGGTGATGTTGATGCGGGTGGTGGGGTTGATCATGGTGATTGCATTATTAACCTTGCCTGCGGCGATCAGTGCGCAATTCGTGCGCCAGATGAAATCGATGATGGTGCTTTCCAGTATTTTGGGGATGGTCTTTACTACCCTGGGATTGTTTTTATCCTATTTCTTCAATCTGACATCCGGTGCGACGATCATTCTGGTGGCAGGCGTGGCGTATTTGTTGAGCCTGCTGTGGAAGAACAGCGGTCATCTGGTATTCAGGAAGGAAGGTTGAGATGGGCGATCACAAACACCATTCTGAAAGCAGTGCACAGCATAAGCATTTGGCCGATGACGGCCAACCGGTACGCATAGCCCTGGTGACAGTCAGTGACAGCCGCACGCCGGAGACAGACAAGAACTATCATTATTTTCAGGCGCAGGCTGAAGGTGGAATGTTTAGCCTGGTGGATTACCGCATCATCAAGGACGAGCCCGACCAGGTGGCCGCCGCACTGGAGGAACTCAGTGCCGGTGAGGCGCAGCTGCTGTTCTTCAACGGCGGCACAGGCATCTCCAAACGCGATCGCACCTACGATGTGCTGGCAAAACACCTCGAAAAGACCCTGCCCGGTTTCGGCGAAATTTTTCGCATGTTGAGCTACGAACAGGTCGGCTCGGCGGCCATGTTCTCCCAGGCCACGGCCGGGGTGTACCAGGGCAAGGTGGTCGTGTCTACGCCGGGGTCACCGGCGGCGGTGCAGTTGGCCTGGGAGAAACTGATCGCGCCGGAGATGAAGCATCTGGTATGGGAGATTGGACGGTAGTCACCCCCTCATCTTTCCCAACAATGTAGTTTTTTGGGAAAGGAATTTGTTGTGTTCGCTTGATGCGGTTATTCTTGTTTTTGAAAGGCATCAGATGGGGGGAATCTGGTATAAATTCATTTGAGATGAAAAATATTCGTATCTATTCTATCGGTTTGCTGCTCATGGTTGGTGTCATCTTTCTGTCTGGCTGTGGTGGGGGGATGGTGGGAGAGGTCGTTGATGCCAGCCCGCGCGCGTTGCAGGTCGTTTCTTTGTCTCCAGTGGATGCGCCCGAACTGTGGCGCGTCCCCGTTATTGGCGGTGAGGCCCTTCAGCTTACGGACACCGGCGGGCAGGTGTATGATTTTGCTGTTTCTCGTGCCGGGGACTGGATTGCTTATTCGACGGCCAATGAAACCGTGGGGCATGACCTGTGGTTGATCGACACTGCTTCTGGCGAATTGCGAAAATTGTTGGATTGTGCGGAAGAAAGCTGTATTGAAGCAAGCTGGTCAGCGGATGAGGCGTATTTGGCCTTTACCCGCAGGAACAGAACCCGTGAATCGGTGTGGATCGTGAACCGCGAGAGTGGTGCGGTAACGCCGTTGGTTGCAGACGGCGCCCCGGCTGGACATTCGCCTTCGTGGTCACCGGATGGGCGGCGGGTGGCGTTCGTTGAATCGCAGAGCAATAGGATCCGCATTGTGGATTTGGAGGGCGGCGAGCAATTCCTCCTGCCGGGGGATGATGGCTTGATGGGCAACTGGTCGCCGGATGGGGAGCGGATGGTATTTTTGGACACCGCTAACGACAGTTTGTTTGGCGGCGTGGATGTATATATTGCGGATTTGTTGACCAAAAGCATTGAACAGTTGGCATTACCTGAGTTTGATGATATTGCCACCATTGTAGATACTGGCGAGGCAGAACACGGCGATGAGATTGACCTGACCCCGGGCAGGGTGGACGCGTCTGTGCCGGTATGGCACCCTGTCGAAGAATTACTCTTGCTGGCCCAGCGGCCGTATTTCGCCACCTTCAGCAAGCAGTTGTGGCTGATGCCGCTGGCGGAGGGGGCGGAGGCCACCGCTGTGACGAGCGACCATAACTTTTCGCATGGGGCATATCGCTGGGCACCGGATGGGGAGCTGGTGGTGTATCAACGCTTTGCGCTGGAATTCTCTGATGCTGTTCCGCAGGTATGGGTGTGGGATCGGGAGGCGGGCGAAGCCCGCCTGCTGATAGAAAATGCGGCGCTGCCGCAGTGGCTGCCGTAGGCTTTTCCTGCTTGCTCGATCATTGTCGTAACGACTTTAGACGTTATAAAACCTGTAAAATTTTATGTATTTTCCTCATTTGTGATCAGGTGGTATCGCGGCGACCTGGAATGGTGCGTTTAAAAGCAAACGCACCTTACTATCATCATTGTGAATGTGACATAAGTCGCAGATATATTCGGATAGTTTCGGTATAGTATGTGTAGATCATAAATACCGAAACTATCCGGGCAACTGGATGATTGTCAATCGATGGAGGATACAAGATGAGCGAATTTATCAATAATATTTCCCAGCGCAAAGAGATGTTGAAGAAGGTGCTGCGTATGCTGCATGAGGGGCGCAGCATGGAAGATGTGAAAGCGGAATTTGGCGCATTGCTGGATGAAGTTGGCGCAGACGAGATCGTTGAGATCGAACGGCTGCTGATTGAGGATGGCCTGCCGGTGGAGGAGATTCAGAATCTGTGTGACGTACACGTGAGTCTTTTCCGTGAGTCACTGGACCAGCAAAAAGCGGCAGAGACGATCCCCGGCCACCCGGTCTTCACCCTGCGCGGTGAAAACCAGATCCTTGAGCGCTATCTGCACAGTTTTGATGAAGCATTGCAGGCGTACCTGGCAAAGCGGGATGAGGCCAGCCGGGTTGCGCTGCGATCTGAGTTGGAACGAATTATGAAGTTTGAGGTGCATTATCTGCGCAAGGAAAACCAGTTATTTTCCTATCTCGAAAAGCATGGGTTTGAAGGCCCCTCCAAAGTGATGTGGGGCGTGCAGGATGAAATCCGTGCGCTGTGGCGCTCGCTGGAGTCCATGCTGGCAGCGGATGGTGAGCCGGACTTTGCTGAATTAAAGTCGATTGGGGTACAGGTGTCCGGTACGATGCGGGATATGATCTACAAGGAAGACAAGATCCTCTTCCCGGCGGCGTTAGAGCGCTTGTCAGACCCGGAATGGGCAGAATTACGCGCACAGGAAGCCGAGATTGGTCATTTTGTGTTGAAGCCTGGCAATGAGTGGAAACCAGCAGTCGCGATAGATGCGCATCTGGCAGAGCTTTCCACCCAGGCAGGCAAAGTGGACGGGCTGGTCTCGCTTTTCACAGGCGCTTTGACCGGTGAGCAGATCAACCTGATGTTGACCCATTTGCCCGTGGATATTACTTTTGTGGACGAGAATGACGAAGTACGCTTCTTTTCACAGACCAGGGAGCGGATTTTTGAACGCTCGCCAGCCATCATTGGCCGCAAGGTGCAGAACTGCCACCCGCCGCAGAGTGTGGACAAGGTGCAGCAGATCCTGGCCGATTTCAAAGCCGGAAAACGCGATGAAGCTGAGTTCTGGATCCAGATGATGGGCATGTTCGTTCATATCCGCTATTTTGCGCTGCGGGATGAAAAGGGCACTTACCGCGGCACGATTGAGGTCAGCCAGAATCTGGCCCCGCTGCGCGCATTGCAAGGTGAAAAACGGCTGCTGGATGATGTGGCTGCCTGAAAAATTGCTTGAATAATACGAAAACGCCCGCCAGATATCCGGCGGGCGTTTTGATATTTTGTTCTCATTTATCCTGGTAGCGGAGATTTTCCTGCCAGGCAAAATCAAAGGCAAAAGATGAACCCAGGATTTGGTGGGGGCAGGCGTTGACACATTCGTTATAGAAATTTAATGAATTTTTATGTCAGGTTGATGGCTTATTTGTTAGAATGGTAGTATTCAAATTTTGGTATGTACTGGCGATAAGTACATCGTCGTTTTTCAGGAGCAGTGATGAAAAATCGAAATCCAGGAACAATGGAATGGATCAACCTGATCGGGATTGTAGTTGCATTGGGAACGTTGGCGGTCGACCCCTGGGCGATCACGGCGCCTGGTGCTGAAGGATTGAAGATTGTATTGGCTGTTTTCTTTGTTCTGGAAGCTGTTTGCATTCTCTTTTCTATGCGCTCGGAAGGGCGGGTATGGCTGCGGGTGCAGTTCTTCCTGTCTTTGATGGTGCTGGCGGCTTTGATGGGCGCCTTGTTTGTATATCGGGTGAGGGGGGAAGGCATCATGGTGATGATTGTGATCGCTTTGATGACGACCGAATCAAGCTTGATGATGTCTTTTCTGATGCCGCGGGAGGTGCAGGCGATCAGCAGAAGCAAAGCCTTGGAACAGTTGGGCAGTTCGTGGCAGATGGTTGCCCAACAGGCGGTGAACAGCAATAGCCCATTGTCAGTTTTATCCATTTACACCATGCGCCCGATCACCAGTGATATGTTCAACTTGCTGGAGAAAGAGCTGCGCAGCAGGGATATGCTGATGCTGCTGGAGGATGGCCTGCTGGTGCTCTTGTGGAATACGATGCCGGCAGTGGCGTTAAGGGTGGGCAACAAGCTGAGAAATTTCATCATGGAAGAGGCGCATCTCGAATCATGGGCCGGGGTTGCCAGTTTCCCGCTGCATGGTGACCGGATGAAACTGGTGCTGGATCATGCTGAAGAGGCGCTGCATGCCGCCCGAACAGTGGATGGCCCGTCTGTGGTGGTATATGGTCATACAACGAGAGCGGACACGCTGGCTTCGCTGGAGAAGGACTGGAAGAGTCTGCTGGACATAGCCAAAGAGGGCCAGCAGTCGGTTTCGGTGCTGGCTGTGACCACTTCGCAGCCGCTGCGAGCCGGCATGGCCGACCTGGTGCAGCAAGAATTGCGCGCCAGAGATGTGATTGCCTCTGTGCCGCATGGTTTTTATGTATTTTTGTTCAAGGCGGATGAGCACGTGGTTGCCAGAGTGGCTGACCGGGTGGAAGAAGCGCTGTCCCAGTGGAAGGATATGCAAAGCTGGGTGGGTACAGCCAGCTATCCGGGGGATGGGGAGCAGATTGGTGAACTGCTGCGCCATGCAGAACGGACTACCCAGCGCCTGGCGAATGGGTAGATCGAGAAGCAGCCTGGCTTTCAACAAGAATCAAGACACCGCCGAACATGGGCGGTGTGTTTTATTAATGTATATGCCCGGAGGATTTTTTATGTGTTATGAGGAGCAATCCTTTTTTTGATTTGCAGCAGTGAAAAAGCAGCTATCCCCAAAAATAATAACGCAGAAAACCGGTAAATTGTGGGGATATTGATATGCCCGGCATTGAGCAGACCTAATGCTGCTGGCGGTCCGAGTGTGCTGCCCAGGTCGCCAAAAGTGTAGACAATGCCCAATACGCGGCCATGCGCATCTTTCTCGATCCGGTCGCCGGCAATTGCCGGGATCAGGGTTTCGGTGCTGCCACCCGTGATTTGAGCCAGCAAAGCTCCGGCCAGGGCAAGCAATAGCCATGTGCTGCTCATCAGCCAGATGCCGACCGCGCCCAGCAGCGCAGCGACGCTCAGGATCGGCCAACGCCGCCCAATCCTGTCTGACAGAAAGCCGGCAAGGGGCGCACTGCCGATATTGGTCAACATGGTAAATGCGGTGAAGGCGCCGGTCAAGGTTGCCAGGGGGATGTAGAAGTTCGTTAATTGCAATCCGTTCCCCACAAAAGTGGATAGCCACAAGATTGAAGTGGAAGCCAGAACGCCCCAACTGATGAAGCGGGACACAAAAACTGGAACAGACAGGGTGAAGACGAGCTTCCAGGGTGTTTTTTTCTTATCGCTTTTTGTTACAGCAGCCGGTTCAGCATCTTTCCTGGTTTCTGGCAGAAAGAAGAACCACAGCAATGTTGTTGCCCCGATCACTCCGCTGGTCAGCGACATGGCACCTTTGAACCCAAGCAGATCGGTCAATAAACCTCCCGTGAAGGAGGAGGCTGCGATACCAATGGCGAACCACATTTGGTATTGGCCACTAAACTTGCCGCGGTTTTTATGTGTAGAGATATCCAGCACGACTGCGTTGCCGGTGATCCACAACATAGACCAGGCAATGCCCCAAAGTATTCTCCCGATCATCATCGGCCAAAAGCCGTGTCCGATCACATAGCTCAAATTTGCCATGGTTCCCAAAGCCAAAGAGGTGATCAGGAGACCACGCCTCGGCAGCTTATCGATCAACAGACCCATTGGTCCATTCAGCAGCAAGCGGATGGCCCGGTTCGTCCCCAGCAGAATACCGACCATCGCCAATGTAACGCCGACCTGGGCGGCAATGGCTGGATTGGGCAGCACGGTATACAGAGTGGCATCACCCAGCAGGGAAATTGCAGTGCCGAAACCCAGGAGTGTCAGAATTTTTTTGGGGGATTGAATCACGTCAGCCTGCTTGAGAATGGTGGTAGAGGTATCAGGGTAAAGGGTAATTTTTGGTGAGGATGATTCCGGCAAGGGCATCCATTCCGGAGGAACTGCCTCAGGAATGGATGCCGTCCAGCCAGGCGGGGCCGCATTTTTCGGTGGTCATGTTGCAGGAAGCAGCTGCGGGATGTCTGTCTGGCCGATGAGTCGGAGGTCTTGATCAGCCGTGAGCTGTTGTGCGATGCGCTTCCTGTACACAGAGTCTGGGACATGGTTATTCTTTTGGCTGGTGTTGAGCGATATAGTCTTCGGGCGAGAACACATACAGGTTCATGTCCTGCAAGGGAACCGGGATGCGGTATTTCTGGTCAAAAACGATGAAATCTTGTGCGCAGTAGTAGAGTTTCATCCAGCGTTGGATGGCTTCCTTGACCTGACCGGTTTCTTTTGCATCGGTATTTTGTTTCTGCTGGAATTTGGTGACGATTTTTTTTCGAGTGAGAAAATAGCCGACAGTCACACCGAGGATGATGAGAAGGGCAGGCAGGAAGACCTTGCGCTGTTGGGTAAATATCTGGTAAAGCATGAAGATGCTCAGCAGGAGGGTGGCAAACATGATGAAATCAGGGGAGAGGCTGCGGGTGATGCGCTGTTTGCTGCTGGAGGGGGGAGAAAATTTGCTGACCAGGGTGCGCTTGGTGGTCTGGTCTACAAAGCGCCGGCCAAGTTTCTGGCTGGGGTGGCCGAAAACGAGGTCAAAGGTGTTATTTTTCAGCGGTTTGCTGGATTTGATGCTTTCCAGGCCGGATAGATAGATTTCGCTGACTTGATAGACTTCTTTTCTGGCGCTGCACTGCGGGCAGACGGCGTCCGGTTTTTTCATAGGGTTCCTTCATTTTTCTTAAGCACTGCTGGTGAATATGAACTTATTTTACGCTGCTACTTACGAATGCCCATGCCGAAGACGAAGATGCCGGTTGAAGCGAAGATCCACCAGTTTTCTTCCAGCCACAGGCCAAAGAGACCAGTGCCTTTCATTACAGCGGCGAGAATGATAAGCCCCGCGCCAATGCCGATCAGCACCCAGTTGAATTTTAATTGGAGGGCAGCATAATTTTGAGGCGGTGATTTTTTTCCTTTGCTTTTTGCCCGGTTATAGTGATCTGCTTTGCCCCATTGGATGATGATCAACCGCAGATAAAAAAGCAGGACCATCGCGATGACGATGATCGTCCCCGTATCCAGTTTCATGTGATAACTCCTCTTCTTGGTACTCCCGGATTTGGAAAAGGCATCAAACCCTTGCAATGGAAGTAAGTTTATCACTAAAAATGTGAAAACCCTGGAAGCCCCTGGCAAATTTTACAGACATCTGCAGCAACATGAAGATCGTTATGTATTTAATCGATTTTGTTCTTGACAAGAAACCATTTTTGGGAGTATGATAGCTTGATTTTAGGTGAGATTGTTTATTCAACTGATCGTAAATCCAACGTTTCTTTTTATCAATTTGTCGTACGTTACTTGAATCCAGGTCAGTGATTGTCCTGTCTGGCTTGGCGCATGAACCATCCGATCTTGTGGAGCAAGAGGTAAGCGTCTTTTTATGAGTGTTGTGCAACAAGAATTATCGCATTGTTTGTCCAAAGAAAACATATCTGGAGGGAGATGTGTCTAAAATACTCTTCTTCTTTTCGGCGCCGGGGAATTTTCCCCGGCATTGTCTTAAAAAACGGACGGCTAAACTGCCAACTTCCCATTTTATTTTTCCAACTGACGTCAGGTGATCGACCTGGCGTCAGTTTTTTTATATCTGATGATAGATGAAAGGAGGAGCCTGCCTGAAAAATTTTCTGCGCAATTTTTTTTGCCCTATGCTTGATTGTCTTTTGTAATCGTTCCTCAACATAATAGACCAGGAGTAATAAAGATGGAAAAATCAGCTAATAACGTGTATGGTTATCTTCCTCAAGATGTCCCCTCAATCGGGGCCATGTTGAGCCTCGGCTTTCAACAAGTATTGACGATGTTTCCGGCCACGGTTCTCGTTGCCATTTTGACCAAGTTTGATGTCGGCGTTACCTTGCTTGCCAGCGGGATCGGTACAATCATTGCTTTGTTGGTCAGCGGCCGCCGGATCCCCATGTATTACGGCTCGAGTTTCAGTTATATTGCAGTTGTGGCTTCCGTTATGTCCATTTATGATCCGGTTTGTTTTGGCGATGCCGCCATGTCTTACTGCCCCGACGGTGTTCGCATCGTGCAGGTGGGGATCATGGCTACGGGTTTGCTGAACATCCTGGTGGGGTTGTTGATCATGCGCATCGGTAAGGAAGCACTTGATAAGGTGCTGCCGCCTGTGATCACTGGTTGTATTGCCATTACCATTGGGATTGCGTTGGCAGGATCGGCATTGGACATGGCTTCGTCCAATTGGATTGTCGCATTGATCACGCTGGTTGCGACGGTGGCGTTCTCTGTTTACTTGCAGGGTAAGGGGTTGATCGGAATGCTGCCCATTTTGCTGGGCGCGGTCTTTGGGTACGTTGTGGCCTGGATCATGGGGCAGGTGGATTTGAGTGGTGTTGTTGCTGCCCAGTGGATTCGCATTCCCAATATTACTTTTCCTGCGTTTGGAAATCCTGATGCCTGGGGAACGGTGTTGAGCATCGCTTTGATCGCCATCGCTACCGTTCCGGAATCTACTGCCCATTTATATCAGATGAGCCTGTACATTGATGCCCTGGCAAAGGAAATGGGACGTGAACCAATTGAGATCAAGAAATTGATCGGCTTGAATCTGGTTGCAGATGGTACGGATGATATGATTTGTGGTTTCCTGGGAGGCTGCTCAGGCACCAATTATGGTGAAAATAACTCGCTGATGGCAATCACCCGTAACTATTCAGTGGCAGTACTGATGGCCGCCGGCGGGATTGCGATCATCCTTGGTTTTATTGGAAAGCTTGCGGCGATTGTCAACTCGATTCCAGTGGCAGTGACCGGCGGCCTGGCGATCTACCTGTTTGGGGTGATCGGGATGCAGGGTGTCGCTTTGATCATGTCTGAGAAAGTGAACCTGTTTGATCCCCGCCAACTGGCGATCGGCTCCATCATTCTGGTGTGCGGCATCGGTGGCAGTATGGGTTTGCCGAATGGGATTTTCCCTTTCCCGATCCCTGCGATTTTCCCCGATGGCATCCCTGCCATTGTGTTTGCAGCCATTGTTGGCATCGTGATGAATGCGCTCTTCCTGGTTTTGCCGCCCTCAAAATTTGGCGTTAGGGAACGGAACAACCTTAACCTGTAATCATTTTTCCCTCAGCCGTATTCTCGCAGAGCGGGAATATCGCCCTCTCCCAGACTTGGGAGAGGGCTTTTGGTTGATTGGCACGGCAAGGGAATTGGATGAGAAAGCTAACTTTGAAAACTTGATTTCATAAAGTGTAATCCTGCTGGAGTGCGCAAACTTCGCATAGCCATTGTGCGGATTACAGCCCCCACCAGTGGAGGAGAATGTCGCGCATGCGCTCCAGCTCGGAGACTGCGATCCATTCCTGTGCGCCGTGGGCCTGGTCGATGGAGCCAGGCCCGAGGACGACGATTTCTTGCGCCAGACCGGGGTAATATGAGGCGTTGGTGCCGTAGGGCACCGTGATGGGTTGGCAGCCGGTGAAGCTCACCAGCGATTGTACCCATGGCGTATCCGCAGCTTGCCAAAAGGGCTTCAGCGGATCCATGCTCTTCATGGTAAAAGGCAGGGGGCAATGCTCCTCGGCCAGACGCTGCAGGTGTTCACCGATTTGATCGAAATCCTCGCCGGGCAGGACGCGCCGGTCGGCTGCTACCTTGCAAGAGGCGGGAACGACGTTCGTCCCGCTGCCTCCTTCAACAATGGTGACGGTGAGTTTCCCATGCCCCAGAGGTGGCAAGGGGGGGAGAGTTTGCAGGCGCTGGTGTTCTGCCTCCAGGGCGGTGATCAGTTTTGCGGCGGCGGTGATTGCGTTTTCTCCCTGTTCAGGCTGTGAGGAGTGGGCAGCTTTTCCGTGAATGTCGAAGATCAGGCAGAGATCGCCTTTGTGGCCAACGGCAGGCTGGCACAGGGTGGGTTCGGCGACGAGTAATTCGTTGAGTTTTATTCCCTTTTTGGGCAGCCAGCGGGCAAGGCCCTGCGCGCCCGCCTGAGCAATTTCTTCATCGGCGGTAGCAGAGATGAGCAAGTTGAAATCCAGTTTGATTTTGTTTTGGTGTAGTTTTTCCAGAATGGCAAGGAGGACGCCGAGGGTGGCTTTGGTATCTGCGGCACCGCGTCCGCGCACTTTGCCGTCGATAATGTCACCGCTGAATGGCGGCTCTGTCATCTGACGGATGCCTACGGTATCCATGTGGACATCGACTGCCCGCCACAGGTCACTGGCGCCCCGCCAGATGGCGTAGACATTGGGCCTGTCCGGCAGGACTTCGTCGAGGGTGACATCCCCACCAAACTGGCGAAACCAGTTGGACAGGGCCGTGGCAAGGCGTTTTTCGCCGGCGATGGTATCATCCCCCCCAGCCTGGGCGGTGTTAACGCTGGGGATTTTGATCAATTGGCTGAGCCAGTTTGCAAGTTCGGGTGGGGCAGGTTTTTGCATCATCAGGTTGTTTTCTTCTTTCCAGGGACGGATTTTGATACGATTACTTATTTTACTTGACGATGTCATTTTCTTGTGATAAAAATAGCCTCATTATGAAATCCAACTTTGTTCTTCGACAGCAGCGAGCGCAAATTCCGACCTTTTGAAAGGAACGGCTCTCGTGATGTACCTGTAGTTGAGCAAATTTTTATCTGAAACTGAGACCTTCCTTATGGAGGGTCTTTTTGTTTATCAGAATTTGATGAGGAGGTGCAGCTATTCATTCCAGCAGTAAAACCGGAGAAAAAATTGAGAAATTGATGTCGAAAGAAGCATTAAAAAACTGCCAGGTTTAACAGAAAAAGTGTACAATATTTTTAGCGTGTTTGTTTTTATAAACAAAAGGAGAAGAAAAAATGAAAAACGTGTCCAAGATTTTAGTCCTCGCATTGGTGTTGGTTGTCCTCTTGACCGCCTGCGGCCCCAAAGAAGCTGACAAATTGACCGTCGGAACATCCGCAGATTTCCCGCCGTTTGAGTATGTTGATGAGAATGGCGAATTTGCCGGTTTTGATATTGACTTGATCCATAAAATCGGCGAAGTAATGGGAGTCGAAATTGAAATTGTTGATATGCCCTTTGACAGCCTGGTTGCATCCGTGCAGGAAGGCAAAATCGATATGTCCGTAGCCGCTTACAATTATTCCGAAGAGCGTGATGAAGTGGTGGATTTCACTGATTTCTACTACTATGCGATGGACGGCTTCCTGGTGAAAGAAGACTTTGCCACCGAAATCACTGCCCCTGAGGATATTGCCGACTTCATCGTTGGCTGCCAGACTGGCTCCACCCAGAATGCCTACATTCAAGAAAACCTGGTCGATACCGGTCTGCTGCCGGAAGAGAACTTCTTCACCTACGAGCGGGTTGACCAGGCTGCCCTGGACGTAAAGGCCGGCCGTATTGATGTGTTGATGGCCGAAGCCGCCGTGATTGGTTCCTTTGAAAAGGAAATGGGTGGTTTGAAAATTGCTTATACCGCTGAAATGTCCAGCGGCCCGATGGCGATGATCATTCCCGAAGGCGCCACAGATTTGCAGACACAATTGAATGCCGCAATCAATGAGCTGCTTGACTCTGGCTACGTGGATGAACTGGCTGCGAAGTGGATGAAGTAATCCGGCCCGCTACTTTAAGTTTTTGAATAAGTTGGAGCTGCCTGCAAAGGCGGCTCCTTTTTTTGTGGGGGTAGGGATTGGTCAATCAGGGAGCAGGAAAGACATACAGGCGGAGGTGAATACCTCCGGCTGTGTGTTACTTTAAAGAAGGGGACATTCGGTTCAGACGTTCATGTTCTGGTATATGTGTACCAATTCTGCCAAATCCTCCATGACATAGTCAGGGACAAATTTGGACTGCGCCAGGTCGATGGCGCTGGTCTCACCGGAGAGGACGAGGATGGTGGTCAGGCCGGCGGCGCCGAGGGCGATGTCGGTGTAAAGGCGGTCACCGATCATGCCGAGCTGCTGGACGGGGAAGCCGGTTTTCTCGACGATGGCTTCCACGATGGGGGTGTTAGGCTTGCCGACGATCTGGTCCGGGCGGCGGCCGGTGGAGGCTTCGACGAAGGCGATCATCGCGCCGATGTCGGGCATGAAGCCGGTCTCGGTGGGGCAGTTGAAGTCGGGGTGGGTGGCGACATAGGGCAGGCCGGCGCGCACGAAGTCGCACAGCTTCCATAGTTTTTGATAGGTTAGGGTGGTGTCGAAGCCGAGGACGGCGTAGTCGGGATCTTGCTCGACGAGTTGGAAACCGTGGTCGCGCATTTCGTTTTCCAGGGGCGGGGTGCCGACAACGTACAGGCGGGCGCCCGGTTTTTGCTTGTGGATGTAGATGGCGGTGGCCTCACCGGAGGTGAAGATCCTCTCTTCGCTGGTTTGGATGCCGAGGCGGGCCAGCTTCTCAACGTATTGGGTTTTGGAGCGCGAGGAGTTGTTGGTGAGGAAATAGTACTGGATGCCTCTCTGGCGCAGGAGGTCAAGAAAGTCCAGGGCGCCGGGCAGCAGTTGTTCACCGAGATAGATGGTGCCGTCCATGTCCAGCAGGTAACAGCGAATGGCGTTGAGTTTTTTGAGGTTCATGGGAGTGTTTCCTATATAAGGTATGGCGTGATGAAATTATAGTCAATTATTGTGGAAAGGAGGAAGGTGGGGGCGGATAGGTTAGATATCATACCCGGAAGGGCAAACCTGTCCCTACAAAAAAAGCCACACACTTCGACAGGCTCAGTGTGCGGCTGTGCCCCCAGGGGAAATCGAAGCTCTGTTTGGCCTCGTGTACCTCGATGGTATGAAAGGGCCGGGGTGGCGGACAGGTTAGATATCATACCCGGAAGGGCAAACCTGTCCCTACAAAAAAAGCCACACACTTCGACAGGCTCAGTGTGCGGCTGTGCCCCCAGGGGAAATCGAATCCCCGTTTTGGCCTTGAGAGGGCCACGTCCTAGGCCGCTAGACGATGGGGGCAGGGACGAGGTGATTTTATCATGCGTGCTTTGGGGTGTCAATGAATCTTTGATCCAGCCTTGAAAAGCGGGGATGTGGTTGGCGGAGGGAATGTGCAGGCTATAATGCCCGGTTAGCGCAAAAACCTTACCCTTGACCTATAGGCATTTGGGGTTATAATTCAATAATTGAATTTTAGAAGGCGGCTGGTTTCACTGACAAGGGACGGCCGCCTTTTGGACAACTTATGACCAATAACAAAGTTACTCAAAATCGAGAAATGAGCATTCTGGAGCATATTGAAAAGAATCCGGATGCTACCCAGGCTTCTTTGGCGGATCAATTGGGGGTCGCAGTTGGTACGGTCAACTGGCATGTTAAACGGCTGATTGAGAAGGGCTACGTCAAGGTGCAGCGCGCTGAGCGCCGCAAATTGCGTTATATCATCACGCCGGAAGGCCTGGCCCTGCGGGCGCGCCTGACGGTGGATTATATCCAGACTTCGTTCCGCATGTACCGCCTGGTGCGGGAGCGGATGAGCGAGGCGTTGGTGCAGGTGCGTCAGGCTGGCTGGGATGAGGTGCGCCTGACAGGTATGGGGGACGTGGCAGAAGTGGCGCGCTTGACCTGCCTGGAGCAGGGCATGGAAATTGTCGAGGACAGCGCAGCGCCTTTGCTGCGCATTGATGGTTTAAAGGTGTTCATCGAATGGCAGGAGCAGGACGCAGCTTAATCGTTGAGCCTGCTGCATTGGGTGAGGGATACCAAAACAAGAGAGGTATGAAAATGAGTGAATTTTGGCGAGATCAGCGAGTGTGTGTGACCGGGGGGGATGGTTTCCTGGGCCAGGTAGTGGTGCGCAAGCTGCGCGAACGCGGTGCCGAAGACATCTATATTCCCGTATATCCGCAGATTGATCTGACCAAACCGGGGGATATCGACCGTGTGCTGGAGGAATCGCAGGCGAATTTGATCATTCACCTGGCTGCCCAGGTAGGCGGGATTGGCGCAAACCGTGAGCATCCGGCCGAGTTCTTCTATAACAACCTGATGATGGGTGTGCAGTTGATGCACAAAGCCTGGGAACGCGGGGTGGATAAATTCGTGGCGATCGGTACGATCTGCGCTTACCCCAAATTCACCCCTGTTCCTTTTAAAGAGGACGATTTGTGGATGGGGTATCCTGAGGAAACCAATGCGCCTTACGGCCTGGCAAAGAAGATGCTGCTGGTGCAGTCGCAGTCATACCGCCAGCAATATGGCTGGAATTCGATCTTTCTGCTGCCGGTGAATCTGTATGGTCCCGGTGACAATTTCAATCCGGTTTCCTCGCACGTCATTCCGGCTTTGATCCGTAAATTTGTGGAAGCAAGGGACGCTGGTGTGGACGAGGTCGTGGTGTGGGGGGATGGCTCCCCGACGCGCGAGTTCCTGTATGTGGAAGATGCGGCGGAAGGGATTTTGCTGGCCGCAGAAAAATATAATGACAGCGAGCCGGTCAATCTGGGATCGGGGATGGAAATTTCGATCAAAGACTTGGCCGAGAAGATTGCCCGGATGACAGGCTATGCGGGCAATCTGGTGTGGGATACCGATAAGCCCAACGGCCAGCCGCGGCGCAGCCTGGATACCACCCGTGCCCGGGAGCGGTTTGGCTTCCAGGCGCAGATGGATTTCGAGAATGGTTTGCAGAACACGATTGACTGGTTTGTGAAAAACCGACCTTAGGGACTTTATGAGTACAACGAAAGATATTCAAAAAGCGGAGCTGCCCGTCACCATTTTAGCGCCGGCCAAAGGGCTGGGGGCACTCAATCTGCGCGACTTGTGGCTGTACCGTGAATTGATTTATTTTATGACCTGGCGCGACCTGAAGGTGCGTTATAAACAGACCCTGCTGGGCGCAAGCTGGGCGATCCTCCGTCCGCTGTTGACGATGGTGGTATTTAGCATTTTCTTTGGCGATTTGGCGAAGGTGCCTTCGGACGGCGTGCCGTACCCAATCTTTTCCTTTGCGGCACTGGTGCCGTGGGGATTGTTCGCGGATGCGGTCAGCGTGGCCGGGCGCTCGCTGGTGCAAAACCGGCACATGATCACCAAAGTGTATTTTCCGCGGGTAATCCTCCCGCTCTCGTCGATTTTGGCGGGGTTGGTGGACTTTCTGATCGCCTTTGTGATCCTGGTAGGAATGATGATTTTTTACAAGATCTCCCCGACGGTGCATGTGTGGACGCTGCCCCTGTTTCTGCTGCTGGCGCTGGTGACTGCTGCCGGCGTGGGGTTGTGGCTGGCGGCGTTGAATGTGCAGTACCGCGATGTGGCGTATGTGACACCCTTCCTGACCCAGTTCTGGCTGTTTGTGACCCCGATTGCCTACCCGGCCAGCATGGTTCCTGAAAAATGGCAGTTGATCTATTCGCTTAACCCGATGGCGGGTGTGGTGGAAGGGTTCCGCTGGGCCTTGTTGGGTACAGAGCAGGGCGCACCCGGGCCGATGTTGGCGGTATCTTCCCTGGTGGCGATTGTGCTTTTGGTAACCGGGATGGTTTACTTCCGGCGGATGGAACGCAATTTTGCAGATATGGTTTAAAAGGACGCCTGTCTTCAGGCTGAGATGTGATGGTTTCGATGAGTGAATATGCAATTCGGGCAGAAAATATTGGCAAGCTCTACCGGTTAGGCGAAACGGTAGGCAATTACAGCACCTTCCGTGAAACACTGACGGGATGGCTGCGCCGTTCCGATAAAAAAGACGCAGCAGATGCCAGCAAGAATGATCTGTGGGCCTTGCGCCACCTGAATTTTGAGGTGAAACAGGGCGAGGTGCTGGGCATCATCGGGCGTAATGGCGCTGGCAAGAGTACCTTGCTGAAGGTGCTGTCCCGCGTGACAGAACCGACGGAAGGATATGCAGAAATCTACGGGCGGGTTGGCTCCCTGCTGGAAGTTGGCACCGGCTTCCACCCGGAATTGACCGGGCGGGAGAATATCTTCCTGAATGGGGCCATTTTGGGGATGAAACGTTCCGAAATTGGCGCAAAATTTGACGAGATCGTTGATTTTTCCGAGGTGGAGCAATTCATCGACACGCCGGTCAAACGCTATTCCAGCGGGATGTATTTGCGGTTGGCGTTTGCTGTGGCCGCCCATCTGGAGCCGGAGATCCTGGTGGTGGATGAGGTGCTGGCGGTGGGGGATGCCGAGTTCCAGCGCAAATGTATTGGCAAGATGAGTGATGTGGCCCAGGAGGGACGTACGGTGCTGTTCGTCAGCCATAATATGTCAGCTATTTTAAGATTGACCACGGATACGATGGTTATCGAAAAAGGAAAAATGATCCTGCGCGCGCCCTCGGCACAGGCCGTGGATTACTACCTGTCGCAGGGTTTCTCGGAAGCGGGCTCGCGGCAATGGCAGGCGGATGAAGTGCCGGCTTCGGCGGGGCCGTTCAAGCCGATTGAACTGCGGGTTGTCAATGCGCAAGGGCACGAAGCCAATACGGTACGTTCGGTGGAACCGTGCCGGATTGAGATGGAATATGAGATTGCCGAGCCGATCACCGGTCTGCGGGTGGGCTTATATCTGTTGAGCACCCGCGGCGAGTATATTTTTACGACGTTCGATACGGATGAGCCGGGACAATTCGAGCGCATGACGATCCGCCCGGCAGGGCGCTACGTCAGCCGCTGCACAATTCCGGCAGACCTGTTAAATGAAGGGCGATACGTCATTGGCGTGAATGCCAGTTCGTTCCGCATTCGTCGGTATTTTCATGACGAGCGGGCGCTGGCCTTCAATGTTGATGCCGCTGGAGCACCCGGCACACACTGGCCTGAACCCAGGCTGGGACCGGTGCGCCCGCGGCTGGATTGGAAAATTGAAATGGTGGATGAACAATGAAACTTTCGGGGAGAGACAGCGTTAAAAACGTGTTGGGGCAGATTCCTTATACTGCTGAGCTGTATTGGCTGGTGCGGCAGAAAGATAAACCGCTGCAGAGTCAGTTCAACCTGAAGCAGTTGAATGCCCGCTTGCCGCAATTGGTGAAGGATGTGCAAACGTTGCGTGGAGAAAATGCAACGAGGAAGAAAATCTTCCTGTTTGCGACCCTGCATTACTGGATTGAGCATGTGACTTTGCTGGGACTAACCCTGGCAGCGCAGGGGCATGATGTCACCGTTGGCTTCATGCCATACGCCAATTGGCAGGAGGAGATCAACAAGTTTGATCTGCGGCGTCAGAATTTGTATGCCCTGGAAGTCCTGAAAAAAGCGGAGAAGGTGATCGGCGTCACGTCCTTGATGAATGAACGCGCTTTCATATCCCTGGATGAGGACGTTCAGCAGCGTATTGAACAGGTTTCAATGTATGACACGCAATATACGGCACAGGATGAAGATGTGGACCGCGACAGTAAAATCTTCAAAATGCGGATGGAACGCAATGAGGCGGCTGCGCGGACTGCCCTGACCTGGCTTTCTGAGGGCAAGCCGGATGTCGTAATTGTACCCAACGGCACCATTCAGGAATTTGGTGTAGTTTACCAGATGGCAAAACACCTTGATATTCCGGTTAATACCTATGAGTTCGGTGATCAGCGTCAGACGATCTGGCTGGCGCAGAACGGCGAGATCATGCATCAGGAAACTGATGCGATGTGGGAAGCCCGGCGAGAGCAGGAGATTGATGAAAAGCAGTTGGCACGCGTACAAAGACTGTTTGGTGCGCGCCAGAAAGGTTCACTGGCCGAGAATTTTACCCGTCTGTGGCAGAAAACCCCCGCACATGGCGGGCAGGAAGCGCGCAAAGAACTTGGTCTGGATGAACGCCCGGTGGTGCTGCTGGCGACCAATGTGCTCGGTGACAGCCTGACCCTGGGCCGCGACCTGTTCACCAAGAGCATGGAATCCTGGATCTCCCGCACGGTGCAGTATTTTAACGGGCGCCCGGATGTGCAGTTGGTGATTCGCGTCCATCCTGGCGAGGTGCTGACGCATGGTATTTCGATGGTGGATGTCGTCCATCAGGTGCTGCCTTCGCTGCCGGAACATATCCATTTGATCACACCAGAAGAGAAGGTAAACACTTACGATTTGATGGAGGCAGCGGATCTGGGACTGGTGTATACCACCACGGTCGGGCTGGAAATGGCGCTGAATGGTCTTCCGGTGGTTGTCAATGCAGCCACGCATTACCGTGGACGCGGCTTCACCCATGATCCCAATTCGTGGGTGGAGTATTTCAAGCTGCTGGGCAGGGTGCTGGAAGCCCCGGCGGATTTCCGCTTGACAGAGGAGCAGATCAAGATGGCCTGGCAGTATGCCTATTACTGGTTCTTCGATTTTCCGCGCCCCTTCCCGTGGCACCTGGTGCGCATGTGGGATGATTATAAGGAACGTCCTTTGCTGGATGTGCTGGGCGAAGATGGATTGAAGCAATATGGCGCTACCCTGGGCTATTTGACCGGCGAACCGATGGATTGGTCTCAGATTGAGACAGCAGGATAAGTATGCACGAAGACAATGTGAAAACAGATGTGCGCCAGTTTTATGACCGTATTGGCTGGCAAATGGAATCGGACGGGTTTTACCAGAACGCCCGCTATGAAGATTTGCGGCCTGTGGCGCGTGAGTATATTCACAATTGCCATTTGCGGGTCAATCGCCATCTTGCGCCGGCAGGCCGTTTCCTGCTGGATGGCGGCTCAGGGCCGATCCAGTATCCCGAATATCTAACCTATTCTGAAGGTTATCAGTACCGCGTTTGTGTAGACCTGTCGATTGTGGCATTGCAGGAAGCATCCAAACGCACCGGCGAGCACGGCCTGTTTGTGGTGGCCGACATTGCTAACCTGCCCTTCAAGGGTGAAGTGTTTGACGGCGTGGTTTCCCTGCATACCATTCACCATGTGCCCGGTCCGGAAAAAGGCCAGGCTTACCGCGAGCTGTACCGCGTGATGAAACCAGAACGCAGCGGGGTGGTGGTCAATGGCTGGACGGTCTCGCCGATGATGGTGCACAGCCAATGGCTGGTGCGCCTGATGGAACGGATTGGCGGCAAGATTGCCCGGAAGCGCGGCAATGCTCCTGCGCCGGAGAAGACGACGCCGGTTGAGAAGAAAGAAACGGCAAAGCCGGAAGCCAAACCTACCGGCACATTTATTCAGAAGCAGGACCCTGCCTGGCTGCAGAAGGAATTGCAGGGCATCCGCTACGAGATCTTCGTGTGGCGCTCGGTGAGTGTGCGCTGGATGAGGGCAATTATTCACAAACAGTTGGCGGGGCGTTTCCTGTTGAAAGTGTTGTACTGGAAGGAAGAACTCATGCCGCATTTCTTTGGCCGCCGCGGGCAGTATCCGCTGGTGGTGATCTATAAAGATAAGTAAGACATTTTTTGAGCATACATACCATACAGCTCATTGGAGAAAAACTATGGATTGGAAAAATAAAGTTGTGCTGGTAACTGGCGGAACCGGTTCTTTTGGCAAAAAATTTGTTGAGACCATGTTGAACGAATATCATCCGGCGAAGATCATCATTTTTAGCCGGGATGAGCTTAAACAGCATGAAATGCGGGCTGCGGGTTTCAATCATCCCTCTTTGCGCTATTTCATCGGCGATATTCGTGATGAGAAACGGTTATGCCGCGCCCTGAACGGCGTGGATATTTGCGTGCATGCCGCTGCCCTGAAACAGGTGCCGGCCTGTGAATACAACCCAATGGAAGCGGTCAAGACCAATATCCTCGGCAGCAACAATATCATCAATGCCGCGCTGGACGCGGGGGTGAAAAAGGTGCTGGCATTGAGCACGGACAAAGCGGTCAACCCGATCAACCTGTATGGTGCTACCAAGCTGGCGGCAGAGAAACTGTTCGTGCAGAGTAACGCCTATGCTGGCGGGCGTGAAACCCGTTTCAGCTGCGTGCGCTATGGCAACGTGGTTGGCAGCCGCGGCAGTGTGGTACCGTTGTTCCTCAAACAGCGCGAGAGCGGAACAGTGACGATCACCGATGATCGCATGACCCGTTTCTGGATCTCGCTGGAACAGGGCGTGCGCTTTGTGATCCGCTGCATTGAGCAGATGCACGGCGGCGAGGTGTTCGTGCCCAAGATCCCCAGCATGACGGTAGCCGACCTGGCAAAGGCAGTTGCCCCGCAGGCCGAGATCAGGGTGATCGGCATCCGCCCGGGCGAGAAGCTGCATGAAGTGCTCATCTCGGAAGACGAAGCGCGCACGACGGTGGAACTGGAAGATATGTATGTGGTGCAGCCCGCCGAGGCGCTGTGGTTTGGGCGCGATTGGGAAGAGAAAGGCAAGCAGCTGCCGGACGATTACCGCTATGCATCGAATACCAACACCGAATGGCTGGAAGTGGAGCAGATCATGGAAATTGTTGCGCCGATTGAAGCTGCTTATGTGAACGGGAAACTGGGATGACACGCATTCTGGTGACAGGCGCCAGCGGCTTGCTGGGACTGAACTTCGCCTTGCAGTATCAGAACGCGCATCAGGTGATGGGGGTGGTCAACTCACACGGGCTGCAAAAGATAGGCTTCGCGGTGGTGAAGACAGACCTGAATAATCCGCGCATCCTGAAGCGGCTGCTGGTGGGGGCCGCGCCAGAGGTGGTCATTCATGCCGCGGCGATTGCCAACCTGGAAGCCTGCGAAAAGGATCCTGCCCTGGCGCAGCAGGTGAATGCTGATCTGCCCGGTGAGCTGGCGAAGCTGACCCGCGAACTGGGGATGAAGATGGTGCATATCTCGACGGATGCTGTCTTTGATGGCGAGCAGGGTAATTATGTGGAGACGGATGCGCCCAATCCCCTGGGTGTGTATGCGCGCACCAAGCTGGAAGGCGAACAGCAGGTGACGGATGCTAATCCGGAAGCGATTGTCGCGCGGGTGAACTTCTTTGGCTGGAGCCTGACCGGCAAGCGCAGTCTGTCCGAGTTTTTCTACAACAATCTGAGCGCGGGCAAGCCGATGAAGGGCTTTACCGATGTGAACTTCTGCCCTTTGCAGGTCAACCAGCTTGCCGAGACCTTGATGGAAATGGTGAGCCTGGATTTGCAAGGCATTTATCACGTTGTCAGCAGGGACAGCCTGAGCAAGTATGATTTCGGCTGCCGGATTGCTGACCAGTTCGGCCTTGACAAGGGCTTGATCGAGCCGGTGTCCTGGCAGGATGGCGGGCTGACAGCGCGCCGTTCGCCGAATTTGACCTTGAACGTGGATAAGTTAACCGCGGCGTTGGGCACGCCGCTGCCCGGGATTGAGGCGGGCATCCGCCGGTTTTATCAGCAAAAGGTGGATGGGTATCCCGAGAAGATCAGAGGCATGGCGATATAGCGATACCGTACCCTGAGCTTGCCGAAGGGTACAGTGCTTTATCGAATGGCGATCTAATTGTAGTGACCACTAAAGTGGTCATCGCCTGCGAGGGGTAACGACTAAAGTCGTTACTACAATTATCGCTAGATGACTTTGTATGTTATTGCGAAGAAGGTTATAACCCAAGGTGGCTACGAAGTTTCACCCCATTGTGAATAAGAGCATTATTCGCGAAAACAGAATCAACGAGAACTTGCAGAAAGGATCAGGAGGCTGGAAATGGAATTCAAAATTGGAGACCGGTTGATCGGGGGGGACAATCCCACATACTTCATCGCTGATATTGCCGCCAACCATGATGGTGACCTGGAGCGCGCCAAACTGCTGATCCGCCTGGCGAAAGAAGCCGGCGCGGATGCGGCCAAGTTCCAGAATTTCCGCGCGGCGCAGATCGTGTCCGATTATGGTTTCAAGAAATTCGGCTCGCAGCTTTCGCATCAATCCACCTGGAAGAAATCCGTTTTTGAAGTTTACGAAGGCGCCTCCGTTTCCTTTGACTGGACGCCTGTTCTGAAAGTGGAATGTGACCGGGTGGGGATTGATTATTTCTCCTCGCCCTACGATTTTGGGGCGGTGGACATGCTGGAACCCTATGTACCGGCCTACAAGATTGGTTCGGGTGATATCAGTTGGCTGGAAGCCCTTGAATACATGGCCCGCAAGGGGAAACCCGTGCTGCTGGCGACCGGGGCCTCGCATATCGGTGAGGTGCAGAATGCAGTGCATGCCATCACGGCGATTAATCCTGAACTGGTGTTGATGCAGTGCAACACCAACTACACGGCCAGCCTGGAGAATTTTGACCATATCCATCTGCGCGTGCTGGAAACGTACAAGACCATGTTCCCGGATGTGATCCTCGGCCTTTCTGACCATACTTCCGGCCATGCAACGGTACTGGGTGCAGTCGCCCTGGGTGCACGGGTGATCGAAAAGCACTTCACCGATGACACCACCCGCGAAGGGCCTGACCATAAATTTGCGATGGACCCCAACACCTGGGCGGCGATGGTGGCGAACACCCGCCAGCTTGAGCGCGCTCTGGGTTCGGCGGATAAGATTGTGGCTGCTAACGAGACCGATACGGTGATTGTGCAGCGACGCTGCCTGCGGGCGGCGCGTGACATCAAAGCCGGTGAGGTGCTCACCCGTGAGATGATCGATGTGCTGCGTCCGCAGCAGCCGGGTGCGATCCTGCCCAATGAATTGAATAAAGTGATTGGCACGCGTGCCCTGAAAGACATCACCGCCGGTCAGGAGATTTCCTGGCTAATGCTGGGCGAGTAAGGACAGCAAAACGCCATGCGCGTCCTGTATTTCACCCGCGATTACACCCCGCATGACCACCGGTTTTTGTCCGCGCTGGCAAAGACGGAGCATGAGGTCTATTTTTTACGTCTGGAAAGGCGCGGTCATTCGCAGGAAGACCGCGTTGTGCCGCAGGAAGTGGAGCAGGTCATCTGGCGCGGCGGGCAGGTGCCTGCAAAGCGCAAGGATGGGCCAGCCTTGCTGGCCGGCCTGAAACGGGTGATTCGGGAGATACAACCGGATGTAATCCATGCCGGGCCGATCCAGACCTGCGCGCTGCTGACGGCATTGAGCGGGTTTCATCCGCTGGTGAGCATGTCGTGGGGTTCGGATCTCTTGAAGGACGCCGACCGCGGCTGGGTTTGGCGACAGGCGACGAAGATTGCCTTGAAGCATACCGACGTATTGATCGGGGACTGCCGCGCTGTGCAAGCGAAAGCGGCCACGTTTGGCTTCCCTGAGGAGCGGGTGGTATTGTTCCCGTGGGGTGTTGACCTGGAGATGTTCAAGCCGGGCGAAAATCCAGCCTACCGCGAACGCCGCGGCTGGAAGGATAAATTCGTGATCCTTTCGCTGCGCTCGTGGGCGCCGATTTATGGCGTGGATAACGTGGTGCGGGCTTTTGCCCGCGCAGTGCAGGTGGAGCCGGATCTGCGGTTGCTGCTGTTAGGGAATGGCCCCCAGGCAAAGTTGATTCACAGTATCGTACACCGGCATGAATTGGCAGACAAGGTGCTTTTTGGCGGACAGGTGAGCAACAAAGACCTGGCGGGCATATATCACGCTGCTGATCTGTACGTGAGCGCCTCGCACAGCGATGGTTCTTCGGTATCATTGATGGAAGCCCTGGGCTGCGGACTGCCCGTGCTGGTCTCGGATATTCCGGGCAACAAGGAATGGATTACCGAAGGTCGGGAAGGCTGGCTCTTCCCGAATGGGGATGAGACTGCCCTGGCCGAAGGCATGCTGCGCGCTTACGAAGCGCGAGAGAAGGTGAATTCAATGCGTATAGCCAGCAGACGTCTGGCGGAAGAGCGCGCTGACTGGAACAAGAATTTCAAGAAATTGCTGGAAGCCTACGAGATGGCTGGACATGTGAGGTGAGCTTGATGATCCTGGTGATTGATACCGAAAAGGGATGTTTGTGTTATGAGCAACAGGGATCGCTTGCTCAGTGCGGGCGCAAGGCGTGCGTCCCTACGAAGGGAAGTTTGGTTTGCATGGCTTTTTCCCATCTGATGGTTGACGTCTTTACGATGCCAGATCATTACAAATTGAGGATGACAAGATAAGCATGAAAGCGTTGGAACGCCCCCGCATCCTGTTTCTGCTCGTCCTTTTGCTGTTGGTCGGATTGACATTGAGCGCGGTTTCCCCGGCGGTGCAAGGCACCCCCGGGCGGGATTCGGGCATTTACCTGTATACCGGCTGGCAGTTGCTGGAAGGCAAGAGCCTGTACAGCGACGTATGGGATCACAAACCACCGTTGATCTTCTTCATCGAAGCGGCGGGACTGGGTTTGGGGGGCGGTTCGGTGTGGGGCGTGTGGGCCATGCAGTTCGTTTTTGTGTTGGCGGCTTTTGCCCTGGCGGCGGTTCTGTTGCTGCAATTCAGCACGGAACTGCAAACAATCTGGGTATTGATTGCAGGACTCTTTACGCTTTTCTACGTGCTGCATGGCGGTAATTTTACCGAAGAGTATGCCCTGCCGTTCCAGTTTGGCGCGCTGCTGCTCTTTTTTCTGGGTGAGCGTGAGGCAAATCAGCAAACGGCTGTCATTGCGAGCGGAAGCGAAACCGGGGCGCTGCAATCCAGGGGATTGCAGGCAAACTCTTTCTGGCGCAGTTTTGGGATGGGGATACTGATCGCCCTGGCTTTTCACCTGCGGCAGAATTTGATTGGCGTAGGGATTGCCATTGGGCTGGTGATCGTCTTGCGGGCGGCCTTCACCCGCGATTTGCGTTTGATGGGTATGGCTGCCGGATTTGGTTTGGTGACCGGCCTGTGGGTGGCGTTCTTTGCCGCGCAGGGCACGCTGGCTGATTACTGGGATGCGGCCTTTGCCTACAACTTCTATTATTCTGATCTGGGGCTGCTGGAATACGTTAAGGGGATTCAAGGCACGCTGGGATATTTCGTAACCGTGCCCGGATTTATCGCCGCGGCATTGGCCTGGCTGCTGGCGCTGGCTGCCGTGGTGCTGCATTATGGTAAGGCCCTGGCTGGCTGGCTGAGGAAACGCTGGCCGGGATACGCCGGGCTGGGGTTGGGCATCTTTGCCGCATTGGTCGCTTTGTTTGGCGAACGCATTCTCTCCGGCAGCGCGCAAGGCGGAATGGGATTGCTGCAAATTGCCCTGCTGGCAGGGGGCATCCTGCTTGCGCTGGTCTCCGGTCTGCACGCCGCTGGTCTGTTGGCGCGCTGGCTGGCTACTCCGTTGGAACGTGCCAGGTGGCAGTTTCCGACGCCAGAAACGGCTGTTCTGGCTGGTTTGAGTTTACTGTGGCTGCCCATCGAAGTGCTTTTCATCGGGCTTTCAGCGCGCAATTATGTGCATTACTTTATCAGTCTGGTGCCGGTGGGGGTCGTGCTGATTGGTTTGATGCAGCACTGGCTGCTGAATCTGCCGAAGGCAAAGTCTTTCAAGACCTGGCCGGTGGTGCTGGTTTTGCTGGCGGTGATCGTTTTCAAACCTGCAATGGCTTTGGCCTATGCTTTTGGCAGCGCAGGATCTGACCCGCAGGTGGATGCGGCGGCGCAGTATATTCAGGTGCATTCAAATGAGGACGAGCCTGTTCTCGTGTGGGGGGCTGAACCGGCGGTCAATTTACAGTCCCGACGCAGTTTGCCGACGCGCTACATCCATATGTACCCCTTTTATGCGGCACATCCGACGATTGACAGGATGTCCGCTGAGTTCCTCGCCGGTCTGGAAGCCAACCTGCCAGTGCTGATTGTGGATACGCTGAATGAGGAGCTGCCCTTTGTTGAGGGGGAGCGAGATGCCTGTGCTGCCCCTCAGATTGAGCTTTTCGGCAGCATGCCGCAGGTCTTTGCGGCCATTTGCCAGAATTATCTCTATGAAACCGCGGTTGGCCCGGACGCATGGCGGGTCTACCGTTTGATGGAAAAATAAAATGACGATTGAGAAAAAAAAGCGTACGGTAGCAATTATTCAGGCAAGGATGGGTTCCAGCCGCCTGCCGGGCAAAGTGATGCAGGAGATTGATGGCCGTCCCATGCTGGAGTGGGTGATTACCCGCGCGGGACGGGCGAAGCTTGTGGATGAGGTGGCCGTTGCCACCACCACCGATGCTTCGGATGACCCGATTGAGACATACTGCAAAGCACATCACGTGCCGGTTTACCGCGGGGATGCGTTTGATGTGCTCGACCGCTATTATCAGGCGGCGCGTGTTTTTCAGGCGGACGTGATCGTGCGCCTGACGGCGGATTGTCCCCTGTTGGACCCGTATGTGGTCGACCAGACCGTGCGGCGCTTCTTTACAGAAGGGGCAGATTTTGCCGCCAACCGCTTGCCGCCGCCTTTCAAGCGGACTTTTCCGATTGGTCTGGACACGGAAGTGTGCAGCTTCGCCGCCCTGGAACGGGCATGGAAAGAGGCGGATCAGAAATATCAGCGTGAGCACGTGATGCCCTATCTGTATGATACCAATGGGCGTTTCAAAGTGGTTGTGGTCAACAATCCTGAAGACTTTGGCGATCAACGCTGGACGGTGGACACCCCGGAAGACCTGGAATTTGTGCGTCAGGTGGCGGCAGGGTTTGGTCACTTCGATGATTTCAACTGGATGGATGTGCTGGCTTTGCTGGACCGCAACCCGGCTCTGCTGGAGATCAATGCGCAGATCAAGCACAAGACGATGAAGGACGTGGACGAAAGAAACGAGAACTAGTTGTCAGAGCGAGAAAGAGAGTCAAGCTGCACCCTGAGCTTGTCGAAGGGTGCGGGCAAGGTAATCCTGCGTAGGCCAGGAGATTGCCACGCCCTGCGGGCTCGCAATGACAAAAATAGAGGAAGAATGACATTTTTAACGATATTCACAGCACCCAAACCATTTACTGACCCCTTTATTACCAAGCTGCAATACAATGCGATTGAGTCATGGACGCATCTCGGGCCGGAGGTGGAGGTGATTGTGATCGGTGACGAGCCGGGGATTGCCGAAGCCACGCAAAAACTGGGCGTGAGGCACCTGCCGGATGTGGCTTGCAATGAGATGGGTACGCCGCTGGTCAGTTCGATCTTTGAGCTGGCGCGCAAGAACAGCGATTCGCCGGTGCTGGTGTATGTCAATGCGGACATCCTCTTCATGCCGGATATGATTGAGGCTGCCCGACAGGTGGCCGAACAGGCTGAGAAATACCTGATCGTCGGCCAACGTTGGGACCTGGACGTGACCGAACGGTTGGAATTCTCGGCGGGCTGGGTGGAGCGCCTGCGGGAACGCACCGCGACGGAAGGGGGGCTGCATCCCCGCGGCGGGAGCGATTATTTCATTTTCCCGCGGGCCTGTTTTAAAGATATGCCTGCTTTTGCCATCGGGCGCGCCGGATGGGATAACTGGATGTTTTACGAAGCCCGCCGTCAGGGCTGGGCGTTGATCGATGCTACCCCGGCGATTCAGATCGTGCATCAGAATCATGATTACCGGCATTTGCCCCAGGGGCAGCCGCATTACCGCCTGCCGGAGACGAAGGAGAACATCCGTCTGGCGGGGGGCAAGCGCGCTATCTTTAATCTGATGGACGCAGATCGTACACTGGTAAACGGGGTGATCCAGCGCATGCGCTGGGACAATGAAAAATTCTGGCGGGAAGTGGAGATTTTCCCGCTGGTGAAGCTGCATTCGTACGGACTGGGACAGGTATGCTATGCCATCTTCCACCCGGTGAAGGCAAGCAAGGAATTCAAGGTCTGGCTGGTCCGGAAGCTCAAGGGCAGCTAGGGGAACGAGGAGTAATTATGCGCGTCGGACAGAACCCCGCAAAATTTGTGAAGAAAGTCGCCCAGCCGGAACGGATCACGGTGGCGGTGTTAAACTATATTCCCTTCCTGAGTGGTTTCTATGCTGAAATGCTGGATGTGCTGGACACCAGCCTGAGCAGCCTGCGTGAGACGGCTGATCTGCCGTTTGATCTGCTGGTCTTTGACAACGGGAGCTGCGAGGAAGCACATCAATATCTGTTGAAGGAACAGGAAGCTGGACATATTCAGTATTTATTGCTGTCCGACAAAAATCTGGGCAAGGGCGGGGCGTGGAACATGATCTTGAGCGGCGCACCGGGTGAGATCATTGTGTATGCGGACAATGACGTGCTGTATTATCCCGGCTGGCTATCCAAATCGCTGGAATTGCTGGAGACCTTCCCCCGGGTGGGCATGGTCACGGCGCGGCCTTTCCGCACCCGGCCGGATGTCTACAGCCAGACGGTGGCCTGGGGCGAGGGGCAGGAAGATGTGGCCGTAACGCATGGCGATTTCATCCCCTACGCCACCTTCCGGGAATTTGACCTGAGCCTGGGGCAGAGTGAAGAAGAAATCCGCCAGCATTATGACACCAGCGAGGACGTGAAACTGACCTATCAGGGTGTCGAGGCGATCGCAGGCGCATCCCACTGGCAGTTCATGGCGTATAAAAGCGTGCTGCAGGAATTTTTGCCCTTCAGCATGGACCGCCCGATGGGGCAGGTGAAGCGGCTGGATGAGCGCATGAACCAGGAAGGTTACCTGCGCCTGATGCCGGTTGAACCGTATGTGATGAACATCAGCAATACGCTGCGCGATCTACCTGGCACAAAGAAGGCTGCCGGGACGGGCAAACCGGCCGAGAAGAAACGCCCGCTGCTGGATCTGCCGCCGGTCAAACGGGTATTACTGTTCCTGTATAACAGGATTTTCGATTGGTATTATGATCGCTAAATGGCGATATTGAACGAAGAGAGGATATCGAATTCCTTATGACAAAGAGAAGCGTTTTTATCAGTGCTGACCACGGGCTGGCGATTGTGTACTTCCTGCAGAGTGATGTCGTCAAGACCATGCTGGATGCCGGCGTGGAAGTAGTGTTACTGACCGATGACGGATTGAAAGAACAGATTGAAACCCGTTTCGGACAGCCCGGTCTGGTTGTGGAAGGGCTGCGCCTGGAAGAAGCGCGCCAGTATTATCACACCGTGTCGCCGACGACACAGTGGTGGCTGCATTTCCTGCGCCGGGTGGGGGGCTCGAAACGGATCAACGTGGAAGCGATGGACAGCAATATCTTTCAGGTAGAAGGCGAAGCCACCGGCAGACGCAAGGCGGTGATGCCCTTGATGAAGGCCATCGTGTGGATGATGCGGCGGAGCAAGGCGCTGCGCCAGTTTGTGGTGCGTCAGCAGATGCGCTTCGTGCCGGATTTGTACGGCGACCTGTTTGACAAATTTCAGCCGGAGCTGGTGGTTGCCAGCACGGCTGGCTGGCGCTATGACCGTTATTTGCTGCGCCAGGCTGCCCAGCGCGGCGTACCTACGGCAGCCGTGATCGTTGGATGGGATAATTCCAGCAGTTATACCCTGCCAGGTGCGCCGATGGATTGGGTGAATTGCTGGTCGGAGCTGCAAAAAGAGGAACTGGTGCTGGGCTCGGACTGGGACCCGAAACGTGTGCATGTAGGCGGGATTCCCTCTTATGACGGTTATTTCCGCAAGGAATGGCTCATGTCCCGCGAGGAGTATTTTGACCTTCATAAGCTGGACCCCGAACGCAAATTGATCGGTTATGCGAGCAGCTTTATCACTTTCTCGCCGAATTACCAAAACGTGGAGGCGCTGGCTGAACTGGTGGCTGCGGATGAACTGGCGGAACCCAGCCAACTGTTGATCCGCCTTCATCCCAATCATTTTATGGACAACCCCCTGTTTGCCGGGGAGCGGGAGAAGATGCGTGCGTTGACGGAACGTCTGGCGCACGTGCATCTGGTGGAACCCGTTCCGCTGGGCGGCGAATTGGGGTACTATTCTGGTGAGGATATGCCTGAGAAGACTTCCATGATGGCTTACTCGGATGTGTTTACCACCGTATATTCGACCATGGTGGTGGAAGCAGCTGTGCATGATCGCCCGATTGTCAGTGTGTGCATAGATGCCCCCGGCGGGTGGAATACGCCAGGCAAGTTCTCGCTGGCGCTTTCCGAGATTGGTAACTGGCCGACGCATTTGCGCTTCCGCGATGCGGTGGCCGGACAGGTGGCGCTGGACAAGGTGCAGCTTAAGGCGGCGTTGAATCGCTATCTGGAAGACCCGGATGCGGACAGAGAAGCGCGCCAGCAGTTCATCCGTGATGAGGTGACCTTCACTGATGCCAGTGCAGGCAAACGCACGGCGGCGTTTTTGTTGTCGGTGATGGGCAAGAAGGAAGTCTAGAAAAACATAATTGTAGTAACCACTTTAGTGGTTACCCACACAGGCGTAACGACTGACCGCAGGGTTACTACAATGAGGTCGAATTATTCTGGAGAGTAGAGATGAAATTTCTAATTGCGGGGTTTGGATCGATTGGACGACGGCATTTGCGGAACCTGCTGGCATTAGGCCAGGAGGATATCGTACTGTTTCGTTCTCATCACAGCACCCTGGAAGATGATGAAATTGCGCGCTTCCCGGTTGAAACGGATTTACAAAAAGCACTGGCCCATAAACCTGATGGTGTGATCATTTCCAATCCCACGGCTTTGCATCTGGATGTGGCCATCCCGGCTGCACAGGCGGGGTGCCATATTCTGATGGAAAAACCTATTTCTCACACGATGGATGATATTTCCGCCCTGGAAAAAGCCCTGAAGGAGGGCGGAAGCAAGATGTTGGTGGGTTTCCAGTTCCGTTTTCACCCTGGATTACAACAGGCCAAAAAACTGCTGGACGAGGGATCGATTGGTGATCTGATCGCGGTGCGTTCGCATTGGGGCGAGTATCTGCCTGACTGGCACCCCTGGGAGGATTACCGCCAGAGCTACGCCGGGCGCAAGGACCTGGGCGGCGGTGTGGTGCGCACACTCTGTCATCCGCTGGATTATCTGCGCTGGCTGGTGGGCGAGGTGGAATCGTTGTGGGCGCTTACGGGTAACCTCGGCGGGTTGGGAATCAACGTTGAAGATGTCAGCGAGATCGGCCTGCAATTTGACCGCGGCGTGCTGGGCAGCGTACACCTGGACTTCTGCCAGCGGCCTGCGCGGCATACACTAGAAATGATCGGTAATCAGGGCACCATCACCTGGGACAACGCCGATGGCGGGGTACGCCTGTACCGCGCTGAAAAAGCAGCATGGGAAGATTACCCTGCGCCGGATGGCTTTGATCGCAACGATCTCTTTCTGGCGGAGATGCGTAATTTCATCAATGTGATTGCGGGTAAAGAAGAACCGGTTTGTTCTTTTGAGGATGGGGTGCGCGCCATGGAAATCGTGCTGGCGGTGTGTCAGTCCTCGCGCTACCATCAATGGGTAGAGTTGGATTAGTTCCCCGGAGAATGAGCATGAAGAAGGTTTTCGAAATCCTTTCCAAAAGGCCCATCCTGTGGGTGACCCTGTACTTCACCGCGATGACGCTGGTGATGACCTGGCCGCTGGTCACCCGCATGGGGGATTCGATGGTTGGTCTGGTGGGGGACAATATCTATTTTGTGTGGATGATCGGCTGGTTTAAAAAGGCTTTGTTTGACCTGGGCGTCAACCCCTTCAATATCTGGTTCCTGAACTATCCGCAGGGCTGGAGCCTGGCCTATACCGAGATCACCCAGGCCAATCTGGCAATTGCCATGCCGTTCTACTTCATTGGCGGTGAGGTGTTTGCCTATAACATGGCGATGATGATCTCCTTCGTCCTTTCCGGCGTGGGGATGTCCCTGTGGGTGAAGAAGCTCAGCGGGCGCTGGGACGCAGCCTTGCTGGCAGGTACGGTGTATGCTTTCATTCCTTTCCATTTTGCTCATTTCCGCATCGGGCACCTCAACCTTTCCGGCATCCAGTGGTTCCCCTTCTACTTCATGGGGTTGTGGGATGTGCTCAAGGTCGAGAAATGGTCGTGGAAACCGGTGTTGGTGGGCGGGATTGCCCTGGGACTGATTGCCAATACTTCGATGTATTATTTGTACATGACGGCGATCATCAGCGTTTTTATGGTGCTGGTTTACCTGCTGATGAACAAGCCGCTGATCAAGAACCTGGACTTTTGGAAACGGGTGCTGGCGCTGGTGCTGGTGGCGGTGCCGCTGGTGGCCTTTGCCGCTTTCCCGTATCTGTCCCTTGCCACCGAGGGTGGGCTGACCGATCGCAATATGGGCATTGTGCGCAAGTACTCGGCCAGTCCGCTGGATTTCTTCCTGCCTTCTACTGATCACTTCCTGTGGGGGCAGTGGGTTGGCGATCATTTCAGCCGGGACCTGTGGATTGAATCCACTCTTTACGTGGGCATCGTTTCGTTTGCCCTGGCCGTGCTGGCATGGGTTAAACGCAAGGAAATGCAGCAGGATGTTTTTCTGCGCCTGCTGCTGTGGGGGGCACTGCTCTCGGTGGTGCTGGCGATGGGTACTGATCTGCATTGGAACGAGAAAGCTGTAGAACTGGCATTGCCGGCAGGATTGGCAGCCCGCCTGGGACGGGAGACGCTGCCCCTGGTTCTGCCGGGATACTTCCTGTTTCAATATTTTCCGCTGTATGCCAAACTGCGTGCTTTGATGCGCTTTGGTGTATTTGCCCTGGTATTTGTCAGTGCGGCAGGAGGATTGGGGGCTGCCTGGCTGCTGGAACGATTGAAGGGCAGAAAGCTGCGGGCTGTTTTTATACTGCTGCTGGTACTCATCTTTGTTGATTTTTACCCCGGACCCTTCCGGGAATTTTCACAGGTGCAGGCCCGTCCGGCGGATTACTGGCTGGCGGAGCAGCCCGGCAACGGTGCCTGGGCGCAATTCCCCTTTGAATTGCAGGAAGACCAGGAGCATATCTACGGGCAGTTGATCAATGGCAAGCCTTTCCTGGGCGGTTTTTTCAACGCTTTCCCGCCGGAGCAGTACCGCGAGATCATGCCGGTGATGGAAACTTTCCCCTCCGAAGAAAGCGTGGCTTTACTTCAAGAGCTGAACATGACCTATATTCTGGTCGATCAGACCTATTATGATAATATCGATGAAGTCCGCAGCACCTGCGAGGCGTTGGGGCTGGAGTTGATTAGCGAATCAGGTAATGACCTGATCTATGGCTTTGCGGAGTAAATCGGACGAGCGATGAAGAAAAAGCAACTGGCACACCTTTCATTTCTGGCAGCCGCCCTGATCGGGATGGTTGTGCTGCGCGTCAGCACGGCCAAAGGCGCAGGGATTGGCGGCGATGCCACCATTTACCTGACCTCGGCGCAGAATCTGCTGGATGGCAAGGGCTTTGGCCTGGTGGGGCCGCGCGGCGAGTTCCGTATCATGCCTTATTTTGCGCCTTTCTTCCCGTTGGTGCTGACCCTTCCCGGTTTACTGGGCATTCCCCTGGAAGCGGCGGCGCACTGGCTGAATATCTTCCTGTTTGGGGCGGTGATCTGGCTGCTGGGGAGCGAGACCTGGCGGGCGACAAAGTCACTGACTGCGGCCTGGCTGGCAGGATTGCTGGCGGCGGCTTCTCCGGTGCTGGTGCCCGTCTTTTCGTGGGCAATCTCCGAGCCGTTATCGATCTTTTTGGGGTTTTGGACGCTGGCGTTGATGTTGGCGTATCTGCGCCAGGCAGACCGCAAGGGCCTGTTGGCGGCTGCGGCGATCACTGGCGGCCTGGCTTTCTTCACGCGCTATGCGGCGGCGGCCTACCTGGCGACGGCGGCTGTGCTTTTGCTGCTGTTTGACGAAGGGAAATGGGGCAGGCGGCTGGTCAAAGCCCTTCTGTTTGGGGTTGCTGGCAGCATACCGGCGGCAGGGTGGATGCTGTATAACGTCAGCAATACCACCACTGTTTCCTCGCGGTCTGTGTTGACTGTCGCGGCGATGCTGGAACGGGTGAAACTGTTCTGGCCGCAGATGGAAGAGGTGATCCTCTTCTGGCTGGTGCCGGATTCGTGGATCCAGTCGCCGCCGTACCCGGCGATGCTGAATCATGTATTGAGTGTGGGTTTTTTGTTGGTTGTGGCTGGGTGGACGGTGATCGCTGTGCGCCTGATGCAGAAGACGGCACGCAAGGAGCAGGATCATCGCATCCTGATGGCACTGGCTTTATTTAGTCTGATTTATACTGGTGTGATTGCTGCGGTGTATTTCACCACGTCCCCGCCGATTACGATCGGCAGCCGGATGTTGTCCCCGTTGATGGCGGCTGTGTTCTGGCTGATCGTGCTGCTGGCCGTGCAGAGTGGCCGTCAGTGGCATCATTTGGTGCGGTTGAAGAATGGTTTGTTAATGGTTGTATTGTTGTTGGGATTGTGGAATGCGGCGCGCACGATGCGGATCGTGAAGCAGAATGTTGAGCTTGGGTTGGGCTATAATTCAGTCGCCTGGCAGACATCGGATACGATGCAGGCTGTGCGCGATTTACCGGAAGATGTGTTGATCGTGACCAATGAAGAAACGGCGGTTTTGTATTTGACGGGACGGGCATCGTATCCCATTGCCGAGATCTATGTCAATGATCCGCAAGCTGATTTCGTGATGTACGGTGACGGCGACTGGATGGATGACCCGATGGAGGAAATGTTCCGGCAGGGTGATGCGGTGTTTGTGCAGTTTGACAGCCTGGCATCGCAGGTTGCAGGGTTGTATGGCGAGCGCAGCGAGGCATGGGCTGCGGCGCTGGTGGATGGTCTGGAAGTGGTGTATCAGGGTCAGGATGGCGGGATTTACCGGTATCCTGACGGTAACGACTGACCGCAGGGTTACTACAATGCGTAACAAAGTTTGCAAGTAGTAGGGTGCGTTGATAACGCACCGGATACGGGCGCAGGAAATCTGACGGCCCCGAAACCAGGTTGCTGATTGGTGCGTTGCGGGAGGCACGCTAACGCACCCTACGACTGGCTAAAATAAAGGACTAAAGCAGGGAGCGTTGATAACAAATTGTGCGATGTACAACACCCCCTCCCAGCCTCCCCCATTTTGCGATGAGGCTGCAAAATAGGGGAGGGGCCGAAATCAGGTTGTTGATTGGTGCGTTGCGAATTTCATGCCCGACAGGGTAAAGGACGTTAACGCTCCCTATGAGTGTTGATTTTGAATGAGAATGCACTTGAATGAGAGGTTTTCAAATGAAGTTGTTTGAGAACATGGAAGCATTTTTGAATAAAAATAAAAACCTGTTTTGGGTACTGCTGGTGCTGCTGGCTGTGGCTGGTATTGCTCTGATGATCGCGGTGACGCCGCATGGCATCGGGCTGGTGAATGACTCGGTGGGGTATGTGGCTGGCGCCCGCAATATGCTGGGCGGGCTGGGCTACAGCCGCCTGACAGGCGATGGCAGCCCGCGGCCGATCACCAATTATCCGCCCATGTTTTCGATCCTTCTGGCAGGGATCGGCCTGTTTGGTGTGGATGCGATTCCGGCAGCGCAGTATCTGAACATTTTCCTGATGGGGCTGAATGTGTTTCTGATGGGTGTCACCGTGCGCAAAGCAACCGGTTCTTCTCTGTTGTCTTTGCTGGGAGCGGTGGTGTTTCTCGTTTCCAGTCCGGTGATCCGTTCGCACTCCTTTGCGATGACGGAACCGTTGTATCTGGCCCTGGCTTTTGGGGTGCTGTTGAGTTTGCTGGAAGGGCAGCGTACGCGCAGGTGGTACTGGCTGGCGGTCAGCGGTGTGCTGGCAAGTTTGGCTACCCTGACCCGGTATGTGGGGATTTCTTTGTACGCTACAGGTGCAGTTGCCTTGCTGGTGCTGTGCCCTGACGCCATGAAAGCCGGGATAGCCTGGGGAAAACGTGTTCAACACGGGTTGATCTTCCTCGGTGCGGGCATCCCGACAGTGATGGTGTGGCTGGTGCGCAATTATCTTGTCAGCAGCAATGTTGGCAACCGGCAGGTGATCTTTCACTCTGTGCCGATGGACAAGATCAACGAAGGCCTGCTCAATTTTTGGGGCTGGCTGCTGCCGGAACGCGGCGGCCTGGTTGAAAACTTGTTGGGTTTTTGGGGGATCGTGTTATTCATGATCGTGTTGGGTTTGGCCGCCTGGGCAATCCTCGCCGCGGTGCGTGAGTTTCAGCACAAGGGCCAAAAGCTGGCAGTGGAATCCTCCCGTTTTGCGTGGATCAATGCCTTGCAGGCGTTATCCTATCTGGCAGTACTGCTGCTTTCGCTGATGTTCTTTGATGCCAGTCCGATCTTTGAAGATCGCATTTTGTTATTGTTTGAAGTGCCGTTGATCGTTGTCGCAATGGCTGGTCTGGGCTGGTTATGGAAGCGCAAGGCGAACTGGCTGAGATGGACTGTCGTTCTGTTTTCGGTGGCTTTACTGCTATCATTAAGTGAAGACAGCCTGGACGTAGTCAAAGAACTGCGCAAGGATGGGCAGGGTTTTGCCCATTCGGCTGTGCAGGAATCGCAGGTGATCGCTGCGGCGGCTGCGCTGCCCGAAGATGTGCTGCTGTACAGCAACCGTGTGACCGCCCTGTACATTGTGGCCGACAAACCTGCTTACGTGCTGCCTTCGCCAATGAATCCCGCCACGCAGGGACCGCGTGAAGGTTACGCCGAGGATGTTGCCATGATCCGTGAAAAGGTGCTGGCCGGAGAAGGCGCAATTGTCTTTTTGAATTATTCCGGGTTATTTGACGAGCCGCAGGACGCCGCATGGGTGAAAGACCTTACCGAAGGCATCCCCTTGTATGGTGAATATGAAGATGGCGCGATTTTTGCCGCGATAGACTAAAGATTTTCTAGCCACCTGACAGTTTGAAGAATCAACGGTAAGAACACAGCAAAATCCG
>CAYURM010000028.1:0-48399 GCA_964447155.1 uncultured Anaerolineaceae bacterium
CCGCGAAGGCGGCCTGACCGTTGGCGCGGGCGTGATCACCCAGATTTTGGAATAAGGTGAAATAACCTATGGCAAAACAACGGATTCGAATTCGCCTGAAGGCGTATGACCATCGTGTCCTGGATCAGTCCGCCAAGCGGATTGTTGACACGGCAGAGCGCAGCGGCGCTCAGGTGGTTGGCCCTGTGCCGCTGCCCACAAAGATCGAGCGATTTACTGTGCGCCGATCCACATTCATTGATAAAGATTCTCACGAGCATTTTGAGATTCGCACACACAATCGATTGATTGATGTGATGGATCCCGATTCAAAGACGATTGATATGCTGATGCGGTTGAATTTGCCCGCCGGCGTGGATATTGAAATCAAGATGTAGGGTTTTGCGCAACAACTCCGGGGAGGAGATTCGGTGAATTTTCTCCCCGGAGCTGGCAGAATCAGAAAACCTGTGGTATCATAATCAGGTTTGGCTGATGAAGCCAAATCAGGTGGTATAAGAGCGGTTCAGCAGGCGCACGAAAAAAAACATGGTGCAGCCCCTGGATCACTGACTGTACTGCTGAGGGATGATGCAGCCCAGCCCAGGTTGACAGTCCCTTGAAGTCTAACTACTAAGGAGAAAATCGAGATGTTGAAAGGGCTTATTGGCAAGAAAATCGGAATGACCCAGATTTTCGATGAAGATGGTACGGCTGTTCCCATCACACTCATTGAAGCTGGGCCTTGCTATGTTACCCAGGTGCGCACACAGGAACGTGATGGTTACGCTGCTGTGCAAATGGGTTTCAGCGAAGTTAAGCCAAAACGCTTAACTGGTGGAACGCTCGGACATTTGAAGAAGAACGAGCTGCCGCCCCTGCGTTTCTTGCGCGAATTTCGTGTTAAAGACGCAGATGTTGCCGAAGGCGATGTGCTGAAAGCAGATGTGTTTGCCGTTGGCGAGCGCGTTGATGTGGTTGGCACAAGCAAAGGCCGTGGTTTCGCGGGAGCGATGAAGCGGCACGGCTTCGGCGGTGGGCCAATGACCCATGGTCAGTCAGACCGCCAGCGTTCTCCGGGTTCGCGCGGTGCAGGGACGACTCCGGGTCGTGTGTTTAAGGGCGCTCGGGGTCCCGGCCACATGGGTAATGTTCGTGTGACTTCCCAGCATCTGAAGGTTGCACTGGTTGATGCAGAACGCAATCTGGTCGGTGTCCGTGGCGCAGTTCCTGGTCCGCGTGGCAGCATGGTGTTGATCAAGGAGACGCGGAAACAGTAGCAGACTGGTTCTGAAACTGGTTTCCCGACTTGCATAAAGGGAGCAAAGTACGATGTTAGTAGATGTTGTCAACATGCAGGGCAAGAAGGTCAGCACGGTAGAACTGCCGGCGGATATCTTTGAAGCCCCAATTTCTGTGGATCTGATGCATCAGGCCTTCGTGCGCCAATTGGCAAACGCAAGACTGGGCACCCACAAGACGAAAACTCGCAGCGAGGTAGCTGGCGGTGGCAGAAAACCGTGGCGCCAAAAAGGCACTGGCCGTGCGCGACAGGGTTCTATCCGGTCGGCACAGTGGGCGGGTGGTGGCAAAATTCATACACCACGGCCTCGCGATTATACGAAAGCGATGCCGCGCAAGATGCGCCGTGCCGCGCTGCGCTCCGGTTTGTCCTCAAAGGCAGCCGATATGAGCATTGTTATGGTAGAAGATCTGGTATTGGAAGAAGCAAAAACACGCTTGATGGCACAGGCATTGAACACGCTCGTGCAGGAAAGCAGCGTATTGTTGATCCTTCCTGAAAAAGAGGCTTACGATGGCGTGATTCGCGCTGCCCGCAACCTGCCTGACGCCAAAATTCTTCTCGCCAGCTATTTGAACATCCGGGATTTGCTTCAGTACGATAAGCTGATCATGCCTTTGTCGGCGCTGGATGTGATTACAGAGAATTTTGGATAGGAGGAACGAATGTCCACGATATATGATATTCTCCGCCGTCCGTTGGTGACTGAGAAAACCAATTACCAGCAAACAAAATTGCATCAATATGCATTTGAGGTGGACGCTCACGCCACCAAGACGATGGTCAAAGACGCAGTGGAAAAGATCTTTGATGTTACGGTGTTGCGGGTGAATGTGACCAATGTGCCTGCCAAGCGCTCTCGTCGTGCGCGAAGCCGCCGGATGGCTGTACGCAAGAGCGGTTACAAGAAAGCGATTGTTACCCTCTCACCAGAAGATCGCATTCCGTTCTTCGAAGGAGTTGAGTAAATGGCAGTAAAGTTTTATAAACCGACGACCCCTGGTCAGCGCGACATGACCAGCTATACTTTTGAAGAGATTACCAAGACCAAGCCTGAGCGGTCTTTGATCATCATCAAAAAGAAACATTCTGGTCGCAATGTGTATGGTCGCATTACGGTGCGCCACCGTGGCGGTGGACACCGGCGTTATATTCGTATTGTTGATTTCAAGCGCAGCAAGCGTGGCATTCCTGCCACGGTGAAAGCAATTGAATATGATCCGAACCGCACCGCCCGCCTGGCCTTGCTGATGTATGCAGATGGCGAAAAACGCTATATTCTGGCTCCGGTTGGCTTGAAGGTTGGCGATAAAGTGGCTGCTGGCCCCGATGTGGATATCCGCCCGGGCAACAGTCTGCCGATTTCCCGCATTCCTGTGGGAACAACCATTCACAATATTGAGCTGCAGGAGGGCCGCGGCGGCCAGATGGTGCGTTCAGCCGGTACTTCTGCGCAATTATTGGCGAAAGAGGGCGATTATGCTCAGGTGCGTCTGCCATCTGGTGAAGTTCGCCTGGTGCGCCAGGTGTGCTATGCCACTGTGGGACAGGTTGGCAATATTGATCACGCCAACATCAAACTTGGTAATGCGGGCCGCAAGCGCCACATGGGCATCCGCCCGGCAGTGCGCGGTACGGCGATGAGTCCGCGAGACCATCCGCATGGTGGTGGTGAAGGACGTTCACCGATTGGTATGCCCGGTCCGAAATCCCCGTGGGGTAAACCCACGCTGGGTTACAAGACCCGTCGTAATAAGTCAACCGATAAATATATCGTTCGCCGTCGCAAGACGGGCGGCCGGTAGTCGGTAGTAGCGAGAGAAGGACGAAGAAATGTCACGATCGCTGAAGAAGGGGCCGTATGTATCCCCTAAGCTGTTGAAGAAGATAGAGGCGATGAACGCCCGTAGTGAAAAGAAAGTGATCCGCTCCTGGAGCAGGGACAGCACCATCTTCCCGCAAATGGTGGGACATACAATTGCTATTCACGACGGCCGCCGCCATGTTCCGATCTATATTACGGAAAATATGGTTGGTCATCGTTTGGGTGAATTCGCACCCACCCGGAATTTCCGGGGTCATGTTGCTGAAAGATCGACGAGGAGGTAGCAGATCATGGCACAAGATATTCGTGCAAAGTTGAGTCACTGCGGCGTTTCCGCCCAGAAGGCTCGCCTGGTGATCGACATGGTGCGTGGGAAATCTGCGGATGAGGCAGTCAACATCCTCCGGTTTGCCACCCAGGGTGCTGCTACCCATGTGCACAAATTGCTGAATTCAGCAATTGCGAATGGTGAGGAGAATTTTGGTCTGAATCGCGAAGATCTGTATGTTTACCAGATCACGGCAGATGAAGCCCCCACCCGAAAATGGCGGCGTTTTGGTGCCCGCGGGCGTTTCAAGCCGATTTTACGCCGTTCGTCACATATCACGATCGTTTTACGCGAGCGGGAAGGATAGGAGTCATAAATGGGTCGTAAAGTTCATCCTGTAGGTTTCCGACTGGGTATCAACAAGCCCTGGTTGGGCAGATGGTACGCAGAAGGTGATAATTATGTTGAGCAGTTGCATCAGGATATTGCCATTCGAGACCTGGTGAGAAGCCAATCTGACCGTGCTGGCGTAAGCCAGATTGAAGTGGAGCGTTTTGCCGGTAAGGTGAAAGTGGTTGTTCATACAGCCAAGCCTGGTATTTTGATTGGCCGCAAGGGCGAGAATGTCAAGAAAGTTCGCAAGGAACTGGAAACTTTGACCGGAAAGCGCATTGATCTGGAGATCAAAGAGATCAAAAATCCTGATCTGGATGCCTTTTTGGTGGCAGAAAATATTGCTGGTCAGCTCCAGCGCCGGATTAGTTATCGGCGGGCGATGAAACGCTCCATCCAGCAGGCACTGCGCCAGGGCGCAGAAGGCTGCAAGGTGATGGTGGCTGGCCGTGTCGGTGGTGCTGAAATGGCACGTACCGTCTGGCTGCGTGAAGGCCGCGTGCCGCTGCAGACTCTGCGTGCGGACATTGATTTTGCCAAAACTGAAGCGTTGACCACCTATGGAGCGATTGGTATCAAGGTCTGGATTTATAAAGGTGAAGTTCTGCCGCAGGCTGAAGAACAGGTACAGTCCACCACCGGTGTGTACGTCAGTGAGTAGTTCTGCCCTGTCATGGCGACAGTGTAGATGATATGAGGTTTTTATTATGTTGATGCCAAAACGAGTAAAGTATCGAAAGCAGATGCGTGGCCGCATGCGCGGCAAAGCATTGCGTGGCGCGGAAGTGTCGTTTGGCGATTACGGTCTTCAGGCGTTGGAGCCGGGCTGGGTTTCGGCTCGTCAGATTGAAGCAGCCCGCCGGGCAATGGTGCGCGTGATGCGCCGCCGCGGCAAGTTGTGGATCCGTATTTTTCCTGACAAACCATATACCCACCGTGCTGCTGAAACCCGGATGGGTAAAGGTAAAGGCGCTGTTGAATACTGGGTTGCCGTAGTGAAGCCAGGCCGGATTATGATGGAAATTTCTGGTTTGCCAGAAGATGTTGCGAAGGAAGCATTGCACCAGGCTTCCTATAAATATTCCATCAGGACCAAGATCGTTTCTCGTGTTGATCTGCAAGGAGATTATTCATGAAAATGGAAGAGATTCGACTCTTGTCTTCGGAAGAGCTTATTGCGAAATTGGCCGATACCCGTCACGAGTTGATGAATCTGCGATTCCAGACGGTGACGGGCCAGTTGACGGATACCAGTCGTCTCAAGGTTACCCGCCGCCAGATCGCCCGTATGGAGACAGTATTACGCGAGCGCGAGTTGGAAATTCGCCAGGAAGGTGAGAAATAATGAACGGACGACGACGTTTGACTGGTGTCGTTACCAGCGACAAGATGATGAAGACCGCTGTGGTGGAAATCACACGTACATTCCGTCATCCGCTGTACCGAAAAGTGGTTCATGATAGTAAACAAGTGAAGGCGCATGATGAGCTTTCCTGCATGATTGGTGACGAGGTGCGGATTGTTGAAGCCCGCCCGATGTCTGCCACCAAGCGCTGGGTTGTTGAAGAAATCCTGCGCCGCCATGTAGAGGCTCAGGAGGCCGGTGAGGGAGAGTAGTCATGATTCAAAAAGAATCACGAATGAAGGTAGCTGACAACACCGGTGCAAAAGAATTGCTGGTCATCCATGTGATGGGCGGCTCCAGGCGCCGTTATGGGCGGGTTGGCGATGTATGTGTCTGCACGGTGAAATCAGCTACGCCACAAGGCTCGATCAAGAAGAGCGAAATTGTTAAGGCTGTGATTGTGCGAACTGCGAAAGAATGGCGCCGTTCAGATGGCTCTACCATCCGGTTCGATGATAATGCGGCCGTGATCCTGGATGCAGATGGACAAAATCCAAGAGGCACTCGTATTTTTGGCCCGGTTGCGCGCGAACTTCGTGAAAAAGGGTATATGAAGATCGTGTCTCTGGCTCCGGAAGTATTGTAGACAGCCAGGGAATTGAGGAGAGTTATAAAATGAAACTCAAGATTCGCAAGGGAGATACGGTAGAGGTGATCAGCGGCCGTTCGGAAGACAAAGGCAAGCGCGGAGAGGTTATCCGTGTGCTGGCGGAAGAAGGTCGCGTGGTCGTTCAGGGCGTGAACCTGCGCACCAAGCATCAGGGCCAGGTTCAGTCTCAGGGTCGCACCGTGAATCCCGGCATCGTGAAACTGGAAATGCCAATTGATATTTCCAACGTTATGCTGGTTTGCCAGAAATGTGGCAAGGCAACGCGGGTCAGCCTGTCTCGAGAAGATGGAAAGGTGCTGCGGGTTTGCAAAAAGTGCGATGCACTGATTGACTAGCCCCGGCGGAAGATAGGTAGACAATGAATAGAATGAAAGAGATGTACCAGAAAGAAGTTGTGCCGTCCTTGATGAAGACGCTGGACCTGAGCAATGTGATGCAGGCTCCGCGGATTGAAAAGGTAGTGTTGAATATCGGCCTGGGTGAGACAAAAGACAACCCGAAAGCATTGGAAGCTGCTACCAGTGATCTGGAAACGATCACGGGTCAGAAACCGATTGTGACCAAGGCAAAAAAGAGCATCGCCAACTTTAAGTTGCGCGAAGGCAGTGAGATTGGTGCGAAGGTGACGCTGCGTGGTGATCGTATGTGGTCCTTCATGGATCGTTTGATGAACATCGTGCTGCCCCGTGTGCGGGACTTCCGTGGCATTTCTCCGAATGCATTTGATGGACGTGGGAACTATACCCTGGGTTTGCGGGAACAATTGATCTTCCCGGAGGTCCAATACGATTCGATTGATAAGGTTCGGGGTATGGAAGTTACGATTGTGACGACCGCGCAAACGGATGAGCAGGCACGAGCACTGTTGCAGTTGCTTGGCATGCCTTTCAGGAAGGATTAATATGGCAAAGAAATGCATGACCTATCGTGAAGAACGACGAGAGTACCCTAACCAGGTACGTAATCGATGCAAACGGTGTGCTCGTCCGCGGGGGTATATTCGCCGCTTTGGACTGTGCCGGATTTGCTTCCGCGAGTTAGCTTTAAAGGGTGAAATCCCTGGCGTTAGAAAAGCGTCCTGGTAGACCGGAGGGTTTGAGAATGAGCGTTAATGATCCGATTGCTGATATGTTAACTCGTATTCGCAATGGCCTGATGGCCGAAAAGGCGATGGTAGCCATGCCTACATCGAAAATCAAGGTTGAGATTGCCCGAATTCTGAAAGAAGAAGGGTTTGTCAAAAGCTATGATGTAGTGGATGGTGATCGCCCCTCGCAAAAAGTATTGCGTGTACGTTTGAAGTATGTTGGTGAGCGCCGTGAGCGCCAACCGGTCATCACTGGCCTTGAGCGAGTGAGCCGGCCTGGCCGCCGCATGTACTCACATAAGACGGAAATCCCCTGGGTGCTTTCCGGGATGGGGATTGCTATCCTTACCACTCCCAAGGGTGTGATGACCGGCCAGCGAGCGCGACAGCTCGGCGTGGGCGGTGAGATCATCTGTAAAGTTTGGTGATCGACGGGAGCCAGGAGGTAGAATCGTGTCTCGTATAGGTCGTTTGCCGGTAGATATTCCGGCTGGCGTGGAAGTGAGCATCTCGGATAACGAGGTGCAGGTCAAGGGCCAAAATGGCGTCGTAATGAAGCGCCAGTTCCTGCCAGAAGTCATCATCCGCAAAGATGGCGACCAGGTGATTGTGGAACGCCACGATGACGAAGCTTTTTCACGCGCTATTCATGGAACAACCCGGGCTGTCATCCAGAACATGGTGACCGGTGTCAGCACTGGTTTCAAGCGTGAACTGGAAGTCCAGGGTGTGGGGTACCGCGCCGAAATGAATGGCAAAGTATTGGTAATTAATGTTGGCTATTCCCACCCTGTGGAAATAGATCCGCCCGAAGGGATCAGCTTTGATGCGAATCCCAAGACCCGCGAAATCACTGTCAGCGGTTATGACAAAGAGGCAGTCGGTCAGATGGCGGCAGATATTCGGAAGATTCGCCCGCCGGAACCCTATAAAGGGAAAGGCATTCGTTACAAGGGTGAATACGTTCGCCGTAAAGCCGGTAAAGCCGGCAAGACAGCGTAAGGGTAAGAGATTATGGCAAGAAAGACTCGTAGTGAAGCCAGACAGCGACGCCATGCACGTGTTCGTAAACATGTGAACGGCACCCCGGAACGCCCGCGGCTGTGCGTGTTCCGCAGTCTGGAAGAAATTTATGCCCAGGTAATTGATGATGAAGCCGGTCAGACTTTGGCGGCTGCATCTTCAGTTGATCGTGAACTTCGTGGCAATGTTGGCGGGAAGACAAAAACCGAGCAAGCCGCACTGGTTGGCAAGCTGGTTGCTGAACGCGCCCTGAACAAGGGTGTCACAGAAGTGGTCTTTGATCGCGGTGGTTATAAATTCATTGGCCGTGTAAAAACGCTGGCTGATAGTGCCCGCGAAGCCGGCCTCAAGTTCTAGTGCGTGATAAAGGACCTGAATATGGATAATAGAAGAAGCCGATTTAAAGAGCAGACGGTTGAAGATCAGTATGATGAGCGCGTTATTGAGATTGCGCGTGTTGCCAAGGTTGTAAAAGGCGGACGCCGCTTTCAATTCCGGGCTACTGTAGTCGTCGGCGATAATAATGGAAATGTCGGTATGGGTGTTGGCAAGGCAAATGCTGTGCCGGACGCCATGCGCAAAGCAACAGAGCGCGCTCGCAAGAGCATGGTCCCGGTCTCCAAGACCGGAACGACCATTCCCCACGAAGTATTGGGGCGGGTAGCTGGTGCCAGAGTGCTGCTGAAACCTGCTTCACCCGGTACCGGTGTGATCGCCGGCTCCAGTGTGCGTGCAGTGTTGGAAGCCGTTGGTATCCGCGACGTCCTGACCAAGTCGATGGGCAGCGCCAATGTGCTGAATGTGGTCAAGGCAACTTTTGCTGCCTTGGACCAATTGAAAACACCAGAAGAGGAAGCAGCCCGACGCGGAAAACCCGTGAAAGATCTGAAGCCTTACTGGGATCGGAGGGAGAATGCCTAAGAAAAACACTCCCAAACAGTTGAGCATTACGCTGGTAAAAAGCCCGATTGGGTATTCGATTCGTCAAAAACGGACCGTGCGCGCGCTGGGCTTGCGCAAGATCAACCAGACCGTGGTGCATAATGAATCCGATGTAATTCGAGGCATGATTGCGAAAATCAGTCATCTGGTTCGCGTGGAAGAGTAGGTATTGGTATGAAATTGCATGAACTTACCCCCAATGAAGGGGCCACCAAGAAAAAGACCCGTGTGGGTCGTGGTTATGGCTCCGGCAAAGGCAAAACAAGCGGCCGCGGACAAAAGGGCCAGAACGCTCGTTCCGGTTCCGGCGGCAAGCTGTATCGTCAGGGCGGCAACTTGCCGTTCTTCCGCCGATTGCCGTTTATGCGTGGTGAAGGCTTCACTCCGATCAATCGGGTTGAATACAATGAAGTCAATGTGTCAATGCTGACAGACCGTTTTTCAGCAGATGATGAAGTCACGCCGGAAACGTTGGCAAAAGCCAATTTGTTGAGCAAACCCAAGAAACCTGTTGTTATCCTGGGTCACGGAGAGATTTCAGTCCCGTTGAAGGTAAAAGCTCATCGTGTCACCAAAGGCGCCCTCGCCAAAATTGAGGCAGCTGGCGGCACGGTTGAAATCATTGCTTAATCGGCTGAAAAGGAGGAGACCCTCGTATGAAGCGTTCTAGTTGGCGCTATCTGTGGAAGTCAGTTGATATTCGTAACAAACTGCTGATCACACTGGGTTTGCTGGTCATTTATCGCTTTGCAGCGAATATTCCCGTTCCGGGGATTAACCGTGCTTTTTTGGCAACGCTCGCTGGAAACACGGGCGCTGCTGGCAACCTGTTCAACCTGCTGGATCTGCTTTCCGGCGGTACGGTGTCACGGTTTTCCATCCTGGCGATGGGTGTCTATCCGTATATTACCGCGCAAATTATCTTGCAGCTGCTGGTGCCGATTATTCCGGCGCTGGAGCGCAAGATGCGCGAAAATCCGCGGGAAGCGCAAAAATGGCAGGAAAAATGGACGGTTATTCTCACGATCCCGATGGCGCTGCTGTCGGCGATCGGCCAGATCAATATCTTTAATTCTATGGGCGGTGGTTCCATCCTGAACAACTTTGGTTTTCAGGCCGAGACCTTGCTCCCCACGATCGCTGTGTTGTCCAGCATGATTGCCGGTACGATGTTTGCGATCTGGATTGGGCAGTTGATTTCTGAGTATGGTATCCCCAATCAGGGGCTATCGCTGATCATTTTCGCCGGTATCGTTTCTCGTATTCCGCAGAACTTGCTGTCGATTTTGAGCGACCAGCAAAATGGCTGGTGGCTGTTCCTGTTGACGTTGTTGATCCTGGGATTGACGATCTTCGCGATTGTGTATGTGCAGCAGGGCCGCCGGCATGTGCCGGTGCTCTTCCCTGGCCGTCGTGTGGGCAACCGCATGTCGATGCCGGTGCGCAGCAGTCTGCCTTTGATGGTCAATATGGCCGGGATGATTCCGCTTATTTTTGCCCAGTCGATCATGACTTTCCCTGCAATTGTGGCGAGTTATTTTCAGGGGCCGAATGTTAGTGAAGGTGTCAAGAACTTCGCTTTGGGCGTGCAGAATATATTCGGCGCAGGCAATATCTGGTATTCGTTAATTTACTTCGTCATGGTGGTTGGTTTCACGTTCTTTTATACGGACGTGCTTTTCCAGCAGCAGGCTTATGGCGATAACCTCAAACGCCAGGGTGCGCAGATTCCGGGGGTTTCCCGCGGCGGTGCCACCCAACGCTATCTTAACAAGGTGCAGCGCCGGATTACACTGCCGGGGGCCTTATTCCTGGGTCTGATTGCTGTGCTGCCTTATGTTTTGAGCCTGGCTTTGCCGGGTGCCACCTCCAGCGTTTTCCTGGTGTCTTCATCCGGTTTGCTGATTGTGGTCGGCGTAGTGCGTGATACGTTCAATATTATCGAGACCGAAATGAAGCTGCATGGTATCGATGAGAAATTGATCAAAGGCTAGTGAGTAGTATGTATATTGTATTGCTTGGACCTCCCGGGGCTGGTAAAGGTACGCAAGCCTCGTTAATCTCAGAGAAAACGGGTTTGGTTCATATTTCTTCGGGCGATATTTTCCGGGAGAATTTGAAAAATGACACGCCCCTGGGATTGGAAGCAAAAGGCTATATGGAACGAGGTGAGCTGGTGCCGGACGATTTGACAATCGCGATGGTGAAAGACCGGCTCAGCAAGTCTGATTGTAAGCAAGGCGCTTTGCTGGATGGTTTTCCGCGTACGCCGGCGCAGGCGGCAGCTTTGTCTGCGATGCTGGCGGAGTGGGACAAGGCAGTGGATCTTGTACCGTACATCTCGGTTCCTGAAGAGGAATTGATTGAACGGTTGAGCGGCCGCTGGACCAGCCAAACCGGACGGGTGTATCATGTGAAGTACAATCCGCCGAAAATTGCAGGGCGTTGTGATGTGGATGGTTCTCCCCTGTTCCAGCGGGAGGATGATAAGCCTGAAACTGTCAAGAACCGGATCAAAGTCTATTTTCAACAGACGGCGCCGTTAATCGACTACTACAAAGAGCAAGGGTTGCTGGTAGAAATCGATGGAACGCAGTCGATCGAAGAAGTAGGTGCAGATTTATTGGCAGCCATCGAACAGGTTAAGTAATAGAGGTAGTGATGTCCTGGGAACGGCAGATTAACATCAAAAGCGGACATGAGTTGGAAATCATGCGCGCGGCAGGAAAGATCAATGCAGAAGCTTTAGCCGCTGCTGCAGCCATCATCCGGCCGGGCGTTACGACAGCCGACTTGAACGCCGCTGCCGAGGAAGTCCTCCGCAAACATGGCGTGTATTCGCCTTTCAAGGATTATCCGGGCCCGTATCCTTATCCGGCCAGCACCACGGTGAGTGTGAACGAAGAGTTGGTGCATGGCATTCCTGACGCGAAGCGCAAGCTGCGCGAGGGAGATATTGTGTCGGTGGATTGCGGAACGGTGTATGAAGGATTTGTGGCGGATTCAGCCTTTTCTGCTGGCGTTGGCGAAGTTTCACTGGCGGCACAGAAACTGCTTGAAGTGACGGAACGGTCGCTTTACACTGGCATCTCAAAGATGAAAGCAGGTAATACTGTGGGAGATGTTGGCGCTGCGGTGCAAAACACAGCAGAAGCAGCAGGGTATTACGTAACGCGTGAGTACACCGGGCACGGCGTAGGCCGTCAGATGCATGAAGGCCCACAGGTACCCAATTATGGCACGCCGGGCCGCGGGATGAAACTGCGCGTCGGGATGACCATTGCTTTGGAGCCAATGATTTTGGTAGGAACCTCGGCGACAAAAGTGCTGCGAGACCAATGGACGGTGATTTCTGCGGACAAGTCGTTGACGGCACATTTTGAACACTCGGTGGCGATTACCAGGAATGGCCCCATGATTTTGACCCTGCTGGAAAATGGCAGGGGGCCGGCCCAGATTGGACCAGGACTGGTCTGATTGCTGGACAATTAAGCCAGGTTCCAGTATAATTGGAGCTTTGGTCGAAAAAAGTAATTTTTGTAAGGAGATTAGCATGAAAGTTTCAGCGTCCATCAAAAAGCGCTGTTCCAAATGCAAAATCGTGAAACGGCAAGGCAGGTTGTATGTGATCTGCCAAAATCCTAATCATAAGCAGCGACAGGGATAATAAATATGGCACGTATTGAAGGTATCGATCTTCCGCGTAACAAGCGCATTGATGTTGCCTTGACCTACATTTATGGTATTGGGTCACACAGGGCAGAGCAGATTATGGAAAGCGCACAAGTCTCACCTGCAACCCGGGTGAAGGACTTGACGGAAACAGAAATTGGCGCCATGCGCGAAATGATTTCCAAGTCTTACACGGTTGAAGGTGATTTGCGCCGTGAAGTTCAAATGAATATTAAACGTCTGGTTGAGATTGGTTGTTATCGTGGACTGCGCCACCGCCGCAATTTGCCGGTGCGTGGACAGCGCACAAAGACCAACGCGCGCACCCGTAAAGGCCCCAAGAAGACTGTGGCCGGTCGTGGCCGCCGCCGCGGTTCCGCGAAGAAGTAGTCTTTTTCAGTGGCACGGTTTGGCTGGTTTCGGGTACCTTCCTTCACCCGCGGCTGACTGGCCCGGTACGGCCTACTGTTAGAGAAAACGAAGAGTAGCTGAAAAGCTTATAGCGAGGTATTATGGCACAAAATGTACGATCATCGCGTCGTGGCAGTTCCCGCAAGGTGAAACGTTCTCTGTCATTGGCACACGTTCATATTTACGTGACATTCAACAATACCATTGTGACGGTGACAGACCCGCAGGGCAATACTGTTTGCTGGGCAAGTTCCGGTTCCGCTGGTTTCAAAGGCTCCCGCAAGAGCACGCCGTTTGCAGCTCGTTTGGCTGCTGAACAGGCGATGAAAACAGCCCAAACAATGGGTGTTCAGGAAGTAGATGTGATCGTGAAAGGGCCTGGTCCCGGCCGCGAATCAGCCATCAGGGCGATTCAGGGTTTGGGGATCAAAGTCCGCTCAATTTCGGATGCAACGCCGGTAGCGCATAATGGCTGCCGCCCCCCGAAGAAACGCCGCGTATAGTGGAGAAGGAAGTATATGGCTAGATATATTGGGCCGGTGTGTAAACTATGCCGGCGAGAAGGTGAAAAATTGTTTTTGAAGGGCGAGCGCTGCTACACGGCCAAATGTGCTTTTGACCGCCGCGCTTATGCTCCCGGTGAACATGGTCCTGCAAGTCAAATGCGCCGCCGTGGAAGTCAGTCTGACTATTCCAAACAGTTACGCGCAAAGCAGAAAGCCCGCCGCATTTACGGTGTGCTGGAACGTCAGTTCCGCCGCTATTTTGCTGTAGCGGTGAAGCGCCCCGGTCTGACCGGGTTTACCTTGCTTCAGACCCTGGAAAGTCGTCTGGATAATGTGGTTTACCGCCTGGGTTATGCGGCCAGCCGCAATGAAGCCCGTCAGTTGGTGTCTCATGGTCATTTTATGGTCAACGGGCGCCGGACAGACGTGCCTTCCATGCTGATTAAACCCGGCGATGAACTGGCTGTTCGCGAAGGCTCGCGTACGAATCTTTATTTCAAAGCCATGCGTGATTTGGCCGAGAAACGTCAGTGCATTGCCTGGTTGGAACGCGATTTGAACAACTTGTCTGGAAAGATGCATCGCTTGCCCGAACGGGGCGAGATTGATGGCAATTTGGATGAACAGTTGATCGTTGAGTACTATTCCCGGTAATTCTAGTGTTTCCTGTGCGCGGTTGTACTGATGGTGCACGGGAGAAGGAATGAAACGTGACTGCTCTAAGTAATATGGTGACCCCAAAGGTCGAACGAGAAGCTGAAGCCCGTAATTACGGCAAGTTTGTAATTGGCCCTTTGGAAAGTGGGTATGGCATCACCCTGGGCAATGCCCTGCGGCGTGTCATGCTTTCCTCGCTGGAGGGAGTGGCAGTAACATCTGTGAGGATCTCGGATGTGCTGCATGAGTTCAGTGATATTCCTGGCGTCCGCGAGGACGTAGTTCAGGTCATCCTGCAGATCAAGCAGCTTCGTATGCTTCTGCATGATGTTGATAGTGCATATCTTCATCTGGAAGTTTCCGGTGAAGGCGTGATCACGGCAGCGGATATTCAGGTGCCGGGCGAGGTTGAGATTGTCAACCCTGACCTGTATTTGTTCACCGTTGATGACCCCAAAGCCCACATTGAATTTGATATGACAGTGGAACGCGGCCGGGGTTATTCACCCGCCAATGAGCGTGTCGGCCGGCTTCCGATTGGCGATTTGCCGATCGATGCTATTTTTGGGCCGGTAAAGCGCGTCAATTGGTCAGTGGCATCTGCCCGTGTGGGCCAAAGTACCAATTATGACCGTTTGATCCTTGAGGTCTGGACGGATGGTACCCGCACCCCGGAAAATTCATTGTCAACGACTTCGATGATTTTGATCGAACACCTGCGCTACATCTCCGGCATCACCGAAGAAATGCTGATGGTTGTCCCCGAAGTTGAGGAAACCGGAAGCCATCTGACCAGTGAGGCCGCGGAAACGCCAATTGAAAACCTGGATCTTTCGGTTCGTGTGTTTAATTCACTCAAGCGGACTGGTATTACGACAGTCGGCAATGTGCTGGAGTTGTTGGAAAAAGGTGATGATGCCGTTATGTCCATTCGCAACTTTGGTGAAAAGAGCCTGGATGAATTGCGCGAGAAGATGAAGGAGAAGGGATTCCTTCTGGATGAGGAAGATTCTGAAACGGAGAATGAGTAAAGATGCGGCATCGAGTTTATGGTAAGCGACTTTCTCGCAGCAAAGATCAGCGCACAGCGTTGCGGCGGACGATGATCCGCCAGCTCTTCAATAATGAGCGCATTCAGACCACCAAAGCCAAGGCAATCTCCATTCGTGGTGAAGCCGAACGCTTAATCACTTTGGCTCGTAACAGTGCCGACGGCAGCGATGTGGACAAGATGAATGCCCGCCGTTTGGCAGCCAAGAAGCTGGGTGGAGCGCCTGAAGAGGTTAAAAAGCTGTTTGAGGAAATTGGTCCGCGTTATGCCGACCGCAATGGCGGCTATACACGCATGTTCAAGCTGGGACCGCGGCAGGGAGATTCCGCCGATATGGTCGTTCTTGAACTGGTTGAAGAGTAAACCGTCCGGGGTTTAACCGGATTGGATGGCACGTTACCAAGTTATTTTAGCTTACGACGGCACAGATTTCCTGGGCTTTCAGCGCCAGGAACCGGAAACGCGTACCGTTCAGAGAGAAACCGAAGCAGCCCTGCGCTGTTTGGGCTGGCAGGATCGAACGATCCTGGCTTCCGGCCGGACAGACACCGGGGTGCATGCTTCGGGGCAAGTGATTGCCTTTGATCTGGACTGGAAACATCCGGTTGCGGCGCTGGAACGCGCACTGAACGCCAACCTGCCAGATGACATCGCCGTGAGCAGGGTGAGGGAAACGTCAGCGGATTTTCATCCGCGTTACGACGCCCGGTTTCGCACGTATACGTATACGATTTACAGCGAGCCGTACCGCAACCCGCTCCGCGATCGATATGCGTGGCACGTCTGGCCGCCCGTTGAATTGAGCCTCTTGCAACAGGCAGCGGCATTATTGCCCGGCACACATGATTTTGTGATGATGGGCACGCCGCCGCCGAAGAAGGATGGCAGTACGGTGCGGACGATTTACCAGGCAGCGTGGCAGCAGATACAGGCCGGCGGTATGCGGTTTGAGATTACAGCCAATGCTTTTCTTTATCATATGGTCAGGCGGCTGGTTTTTTTGACCGTGATGGTGGCTGGTGGCAAACTAAGTCTGGAAGGACTTTCAGAAGGTTTGCAAGCCGTTCAGCCGCAAATCCCTGGTCTGGCTCCGCCGCAGGGATTGGTGTTGAAGTCGGTGCGGTTCAAGGATGAAATGGACGTCACAAGCGAAGCGTAACTTGAAGATTGTACAGAAGGTCAGTAAGGCCTTGACTGTGAGTGGAGAAGATCGATGACAATGGAAAAAACCTATGTCATTAAGGGTAAAACAACCCCCAACTGGATCCTGGTAGACGCCAAGGATCAGAGTTTGGGACGGCTGTCCACCCAGATTGCAGCATATATTCTGGGTAAACATAAGCCGACATTTACTCCTGGTGTGGATATGGGCGATGAGGTTGTGGTGATCAATGCATCACAACTTCGATTTGACCCCAGACGAATGGAATCAAAGATGTATTACTGGCATACCGGATACCCGGGCGGGTTGAAGGAAATGACTTTGAAGACGATGCTGGAAAAGTACCCTGAGCGCGTCATCCGCAAAGCTGTGTGGGGGATGATCCCGCATACCAAGCTCGGTCGCAGTTTGATCAAGCGCTTACGGGTTTATCCTGGGAGTGAGCACCCCCACGAAGCTCAAAACCCCCAGAAAATGGCATAAGGATTCATAGGAGAGATTATGGCTCAATATTATGAGGGTGTTGGTCGACGCAAGGAAAGTACTGCGCGCGTTCGGGTGAGTGAGGGCGCAGGCCTGTTCACCGTGAATGGCAAAGATATGGAGAATTATTTCACCCGTCTGGGTGACGCAAAAGCCATTCTGGATGTGTTGGAGGCCTATGGGCGTAACCGCTCGGCTTTTGACATTACCGTTTTGGTGAAGGGCGGCGGCGTGACAGGACAGACAGACGCAGTGCAGCTGGGCCTGGCTCGCGGTTTGGTGAAGTATGACCCCGAATGTGTTCCAGTTTTGCGCAAGGGTGGCTTTATGACCCGTGACCCGCGCGTGAAGGAACGCAAGAAGCCTGGTTTGAAGCGCGCCCGCAAGGCCCCGACTTACACCAAGCGTTAAATCGCTGTTTGTGCTGGTTTGCATGGGGTGTTTCTTCCCTATGGGACGGCATGAAAAAGCTAAAAACAAAATGGGGCTGTCTCAATTTTCATTGGGGCAGCTCTTTTGTTGTTAGCATGTTGGCCGGCAGGGACTGGCGAGGCCGGCCTCGCCAGTACGATACCGGGATGAATCGTCACTTTGGAATAGATTGCGAGAACCAATGCAAAAATCGAAGAATGTACGTATTGCTGAAATTCTGGATGTGTTGAAGGTGTGTTTGGAGACACCCCTTACAATCTTATCTGCCGACGCTTGCGCGGGCAAGCATGTGCCGCCGTTTTCTTTAGCCTCACCAGCTTTGATTTTGGGGATAACGCAGCCGCAACAATTGGCACACATTCAGTCCTTGCTGGACGGGTTTTATGAGGATGGCCATGAATTGACGATCCTCTCCGGGTTTGACCAGCCGGAGAGGATCGTAGAGACGGTGCGCGTCAGGTCGCTCAATGCGTATAGCCATAATGGTGAAGCGGCTCTGTATGTGCCTGCGGTCAGCAAAGATGCTTCTTTTGATGCTTTTCAGGAAGTGGTTGCCCGGCTGCGCGCGCCGGATGGCTGTCCGTGGGACCGTAAGCAGACTCATGCGTCTCTGCGCAGCGATTTACTTTCCGAGGTGTATGAAGTCCTGGATGCTCTGGACAGCAATGATACTCCCTCCTTGTCCGAAGAGCTGGGGGATTTGCTGCTGCAAATTGTGATGCAAGCGCAGATTGCCCGCGAGGCGCACGAATTTTCGATGGTGGAGGTGGTGCAGGGCATCAACCGCAAGCTGGTGCGCCGCCACCCGCACGTCTTTGGCAAGGTGCAGGTTGAGGATGCTGAGAATGTGCTGGTCATGTGGGAAGAGATCAAGGCGGGTGAACGGGAGCAGAACGGTGAAGCACAGGAGAATGGCATGCTCGATGGGATCCCCTTGTCTTATCCCGCCCTGGCGCAGGCGTATGAATACCAGGACAGGGTATCGCGGGTAGGCTTTGACTGGGACGCGCTTGACGGCGTGTGGGACAAGGTGTTTGAAGAGTTGAAAGAATTGCAGGAGGCGCAGGGTCAGCAGGAACAGAGTGCCGAACTGGGCGACTTGTTTTTTGCGTTGGTCAATCTGGCGCGCTGGCTGAAGGTGGATGCCGAGAGTGCGCTGCGGGAGACCAATCAACGCTTTCGGCGGCGTTTCCGCTTTGTGGAGGCGGGCGCCCGCAAGGAGGGCCGCACGCTGCAGGAGATGACCCTGGCCGAGATGGATGCCTATTGGGATGAGGCCAAGCGGTTGGAGAAAGACGCGGAGTAAAAAGAAACCCCGCCCTGCTTCTCGCAGGGCGGTTGTTGTTGTGCGTTTTTACGCGAACGGATGCGTAGCGTGCGGGGAGGGGTTGGGTTAGTTTGACAGCGGCGCAAAGCGGCAGGTGAAGTGACGCATCAACTCAGGGGCATACGTGATGCGGTAGCCGCCGATCTGCTCCCGCTTTTCCATCAAACGGATAAAGGTATCGGCGACATAGTCAAGGTGGCTCTGGGTGTATACCCGCCGGGGCAAAGCCAGGCGCACCAATTCCAGCTTGGGGTAGATGATTTCACCGGTATCGGGATCGGGGTATGCAAACGCAACGGAACCCAGTTCTACCCCGCGGATGCCGCCTTCCAGATAGAGGGCGGCTGCCAGCGCCTGGTCAGGGAACTGTTCATGTTTCAGGTGGGGAAGAAACTGACCGGCATCGACATAGACGGCATGACCGCCGGGAGGCTGGATGATGGGCACACCGGCATCCAGCAGACGATTGGCAAGATATGCGGTTTGCTGCAGGCGGTACGCCAGATAGGATTCCTCAAGACCTTCGCGGAGGCCGACAGCCATGGCGTCCAGATCCCGTCCAGCCAGGCCGCCATAGGTCACAAATCCTTCCCGCATGATGAGTTCATTACTGGCCTGTTGGAAGAGATCATCATCATTCATCGCCAGAAATCCGCCGATATTGACGAGGGCATCTTTTTTAGCGCTCATCCATGCGCCGTCTGCCAGGCTGAAGATTTCATGGGCGATTTCGAGGGTGGTTTTATTGGCATAGCCCTCCTCGCGCTGCTGGATGAAGTAGGCATTTTCCGCGTAGCGGCAGGCATCAATGAAAAAGGGAATCCCAAATTCCTTGTAGGCGGCGGCAACTTCCCGCAGGTTTGCCATGGAAACGGGCTGGCCGCCGCCGGCATTGTTGGTGATGGTGATGGCGCCAAAGGGGATGTTTTCGACACCTACGCGCTGGATGAGGACACGCAGTTTCTCAATATCCATATTCCCTTTGAAGGGGTGCAGGGAAGTGGGTTCCAGACCTTCATCAATGACCAGATTGGCGGGTCGTCCTCCGCGGGCGCGGATGTTGCCTTCGGTAGTGTCGAAATGCATGTTGGAGGGGATGTACATTCCCGGGCGGATGAGGATTGAAGCTATGATGTTTTCTGCTGCGCGGCCCTGGTGGGTAGGCAGAAAATGTTTGAAACCAAAGATATCCTGCATGACCGCGGCCAGCCGCTGGTAAGATCGTGCGCCGGCGTATGATTCGTCGCCTTCCATGATGGCAGCCCATTGGTGGTGGCTCATCGCGCCGGTTCCCGAATCGGTGAGCAGATCAATGAAGACATCTTGTGCGCGCAGGGCAAACAGGTTGTAGCCGGCTTCCAGCATGGCTTTTTTTCGTTTTTCTGCCGAGATAAGCTGGATAGGTTCTACCATTTTTATACGGAAGGGTTCAACAGGGTGGGATTGCATTTTTTTCTCCAATTTCATGCGGTGTGCGGATAAAAGTTTGATGGCGTGATTATATCATTCGTTTTCGATTGATCTGTTTTTAGCGTCCCTTCATTTGGGAGCACTCAAAAGATGTAGAAATTATCGTTCGACCACTGCTTCGGCTTACCCATCCGGGTATGATAGCGACCCTAAAGGGCACACACCTGCCCCGGGTGCTGGTGACAGGGAGTGCAAGCCCAGCCTGCGCTTGGCGGTTTATTTGCAATGATATTAAGAGTGGTTTTACAAAACCTGACTGCTTCCCTCCATTTTCCACCACCATTTTCCTGAATTGGGAAAATCTGATAAATTTGGTATAATTATGCCTGAATTTATTACTGCATTGAAGTGGGTGTGAAACATGAACAAAAATGAACTTAATCGTATATTATCGAATCATTTGATTTGGTTAAACAGCAAGACCCGTGGCGAAGGCCAGGCTGAGCTGGCAGGTGCACACTTGCATGAATCCTGCCTGCAAGGGGCAAACCTGCGCCGGGCAGTTCTCCGTAGGGCAGACCTGTCCGATGCTATCCTCAAGGGAGCCAACCTGAAACGCTCGGATTTGTCCGAAGCCAATTTGACTGGAGCGGATATCGGGGAAGCGGATATCTGCCGGGCAGATTTGAGCGAGGCAGTTTTGGAAAAAGCGAAAATGGTCGGAACCAATTTTAAACGTTCTGATTTAAGCGATACCAGAATGGATGGTGCTGATGCCAGCCGGGCGAATTTTTATCAGGCAGATTGCAGCGGGGCACATCTGGAGTATACACTGCTGGTAGAAGCATACATGAAGGAAACGGATCTGAGCGAGAGCCACCTTAAAGGCGCAGATTTGACCGGTGCGGATTTGTATAATGCCAATTTTCATGAAGCAGATCTTCGTCAAGCAAAGCTGGATGGCGCTAACATGATGAAGGTCAATTTCAGCCATGTCGATTTGACGGATGCCTCGCTGGAAGGTGCCCATGCCAACGGTGCTGATTTTTACAAAGCCTGTTTATGCGGGGCAAACCTGCGTGGAGCAGACTTTTCCAGAGCAAATTTATATAAGGCGCAAATGGATGGCGCAGATTTGACCGGCGCGATTTTGGATGGGGCCGTCATGCCGGATGGGTCTGTCAGGGAGGTTGGTGAACCGGCAGGATGAAAACCATGCTGTCGTGGATTGCCAGAGTGGGCATTACGGCTGCACTGGGCATGCTGATCTTTTCTGTATGGCCTCCCGCTGTGGGGGTACAGTCCCAGCGTTTTGAATTCCCTGCTGATGAGATTCCCCAGTCAACCCTTCAGTTCCGCGCGCCGGAACAACTGTATCGCGGCCAGTGGGCAGATTTTTCCGTGATACTGGATATGGATCGGAAAATGGAGACGGATGGAGATATTCATCCGGTGATGGTGTATCGTTTGGAACTGGATGGGGCAGAGAGCATACCGGAGGCTGTTTATCAGATCCCGCTGGCTGGCGTGCAGCATCAGGAAGCAGGGTGGCGCGTGCGCTTTCCCCGGACGGGTGACTATCAAGGCACCTGGTGGGTGTATGTGGAATATGTGGGGCAGCGTGGTGAGGTGATTGACCGGCAGGCCTTGTTTGCCCGGCGCTTTATCGTCGAAAGCCGGGGGATACTGGGTTTATCCGTTACCGGTGCGCGCTGGGTAAGTGCGATCATGTTGTTGGGTTTGTTTGGTTTGACACTCATTTTTCCCCCATGATATAATCGTTAAGTATGGATGAGCACAAAAAACATGACAGGAAAGTTCCTGCAACGAGCCTGTTCAACGCTACAACGGCGGTTGTACTTGGACAGGTTGGTTTTTTGACGTTGGTTATTATTTTGGCCGCGGTTGGTATAGGATTGTTTCTGGACCGACGATTCGAAACGCAGCCCTGGATTACCATTATTCTGGTTTTAGGCAGCATTCCTGTCTCGCTGACCATGACCGTACTGACCGTGAAGCGCGTGCTTCAGCGGGACGGCGTGGAACGCGAACCACACGAGACGAACAATGAATCTGAATGAAGCACAGGAAAAGAAAAAGAAGCACTCCCGTAAACTTGCCTGGTTGTCGATTGGGGCTGTGGTGGTATTCGGTTTCGTCTTCTCTCTGATGAATCCGCCAGTACGCCCCACTATCAGCCTGGCAGCGGAACGTCTGACAGAACAGCCCTTGTTTGGGAATGTGTACCTGACGAATACCATGGTCACGATGGTGCTGGTAGATGCGGTGGTGCTGCTGCTCGCGTTAGCTACCCGCCGGATGGTGATGAAAAATAAGGGTCACGTTCCGGCAGGCGGAATGGGGATGCTGGAAGCAGTCTATGATTTCATCTACGGCCTGACGGAAAAAACTGCGGGGAAGAAGTGGGTCAAGACCATTTTCCCATTTTTCGCGATCATATTTATTTATGTGCTGGCTGCCAATTTGATGGAGATCATTCCTGGCATGGAAAGCATTGGTTTTCTGGAATCAAGACCTGACGGTGAAGGGCTGTATGCGCGGGATCTTGGGTTTCTGAACCTGTATTTGCTGGAGCCTGTCCCGGCTGAAAACGGGTATGGGCTGGTGCCCTTTACTCGAACGCTGACGACCGATATCAATTTCACCATGGGGCTGGCGATATTTTCCATGGTCAGTGTGCAGGTGATTGGCTTTAAGTCGCTGGGCGGGCAGTATTTCACGAAATTTTTCAACTTCAAACAGTTACGCGTCAATTTTTTCAAGGGTGTGATTGACGTTTTTGTTGGTTTTCTGGAGCTGATCTCGGAATTTGCCAAGATCATTTCTTTTACATTTCGTCTGTTTGGGAATGTGTTCGCCGGCATGGTGATTTTGATTGTGATCGGTACGCTGGTGCCGATGCTGCCGGTGCAATCGATTTTCCTGGTGTTGGAATTGTTTTTTGGCACCATTCAGGCGCTGGTGTTTGGCATGTTGACCATGGTTTTTATGTCAATGGCGGTTCATTCTCACAGCAAGAACAAAGAGAATGCAGAGGAAGCTGAATAAATCCTTTGTCTGCTGACAAAGTTCAGGAGGAGAATAAGAAAATGGAAATTGATTGGGTAACCATTGCAAAATTAATTGCAGCAGCGCTGGTGATGCTGCCAACCGCCGGGGCAGCGCTGGGGATTGGTTTGATGGGCTATGCGGCCATGCAGGGCATCTCGCGTAATCCTGAGGCAAGCGGTGACATTCAGACATCGTTGATCCTGGCGGTGGCTTTCACAGAAGCGATCGCCATTTATGCGCTGGTTGTGGCCTTGCTGATTTTGTTTGTGGCATAAAGCCCGAAAGGAGTCCTGCTTGGAAAAACTGGGCATTAACCTGGGCTATTTGTTGGTTCAGATCATCAATTTTTCCCTCATTTTCCTGATTGTGCGCTGGTTTGCGATGCGCCCCTTGATGGATATGCTGGAAAATCGGCGTAACAAGATTGAAAAAAGTATTGTTGAAGCGGATGATGCGCTGGAAGAAGCGGAAAATGCCCGTGAAGAAGCAGCGCGGGTCATCTCTGAAGCGCAGACCAGGGCGAATGTCATCCTTCGTGAAACCAGCCAGCGCGCTGAGGAAGCCGGGCGCGAAATTCGCGCGGCTGCTTCTGCCGAGGCAGCCAAAGACCGCGACGCTACCATGCAGGAACTGGCCGTAGAACGCGATGAGATGCTGCACAAGATCCGCAGCCACGTTTCGGATCTGTCGATTGCCGCAGCCCGCAAGTTGATCGGTGACGCGCTGCGACGGGATGAAACCTACCATCATTCCCTGCTCAAGGAATTTTTCTCGGGAATCAAGGATGGTGAAGTGATTGCCTTTGAGGATAAAGAACTGGAAGGCGTAGTGGATGATGTGGAGGTGGCCGAGGTGGTCAGTGCGCTGCCTTTGACCGATGAGGAGCAGGAACTGGTGCGTAAGAAGCTGCTGGATGATTTGCACAACCTGATTGATGTCAGTTTCCGGGTGGACCCGTCCATTCTGGGCGGGTTGATCGTACGGGTGGGGGATCATGTGCTGGACGGTTCGGTAAACCGGCAGTTGGAAGAATTGAGCCGCGGATTGAGTTGATCAAGGTGTTGATGTATTTTTATCTCTGTACGTGAGATTTTGTGAAAATATTTCGAATTCTTGCAGGGGCGCATGGCTTGCGTCCGAGCGGTATGGTAGTTCAAATTCATATCTGATTGAAACCAGGTTGTTTAGGGTAGCAGCTATCCAATGAATAATCCAATAGAACTTGAATCCAAGGTATCCCCCTGTCATTTCGTGACATCCCCCTTGCGAAAGGGGGACAAATAGGGTGATTTCATAATTTGGATCGTTGCTAATTATTCAAATAAATCCTGATCGGTGAAAGGTACCCCGTGATCGAACAGAAAAAGAAGACATTCGCAAAACTGTTTACTGATATTCCCATAGAAGTACTCAATCCTGAGGCACTGGCTGATGTGCTGGTGACCGGGATTGAGGCGGATTCGCGCCAGGTGCAGCCGGGAAATGTGTTCATTGCGGCACAGGGGGACAGCTTTGATGGGCATGCCTATATCAACGCAGCAGTCCAGCAGGGCGCAGTTGCCGTGGTCGGAACGCAGGAGGATGTGGATTGTCCCGTTCCTTATGTGCGCGTGGCCGACAGCCGTTATGCGATGGCGCATCTGGCAGCAGCCTTTTATGACTTCCCTGCCCGCCAGATGACGGTGATCGGCGTGACCGGCACAGACGGCAAGACGACCACCGCCAATATCATTTTTCAAATTCTGAAACAGGCCGGCATCCGGGCGGGGATGATCTCGACAGTGAATGCCGTCATCGGGGATGAGGAGCTGGATACCGGCTTTCACGTGACCACGCCAGATTCTCCTGAGGTGCAGGGGTACCTGGCGCGCATGCTGGCCGCAGGATTGACGCATGTGGTGCTGGAGACGACATCCCACGGACTGGCGCAGCACCGCGCCGCGGCCTGCGAGTTTGACATCGCTGTGGTAACCAATATCACCCATGAGCATCTGGATTATCATGGCTCCTGGGAGAACTACCGCGACGCGAAGGCGATCCTGTTCCGCGAACTGACGACAACCCGCGAGAAGCCGCAGGGCAATCCGCGTCTGGCGGTGCTGAACAAGGACGAACGCAGTTATGAATTTCTGGCGGACATTTCACCGCGTTCGGTTTCTTATAGCCTGGAATCTGGTGCTGACCTGTGGGCGGATAACGTGTCTTTTGATGCGCAGGGAGCCTCCTTTAACGTGAAATCGGACGGGGAGGATCTGCCGGTGCAAACGCATCTGGCTGGCGCTTACAATATTTCCAACTGCCTGGCGGCAATCGGCGCAACGGTGATTGGATTGGGCATTTCGCCACACACGGCCAGCGAGGGCATTGCTTCCCTGCCCGGCGTACCGGGCCGTATGGAGCGCATTGACATGGGGCAGGACTTCACCGCCATCGTCGATTTTGCACACACGCCCAATGCGTTGGAGAAAGCCTTGCAGGCGGCGCGCACGATGACAGATGGGTGCGTGATCGCGGTATTTGGCTCAGCAGGGCTGCGGGACCGCGAGAAGCGCCGCATGATGGCGGAGGTCTCGGTGAAACTGGCGGATTTGACCATTATGACCGCAGAGGACCCGCGTACGGAATCGCTGGAGGGTATTCTGGCCGAGATGGCCGATGCTGCCCGCGGGCAGGGAGGCATTGAAGGGGTAGATTTCTGGTGTGTGCAGGATCGCGGGGCGGCGATTCAAAAAGCGATTGCCATGGCCGAGGCCGATGATCTGGTGATCGCCTGCGGCAAGGGGCATGAGCAGTCGATGTGTTTTGCGACCACCGAGTATCCCTGGGACGACAGAACGGCCATGCGTGCCGCGCTGGCGGCATACCTGGGCGTGGATGGCCCGGAGATGCCGTACCTGCCGACGCAGGAAGGCAATTTATAATTTAGAATTTATCAATCACCATTGAAAAGCGCAGGCGGAGCTTGTCAAAGCCGAAGCGGTGTGATCGAAACATGAGCCGGGTGCCCGTGAGTTACGGGATTGAGCAGGATTTTTCCATTCACCTTGAAAAGGGATGATGAGCCAATTTTGTTATCAGTGGGCAAGGGAACACCGGTTGACGGGATATAAATTGTGCAACCTTTCCAAGGGCAGGCAAACAAAAATCATCCCCGAGATTTTCTCGGGGATGATTTGATTTACTTCAACAGGCTCGTTGCGAGCTTGTGTTTTTAGTAGCGCTTGCCGCCGCCGGAGCGGCTGCCGCCACGGCGGTCGCTCCCGCCGCGACTGCCGCCGGAGCTCTTGCGCGGCTTGTCTTTTTCACGGGCTTCTTCTGCTGTCCAGCCTTCCAGAACGGCCTGGCGGGAGAGACGGATCTTGCCGGAGTGGTCGATGTCGGTGACCATGACGGTCAGCTCATCGCCAACCTGGGCAATGTCTTCCACGCTGTTGACGCGCTCGGAGTCGAGCTGGGAGATGTGTACCATGCCGTCGGTGCCGGGGAGGATTTCCACGAAGGCGCCGAAATCGGTGGTGCGGACGACTTTGCCGGTGTAGATGCGGCCCAGCTCTGCGGTTTCGGTGCAGGCCAGGATGCGCTCACGGGCGGCTGCTTCGGCGACGCCATCGGTGGCGGCGATGAAGACGGAACCGTCTTCCTGAATGTCAATCTTGGCGCCGGTTTCGTCCTGAATGGCGCGGATGTTCTTGCCGCCTGGTCCAATCACTGCGCCGATCTTGGAGACCGGAACATGAATGACGGTGATGCGCGGGGCATGGTCTTTCAGTTCGGGATTGGGCTTGGAGATGACTTCCATCATCTTGCCGAGGATGAAATCACGTCCGCCGCGAGCCTGTTCGAGGGCTTCTGCCATGATCTGGGGCGTGATGCCTTTGATCTTGATGTCCATCTGCAGGGCGGTGATGCCTTTCTGGGTACCGGCAACTTTGAAGTCCATATCGCCGAGGTGATCTTCGAGGCCCTGGATGTCGGTCAGGATGACGTATTTGTCACCTTCCTTGATCAGGCCCATAGCGATGCCTGTCACGGGGGCAGAGATCGGCACACCGGCGTCCATCAGGGACAGGGTGGAGCCGCACACGGAGGCCATTGAGGAGGAGCCATTTGAGGAGAGCACTTCCGAGACCAGACGCATGGTGTAGGGGAAATCGGATTCTGACGGGATAACGGGCACGAGGGCGCGTTCTGCCAGATTACCGTGGCCGACATCGCGGCGGGAGGTGCCTCGCAGGGGTTTTACCTCACCGACGGAGAAGGGCGGGAAATTGTAATGATGCATGTAGCGTTTCTTGTCAGCAGGGGTGAGGTTATCCAGTTCCTGTGCATCACGGGGGGTGCCCAGGGTAGTGAAGTTCAACACCTGGGTTTCACCACGGGTGAAGAGACCGGAGCCGTGGGCGCGCGGGATTTGACCGACTTCGCACCAGATGGGGCGGATTTCGGCCAGGCCGCGTCCGTCGGGACGGATGTGTTTGAACAAAATGCGGTCGCGTACAACCTGTTTGTACACATCTTCGAAGGCGTTTTTGGCATCTTTTGCGATGGTTTCTGATTCAGGATGCGCGTCAGCCCATTCTGCGGCAATGCTGTCGCGCAGATCATCGACTGCCTGGTAGAGTTCTGCTTTGGTGTGAGTCGCGTCAAGGAGCTCGTTAAGGGCAGCTTCGGCGCGGGTTTTCATTTTCGCCTTGATCGCCTCATCGAGACCGATCAGGTCTACTTCGCGCTTTGCCTTGCCAACTTCGGCAGCCATTTTTCGCTGAGCTTCCACGGAGGGCTGTAATGCTTCCTGACCAAATGCGAGGGCTTTGACCATCACATCTTCCGGGACTTCATCTGCACCCGCTTCCACCATCAGAATGGCATCGGCAGATCCGGCGACCACCAGGTCGAGGTCTGATTCTTCCATCTGGGCGTAGGTGGGATTGGCGATGAACTCACCGTTAACCCGGCCAACGCGGACTGCGCCAACGGGGCCTTCCCAGGGGATATCGGAAATCGCCAGCGCACAGGATGCGGCATTGATGGCGAGGATATCGAGGGGGTTGTCTTCATCAGCGGAGAAGGAATCCATGATGATCTGTACGCCATTGCGCATACCATCGGGGAAGAGGGGGCGGATGGGGCGGTCGGTCAGGCGGGCGGTCAGGATGGCATCTGTGCCTGGGCGGCCTTCGCGGCGGAAGAAGGAACCGGGGATGCGACCACCGGCGTACATTCTTTCTTCATAATCCACGGTCAGCGGGAAGAAATCCAGCCCTTCCCGGGGCTGTGAAGACATTGTGGCGGCTGCGAAAATGATCGAATCGCCGAGGCGAACGGTCACTGCGCCACCAGCCTGTCCGGCGAGTTTGCCGGTTTCAAACGTGATGGTACGGCCACCAACTGTAGCCGTAAACTGCTTTGCTTCTTTTTGCATATTCTTATTCCCTTTTTTAGGTCTATTTCCCCATCCTGTCAGGGACTGAAAACAGGGGAGGATCGATCCTCTACTCTTTTCAATACCTGATTGGCGGGGCCGTTACATTCTAACCGCAGTTGTTTCTGGCAAGCTCACACTTCGACAAGCTCACACTTCGACAAGCTCAGTGTACGGTCAAGCTCAGTGTACGGTCAAGCTCAGTGTACGGTCAAGCTCAGTGTACGGTCAAGCTCAGTGTGAGGCGAGCGAAAAAAAAGAGTAGATGGAAAAGTCAAATTCCCATCTACTCTGTGTGGGCGAACCCTATTTCCTGCGGATATTCAATCGTTCCGTGATCTCCAAATATTTATTGTAGTCCTTGCGGCGCAAGTAGGCCAGCAAACGGCGGCGGCGGCCAACCAGCTTCAGCAAGCCGCGGCGGGAAGACTCATCGTGCTTGTTCACCTGGAGGTGACCAGTGAGCTGAGTGATGCGGGTCGTCAAAATTGCAACCTGCACTTCCGTTGAGCCGGTGTCGGCGTCACTCAATCGATATTCTTCAATGATCTTGGTTTTTTCTTCTTTTGTTAAAGTCATGACATCTGTCTCCTTCAGAGTTTTTTGGGACAGGTCTCCATGCGCGCAGCCGAAACCACGGACAGGACCCAGTCAACGGTTAATATTATACCAGAGGTTTGATTCTGAGAGAAGGACGGGTTTTTTACCGGAAAAGAGCGAAAAAGGGAATGGTATTTTGTAGATATCTTTCAGTAGATACGGGATGCTGGCGATGATGACTGAAGTTGTGACGACAAAAAGGACGTCAATGGTTCTCCCTTTCCTTGATTGCCTGGCGCAGACGTTCCTGCGTCTCGGTAGGGAAGGCGGGCAAGGATTTGCGGATCAGCCGGATGAGGTCTTTGCTGGCGTCCATGCTGAGGCTTTGCCGCAGGAAGTAGGCCGTCTCGCTGGGGCTTTTGCGGGCAAGAGCCTGGATGATGTGCCGGGTTTCTGTCAGGTTGCGCGGTGAAAGGTTCTGCAGGGGCAGGCGCAGGAGGGTAAAGATTTCCGGCAGGTTTTCAAATTCAGGAGATTGGACAAGGGGATGGATCAGCTTTAAACCCAGGAGCTGGATTTTCACATCCGGGTCGGAAAGCCAGTCAGCGGCAAGGGCATACAGGATATGCGGGGATTGAAGACGCAGCCGGTCGGTACCTCTGGTCAGCAGGGCATCCATCAACGGGGCCGGTTGAGAAGCAGAGCTCCATTCGGTGATACGTTGGGTCACTGCCTCAGCATGTTCAATGGGCAGCTGCCCCAGGATGGATGCGGCTACCTGACGCGGCTCGAGGTATTTGTCCTGCCACAGGGTGTCGGCAAGGATTAAAGCGGCAGTCGGGTTTTCCTGTACCCGCGGGTAGAGGGCCAGCTCCAACTGCTGGAGGAGCAGTTTGGGCGAGTGGTAGGAAGGGATGAGGATCATGTTGCGGGTGGTTTGCCCGGCCCGAAAGATGGGGTCGGCATAGAAGCCGAGCAGTTCATGCAGGCTGCGTTGAAAAGCCGCTGGCTGGGTGAACAGCCAGAGGAGTTTGTTGATTTGTTCGCGGACGCGGTTGAGTTGGATTGCAGGCATGGAACCTACCAGAATGGCGGGAGATACGAAAGCTGGATTATCGTCATGCAGCCCTTTGACGGTATGATGAAGGAGTCATCGTCCGACGGGCGCCCTCCCTCACTGTAAAGGAGATTGCCACGGTCGCCTTTCGGCTCCCTCGCGATGACAATTCTAGTACGCCTTGGCGAAATAGGCTTTCTCTTTGGCTTCTTTGCCACAATAGACGCATTTTCCGCTGCCGCCAGGCTGTTCCAGGGGGATGCAGCGGATGGTGGCTTTGGTGTCTTCCTTGACGGCGGCTTCACAGTCGGCGTCACCGCACCACCAGGAGAAGGCCCAGCCATCCTGTACCACATTCTTCAAGGCCTCATACTCAGCGACATCATGAATGTGTTCGTCACGGAAATTTGTGGCACGTTCCAGCAGGGCGGCCTGGATGTCATCCAGCAATGTGCCGATTTGCGCGGGCAGATTTTCCATGGGGAGGATCTTCTTGCCCGGTTTGCCGGGCTGGTCGCGGCGGGAGGTCATTACGCTGTTTTTCTCGACATCACGCGGGCCAACTTCAATGCGCAGCGGGACGCCGCGCAGTTCCCAGTGGTTGTATTTGAAGCCGGGGGTGACTTCGTCGCGGTCGTCAATCTTGATGCGGAAATCACTCAGTTCTTCGGCTAACTTGTGGACAACAGACATGACGCCTGCTTTTTCATCGTCATTGCGATAGATGGGTACGATCACGATCTGAATGGGTGCCAGGCGGGGCGGGAAGATGAGACCCTGGTCATCGCCGTGGGTCATGATGATCGCGCCGATGAAGCGGGTGGAAAGTCCCCAGGAAGTGGTCCAGGCGTGCTGGAGCTGGTTGGTGTCATCCAGGAATTGAATTTCAAACGCGCGGGCAAAATTCTGGCCCAGATTGTGCGAGGTGCCGGACTGGAGGGCTTTGGTATCGCCCATCATGGCTTCGATGGTGTAGGAACGCACCGCGCCGGCGAATTTTTCGGTGTCGCTTTTGCGTCCAGGAATGACCGGTACGGCAGCTTCGTTGACAGCGAAGTCGGTATAGACATCCAGAATGCGCAGGGTTTCTTCTTCGCCTTCTGCAGCGGTGGCATGGGCGGTGTGGCCCTCCTGCCAGAAGAATTCCATGGTGCGCAGGAAGAGGCGGGTGCGCATTTCCCAGCGCACCACGTTGGCCCACTGGTTGATCAACACAGGCAGATCACGGTAGGACTTGATCCATTTGGCGTACATATAGCCGATCACGGTTTCAGAGGTGGGGCGTACCACCAGAGGTTCTTCCAGTTCCTGCCCGCCGCCGTGGGTGACAACGGCCAGCTCTGGTGAGAAGCCTTCGACGTGTTCTTTTTCTTTTTCCATGAAGGACATGGGGATGAAGAGGGGGAAAGCGGCATTGACGTGGCCGGTGGCCTTAAAGCGCGAGTCGAGGGCTGCGCGGATATTTTCCCACAGCGCCCAGCCGTAGGGGCGCACGACCATGCAGCCGCGCACCGGGGCGTAATCGGCCATCTCAGACCGCAAGATGACCTGGTTGTACCATTTTGAATAATCTTCGCTGCGTGAAACAAGTTTTTCTTCTGCCATTTTTATCCCTGCTTTTCAATGAGTGGAATGATGTTACAAGTTATTATGAATCGTGGTTGAATAATTTCTCAATTGCCTGAGGTACATCTTCTGCAAAGATGAGCATACTGGCTGCCCGCTCATCCAGATAACTGGATTGGGCGTCAAGGAAGGTGGTGATCACCCTTTCCCAATCCTTGCCAATCAATACGACGGGTCGCTTTGGCAGGCCGTCGATGATCATACGATTCCAGAGCATGATGATCTCGGCGAGGGTACCAGCGCCGCCCGGCAGGGCGATGGCCGCTCCGTCACCGCCTTCAACGAGGGCATTCAGGCGCTCTTGCAGGGTAGGGTATTTCCATTCTTCCTGCACCCACTGGTTGGCTTTGGCACCGCGGAAGTCTTCCAGCTCATTGCAGGTTACACCGATCACGTGGGCGCCGGCTTCGGCAGCGCCTTTGGAAACGGCAGCCATGGTGCCGGAATAACCGCCGGTAAGGACGATGTGACCACGCTCGCCGAGCAGGCGGCCCAGCAGGACGGAATCCAGGTAGAGCGGGGTATTTTCTTTTGCTTTGGCGCTGCCAAATACGGCAATTTTCATGCGAAGTCCTTTAGGGTGAATTGTATGAGGGGGTGTTTTTTGTTAAGCCTTGAAGCCGAAATTCTCGATGAGCCAGTTGATCTTTTTCAGTTCTTTGGGCGTGCTTTCGTCGATTTTGAATCCGTTTCTTGTTTTTTCAAGTAAAGGGTCAAATTCGCTCCACACGCTGGATACTTTGAGGAAAATAGCCTGCTCACCTTCCATTTCTTCAGGCAGTTGAATGGCGATCTTGAAGACTTTTTCCGGGATCAAGGCGCTTTGTCCGGCGAGCATGATCCCTTTGGCATTGATGTCAATCAGATATCCCAGATTTTCGCCAGAATCAATATCTGTAACCTGAAGGTAGTAAACCGGGTGTCTGCGTTTTAGTTCCCTTTTTTCCGGCATTTTTATTCCTGACTCAATTTTGGGGAAATTGAACCCAATATGGTTTGTCATACAGGATGGAGCTATTATACCATTGGGGGATGGGTCAACCAGTGAATTCAGGGCTGGGAACGCAGTCAAAAGATGGGTAAATCAACATTTGGAGGTTATTGGGGAGAGCCGTGAAGCGATCGATCGAGGGAATCTTCTCGCAACGAAAAATTATTGGTTTTAAAATATTTTGCCGGAGCAGTCTCTTCTTATTTTTTGTAATGATGAATTTTGGAACTCTTCCAGCGGGATTGTAAAGTCACCTTGCCCATTTTCCTTGACGTTCAAAATTGGGCATGGTATTATAAGGTCAGCCTAAAAATAAAACCGTATAATGATAAGGTAAACTTGAAAATGGAAACGAACCTGGCTGAAATTTCGGAGAGTGTGCAGATGTATCTTGTATCCATTATTCGGATACGCAAGGATGATCAACCCGTGCCACTTTCAGTGTTGGCTGAAGCTCTTTCAGTTTCTCCTGTCTCCGTCAATGAAATGTGCCGCAAAATGCAGGATCAAGGGTTGGTTATTTACCGGCCCTACAAAGGAGTCTTGTTGACGGAAGAAGGGCAACAGTTCGCCTGTCGCATTCTGCGGCGTCATCGTTTGTGGGAAGTTTTTCTGGTGGATAAATTGGGGTTTTCCTATGAAGAGGCGCATGAGATTGCCTGTCAGTTGGAGCATGATACGGCCAATTCACTTGCGGATCGGTTGGATGCTTTTCTTGAATACCCTTCTGTCAATCCGTTAGGAGAGCCTATTCCGAGGGGAGAGGAAAATCTTCAGGTGCGTCCGGTTGTAAAGCTGACAGCAATCCTGGCTGGTCAGAGGGTGCGGGTATTGCGCAGCGACCTGGATGGTGCAGCCCGAGATTTTTTATCCGAAAATGGCATTCAGCGGGGAGCATGGCTGCAGGTGATGGCTTCTTCGGATGAGGCTGTGCTGGTCAAGATGGGAGAATCTGTGCTTTCTGTGATGTCAGAATTGGCGCAAGCAATTTTTGTTGAGGCGGATCCTTCTGTTGAATTGCCAGAGAATGTTGTCATGGCAGCACAGGCATGTCAAATCAATATGGCTCAGGATGTTGAAGAGCCAATCATTAAGGAGAATAAAAGAATGGAACAATCCGCAAATATTATCGTGCAACAGCAAACCCTGAATAATTTGAAAGTAGGTCAGCGCGGGATTGTGGTCAGCGTGAAGAGTAGTGGTCCAATCAAACGGCGCATGATGGATATGGGCCTGGTGCCCGGCAGTGAGGTGAGGGTGCTGCGCGTGGCGCCCCTGGGAGATCCAATTGAATTTGAGGTGAAGGGCTACAGTCTCTCTCTGCGTAAATCGGAAGCCAAGAACATTATTGTGGAACTGGCGGACTGATTCGAGGAGAAGATGATGCCTTTAGCAATGGTTGAAGCTGGACAGAATGTGACTGTGGTTTCTTTTTGTGGTGGATTGAATGTTCGTAAGCGGCTTATTGATCTTGGTCTGACGCATGGATTAATGATTCGCGTGCTGCGGCGAGATACCCAAGGGCCTATCATCATAGCAGTAAAGGATTCCCGCCTGGCGTTGGGGCGCGGCATTGTGCACAAGATCATGGTTGAGCCTTGCTGATTGCCAAACTTCGCTCTTATATTTTTTAATACCAAGGAGATTTTTAATGTCAAATCAATACACGATTGCCCTGGCAGGCAATCCTAACACCGGCAAAAGCACGATTTTCAATGCTTTAACAGGTTCCAGACAGCATGTAGGCAACTGGCCGGGCAAGACGGTAGAGAAGAAGGAGGGAAGCTGGCGGTATGGGGACACCGATTACAAGGTAGTTGATCTGCCCGGTACTTACAGTCTCACGGCGTATTCGCTGGAAGAAGTGATTGCCCGGGATTATGTGATCAACGAGCAGCCGGACATGGTGGTGACCGTGGTTGATGCCGCTAACCTGGAGCGTAACCTGTATCTGGCATTGCAGGTACTGGAAATGGGCGTCAAGGTGGTTATAGCTCTTAATATGAGCGATGTGGCCGAATCGCGCGGTTTTAAGATTGATGTCCCGCGCTTGTCACGGGCCTTGAATGTGCCGGTGATTCCCACTGTGGCAAGCAAAGGTGAGGGACTGGACGGGTTGAAACAAGCAATTGCTGAAACAGCAGCGGTTTAATCAGGTATTTTGGGAGAAAAAATGTTAAATCACACGATGGCCTATTCCAGAGGTGTTACTCTGGTTGATTATGGAAGAGAAGTCGAAAATGAAATTGTACGCATTCAACAGCTGGTTGAACAAAACAATGCGATGGCACAACGTTTCAATGCCCGTTGGCTGGCGATCAAATTGCTGGAAGAGGACGCAGATATTTTGGAGAAAATGTCTGGCTTTGAAAATACAGAGGCCTTATTGTCGCAAGCCAAAAAAAGTGTAGCGCATCTTGTTGAAGTGTATGGTGATGACATGGATACCGTGATCGCTGACCGCCGCTATGGTTATATCAACGGGCTGGTGCGAGAAACTGTGAAGCGCACTCACCAGGAACGGGAAAACCTGTCGGACAAGATCGATAAAGTGGTGACCAATCGTATATTGGGGATTCCCATCTTTTTGGCCTTGATGTGGGCAGTGTTCAAGATCACGACCGATGTGGCTGCCCCTTTCCTGGATTGGGTGGATGGTGTGATTGGCGGACCAATCACAAATTGGGTGGTGGCTATTTTGAACATGCTGGGTCTGAGCGGCACCTGGGTAGAGAGCCTCTTTGTGGATGGGGTCATCGCCGGTGTGGGTGGTGTGCTGGTATTTGTGCCGGTATTGATGTCCCTCTATCTGGCCTTGGCTATCCTTGAAGATTCTGGTTACATGGCGCGGGCTGCTTTTGTGATGGATCGCTTGATGCATGCCCTGGGTTTGCATGGCAAGAGTTTTTTGCCGATGATCGTCGGTTTTGGCTGTACTGTCCCGGCACTTTATGCCACCCGTACCCTGGAAAATGAAAAAGACCGGATCCTGACCGGTTTGCTGGTGCCCTTTATGAGCTGCGGTGCGCGCTTGCCAGTATATGTTCTCTTTGCTTCCATTTTCTTTCCCAGGAATACAGGCGGCATCATCTTCACTTTGTATGTATTGGGTATCGTGGTGGCGATTTTGTTGGGTATGGTTTTGAAGAATACGGTTTTCAAAGGGAAAGATCAGTCTCCCTTTGTGATGGAATTGCCCCCTTATCGCATGCCTACTGCCCGCGGTATCTGGTTTCACGTATGGGAACGCACTGGCAGTTTTGTGCGCAAGGCCTGGACGTTGATCCTGGTTACCAGCGTGATCATCTGGTTTTTGATGGCTCTGCCTGCTGGCGGTACGGGGTCTTTCGCCGACGTTGATGTGAATGACAGCGTATTCGCTGGCGTATCCAGTGTCATCGCTCCTGTATTTAAGCCTTTGGGTTATGGCGAATGGCAGGCAAGTGGTTCCCTGATCACAGGTTTTGTGGCGAAAGAAGTGGTGGTAGGTTCTATGGCGCAGGTATATAACGTTGAAGAAGTGACAGACGAGATGGCTGAATCAACTACTTTCTTCCAGGATATTGGTGAGATTATTACCAGTTTTTTTGGCGCAGCCTGGGATACGGTCAAGTCGGTTCCATTGATCGTCGGCATTGACTTGTTTGAAGGGGAAGAGGAAGCTGAGCCGACGGGGCTGATGCTGGCTGTGGAAGATGCTTTCGAGACTTCCAGTGGGGGGCACGGTGCTTTAGCTGCTTTTGGTTTCATGGTGTTTACCTTGCTCTATACTCCCTGTATGGTGGCTGTGGCTGCCATGCGTCAGGAACTGGGCGCCAAGTGGACCTGGTTCAGCGTGGTGGGGCAGTTTGTGCTGGCCTGGGTGGTGGCGCTGATCGTTTTCCAGGGTGGAAAACTGCTTGGCCTGGGATAACGCAGCATGGGAAACAGGGGCTGTCTCACGGCAGCCCCTGTTTTGATATTTTTATTCTCTGAAAGAGGCTGGATATGTTGAAGCAGTTATTAAGGGAATTGGAGAAGGCCGATTCGGGCGTTAACCTGAATGAGCTTGCAAAAAAACTGTGGGTAGAGCGCAGCGCATTGGAGGGAATGATCGCCTGTCTGGTGCAGACCGGTAAATTGCGGGATGATGACGAGAAAGCGGAAACAGAAGAAACTGTAATTTGTTCCACAGGAGGGTGCACTGGCTGCCCTGGCGTGGAGGCCTGCCCCTTTGTGATGAATATGCCGCGCAGTTATTCCTTGCGGGTTCCCGAAAAGAAAGAAGAAGATGAATGAGCACAGTTGCCGTACATAAAAGGCTGTCACGTTTCTTGTGACAGCCTTTTATGATGTGAATGAATTTTTCATCTGAGCGCGTGTTTCAGTTTAGCTTGTACAGCAGATAGACCCCGTCGAAATTGAGCGGGGGATTGAATGAGGACAGGAAATCATCAAGGGCTTGCCATTCTGCCTCGCCATATTGCACCGCGCCGGACTCGCGCATTAAATTCACGCCGCTTTGGTAGAGCAGGAAATGGGTATAGCCTTCTGCTTGCCAGGCGGCTTTGATGGCTTGGTTGTCGTGATAGGTGGTCCAGTCGCGTTTCCAGCGGTCCATGATCTCGTCAGGGGCGCAGCGCTCGCCGCAGTAGAAGCTGCGCGGCTCAAAGAGGAGCAGCGTATGGTGTTCGGCGGGCATCTGGTAGAGATGCTCCATTACCGGGTAATACCAGCCCAGGGCATGCGTGAGGTAGGCCTCTTCAGTTTGCAGCCCCAGCACGGTTTGCGCGGCGCTGCTTTTGAAGGTGTCTGTAGCGATGTGTACCAGGCTCAACAGGATCACCAGCAAAACAAGCGCCAGCATCAGGCGTTCCAGGCGGATGGCGGGCAGTTTGATATTTGCCAGGGCATCATAGCCGGCAGCGGCCAGCACCACAAAGGCAGGAAAGAGGACGAAGTAGTAACGGCTTTGGAGGAGGAATCCACTCATTTGATTGCCAATGATCCAGATGATGATGCCGGAGATGGAGATGGCGGCGGCATTTTGCAGGGTGATGCGCTGTGCTTTTGTCCGTTTGCTTGTGCCGATCAAAGCCAGCGCACCCAGGGCCAGCAGGAGGGGCCCGATAGACATGCCGTAGCCAGGCCCTTTTTCCGAACCCAGATAGGTAGCGCGGAAGGGCAAAAACAGAATATCTTTCCAGTTTCCCCAGGGGGGGAGGCTCTGGTATCCGTCCTGGCGGAGGGCGGTCATTGTGCCAGAGGGAAAGAAGAGTGGATAGGCGGGATTGCCAGTGGTGACCATATTTTTGATTAACCAGGGGGAGAAGACAAGCAAGGCAGGCAGGATGAGCGCAAACATGTTTGGAATGAGCTTGCGGCCGGTTTGCCAGCAGTGCCAGGCCAGGGCGACCGCCACTGCGATGGCGATCACGCCGGCGGTATATTTGGTGCTGACAGCAAAGCCCGTAAATACTCCACACAGGATCAGGGACAAACGGTTTTCGTGCTGGCGCCACTGATCAAGGCAGACCATTGCTGCGAAACCAAAAAAGAGACTGAACCACTCGACATAGGCGGTGGTGGAGAGGACAAGCATGGAGTACCCAGACAGCAGCGCCGTCAGGCTTACCCAGGCTGCAGTGGTGGAGAAGCGTTTTTGCAAATAGTCAAGCAGTCCCAGTGCGATCAGGAGGCTGGTCATCCAGCCCAGTAATGCGGCGGCAGGTGCGCCGGCCAGTGACATGAGAGGCAGGTACAGTATTTCGACGATCTGCGGCATGCCGGACATGAAAAGCCAGGGCAGGTAGGTGATCCGACCATCGTATAGGTAGGCCTGCGGCATGACGAGATGAGAGACGAGGGAGTCGAAATATACAGGCGGGGCGAGGGTGATGGTAAGGGTGCAAAGCATTAACAGTGACAGCATGAACCCGATCATCTTGTCAGCCGGGCGTGATGCCCGCCAGAGAACGGGCAGGCCGGTCAGCCCTTTTCCCCAGGATGTGATCTCTCTGCGCAGCAAGATGGCAGCCAGCAAGATGATCCCCAGCCATACGTACCAGGGGGGCACGCCAATCAGTGCGCCAGTGATGAGAATAAGCAGACCGATAATGCCCAGTCCGAGACTGCTGGAAAGCACCATCATCGTCATGGGCGGGAGGTCAGGCTGCCAGTGAAGGCGCTGGTAAATAAATTGCCCCAATCCGCCCGACAGGGCAAACAACAGGGCGCACAGGACTATACGCCAGAATGCGATTGCCAGACTGGAGGCGATCCGGGCGTCAAAAGGCTTGTGGTTGACGAAGTAGCTGAGAATGATCCCCAGGAACCACAGGAATCCGAGGATTCCCAGGATCAGATTTTTGCGCGATTTCGACTTCTCTTCCATCGTCCCCCCTGGAGGTTACTTATGATCTTTCCGGCGTTCTTGTTCGACAAAGATTTCTTCCAGAGCGTTTAATGCTGCCTGGGCTGAATCGCGCTGTTCGGAATGCCAGCCAACCTCATCTAACATACGGTTGAGATGATCAATGACGACCTGGCGGTCGTGCTGGTTGAGCGGTTTGAAAGACTGAATGATTTTCTGTGGCTCGCGGGAGAGCATATTGTCCCAGAATTCTGCCAGAAATGCTTCATTTTGTGTAAACATAGGGTCACCCACCTGCCGATTGGATTTGAATAATAAAGCTGGAAGGAGGCCTCCTTCCAGCTTTATTATACTTTTTTCTGCTAAAAGAGGAGAGAATTATTCCTCTTCTTCTTCCTTCTTGGCAGCGGCGATGATGCCTTCCGCAACGTGAGAAGGAACAGTGTCGTAGCGGTCAAATTCCATGGTGAACACGCCGCGTCCGCCGGTCATTGAGCGCAGTTCGGTGGTGTAGCGCTGCATTTCAGCCAGCGGGACTTGAGCAGTAACCACAGAGCGGCCTTTTTCCGTTTCCATGCCTTGCACACGACCGCGGCGGGAGTTGAAATCGCCCATGACGTCGCCCATGTTCTCTTCGGGGACGGTTACGCGGACGTTCATGATCGGTTCAAGCAGGATAGGGCCGGCTTGCAGGCAGGCCTGTTTGAAAGCACCGCGGCCGGCGATTTCAAAGGCTACAGGTTTGGAATCGACGGGATGTTCTTTACCGTCATAAACGGAAACCTTGACGTTGTTGATCGGATAGCCGGCCAGAATACCATCTTTCATCGTATTGCGGATGCCTTTTTCAATGGCCGGCAGATAGCTGGAGGAGATAGAACCACCGAAGATGTCATTCTTGAATTCAAAGTCTTCCTCGCTGGGGGAAACGCGCAAGGCCACTTCACCAAACTGGCCGGAGCCGCCGGATTGTTTCTTGTGACGGTAGCGGGCGTCGCCCTCACCGCGGATCGCTTCGCGATAAGGTACTTTGGGCAGCTCGGTTTCCAGGCTGACTTGCAACTTGTTTTGGGCACGCCGAATAGCGACATCGATATGCTGGTCGCCCATGCCTTGCAGCACGGTCTGGCGGGTGGCCGGGTCGTTCATCCAGGAGAGGGTCATATCTTCTTCGCACAGACGGGTCAGTGAGGGGCTGATCTTGGTCGAGTCGGCCTGGGTTTTGGGGTGAATGGCAACGCGATACAGGGCGTGGGGGTATTCAGGTTTGGGAAGGATCAAGGGGTGTCCCTTGTCACACAGGGTGTCGCCGGTGGCGGTGTCGTTCAGCTTGGGCACGGTGCCGATGTCGCCAGCATGGATGTTCTTGATGCCGATCATTTCTTTGCCGCGGGCAATATAGATGGAACCAATTCGTTCTTCTGTTTCTTTGGCCGGATTCCACAGGCGGATGTCGCTGGTAAGGAGACCGGACTGCACACGGAAGAAAGTTTGTTTGCCAACAAAAGGATCAGCGGTGGTTTTCCACACATACATCGCCAGGGGGCCTGCATCAGAGGCAGTCAGTTCTTCCACGCCGGCAGCGCCTTGTGCTTCAACCGCAGGCATGTCGGCGGGGGAGGGGAGCAGTCCGACAATGGCATTGAGCAAAGGGGCAATGCCGATTTCTGCTGCACCAGCGGAAACGAAGACGGGCACGAAAGCGCCTTCGAGGATGGCGTTGCGCAGACCCGTTTGAATCTCGTCGCCGGTCAGGTCGCCTACTTCGAAGTATTTTTCCATCAATTCATCTGTGCCTTCAGCGGCAGCTTCTACCAACGTCATGTGGCCGGCATCTGCTTCCTCTTTGTATTCGGCAGGAATTTCAACAGCTTCGCTGCCATCGCCTTTGTAGGCTTTCATCGAAAGCAGGTCAATCACACCGGTGAAGTCATGTTTTTCGCCCCAGGGAAGCTGGATGGGAAGCATGCGCTTGTCGGAGAAGTTCTCGATGGAGGCCAGGGCTTTTTTGAAGTCTGCGTTTTCACGATTCATTTTGTTGATGACGACGCAGCGCGGCAGGTTGAATTGGTCGCAATAATCCCATGCGACTTCCGTACCTACCTCCACGCCTGAGACAGCGTCAACGAGGACGAGCGCACTGTCCGCAACGCGCAAGGCCGAGATCATTTCGCCGACGAAATCGGTGTAGCCCGGGGTGTCGAGCAGGTTGATCTTGGCATTCTTGTACTCAACCGGTAAAACAGAAGTGTAGACCGAGATACCGCGCCGGCTTTCTTCATCGTCAAAGTCAGAAACGGTCGTGCCGTCTTCAATCTTTCCAAGTCTGGTTGTGACACCAGCAAAATGCAGGCAGGCTTCGGCCAGCATGGTTTTACCAGCGCTGCTGTGAGAAACTAATGCGACATTGCGGATTGAATTTGATGTGTACTCTTTCATTAGAATAAGGATCCTTACGTTTGTGAGATGGCAAATCTGTGTAAACCCAGAAATAATATTGTAAATTATGAAGCCGTTTCTGTCAAAGTTTTTTGGAGTTTGGAGTTTAAAGGAAGAAGGCGTAATTTTCAGGAAGCGTGCTGTATCATTTCTCATACAAAATACCAGGAAACGGTAAATGAAGAGAAAAATTCTTTTGACGAAATCCCATTCTTCTCATATCATATAGGCAGGAAGCAATCAGATTTTTTGGTGGAAAATGGAGGTGGTATGCACAACAGGCTGCGCGGGATCATGATTGGGTTTGCCTTCATCCTTGCCACGGGATGCAGAACGGCGACACTGTTTCTGGACAGCGGGCTGCCGGAAGTCTACCCGGCGCTGGATGAACCAGCCGCCACCCTGGCTGCGCAGCGTACGCAGACGATGGCGGCCAGGCTGCCGGCGGCGCTCTCAGAGACCCCGATGCCTGAGACCGTGGATTTGAACGAAACTGGCATACCCTGCGCCTATGTTTGGGATACCCAGCCTTTGCCGGAAGAGACTGCGCTGGTGCAGGTGGCTTTCAGGAATAACAGCCTGGGCCGTGCCGAGGTGTGGGCGGAGGCCTACGGTGAACGGTGTATCAATGTGGACACCAAAAATACTGTCGGCGGATTTTCGATTTTACAGACCGATGTGTATGTGCGCATGACTGTGCTGGATATGGAAGATCAGGATTCGCTGGGCCGGCTGCTGGCGCAGATCATTCGAACGCTGACCGATTTGCCGGAAGATTCTTTTCCCGGCACACAAACAGGGTATGTTGGGGTTGAGTTCTCGCAGGATGGAGAAGTACTTAATCTGTGGTTTTTGCTGAACGATGCAAAAGAAGTCTTCGAAGAAGGGCTGCGGGATGCGGCTTTATTGAATGCGTTGCGCTAGAAGATCAGTCGAGAGGTTTTTGCATGCGCCAGGCTGGTTCTTCCACGTCGTGCCAGACGCCTTCATCGTCCGGGAAGGACCAGCGTCCTGATTCGTGGCTGATGATTTGATAGCCCTGCCGCTTGTAGAGGCGCTGCGCCAGGTGGTTGTTTTTAGCAACATTCAAGGTTACGCAGCGGAAAGCGTTATCCTTTAGAAAAGTTTCTGCTTTCTTTAGCATAAGCGATCCAAGACCGGAGCTGCGATAAGGGGGCTTGATGCGGAAGGAGTAGATGTGGGCGCGGTTGATGCCGTCTGCCAGCTCCAAACGGTCAGAGAGCAATTGCAGGAAAATTTGCCCAATGATACCGGCACCGGGGAGTTCGGCCACCCAGATGACGACCCTGCCGGATGCCTGTGCCTGATAGGAAAAAGCATATACCCGGCGCAGATGGCGGTATTCGCCATCCCACTCCAGAGCGGGCAGGTCATTTTTGGTGATTTTTCGGATGATGACTTGTGAAAGCCAGTCAGGGTCAGTGGTGATGGCTGCGGGATCGCAGCAGGTTTCCGTCATCAGGGTGTTATCCTTCCCTGGCAAGCAATTGTTTCAACAATGCTTGTTCTTCATCAGCGGATTGAATTTCCCCATCCAGCCAGGCGGTGCGCAGTGCGGTGAGGACGCGCGCGTAGAGGGGTCCGGGGGGGATGTTCATCTCGCGCAGGGTGTTGCCATTGGCGGCAGGCCGCATGTGCTGCCAGACGCGCTTGTATTGCAGGAGGATATCCCGCAGGGTTTCATCTTCGGTGGTGATGAATAAAAAGTACAGGACAATATCATCCATACGATCCAGCCGGCAGGTGATCTGGCTGGGGCGTTTTTCTTTTAACGAAGAGAATTCCTTCGCAAGCCGGGCGGTATCCAGCAGTACTTTCAGCATGGTTTTTGAGAAGCGCAGGCGTTTGGCAATCTGCTTGATGTCTTGTGTCCTGTATTGATTCAACCAGGATAAATAGCCCAGGCAGACCCGGCGGGAAGAGCCGTTGATCGCGTCCGGCAGGTGCCATTCTTCGGCGGGCGTGGATGTCAGCACTTTTTGCAATGAGGCGGCCTGCCCGGCAGTCCAGCCCAGGCCTGGATGGATGGCAGAAAGCAGGTTGAGTTCTTCCAGGCGGGCCAGAATGTGCTGCGGTGCGGCTTCGGAGAAGACCAGATCCAGTTCGTGTTCAATGCGCTGTCCGGTGATGGTGGCAAGCATTTCACGGGCTTCCTGGATCAGCTCCAGCGTGCGGGGTTCGATATGGAAGCCGAAGCGCTGCTCAAACCGTACGGCACGCAGCATCCGGGTGGGGTCGTCCACAAAGGAGAGAGAATGGAGGACGCGCACCAGGCCGCGCTGCAGGTCATGCAGGCCGCCCCAGTGATCGTAGAGGTCGCCGAAATGGCTGCCGTCCAACCGCAGGGCGAGGGTGTTGATGGTGAAATCGCGGCGGTGCAGATCCAGCTTGATGCCGCTGCGCTCCACGGTGGGCAGCGCAGTGGGATAGTCATAAAATTCGGTACGTGAGCTGATGAAGTCGAGGCTGGCGGGCAGATTGGCGGCTTCAATCGGGGCAGTCTCGGTGGAAAGCTTTTTTGCCAGGGCTTCGCGGATGGTGCCAATGCGCCATTTGGCGGTACCAAAACGGCTGTGGCTGGTTATTTTGCCGCCAAGATCAGCGGCGATGGCTTCACAGACCTCGATGGCGTTGCCTTCAATGACGATATCGAAATCAAGGCTGGGGCGCTTGAGGATCAAATCGCGCACAAAGCCGCCGACGATATAGGCCGGGGTATTTCTTTCATGCGCATAGCCAGCGATCATTTTAATCAAAGCCAGGTGGGCAGCGGGCAGGGCTCTTTCCAGGTCGGCGGTCAGGTTTTGCTGCTGGCTGCGGGGGGCGCCTTCGCCAGTGATCATTTTGAGCAGGTCTGTTCGGGTGACGATGCCAATGATGCTTCCGGCAGGGTTGACGACGGGGATCTGCCCCCAGCCGGTTTTCTGCATCACGCGCTGCAAGTGCTGCAGGGAATCTTGGGGGGTGACGGAGACCTCGCCGGCTTCCATCAGGCTGCCCGCAGTCAGATCCAGTTTGTGGGCCAGGGCGCGGTCTACGGCGCGGCGGGTAAGCAGGCCAATGATTTTCCCTCTTTGAATCACCGGGTAGCCTTCATAGCCGTAGCGCTGCATGATCTGGGCTGCTTCTTCGACGGGCGTATCCGGGGAAAGCACGGTGGGGCCGGTGGACATCAATTCGCTGACCGTGACGGGCGGGGAGATGAATTGCTCGATCACGTTTTGCAGATCATTGCACAGGGTTTCGAGCGTCAGGCCTTTTTCCTGTTGTTCGTCGGAGCGAATCAGGGCGGCCGCAGCGCGTTCGTGCCCGCCGCCGCCAAAATGCGCAGCGATCTCGGACACATTGATCTGGTCACTGGTGGAGCGGGCGACAATTCGTATGCCGGCGGCGGTTTGTACAACGAGAAAGAGGGCATCGGGGGCAAGCAGGTCGCGCAGTTTGTGAGCTATGCTGGAGATCTCATCCGTCATGGTGCTGGCGTCTGCACAGGCGATGATCATTTGCTGTCCGTGCAGATGCAGGCTGCGCGTGTTTTTGAGCAGGTGATCGTAGAGCGTGATTTGCTGCGCGGAGAGGGGTGTATTGAGGAAGCGGTTGGCGATGCGCAGGCTGGCGCCGTTTTCCAGCAGCCAGGCAACGGCATGGACGTCCCGCGTGGTGGTGTGGACGTAGGTCATCGAGCCGGTATCTTCGTAGATGCCCAGCAAGAGCAGGGTGGCCTGGATGGTGGTCAGTTCCGCCTGGGCGGCCTGCAATTTCTCGACCAGTAGAGTGGTACATGCGCCCACCGGATCGATTTCAATTTCCCAGTCAGCAGGGCGGTTGGGGCGCAGATCATGGTGATCCAGCACGCGCACCCTGGTAGCGGGATGCATGCCCTTGATGGTGTTCAGGGATTGGGTGTCAACCAGCCAGGCGCGTTCAATCGGCTCTTTGTCCAGATCCTGACGGCGGACAAAGGGCAGCGCGCCGCGGTACTGTTTCAGGAAATCCTGAACGTTAAGATTCAGGCTGAGGGGCAGCACGGGCGTGGCGGCGGGGTGATGCAGGTGAAAGCCAAGCATTGCGGCGATGGCATCAAAATCCGCCTGTTCGTGGGTGAGGATCACTTCCATGATTTTATTGTAATGCAAGATTGAGGATTGTGGATTGCAAGTTGAGAAGAACGTCAAAATGGTTTGTCAGACAACCTGAGTAGTGGTATAATAGACTTAATTGTCTGACAATTAAATCGCCATCATTTTTGATGGCGAAAACCATATACATAGAAGGATGTGGAGATGATGACAGAACCAAAACCTGTTGAATGGATTGAGAATACCAAGGTGTTGCAAGGAAAAGTCAGTCCTTACGTACGCCAGATGTTCCCAAAGGGAATTACGAAGACTGCCCGTGATTTTCACCAACAGATTCCTGGCTACAAGATAAGCCCCTTGAAGAACCTGCCTCATTTGGCTGCCAAATTGGGCCTGGGCGGTATCTGGGTAAAGGATGAATCCAACCGGCTGCGGCTGGGGTCTTTCAAGGTGTTGGGCGGGTCGTTCGCCATTTATCAGGCAATTCGCGAGCGACTGGGTATGCTGGACAAAGAGTTGACCTATGAAGAATTGACTTCGCCAGAAACGAAAGCCAAACTGGGTGATATCGTTTTTGCCGCCGCCACAGACGGGAATCATGGGCGGGGCGTGGCCTGGTCGGCGACTCAACTGGGCTTTCGCTCGTACATCTATGTGCATAAATTGACGTCTGAGGCACGCATTGAAGCGATCCGCAGCAATGGCGCCGAAGTAGTCGTGGTGGATGGCAATTATGATGATGCCGTTCGTCAGGTGACAGAGGATGCGCAGCGCAATGGCTGGCAGGTGATTGCGGATACGGCGTGGGAAGGGTATCAGGACATTCCGCGCTGGGTGATCCAGGGCTATGCGACCATGTTTGCCGAGACACAGGAGCAGTTGGCGGCGCAGGGTTTGATCCGCCCGACCCACCTGTTTGTGCAGGCCGGGGTGGGTTCGCTGGCAGCAGCCACGATCGGGTATTACGCCAATCTGTTTGGCACAGAACGGCCGACTTCGGTCGTGGTAGAACCGGAACTGGCGGCGTGTCTGTACCATTCTGCCGAGGTAGCTGACGGTCAGCCGCACACGATTGGCGGTGATCTGGATACGATCATGGCCGGTTTGGCATGCGGCGAGCCCAATCCGCAGGCATGGGAAATCCTGCAGGATACGACGGACGCTTTCCTGAAATGCCCGGATTACGTGGCCGCCAAGGGCATGCGGGTGTATGGCATTCCGTTGGCGGGGGACCCCTTCATTGTTTCGGGAGAATCCGGCGCGGTGACTTTGGGAGCGTTGATCTTCATCATGCAATTGCCTGAATTAGTGCCGCTGCGTGACAAACTGGGGCTGGGGCCTGATTCACATGTGTTGTTGATCAACTCAGAACGGAATACCGATCCCGATGATTTTCGGCGGGTGGTGTGGGAAGGCGGCAGCGCCGTTCCACGGCAGTACCGCAGATATCATTCCGGCCTGGGCCGGGATCCGATCCTCCAGAAGTAAACACAGCATAAGATGAAAAGCCGGCTGCCTGGTTGGGGCAGCCGGCTTCTTTTTAAACAGGTTGGCATATAGGGTTTCCCTGCCTGGCAGGCGTTTCGCGGCAAGGCGATGGAAGATACCAGCTGATAAAAAAGAAAACGCTGCCGGGCAGGTTACGGGCAGCGTTTCAGCCCAGGCATCCTTTACGCACTGCAATCCCAGGCGGTTTATAATACCCTCTGTAACCGCAGTCATTTCATTGCAGCCACTGGAGGCAGATTTTGAAAAAGAATCAAATCGCGCAAAACATTGCTCGGGAAACGATGAGCGAACTTCACCACTTTATCAAAGTTGGGATGAGTGAAAAGGAAATTGAGACGAAAGCATTTGAGCTGATGATCGCAAAGGGTTCAACTTCCTTTTGGTATCACGGAAAAGGGGCCCTGGTGCTGCTTGGAAAACGTTCCATAGAATCTATGCCGGGCGTCAAGTATTTCGCGAGCGAGGAAAACAAGGTCGCAGAAAATGATGTGGTCACCATCGATTTGACACCCACCTTCGACGGCTATTGGGGCGACTATGCACGCACCATATTCGTTGAAAACGGGCGTGTTGCTGAAGAGGACAATCCTCAAAGCGCTCTGTTCCGCAAGGGTCTCGAAACCGAATTCTATTTGCACAACAAAATGAAAGAGATGTGGACCCCGCAAATGAGCTATGAGGAGCTGTACTTCAAGATCAATGAAGAGATCACAGCGCTGGGTTACGAAAACCTGGATGTCCACGGGAATATCGGCCACTCAGTGAACATGGACGAGAAGGACCGCACGTATATCGAACGCGGCAGCACCGCTACTTTTGAAGAAATCGGCACAGCCTTTACGCTGGAGCCCCACATCCGGCTTCTCGGGGGATCTATCGCCTTCAAGCGGGAAAATATTTACTACTTCGACGAGCACTGGAACCTGCACACGCTGTAGATTTTCACCCTTCTCAAAAACCAGCCCCCTTGAGCAAGGGGGCTGGTTTACATAGAGGCGTTGTCAGAGAAGCTAGCGTGGGTGATAGCGTGGGAGGAAAATTTGGTGCGGTCACGCGCAGCGAGCGTGACCACACCTACGGCTGGCTGGTATGTGATGATGGGTATTGGACACGTCGTGACCCTTAAGGTGCCCGCCGCCAGACTGCGCGAAGTGAACATCGCTATCGAGCGGAATGCCTGGGGCGCCTTCAGCACGGAATTCTACACCACTTATGATTTTGTGGATGCCTGGCAGGAGTTTTGCGCCAGGGCGATTGATGAGAGTGGGTAAGATTGGTGCGGTCGGAATACTGTCACTGATCACCCTATAATGTACCAATGATATTCACCCAAGATGTACCAGGA
>CAYURM010000029.1:0-47794 GCA_964447155.1 uncultured Anaerolineaceae bacterium
ATTATAGAACATTTCTCCCGCACTTGCATGGATAAACACCTCACGGGAGTACTAAATGTTGTAGAAAATCATCTCCCTGATCCCTGGCTGACCGTTCCCTTTCCTGCCAAAAAGAAAGGCTTTCGCCCCCAAAACCATCCTATTTCCACCAATTTTCCACTTTTCGCTTGACACTGACTCCAAATTCGTGTAAAACTGGGGGCAATATGATCAACATTCAGTTATTCGCCAAGCGCACCAAGAAGCAATTCCCGACCTTCCCCCCAGGAGGAGCGGTTTGTGGTGCTTAAAGAATAACGGATAGTCATATCCTCTCAGCACATGCAAGGCCTTCCCACTGGGAAGGTCTTTTTGTTTACAAGGAGGTGGATCAAGAAGACGCATGGCATAACCCTGAAAATCCTGTATATCGGAGCAAATGCTCACATCGTACCCTGAACACTTTATTTGGAGAATAAAATGAGAACTCACAGACTGTATATTTGGACCGCAGCACTTATCGTTTTGAGCCTGGCCCTGGCTGGTTGCAGCCCAAGAACCGAAACCGTCCGCATCGCCACCGACGCCACCTGGCCGCCTTTCGAATACGTTGACGAAGACAGCAAAGAGATCGTCGGCTTCGACATTGACCTGATCACTGCCATCGCCGCTGACCAGGGCATTGAAATTGAGATCATCCCTGTCGAATGGGATGCCCTTCTCGCCGGCGTTTCCCAATGTCAATACGATGCTGCCATTTCAGCCGTCACCATCACCGCCGAGCGCGCAGAGACGATGCTCTTCTCCGACCCCTACATCAACGCCGGACAGATCGTGACCGTCGCTGCGGGCAACACCACCATCACCGGCCCGGATGACCTGGCTGGCCTGACGGTTGGCGCCCAGATCGGCACCACTGGCTCAATGGAAATCGAAACCTATGGCGGCGAACTCAAAACCTACGACACCGTCGACCTGGCGTATCTCGACTTGATCAACGGCCAGATTGATGCCGTAGTGGCCGACTATCCCACCGCGCTCAGCTTTGTCGGTCAAAGCGACGGGCAGCTGGTCAACGTGGGTGAAGTCTTCACCGACGAATCCTATGGCATCGCCGTCTGCAACCAGAACAGCGAACTTCTCGAGCAGATCAACGCGGGCCTGAATGCCGTCATGTCCGAAGGCTTGATCCCTGAACTCGAAGCGGAATGGCTTCAGTAAAACACAACTCTTTTAGTGCCCGATGAGTGCGGTGCGTTGCGCACCGCACTCATCCACTTTGAAAACAGAAAGGCAGCATAACGCTTTATGACCCGACCTAACAAGAACCAACCTGTCAGTCTCAGCGACCATTTCTACCCGCTGCCCACCAATAACTGGATGTCAAAGAACATTGATCCCTGGTGGGGATTGTTTGCCGCAGTGGCCGCCCTGGTGCTGTTCATGGTATTCTTCATCCCCGATCCGTACGCCCAGATCGTCATTTTCATCCGGGACGGTATCGGCACCACCGTCATCACCACCGTGCTCAGCTTCATCCTGATGCTCTTCCTCGGTTTGATCGTTGCCCTGGGGCGTCTGTCTCATTCCACCGTTCTGCGGCTCATGGCAACCATCTTCACCGAGATCGTCCGCGGCATTCCCCTGCTGGTACAGCTCATCTTCTGGTATTTTGCATTTCCTTCCATCGTGCAGCAAATCGGCATCTGGCTGGGCATCTCTGCCTTCGGTAACTACCTCGCCAACCCGCTGGGGATGGCCATTCTGGGTATGACCGTGTGTTACTCGGCTTATATGAGCGAGATCTACCGCGCCGGCATCCAGGGCATCCCCAAAGGACAAATGGAAGCTGCCCTCAGCCTGGGCATGAACCGCTTTCAGGCCATGCGCTATGTCATTTTGCCGCAGGCCATCCGTCTGATCATGCCGCCGGTCGGCAACGAATTCATTTCCCTGCTGAAAGACTCTTCCCTGGTCAGCGTGGTCGCCGTCACGGATATGACCCGTCGCGGCCGGGAATTCATGTCCACCCACTTCATCCCCGTGCAAACCTGGACGATGATCGCTTTACTGTATCTGGTAATGACCCTCTTTGCGGCGCGCATCGTGGCCTATATTGAACGCAAGACCCAAAACGAAAGGTAAGCCATGGAACAGCCGATCATTCATATCGAAAACATCTATAAATCCTTCGACGAGGAAACCCACGCCCTGCGGGGCGTTAACCTGGACGTGCAGCGCGGGGAAGTGGTGGTTATCATTGGACCTTCCGGATCTGGCAAATCTACCCTGCTGCGCTGCATCAACCGCCTGGAAAAATATGACCACGGCACGATCGTGGTGGACGGCATCCCCCTGACCGAGGCTGAAAACATTCACGCCGTACGCCGTGAAGTAGGCATGGTCTTCCAGCAATTCAATCTCTTTCCCCACCTGAGTGTACTGGACAATATCATCCTCGCCCAGCGCGTGGTGCGCCACCGCCCCCGGAAAGAAGCGGAAGAAACCGCCCGCGCCCTGCTGGAAAAGGTGGGCATCTCGGAAAAAGCTGACGTCTTTCCCATCCAGCTTTCCGGCGGTCAGCAGCAGCGTGTGGCCATCGCCCGCGCCCTGGCAATGAACCCCAAGATCATGCTCTTTGACGAACCCACCAGCGCCCTCGACCCGGAAATGATCCAGGAAGTGCTGGATGTGATGCAGGCCCTTGCCAAAGAGGGCATGACCATGGTCGTCGTCTCGCATGAGATCGGCTTTGCCCGCGCCGCCGCCGACCGCGCCATCCTGATGGATGGCGGGCAGATCATCGAAGAAGCCGCACCGGATGTGCTCTTTGAAAACCCGACCGAAGAACGCACCAAACTCTTCCTGAGCAAGGTGCTGCACTGATCTGCTGCACCCTGAGCCTGCACCTGCCTCTTTGGGGTCGAAAGGTACAGGGTTGCAAGCGCCGCTTCGGCTTCGACAAGCTCAGGGCACGTTTGAGCGTAGGCTGAGCTTGTCGACATCGTACCCGAAAGGGTGAGCCGAAGGATACGTGTCCGCGGAACCCACTTCGACCTGCAACCTAATTGTAGTAACGACTTCAGTCGTTACCTGTAATCGCTTACAGGTACACAAAAGTTTCGAATAAAGCATCCCGGAACTCTCTCCTTTTTTTGACTGGCTGTGCCCCCGGACATGGGGCACAGCCACATTTTTTGATTGACCCCGCTTATTTTTCTGCCTGCCAACAAATCTTCCTTACCAAAATTGTAGGGACAGGTCTCCCGACCTGTCCGCCCCGCTGCCTTCCAAACCCTCTCCCCATGATTGACACATCCCCCCATCCTTTGTATAATCAGAGCAATCTGATATACGCAGCCAGAAGCAGTAGGCCGTCCGCAGCCTGACAGAGAAGGAGTGCCTTGACTGAGAGCCTCCCCAGGAAATGCACGGTTGAAGTCGTCTGGCAAAGCTGCCGAAGAAATCCCCCTCACGGGAAATTAGACCGGCACGGGAAAGCCCGTTACAGCGAAGCCTGGATGCTGCCCGGCAAAGTCCAGGGACAAGTGCACCGGACAACCGGTGAACAGAGGTGGTACCGCGGAAGCCAAACGCTTTCGTCCTCACGGACGGATGCGTTTATTTGTTTAAACGACACTTAACCCTCACCTCCGCCTTCGGCACCCCCTCTCCCAGCCCCATGGGAGAGGGGGATGGGGGGAGAGGGCAAAACACACAGCAATCATTATTGATCAACGAATCAATGGAGGTAAGAATGACAACCAAAGAACTCCCGAAGACTTATGACTTTGCTGCCACCGAGCAGCGCCTGTACCAGTGGTGGGAAGAAAACGGCTACTTCCAGCCCACCAATGCCCCCGACAAACCAGGCTTTGACCCCAACATCAAACCCTTTGTCGTCTCGATTCCGCCCGCCAACGTGACCGGCAAGCTGCACCTCGGCCACGCCATGTTTGTGGCGATGGAAGACTTGATGATCCGCTACCACCGCATGAAGGGCATCCCCAGCCTGTGGGTGCCAGGCGTGGACCATGCCGGCATCGCCACCCAGCTTCTGGTGGAACGTTCCCTGCTGGCAGAAGGCCTGAACCGCGAAGAAATGGGACGGGAAGCCTTCCTGGAGCGCACCTGGGCCTGGAAAGAAGAATACGGCGGGCACATCACCAGCCAGATCCGCCGCATGGGCGCTTCCTGCGACTGGCGCTACGAACACTTCACCCTTGACGAGCAGCTCTCTGCCGCCGTGCGCGAAGCCTTTGTTCGGCTATACGAAAAGGGTCTCATCTACCGCGGTCCGCGCCTGATCAACTGGTCGCCCGGCCTGCAAACCGCCGTCTCCGACCTGGAGGTGGAATACTCCGACGAGTCTGGCAAGCTTTACTTTTTCAAATATATGCTGGCCGACGGCTCCGGTGATTACCTGTCTGTTGCCACCACCCGCCCTGAAACCATCCTCGGCGATACCGCCGTGGCCGTGCACCCCGACGACGACCGCTACAAGAAATTCGTAGGCAAGAAAGCCCTTGTGCCGATACTCAACCGTGAAGTGCCGATCATCGCCGATGAATATGTCGACATGGCATTTGGAACTGGCGCGTTGAAGATCACCCCCGCCCACGACCCGCACGACTATGAGATTGGCGAAAAACACAATCTGCAGCTGATCAGCATCATGACCAAGACCGCCCGCATCAACGAGAATGGCGGCCCATACGCCGGTCAGGATCGTTTTGAATGCCGCAAGAATATCTGGAACGATATGAAGGAAGCCGGTCTGGTGATCAAGGAACAGGACTACCAGATGAGCGTGCCCCGCTCCCAGCGCGGCGGTGAGATCATCGAACCGATGATCTCCACCCAGTGGTTCGTGACCATCAAACCGCTGGCAGACGCCGCCCTGCAAGCCGTGCGCGACGGGCGCATCACCATCGTCCCGGATCATTTCACCAAAGTGTATTACAACTGGATGGAAAATATCCAGGACTGGTGCATCAGCCGTCAGCTATGGTGGGGACACCGCATCCCGGTCTGGTACTGTGATGACTGCGGCGCGCAGTTCGCCTCGCGCGAAGACGCCACAGAATGTGCCGAATGCGGCAGCAGGAACATCCAGCAGGATCCCGATGTGCTGGACACGTGGTTCTCCTCTGGATTGTGGCCCTTCTCAACTCTCGGCTGGCCGGAAGAAACTGCCGACCTCAAATATTTCTACCCCACTTCCACCATGGAAACCGGCTATGACATCCTCTTCTTCTGGGTGGCACGCATGATCATGATGGGCATCGAATTCACCGGCGAAGTGCCCTTCGATACCGTCTACCTGCACGGCCTGATCCGCGATGAACACGGCCAAAAGATGAGCAAGACCAAAGGCAATGTCATCGACCCGCTGATCGTGATGGACGAAATGGGCACAGATGCCCTGCGCTTCACCCTGCTGGTTGGCTCCACCCCCGGCAAGGACATGAACCTCTCGGTCAAGAAAGTGGAAGGCAACCGCAACTTCACCAACAAGATCTGGAACGCCGGCCGCTTTGTGATCGGCTCCCTGCAGAAAGCCCCTGCCGCACCGCTTGGCGAGCCGCAGTGGACTTTGGCAGACTCCTGGATCGAAGCGCGCCTGCAGCGCCTCATCCGCGAAGTGGAACGCCTCTTCCAGTCGCATCAATACGGCGAAGCCGGCCGCCAGATCTATGATTTCTTCTGGAGCGAGTTTGCCGACTGGTATCTGGAAATCTCCAAGCTGCAAATCGCCGAAGGCGGTGACCGCGCTTTCTACACCGCCCAGACCCTGGTGCGCGTGCTGGATAACTGCCTGCGCCTGCTGCACCCCTTCACCCCCTTCGTCACCGAAGAGCTGTGGGGTCACCTCAAGGAAGCCGCCCAGGAACACTCGGAACATCTTGGCCCGCAAAACGGCTGGGAAGAAGCCCTCATCCTGGCCCGCTGGCCGCAGGACCGTCCCGAAGAAGCCTGGGAAGATGCCAAAGTGGCAGACTTCACCCTCTTCATGGAGATCGTGCGTTCCATCCGCAACCTGCGCGCCGAGAAAAGCATCAAACCCGGGCTACGCCTGCCGGCCATCATTATCGCCGGAGAGAACTGCGCCGCGCTTGCCGCTCAATCCAGCGCAATCGCCTTCCTCGCCCATCTGGATGAAGAACAATTGAGTATCGTGGAAAACATGGAAGAAAAACCGCAAGGCCAGGTTTCACTGGTCGTGAACGGCGTAGAAATCTTCCTCCCGCTGGCCGACTTTGTGGATAACACCGAAGAAAAAGAGCGCATGGAAAAAGAACTAACGGAAGTGCAGGGCCAGATCAAACGCCTCAACGGCCTGCTCAAAAGTCCCTTCGCCCAGAAAGCCCCGCCTGAAGTTGTCGAAAAAGAACGCCAGAAGCTGGCGACATTTGAAGAGACAGCCGCCAAGCTCAAAGAACAACTGGAAATGCTCTAGGAAAAATCGATCGTGAATCAACAACCTCCCGCGTGCGGGAGGTTGTTATTTATCCTCTACTCCCCTTCAGCCGGGCGGCCGTAGTCATCCGCATAACGCTTGATATCCGCCTGTTCCCATTCGCCGAAGGCCACTTCCAGCACGCGCACTTCCGGGCCGGTGCTGCACAGACGGTGCAAACAGTTGGCCGGGATCCAGATCTTGTCGCCCGCTTTGGGATAAAACTCCTGCAAATGATCCTCATCCCACCCCAGCAGGATCAAGGCGCCATCATCAAAAGCGATCCATAATTCTCCCCGTTTGGAATGCGCTTGCAGACTCAAGCGTTGATTGGGTTTGACGATCATCAGGGTCGCCGTGGTGGTAATGTTCTTGGCGTACTGCTCTTCATTTCCCCACGGGCGGGTGATCCAGCTCACCTCGGGAATGCTTTCAGGTTCAATGGTATGTACAATCATTTTTATTCTCCTATTCTTTAAATGTTTCCTGGCAGTCTGACTCCCGTTCCAGGCGCCGGTGTTCCTGCTCAAAAATACGCCGCATCACCGCAATAGAAACAGCATACGTAGAATCCATCCCATAATAGGACAATGTACCAGCACCCAGGTTTTCGCCCTTGCTCATCGGCGTGTCCGAAGCGTAATGCACCAGGCCAATATCAAACGGTACGCGGTGCAGGCTGACGATCTCATTGGTTGGATGCCGCTTCGGGCGGTACATTTCATACATCGCCGAGAGATACGGCCCGCCCTCCATTTCAATATCGGTATAACTCTCGCGGTAGATGACATCCATCACACGTTTGTTCTGCAGGAAGGTTCCCAAAACGGTAACTGCCTTCTGATTATCCAGCACCGTACCATACACCAGATACGGGCTGACCTCTGCCGCCGAGAAGGTATTACGGAACATATAGGTATTATGCGAATGCTCATCCTGCACAACCGTAGGCACCATCACGTCCCCGCGTTTGCCATTTAACGAAGCCGCCTTACCCATAATGTATACACCTTCAATCGATCCCACCTGCTCGGCTACTTTGCTCAAAATATTATAGGCTGACATCCCCAGAGGATAATCAATATTAAGAATGACAGCATCCGAACGGCTCAAAAAAGACCAATCTTTCTGTTTCAGGCGGAAATCCATCTTCTCCGGATCAAGCTTCGCCAGATCAATCACCTGAGCTTCCACATCAAAAGAATGGGTGCTGGAAATGCGGGTGATGCCATGTTCACGCTCAAAAGCCAACTGTTTTTCCCACAGGTGGCGGCCAGCATCCGTGTTCTGGTATTTTTTGAAAATATAATACAGGAAATTGCCGCGGTTGGAAGGACTATTACGCGTCTGAATGTCTTCCCATTCCTGCAGCAATTCGCCGCTATCGGCAGCTTCAAGGAACTTGATCAGCTCCGCTTCATGCTGAAAAGCAAAACCCGTCACCAGATTGACCAGGCTGTGGGTATTGCTCGAAATAAAATACACCGGGCGATTCTCAAGGCCGGGAAAATTTTCCTGAATATTGTCCCACCAGGTACGCGTTGCCCGTCGGTACTCACTCAATGAGCCGCTTAATAAGCGCAGCCGGATATCGCAGCTGCGTGCAGCGATCTCTTGAAATTGTCCGGCGAAATCTTCCCCCATCACGGTCTGCAAACGGGCCAAATCTTCCACAGACATCTTTAAGCATGCAGCCAGGTCTGCAAACACGGCTTCATCATCAGCCGCTTTTTCAACCCACTCCCGCGGGCAGGTTTCCAGCAGATCATGCAGCTTGTTCCACTCAATCTGGTAAGCCGTTAAGGTGGGGACAACATCATCAATGTCCGAACGGCTGGCAATGTAACAGGCCAGGGTATCCTTCCCATCAAAATACATCCGCCGCCGCCGGGCGCGCGCCGAAACCGCCTGCCAGCTTTCCACCTTGCCGATCCCCTGGCGTTCAAACACCGCCGGGCTTTGCCCCAACACCACCAACTTCACCTGCGGCATCACCGCTGGCAGGCGGAGCATACTGTAAATAAACGCGGAAACATCCGGTTTGTCACTGCTTGCCTCAGGATGCAGGGAAGAGTTCATCCGCCCATGCACTTCCTCCAGCGTGCGCAGTTGCACGTCCGCTGTGGAGCGCAGCAGCGAATACAGCGTCTGTAAATACAGTTCGATCTCTTCTGAAATTGTGCTGGGGACTTTTCGTTCCATGGTTTTACCTCGCTTGCAATCCTGTTGAATATTTCGACTTGCATTCAACTGGTAATTACAAGTCATTAAAATTGTATCAGGATTATAATACGGTGTGTTATTTTTTATTCTATTCTACCCGCCATCTCACCCAGCAGGAAAGGGATCGCCTGAAAATTGATGAATAAATATATGCGCTACGCCCTGCTCGTCGTCTTTTACCTTGCTGCCGCCGCCCGCGACGTGGTCTCCAAGATTGTGCTCGAACACCTCAAGCCCCTGCAGCTTGCGGCCTTGACCTCCCTTATCGCCGTCATCACCTGTCTCGTTATCCATCAAATCCAGAAGAAAATTCAAAGAAACTATCAAAAAAACGTATGGACCCGCACGAAGGTTTTGTTTCTGATCACCCTGTCCATCACCACCTTCTTTGCAGTCTACCTCACCAATCTGTCCATCCAGCAAGTTGGCCCCTTAACCTTCAAAATCGTCGAAGTCATCACCTATCCCTCATGGGTGGCCCTGCTCACCTGGCTGCTAATGCACCAGAAAGTGCCAAAAAAAGACCTGCTCGCAACCGTGATCACCCTGGGCGGCTTTTTTGTTTTTTATTCACAAAGTTTCGATCAATTTCAGGCCCAATGGCTGGGGATCATTGCCTCCATCGGCGGGTCATTTGCTTTTGCCGCATCCCTGCTCCTGGCGAAGTGGCTGCTTGCCCATCATCTCCAGCCAGTCAGCCTGGTGGCAGGACGCTTCACCCTGCTGGGGCTGGTTGCCCTCACCATCCGTCCTATCACCGTGACCCAGCTCCCTGCCGACATCCAATGGTACTTGCTGGGGCTGGGCGTCCTCGCTTATGGCATTCTGTTCACCTTCATGTATTACGTCATCAAAGGCATCCCCGCTTCCACCATGGCGGTCTTCATCGCCGGCACGCCCATTTTCTCCGCCACGTTGACCTGGCTGCTCATTCCCGGCACCACCTACACCGGTCTGGAGCTGCTCGGCCTGGGGATCATTGTCGCCGGATTGCTGGCCGTCGTGTTCATTGACGAAAAAGAACCGGATAAATTACCGGAGGTCGTTGCATAATATCCTCCCGGCTTTTCGACCAGGCTTCGTGGTAACTTTTTTTGTCTCACGCAAAGTCGCAAAGGAAAAGTTATTGTTAACGCGTAAAGGGGTCTTTTGCTGCTCTCTATATTTACTTGACAGTCCGCATCCAATCAACAAAATAAAAACATCATCTAAACTTTGCGCCCAGGCTTTGCGTGATCATGGTAGTTAAATCCCCCACACCAGCCTGGACAGCGCCACCAGCGCCATCCCGGTCAGCACCGCGCCAAACATACTGCGCGTCTTCCACGCCACCAGCAAAGTCGGAACAGCCGCCATCAGATACAGATTGCGCCAATGCAGGTCAACAACTCCTTCTGGCGCAACGATCGACGGCAGCAGCATCGCAGCCAGCACCGCCGGCGGCACATAGCGCAGCCAGGACGCCACCAACGGCGGCAGACTGCGCGAAGCCAGGAACCACACCGGCGCCACCCGCGGCAGGAATGTGACCAGCATCATCCCTGCTATCGTCAGGAAGATCATCGCGTCTTGCTGCATTCTTCCACCACCACGCCGATTGTTGCCCCAATCACCGTCGCCAAAATCACATGCCATTGATCCAGCCCGGCCAGCAGGAACACCAGCGACAACACACCGGCAGTCACCGCTACCGCCACCTGGATGCGATCGCTGATCGCCAGTACGAGCAGGGCAATGAACATTGCCGCCAGGGCATAATCCAGTCCATAAGGCCGCACATCGCTGATCAAGCCCCCCATCGTGCAGCCCAGCCAGGAACCCAGCACCCAGGCAGTTTGGGCAGTAATGTTTAGCGCAAAGATCTCCCCCTTCGCCGGGTTTCCCGCTTTGAAGCTCATCGTATGTACCCCGAAACTCTCATCTGTTAATTCGTAGGCAAAGACGGCCAGCTCCGCCTTGCTCCACCCCTTAAGGTTGGGAGAAAGCGCAGCTGACATAAGCATATGCCGCAAATTGACGATAAATGTGGTGATAATGATTGAGAGCGGAGAAATCCCCGCAGAAAACAAGCCCACCGCAATGAACTGCGAAGACCCGGCATACACAAACACCGACATCGCCAGCGTTTGCCATACCGACAATCCGGCTTTTTGGGCCAGCACGCCATACGCAAACCCGATCGGAATGTAGCCCATCACAATCGGCAAAGCCCGCGAAACGCCGCGCAGCCAGGGTTGTTCTTTCACAAATCCTGTTGTTTTCATATCTGGGGGTAAATCATACCAAAGAATAACGGATCAATCACTTTTTAAGTTAAACTGAATTACCTTTGGCCCTTTTTGAGGTTCCCCTGGAAGCTGTGACGCCCGCCACCCCCTTCTCCCGCTTGCCAGGTTTCCGCCTGCCGCCAACCTCTTCTCCCGCTTGCCGGGAGAAGAAGAAATCGCCGCAAAGCGGCGATTTCAGATGAGGGCAAACCCCTCGCCACCCAAACCCCATCCCCTACCTGCCAGCACCTTCCATATACGCTGTCAAATACTTCTCCTGCAATTCCTGCAGGATATCCATCCGGCGGTGGCTGATATACTGCCACACCGGGCGGATATCCATCTCGTCTTCTTTAAATACAATCGAAATATGCTGCTCATCCCCTGCTGCCACGACAGCCGTTACCGCCCCCTGCGCAGGAACCCGCTTGTCCGGCAAGTACATCGTCACCTGGACTTGCTGTCCTCTTTGCAGGGAAACGCCGTTTGAATCAGCATCCAGTTTTACGCCCACCCCCTGGCTGGAAATGTCCAGCATCACCGTTGAGAACACGGCCTCACCCACCCTGACATCTACCTTGAGCTCCTCAGGCGGGGTCACGCGGGTAATCATGCGCTTTCCCAGGTTGGGGCCGCCGTAGCGAAAATTATTCAGTTTCACCGTGCCAGAAACAATCTCAAAGCTGACCACATCAGCCCGTAAAAGGTCAATGGGTTCAGGGCCAAGCAGATAAACCAGTGAATCCCAGGTCAGGCACACCGAATCGGGAGGCTGCACGATCAAGGTAGCTTCTTCTTTCCCCACATCGTAGATCACCCCGCGGTAGGTCAAGGGCAGCCCCTGATAAAAACTCATCAGGTCTACTTCTTCCTGCTCGTCCAGCAGGTGCTTCAATTCACTCAGAATGGTCTCTTTATCCATACCGCCTCTACCCCTTTCAAAGAAAATCATGGAAGTACGCATCCATTGGTTAACGCCCAATGCTTAATAGTAGTATTTTCGTAGTGGAACAGCAATACTGTTCCACTACGAGGTTTATTAACCATTTTTACAAACCTTAATAGTGGGTCACATTTCTTCCTGCATTGTAGCATAAACTGGCATGCCAGATAGCATTAAATTAGAAGATTTGGACTAAAAGATATCGCTTTCCCCCCGCTCAAACTGCCTATAAATTACCGAAACCACATCCTCCACCGCCGCAGCGACACGTGGCGAAAGCGGATCCCCCAGAGTCATATTCAACTGCTGTATCTGGATGCCCAGCAAGGCCACCTGGCAGCCAAATTCCATCACCAGGTAATTCGAGAGGACATGCAGGGGCAGGGTATGGGTTGAACCGCTCAGACCGTCGGTCTCTTCCCAGTCCAGCCAGGCCACCGTGCCCGGGGTTTCGCCCATGTCCGCCCCGTCCACCAGCAGCACAAAATCCGCCGCAAACTGGCGGATCTTGCCGGTATAACTTTCCGGGGCGTTGCCGCCATCGATCACCAGCATGTGTTCACAGCCTGCCAGGGCCATCTGCAGGCGGCGCGCCACCTGGATCCCGGCGGCATCATCTCCATCCAGCTCATTGCCCATCCCCAGGATCACGATCCGTTGTACAGACTTATTGGTCAGTGTCTTCTTGAGAGTGTTGTTCCAGGACAATCTGAATATCCTCCGGCGTTCCATAATAATCAACGTATGCTTCACGATCCAGCATCGCCAGCTCCCAATCGGTATTGGACATTTGGAGTGCATCAAAACGGCAGTTCTGCACGCACTGCGAGCAGAAGATGCAGCGGTCAGTGTAGTAGCGCATCACGAACCGTTTCGCTTTTTTATCCAGCGTGTAAATTTTAATCGCATCGGTGGGGCAATCCTTCATGCACATATTGCAGCCCACACATTTATCCGCATCCCACACCAACCGGCCGCGCAGCCGCTCCGGGGCCGGGTTGCGTTCAAAGGGGTACAAATCCGTCGCCGGTTTCTTGAACAACGACGGCACAATTTCACCTAACATCGCACCAATTTTAAACATCGTCTATACCTCAATCATATACAAACTTTTCTGTCATTGCGAGCGGAGCGGCGCACAAAATCCCCGCAGGGGATGCTTCCCAGCCGCGCAGCGTGGCAATCTCCTGCCCTTCGGCAAGCTCCGCAAACTTAAGGCTTGTAAACTCCCCTACCACACCAGCACGATCACCAATAACTGAAGCAGCGCCAGCAGCGTGCCCAGCCGCCACCACAGGCCCACCGTCTGGTCAATGCGCAGGCGGGCAAACAGCGATTGCAGTCCCGAGAGCAGCACCAGCAGCACAGCCGACTTCCACAAAAAGGCCAGCGGTGTGGTGATTCCATCCAGATAAAACGCCGCCACCAGAGTCACGCTGATCGCCATTTCCACATTTTTGGCAATATGGAACAAGGCAAGGCCGCGTCCACTGTACTCAGTCAATGCGCCGGAAACGATCTCCGTTTCCGCTTCGGGAGCGTCAAATGGCGGCAGTTCCAGCTTACCCATCAAGCCAATAATGGCAATCACAAAGCCCACCGGCTGCAAGAGCGCCATCCACGGATGCAAGTGAATATACTGGTTGATCTCGCCAATCTGCCAGCTTCCGGTCATGATCGCCGGGCCAAGCATTGCCAGCATAAAAGGCGCCTCATACGAGAAAAGCTGGGTCAGGGTGCGCGTGGCACCTATCAGCGAGAAACGGTTCGGTGTGTTGGCTCCGGCCAGCCCCAGCATCATCGTCACCACACTCAACAAAAACAACACCGCAATTAAATCGCCGCGAAAACCAGAAATGGGCAGCAAGCCAAACATCGGCACATACAATCCAGCCGTCATCACCGCTGCCAGCGACACGACTGGCAAAAGATGGAACAGAAAGGGGTCTGCGCCTTCGGGGGCAATTTCTTCTTTGGCAAGCTGTTTGACCACATCGGCCAGCGGCTGGAACCACCGCGGCCCTACCCGGTTCTGGTATTGCGCCACCAGTTTCCGGTTGATCCATTCGTACAATAACCCGGCCATGATCAACGTCAGCCCGCCAGGAAAAATTAACACCGCAACCAAAGGAGGAATTTGCAGGTTCATTTGTAATACGTTATCCCATACTGGCGCAGGTCTTTCCATTGCCAGGTATTTTCAACACCATTTTCTTTGGTGACCACCGCGCGGTCATTACAGGAGAAGCACGGGTCAATCCCCACCAGGATCATCGGCATGTCCGCCAGCTTGTGACCGGCGGAGGTCGCCAGCACCGAACCCCAGTTGGGCAGAGTGGGTGTGCGCACCTTGATCCGCTCCGGCATATCCGAGCCATTGCTTTCAATGTAATAGAAGCATTCGCCGCGCGGCGCTTCCACCCGGGTGATCACATTGCCCGCGGGGATTTTGCGCGGCACCTTGACCGTCAACTCCGTTTCGGGCATATTGTCCAGCACCGCGCGGATGATGCGGAAGCTTTCAAAAAGGTCCCGCACACGCACGGTGAAGCGCGCTTCCAGATCGCCTGCCGTATCCGTAATGATCTGCGGAGGATAATTTTCATAACCGATATAAGGCGAATCAATGCGCACATCGCGGAACACGCCAGAGGCACGCGCTGTGGGGCCAACCGCGCCCAGCAGCTTGGCCTGGTCGCGGGTCATCACGCCAATCCCGCGCGTGCGGCGCAAAAAGGATTCATCCTCGGTCATGATCTTCAAATAGCGGTGGGTGCGTTCTTCCAGGTAATCCAGCCCGGTATACATCAGTTCTGCCTGCTCCTGGGTAATGTCGAACTTGACCCCGCCTAACACATTGGCCGAGTAATGCACGCGGTTGCCGCTTAGCTCTTCCAGCAGGTTCAGCACCGTCTCGCGGTCTCGCCAGGTATACATGAACAGGGTATCAAAGCCGCCTTCATGCGCAGCCACGCCCCACCACAGCATGTGACTGTGGATGCGTTCCATTTCGGACAAAATAATACGGATCGCGTTCGCCCGCGCTGGCGCTTCAACCCCGGCCAGCTTTTCCACACCCAGACAGTAATTGGTGGCATGCGTGTGTGAACAAATGCCGCAAATCCGCTCCAGAATGTACAGGTTCTGCGCCCAGTTATGGTTCTCCACCGCTTTTTCAATCCCGCGGTGGGCATAGCCCAGGCGGGCGGTGGCGCTGGTCACAATCTCGCCATCTACCGTAAACTCAAAATGTCCCGGTTCCTTCAAGGCCGGATGCTGCGGGCCAATCGGAACAATAAATTTCTCATCATTGATCTTTTTCATCAAAACCTCTTCCTATGACCCGCGCGGATTGGGATCTTGTAATCCTGAGAAGGATTTTCGCAAGGGGTACACCCCTTCCGGCCAGATATCCGGCAGCATCAAACGCTCGGTATTGGGCGTATTTTCCACCACCACGCCGTACATTTCCATCAATTCCCGCTCATAAAAGCTGGCCGAGGGGATCAAATCACACACCGTGTCCACCACAAGCTCGCTGTAGCCAAGCCGCACATGCAGGGACAATACCGCCGCTCCCCAACAAAATGTGTAGATGACCTCAATCTCATTCTCGGCCTGCGGCAGACCATCTTCTTCCGCAGCTGCCGGGCGGTCAATCCCGGTGATCGCCGCCAGATACCCCCAGCTTTCCCTCACCAGCGTCGCAACTGCCGAATGAAGGTCTTTCGCCGCCAGCATGGCATCCGCCCGCTGATCATCAGGATGGGTAAATGTATCTGCCCACGGTGAAAGCAAGGTTTCTGCTTTTTCCAGAGAGTCTGCCAGATCCAATCGCTCTTCGTTCATTTTTCTCCTCCCGCTGTCACTTCATCCGCCACAGCGGATTCCCTGGTTTTTATCTTGTTCATCAACTGCACCAGACCGTGAATGATCGCCTCCGGGCGCGGCGGACAGCCGGGAATATACGCATCCACCGGCAAAATTTTATCAATCCCGCCAATCACATTGTAGCAGCCATGAAATACGCCGCCGGTCAGGGCACAGGCGCCAATCGCCACCACAAATTTCGGCTCGGGCATCTGCTCATAAATGCGCACCAGCCGGTCAGCCGACTGCAAGGTCACCGGCCCGGTCGCCAGGAGTACATCTGCATGACGCGGACTGCCCTCCAGTTTGACGCCCAGCCGTTCAACATCATAGCGCGGGGTCAATGCATCCAGGGTTTCAATATCGCATCCGTTGCACGAACCCGTATTGTAATGAATCGCGCTGATGGAATTAACTCTTGCCCAGGTTTTAACAGCCTGGAGCCAGGCTGGTTCTTGTCCTCTACCCATCATTTACCTCGTTTCCTCATTCTTCACTGGCAATGTCTTTATCCGCACCAAACGCCAGCAAACAGGCCATCAACCCGACAATATACAATCCCGTCACCGGCTTTAGATCTCCGGCACCGACCACCAGCACGCCCAGATGTAAAACGGTGAAAAAGAATGCAATCCGAAAAAAAGGCGTATACCCCGGTGCAGCCATACGCGCAGAGGCTTCTTCCCCGCTGCCATAGATGCTGGACTTTGCCTTGCTGGGGTTTGCCGCCCCGGCCAATACCCGGCCAATGTGATAGATTCCCACTGATACAACAAAATAAATCATGAACGCAACCGGAGCCGATAATAGAATCTTCATTCCAACCTCCTTCTAACCACTAAAAGCTGCCGTCAGCAGCACTCCTGCCGGGCCAGTCAGCCAGCTTACCAGATCGGGGAATATCCCCAAAAACACGGTTCCCAGCATCAGTATAACCACCGGAATGGTAATGCTCAAAGGAACGCGCACACCAGCAGCGACGATTTCACCCGCCTGCTTGCGATACAGACGGTTGACCATTGGCGCATAATAGCCCAGTGACAGCAAACTGTTCAAAGCCGTGAAAACCACCAAAGCCAGCATCCACGGGCTGGTGGTTTTTGCACCCGCCAGCAGGATCTGCCACTCCGACATGAACCCGGCCAGCGGCGGCATGGCGCCCAGACCCAGCACAGCCACGCTGAACGCTAACGCGATCAAAGGGTAGCGCGTTGCCGCGCCGTTTAAGTCATCCAGCACCAGCGGCCCGTGTTTGTCTTTTGTCATATACAGGGCATACAGCAGCGCCCCGGCTGACAGGAAAGCCGCACCCTTCATCAAGGCATGGTTGATGATATGAAAAAAACCACCCATCGCACCATCCGCCTGACCAAAGGTCATGCTCAAACCGACACCGAAGAGGATATACCCCATCTGGGCCGCGCTGGAATAGGCCAGCAGCCGCTTGACCTGCGTCTGGCGCAGGGCCATCAGATTACCCACCAGCATATTCAGCGCCGCAAAGCCCAGCAGGATCGGCCCCCAGGCATGGCTGAACCCGGCCAGCGGCATCAATGCACGCAGCATGGCGATCAACCCGGCCTCAATCACCACGCCGGACAGCATCGCACTCACCCCACTGGGCGCTTGCGAATGGGCGTCCGGCAGCCAGGTATACATCGGCACCAGGGCCGCCTTGACCCCAAAACCCGCAATGAACAATGTCCCCGCTGCCAGCATCCCGGAAGTCACTTCGGGAACCACCCTGCTCACCGCGGCCATATCCAGGGTGCCTTCCTGTGCCAGCACCAGCGAAATGCCCAGGACGATCAACACCGACCCGGCCACACTCTGCACCAGGTATTTAAATCCAGCTTCCAGCGCCCCATTCTGCTTGTGATGAAACGTGACCAGAATGACTGCCGTTAAGGACATGCCCTCAAACCACACCCACAGATTGAATAAATCCTGTGTGCAGCCCAGGCCGACGATCGTGCCCACCAGGGCCAGCAGCAGGGCGTAAAATTTCCCTTCACCGATTTCCTCTGCCATATACGCCCAGGAAAAGATGACCACCAGCGTGCTCAGCACCAGGGTAACCGCAGCCAGCAGCAGCCCAATCGCATCCATCCGCAAGGTGACCTGGTGAATCTGCAATGCCGCAGGCGGTTGACCGCCAATCTGCGCCTGGGCCAGCACGGTCAGGGGCACAAACATCGCCAGCAGCACAGCCAGTGACAACCAGCGGGTGATGCGCGTCCCTTTGGGGTCACGCTGCAAACGCACATTGATCCGTCCAATGAAATACACCAGCGGGAAGCCGCACAGCGGCAGCAAAAGCAATCCAGCCAATGCCGTATTTGTATTCATCATCGCACACCCCCGAACACCAGCACCGCCAGGATGACCAGCAGCCCGGTCAGGATGCCGGCAATATTCCATTGCAGCAAACCTGTCTGCGTACCGCGCAGGGCTTCGGCCCCGCCACGCACGGTCTTTGCCAGCCACAGGTTGAGCGGCTCAAAGCCAAACATGGTATCACTCCACCCGGACAGCCAGGCGAAACCGCGTGCCACACCGGCCAGGCGGCTGCGCTGCAACCAGGCAATCAACCCCAGGCCAATCACGCCCAAAGCCAGGAAGGTTGCCGGGGAACTGAAAATCTTCACCGCCATCCCGGACACCGATTCAAAATGAATTTCGTGCAAAGGCAGCGTCTCATGCAGAGCGCGGCTGAAAACACCCGCCAGCAGCCAGGTCGTCAAACTGCCAAGCGCCAGCAGGGTCAACGAAACCTTCATCGCTTTACCGGCATCATGCCCATGCAGGTCACTGCGCGGCTCACCAAAAAAGACCAGCCACACACAGCGGAAGGTGTACAGCGCCGTCAGGCCTGCGGTGAAAACCATCACCCCGTATGCCCACAGATTGCCAGATTCAAGCCCGGCTTCCAGGATCAACTCCTTACTCCAGAAACCATTCAGGATCGGGATACCAGCCAAAGCCAACGCGCCGAGAACGAACACCGCCCTGGTAAAGGGCATCTTCTTGCCCAGGCCGCCCATCAGGCGCATATCACGCGTCCCGGCGGCATGGATCACTGCACCCGCTGACAAAAAGAGCAGCGCCTTGAACACCGAATGGCTGATCAAATGCATCTGGCTGGCAAAGATACCGCCCGTTCCCACCGCATAGACCATATACCCAAGCTGGCTGACCGTGGAGTAAGCCAGCACGCGCTTGAGGTCATCAGCAAACAGGGCCATCATCCCCGCCAGCAAGGCCGAGATCATCCCCACCAGGATGACGGCCGTCGTCCAGCCGGGCACACCCTTGAAAGCCGGGTAAAAACGCGCCAGCAAATACACCCCGGCGTTGACCATCGTGGCCGCATGGATCAGCGCGCTGATCGGCGTCGGCGCTTCCATCGCATCCGGCAGCCAGGTGTGGAACGGGAACTGCGAAGACTTGGCCGCCGCCGCGATCAACGCCCCATACGCCGCAAAGGCCAGAATGCCCACAGGAAGACTATGCGCATTCAATATGATTTCGTGAACATCGTACGTGCCCACATAGGTGATGCCCAGCACGGCAAACAGCAACAGGCCAACCCCGCCCAACTGGGTGATCACCAGGGCTTTCATCCCGCCATACACGGCTTTGGGATCATCGTTATTAAAGGAAATCAGGGCATACGAGCACAGCGCCGTGATTTCCCAGAAAAGGAAAAGGAATAAAATATTACTGCTCAACACCAAACCGGCCATCGCTCCAATAAAGAACAACATCAGCGAATAATAGCGCCCCAACTGGGCTTCGCCGCGCATATAATCCACCGAGAAGATCACCGCCAGGCTGCCCACCACGGTGGCGGTCACCGTCAAGGAAACGCCCAGCGCGTCCGGCACAAAACTCAACGCACCAAAAGCCGCGCCCATCGGAAAAGAGAAAACTTCATCGCTGCTGATCCCGGGGATCATCCCCAACGCCGCGCCGCCTGTCGCCACGACAAAGATCACTGCTGCGGTGTGTTGGGCACGCGGTTTGCTGTCGCCAAACAACAATACCAATAAAGCTCCCGCCCACGGCAGGGCGATCACCAATAAAACCAGAACCGTCATCAAATGCTCACCTCCGCAGCGTGGTCAAATCTTTAATGTCCAGCGTGCCAAACCGCTTGCGGATCTGCACCAACAGCGCCAGGGAGATAACAGCCACGATCGTATCCACCACCAGGAAGGTCATTGCCATGCTCTGGCCCAGGTCGGTGCGGCCGGACAGACGCCCCGCCACCACCAGCCCCAGCAAAGAGCCTTTGACGAGGATCTGTAAAGACACCACCAGCTTGATCAAATTGCGCTGGGACAGCAGCCCGTAAAACCCAATCCCCAGCAGTCCCAAAACAGCAAAAATAGCCGCCTCCGGTACAGTGAAAAATGTCTCCATTAATCGGTCTCCTTGCTTTGTGGTTCTTCAGCCAACAGGCTCAACACCCCCAGCACACCAGAGAAGATCAGCACAATATGCAGCATCACATCCAACTGCCGGTCTTCCCACAAGGCGGTTGTCAAACCGACGGAGTCAAAAGCTGGCAGGCTGAATGTAAATGCCGGCAGACTGAGCCAGATCAACAAAACCGTTGACCCGAGGATCAGCCCAATCGAAACCGGCCACGGTAAAAGCTTCTTTACGGGAACCTGTTCCTCGCCAGTAATATTGATCGCGAACACGAACAGAATGGTCACCAGACCGCCGCCCACGCTCAACTCGATCACCCCGATTTCCGGCGCGCCCAGCAGATACATCAATACCCCGGTCAATACACTGGCACTGGACAGCCACAGCGCAGACGGCAATTGTTTGCGCGCCCGCAGCGCCATGAAAGCACAGGCCAGAATCCCGGCCATCAAAAGAATATCTACCATTAAATTTCCTTTCGAACAATTTCCACAAAAAAACCACCCATTTCGGGTGATTCTCGCCCTACTGATATGTCGCCGCCTGGATATGAAACGGCCTCAATGGTTATAGTCCTATCAAAAAGATTGTGCTAGGTAGAATGTCATGCAGAACGTATTACATTTATCGTCAATATACTGGAGTGAACAAAGTGATCTGGCTATCAGGAATCGGGCGCTGCCTCCCGCAGGGTAGAATCTGTCACAACCTTGATTAGGCCATCACCCCGAAACCAGTACCCTGCTTCTCCTCCGAAACCTGCGGGAGGACAACTCTTGCATCCTCCCGCAGGTTGGGCTTGACGTAAATTTCCCATGCTTATATAACCTGAGTTGAGGATAACGTCGAAATGATTATTGTAGTGACGAATGAATTCGTCAAAGCCTGAATTTATGCAGGTTTATAACGACTAAAGTCGTTACTACAATTAAACGCAACTCAGGTTATATAGAAATTGGCTTTGCTGCCTCCGCGCAGCGAATTTCCTGCGGGAGGCTTTCCGCTGACCATGGGGGAACCCTTTCCCTGATTGACGGATTGCCTGGGAACTTTCCAACCAATGATACAATCACAATCAAATACCCCCTTGTGAGAATGGAACTCCATGAATATCCAAGATGAAACCGAATTTGAACTGCAAACTTTTAAAAACCTGCAACTGGACGGCGAAGAAGTACACGGCAAGACCTTTGAGGACTGCCGCTTTGAACACTGTTCCTTCCATGAAACCCAATTCACGGCCTGCACATTCAAAGACTGCAAATTTGAACACTGCGACCTGAGCCTGATGAAAGTCCAGGCTGCCCGCTTTCGCAATGTAAGCTATACGCATTGCCAGCTTTCCGGGGTGAATTGGACCGCAGCGGCGCCAGCCATGCTGGCAAGCAAATCCCAACTCAACTTCATTTCCTGCGGGCTGAATTACGCCACCTTCATTGGCATGAAACTCAAAGGCATCACTATCCGTGACTGCACCGCTCGGGATGTCGATTTCTCCGACGCCGACCTGCAAAAAGCCGTTTTTAGCGGCACAGACCTGACCAACAGCCGCTTCGCCAATACCGACCTCACCGGCGCAGACTTCCGCGGCGCGCACCATTACGTCCTTTCCCCCGAATTAAACAAAATTAAGGATGCGCACTTCTCCCTGCCGGATGCGATCGGTTTATTGTATGGACTGGATATTCACCTGGATGAGGATTAAACCTCATCCTCCAGCAAAATCTTCACCCGCAGCGTTTTGATGAACCCGACGATGATCAACATCGCCAGTCCACCGGCAAAGCCGTTGTTATACAAATTCATAAACCCGTGCAGGCTGCCCACGTGCATCACCATCGGCAAATGCAGCGCACCCGCGGCAATCCCCGCCCACATGCCAAATCGCCCGGCCAGCGGCGCCAGCGTCGTGCAAAACAAGGCCGCCAGCAGCGGCCCTGGTTCGGCATGCGTCCAGACATTGGGAATGCACATCAAATAGACCCCCAGCATGATCGGCAGGATATTGCGGGGATGCTTGCCCAGCGCGCCAAAAGCATACACTGTGAAAATGCCCGCCAACGTGGCGCCATTCACATCACCACCGACATAATGAACATACCCGAGGGCGATCAACCCGATCACACCCATATTGATCAATGTCGTCCCCAGGTCAGATATCTCCACAAAGTCAGCCGTCAGGCGCCCGCTGTTGTGCCAGATCCTGCGATATCCGGTTAGACTGCCGCCCCACACAAAACCCAGCACGATGGTCAACCCCAAACAAACCAATGTCAACACGGTCAGAAAACCGGTATATTCTGTCGACCAGTAAAACGCTGGCTCTATCTCCAGGCCAAAACCCCGTAAAAACATATAGATCACCGTCGCCACAAATCCGCCGGTGGTACCCGTATTGTACAGGTTGTATCCCATGTGAAAAGTGTAAATATGATGCATTAATCCCGCCAGCAAAATGCCAGAGAAAACCCCTACAGTAATCCCCAGCGCCAGCCCAAACAAACCCAGATCAAAACCGAAAGCGATCTGGCCCACCACCGGCCCCAGCGTACTGCCAAACAGCAGCGGAGCGATCAGGTTCTTCATCGGTTCATGTGAGAAGAAATAGTCGTACAAATACACCCCCAGAAAAATCGGCAGGATATTAAAGGGATTCTTGCCAAAAAAAGCAAACCCCGACAGCGTGAACAACCCGGCCAGCAGATAGCCATTAAAATCCGCCTTGATCAACCAGGCCAGCCCCAACCCCATCAACGTCACCAGACCAGCGTTGAACAAGGCCGCCCCCAGATTCGCCAAAGCTGTATAATCCGTGATCAGGATGCCGGGCGAGGTGATGATCTTCCATTCCCCAGTCAAGACCTCCATAGGGGTATTAACAAAAAAACCTGTCGCAATCCATGACAGGCTAAAGACAAGCACCAAAGCAGTGATGCGAGTTCTGTTTGTCTGGGGCAGTTTCTTCATTGCAGCTCCTTTTTAATGGCAGGCAGGACTCTCGATATCATAGGGGGTTATTATACAGAATAATGAACAATAAGTAAATTTGTTTACGCAAATTCACGCTCAGCCTGCGAAACCGCGAAATTGCATAGAGAAGAAAATTTACCCACCCAAACAGAGACGCGAACAGGTCAACAACTTGTCTACACCACCATGTGATTACTCTCAACCCGTCTGTGCCCAATCCTCACAAACGTAGGGGCGGATGGCATCATCCGCCCGCCAACCCAATCGGCTGATAACGAGAGTCCAAACAAAGTCACACAGAGCAGAAAGGCGGACAGGTCATCGCGAAGCATCCCGTTGGGATAAACCTGTCCCCCCTACTCGATTGCGAACACCCCACCCGCAGTATTGCCGCGCACATCGGGGAAGTAATACTCATACGCCCGCGCCGGCAGGGTGCGGTATTCGCCAGCCTGCACGGCCTGCAAATGATAAGTCAGCACGTACGTGCCCGCCGGAACCCGCTGGCCGATCCAGCGCACATGGTCGTCATACACCTGAGCATCGTTGAAATACCACCAGCCCCAGCCATTCCCAAACGGGTCGCGGGGATCGTATGCAATGACCTCAGCCTGGCTGGTCTTGAGCTGCGGATCAATGATCTCTACCCCGGCCGGGATGAAGTCCTCCACCACCAGGTACGACATCTCCTCCGGCAGGGTCAGCGTCAGGCGCACCTCAGCTACCCCGGATTCGGAGCCCAGGGTCAGCCCCTCGATCATCGGGCAGCTCTCGGGGGTGCAGGCAGCGCCGATGCCGTGGTAACTGCGCGTAATGCTCAAACCGTTTTGTTTTGCCTCCGCTTCCTCCGCCGGACGTTCCAAGTTGAGCAGGGCGCGGTAATACAGATTCCCGCTGCCATCCTCGCGAGAGATACGCAGTTCATTCAACGCCTCCCCCTGCAAATCCGTCAGCGGCACAAAACTGGATACCGGTGTCAGACGGTTGCCGCTATCCACCCCGCCGCTGAGCAAGGTTTTCCCGTTCAGATCCGCGGCATAGCTGTAGCGCGGATTAAAATCGGAAGTAGCTTTCATCGACTCGATCAACCCCATCAGCACCCAGGCGGTCTCATAGCTGGAAGCCCACCCGCCGCCATTCGCCCGCTGCGTGACCAGGTAACGCATGCCGTCCCGCAGCAAAGCCGAAGCAGGGTCCATCCGGGCAATGGCAACCACCACCACGGCCGTGTTGAAATGCGCCGAGCTGAAATTGTAGCGGGAGCTGTCATCCCTATCCTCCCAGTGTGCGCCGCCCGCGCTGCGCCGGGCCGTGCTCTCCAGGTTACTGAGCAAGTCGTAAGCCCGCTGATCAGCCACATTTTCGCGGTTGATCATCAAGGCCAGCAGGGCCTGAGACCAGGGAGCAAGTTTTTCACGCTGCGCATACAGCGGCTCCAGATCAAACCCTTGACCAGACGATTGATACAATGCGAAATACTGAAAAACCAGCCGATCCAACTGCCAGGATGGAGCGGACTCTTCCGGCGAGGCCAGTACGGAGTACAAATACTCCCCGGCCCGCTGCTCCTTCTCCTGCGGGACGAACACCCCGGCAAGCCGGGCGCGGCCCAGCCCAAACAACACATAGGCGGTAATATATTCGTCACTCTCCCGGCCTGTCGTCCAGCCCCAGCCGCCATCTTCATTCTGGTAGCGCAGCAGCCGGTCCAGGCTCCTGTCGATCTCTTCCTGCAAGTCGCTTTCCAGTCCGGGGATGGTCAAATCCAGTTCCTGGGCAGCGCGGTACAGTTCCAGGTTGGGCAGCAGATGTGAGACCAGCGGCTCGGTGAAATCATACGGGAAAGCTTTCAGCGCTTCCATCTCGCGGATCACATTCGCCGCCAAAGAAGGCGACAGCTCGACCTGCAAATCCCCACCAACAGGCGTGAAGGAGGTCGGCATCTGGATCGTCTCCACCTGCTCACCGGCATCTGCCAGCAGGCCGGCGGTCACAAAGCTGGCCGGCACCTGATAGCGCAGCACGGGCAGCATGCCCTGTTCCGGGCGGGCCGCATCCTGCAAGCCGCCGCTGACCGCCTGGAACACCAGGCCGACTTCCTCCGTCTCCTGCACGGTGCCCCACCAGGTGACGGTCTGCCGTCCTCCTGATGCCAGCGTGATGGACTGCATGCTGACCGTGCCATCATCCAGGGCCACACCCACAGCCTGCAAGGAAACATCCACAGTCAATTCCTGCGGCGTGTTATTGTGTACTACGGCACGCAGAGCAGTGTGATCGCCAGCCACAAAGAAGCGCGGCGTCTGCGGGCGGATCAACAAGGGTTTGCTGACCACGATCTCACTGCCGGCAGACCCCACTTTGGTATCCTTTGTCACCAGTCGCAGGTCCGCCACCCAGGTGGTCAGGTTATCCGGCAGGGTCATTTTAACCTTGGCGATCCCATCCGCGTTGGTCTCGACACTTCCCTGCCATAGAGCGGTATCGGGGAAATCCTCGCGCACCGAAGGCGGCAGAATCGCCTGCCCTCCGCCACCCCCGAGCCCATCCGCCTGCACCAGCGTGATCCGGTTGGCTGCCAGAGCCAAATTCAGCGCGTTTTGCACGCCGAGCGCACGGGGGGCATAAAAGGCCTCGAGAATACCCGAGGCGTTGGGCTCGGCCAGGGCCAACACGGCCTTGTCCACTACCCCCAGCGAAAACTCACCCTGCACGGGCTGACCGTACGAATCCCGCACTTGAATATCAAAAGTGATCTCGCCGCCCGGCTCGCTGCGGTTCGGCGTGGTCAGCAGTTCCACTTCCAGCGTCTGCTCGACCGGAGCCACGTCCAGTTCCAGAAAACCCTGGCGAAAGTCAGGTGTGCCATCCGGCTTTTGGCCCAGCAGGGTGACCGCCACAAACACATTTGGGGAATGGACATCCGTCAAGGGTAACTCCCACAAATAAGAGCTGCCTTCTACCTTTACCACTTGCGCAGACAGCACCTTCTCACGCTCCACCGTAATTAAAGCCAGGGTCTGCCCGCCCAGCGGGTTGGGAATCAAGACCCGCGCCACTTCCCCCGGTTTGTAGGCGGTTTTCTCTGCCGTCAGGCGCAGCTCCTGCTGCGGCAGATTCGGCCATTGCGCTCCGCTGCTGCCGCCCACCCAGACCACAATTTCGCTTCGCACCCCTTCGGCAAACACTTTCAAGACGTACGTACCCGGTTCGCTCGGGGTAAACGCCAGCCGCGCCCGTCCCTGCCCATCGGTGATCAGGTCGGCACTGCTTACCGGGGTATAAACCGGCTGACGGTTTCGGCCATACGGCTGGCTCCACTCGGCCAGGCCCGTTTCTTCCCAGGTTACCTTCTGGAACTGGGCCTGTAAGGCATGCCCGCCGGAGGGTTTTTTCTGCCAATCCACCGTCTGCACGCGGAAGCCCGCTTCCACCCCGGCCTTGCCCACCCACGCCTCACTGCGCAGGCCGATGTAAAAGTCCGCCGGATGCAGGGAGGCCGACCCGCTTGCACTGACGGGCGACTCATTTTCATCCATCAGGTTGACTTCCAGCGTCAGCAGCTGCCTGTTCAGGGTATCCACCGACGCGATCCAATCTTCAGCGGATAGGTTGATTTTGACCGAGCCATTGGCATCCGTATTTTGCTCACCGCTAGCGATCATCACACCGAGAGCAGGGTCTGGATAATACTCGGCATCCTCACGCGGATTCAGCCAACTGGTTGCCAAGGCACCGGTCTGATAGCCGGACGGCAGCGAAAAATAAGTTGGTTTACTGTACAGCGTCCAGGCCAGATGAAGATCTCTCGCCGGGGCACCAAAATAATACGCTGCCTGAACGTTGGCTTCCACAAACTCTCCCGCCAGCCAGTCCTTTTTGGCAAAGCTGACTTGCAACTCTACCTCTGGCTTGCGGTACTCCGCCACCTGAAAACTCAACCATGCATTCGGGTCTGCATCCACAGAAAGGTTGTAATAACCCGGTGCCGCGTCTTCGGGCAAGGTGATCGCCCCGGCCGCGCTGCCATAGGAAGACAACACCAAATTAGCCGTGCCAATCTCCGGCCGGCCGGACACGCCCTCGCTATAGTCGCCTTCCATCTTGACCGTTACCGGCCAGGTGGGGGGAGGCGCAAATCCGCCATCCTGTTTCTCACGCATCACCAACCGAAAATTCACGGTCTGCCCCGGGCGGTAAATCGGCCGGTCAGTATACAGATAAGTGGTTAAGTCCTGGGAATACGACCAGTTCGGGATACCGAAATACCAGGCGGCCGCGGCAAACGTCCAGGAATCAGCCGCAATGGCAAAATCGGCATCTCCGGGATTACCAATCACGGCAAACAAGGCCGCATAGGCATCCATCTCCGCAGGAATCGTCAACCGGCACAACCCTTCCACATCCGTAACCGTCTGGCCCAGCGCATTACTATACGCATCGTAAAAACGCACTTCTTGCCCTGCAAAAGGCGTCTGGGTGCGCAAGTCTACCGCCCACACAAACACCTCGTCAGCACTGCGTTTGAGCGTCAGGTTGATCGGGCTGACCACCGCCAAAAACGGCCGCGGGGCGCGGTAATCGTCCGTAATTTCCGGGGAAGTCAGTTGATAATAGTACAGGCCGGTGGGCAGGGACTGCAGCGACTCGCTCAGGGGCAGCTCAACAATCGTGCTACGGTTGGCGGGCAGGTCCAGGCTCGTCTGCCAGGTCGTGGATTCGGGAAAAGAATATTCTGACCAATTGCGGTAAAGATCGCCGCTGAAGGAGAAAAAAGTTTCCAGGGACAGGCTGGCGGTCATGAAAGAAACATCCTTTACGTTCACTGCTTGGGCCGTCAGGCCGGTCTCGTCGGGGGTCAGGAAAAGCGTATTCTGCCCAACCTGCACCATCGGAATGAACAAGCCCGGCGTGGCAGGGGCGGTGCGGAAGATCAAGCGCCGTTCCCGAGCGGCAGGTCGTCCCCACTTATCTTGCAAGTCAGCCGAAAGGGTGATGGTATAAGTCTGGTCAGGCGCAAAATAACCATCTACAAAGATCTTATCCGGTTGGTATCCAACCGTCACCCGGCTATTCTCCACCGCTGGGGAGATTTGCACCAGCTCCGCCATCTTCTGGTGGGTTTCCACAGGGGCGCTCATCTGGATGATAAAACTTCGGTAGCTATCACTTTTCAGCAGCTCCCCCTCGCCCCGGTTGGTTCCGATCACATCCAGCACCGGCACCGTGGTGAACGCCTGCACCGTGCTCTCTCCCAGACGTGTGCCGCCCGCCGAAGCGGCCTGCCCGCTCAGAATGAGCCGATAAGTCGTATCGCGGGCCAATATTTGCGAGGGCGTAAAGATCAATACGGTATTCTCATCTTCCCACGTAAAAGTACCGGACTCATTGTTCCCCTGCCCATCCTGCAGCCACAGATTTTCCTGCACGCTGTCCGGGTCCATACGCTGGTTAAACACCAGCTCAAATTCCTGATCCAGATCAATTGTGCCTCCCTCAGCATTAGGAGAAATTGACGCCAGGCGCGGCGCAGCCGTAGAGAATGACCATCCTGTGATCTCGTCTTCCCCGCTGGCCAGCCCTGCCCCCACCGTGCTGGTCAGCCCGGCATTCAACATGACCTGATACGCAATCCCGCCGGTCAGCGGCGGATCGGGATAAAAGATGTAGGTGCTGGTATTCAACCATTTGGCATGTCCTTCCGCTGCGGGCTGGATGCTGAACGCCGTCAGCAGATTGGAACCATCATCCGTCAACGGCACCACCGGCTGGTCAAAGGTCACCACCACCGCCGATTCGGGATCTACATCGCTGCTCCCCGGCCGCGGGAGCACATCCACGGCGCGCAGTTCAGCAGCCGGCAGGGGGGAAATGGCCGCTGGTTCTCCTGCGTCTGCCTGCACCTCCTGCGGCGAAATCAAGCCTGAACAGACAATACTGAAAATAACTGTCAGGTTGATCCCCACAAGCATGAGCTTCCTGCCCCCTCGTTGATCGATTCGATTACGCGTTGTGCATGCCATATGCAATTCTCCTGCATGAATGAGAAAAAGATATTCGATACTCCTTCATTATATAGGATTCCGGGGGCAACTGAGCAGTATGAGAAATGAGCGAGTAGGGATCCTAATTGCCAATTCCCCTTTCCCCCCACATGATATACTAATGCGGAACAAATATCACAAGGAATCCCCCATGTCATTAATGAAAAAAATCCTTGAAACCGACAACCGTCTGAGCAGACAACTCAGCCTGCACGATGATGCCTGGCAGGGCTGGCACAAGCTGGCCTCCTTCCTGGCGCACACCGGCGACTCATGGTACATCCTGCCCGTGCTTGGGCTGGTGTGGCTGTTCGCGGGCTGCGAATGGCACAACCGCGCCACCCTGATGGGCATTGGCATCGTCTTCCTTGCCACCCTCGTACTGGCGATGAAATTCACCTTCCGCCGCGCCCGCCCGCCCGGTGACTGGGGCAGTGTCTACCGCAGCACGGACCCGCATTCCTTCCCCTCCGGCCACGCCGCCCGTGTCAGCTATCTGGCCGTGATGGCGATCGGCCTCGGCCCGCTGTGGTTTGCGGTTGTGATGGTCATCTGGGCGCCGCTGGTCGGTCTGGCGCGCATTGCCAAGGGAGTGCATTATCTTTCGGATATCGCTGCGGGGATGGTGATTGGCATTGTATGGGGCATCGTCACCCTGGCCCTGGCCGACTTTCTTCTGCGCATCTTCTCGCACATCCCGTTTATCGTCTGCACGAACATCATCTGACCGGCAAAGGAAATCTTATGCAGCTGTGGATTTTTGTCCTCGCGACTGTACTCACCCTGTTCCTCGCCAATCTTCTGGAAAAGCGAAACGGTTACCCCCGGCGCAAAGCCGTCATCATCAGCGTGGTCATCATTTGGGCCACGGTGATCCTGATCACCCTGTTCACCTATCAGGGAATTTAAAAAAGAAAAACCAATCACGCCAAAATGCCATGAATGTTTTTCTTTACATCTTTGCGTAAGAGCAAATATTTAATTCCCCTTCATCGCTTCCACCATCCAATCCAGGATCAACTGCCCGCGCGCATCCATGTGTTTGCGCAGCGCCTGCTCGTAGCCCCTCAGGAAGTAGTGCATCGTACCCCTCTCATACGCATAATTCGCAATCAATCCCTCCGCCCAGTCAATTTCCCGATCAACGTAATGAATATCACCCAGCCGCAGGGCCGCATCAATGCTCTGGGAAAGGCGCTGGTGGGTCAGACGCATCCGCTCGGCAGACAGGCCGCTGCCCTCCCATGTCCAGCCAATATCGCCTTCGATCAAGCTTTGTTTTTCGCGGAAGAATGCCAGTGCGTCCCGATATTCAACCGAAAGCGCCGTGAAAGAGGGTGTCAATGGATGTCGCACCAGCACATCTTCAATCACCGCCACAGCATCCTCGATATTCGCCCCCAGAAAATGTCCGGGGATGCGCTGCCGAATCTTGGGAAGATGATTAAAAATCGCCCCGCCATAGCCTAGCTGAACATGGAGGTCTTTAAGGAAGACGGCTTGATCCAGCAAGTTGGCGGCTGTGTGCAGCTGCTCTGCGGTCAGCACCACCAGCTGCGCCCGGGTTTTCTGCAGGGTAATCTCCAGTTGCAAAGCTGGCACATTGGGCCCGAGATAGACCACTTCCCAACCGCGATAGCGCAGCAGCAAATTAACCATCAATGGCGCAAATTCATGGGCCTCATCGATCGCCCCCCCGATCAGTACTTTTCCATTTAAGGTAGGCGGGGGTGCATCAGCAATCAGGGCATGCAAACGCTGCAAGGCCAGCGCAGAGGCAAAATGTTCCTGCTGAATGGTGGCCTTCTTCTCAAACCAGTGCACCCCAATCTCCGCCAGGCCGCGCTGCAAAACTTGATAGAGCACATCTTTCATCGGATAGTTGGCAAAAGCGCGCGACAGCACCCCCTGGGCGACCGCATTGTCAAAACGCAGGCAAGCCTGGATCCAGCCCTGGCGCATCTCGTCCAGCGAGGTCTCATGGACTGCCCGATAAATCGCCGGGGTCTCCTCTGACAGAATATTTTCATTTGTTTCATTTAATAATGGATCTTTCCCCCTAGCCTCCAGGCTGTTCCACAACGAGACCGCTTTACTGATCGATAAGCCTTCTTCCTGCTGGGCCATCAACCAGCGCACAATGTCCATATCCCGCTGGGAATACAGGCGGTGGCCGCCATCCGTTCGTTCAGGTAAGGGAAGGCCATAGCGCCGTTCCCAGGCACGCAAGGTATCCGGTTTAATATTTGTCTCACGAACAACATATCCCAAATTGAAACGAGGCTCTGCTTGTTGGATGTCCATGTGCTTCTCCTTACATATATTTAAGGGAAGACATCTTCCATTCCCCTGACTGAATGAAGTCGTCACTAAGGTTAATTTTTTAATCTGTACAGATTTTAACATAAATCTGTGCAAATTGCAATGTTTTGCAATGAATTACTTGACAATATCTGTGCAATTTGGTATTATATAACCGTAATACGATTAAATTAACAATTATTGTCCAGATTTTACTGGTCGGAGGAAAAAAATGGCTCTATTCCTGGCTTTCAAAGAAGTATGGCGCAACCGCGGAAGATTTATATTATTCAGCATGGTCATCGCTCTGGTAACCACCCTGGTGCTGTTCGTCGGGTCTCTGGCCGCAGGATTATCCCTGGCAAACCGGGAATATTTCGACAAGCTGGATGCCGACCTGATCGTGCTGCAATCTGATGTCGATTTACAGATTACCGCCAGCCGTCTGCCCGTCTCCATCTTGAGAAGGATCGACAGGCTGGATGTCGTAGAAAACGCTGGCGCACTGGGCATCTCCAACACCAAGCTCGAAAATGGCGCCATGCCCCTGCTGGACGTTTCCTTATTAGGGGTGGAAGCAGGCAAGCCCGGATCGCCGGACGTGATCAGCGGCCGTGCCATCCGTCTCAATCGCCGCTACGAAACCGTGATCGATGAAAACGTCGCCAGCCGCAGCGGACTGGGCGTGGGCGACACCCTGGTGATCCGCTCCACCCAGGGCACAGACGATGAACTATATGACCTGCGCATCGTCGGCATCACCGAGAGCCGTGAATTCCTCTATCAACCGGCGGTTTTCGTCCCCCTGCAAATCTGGGACAAAGTGCGCCCGCAAGCGAGCATCAACACCTCAGCCGTGGCCGAAATCGCCAACGCCGCCGTGGTGCAGCTGGTTCCCGGAATTGACCGCGAGCAGGCCGCCGCCATCATCGACAGCAGTCTGTCCGACATCGAAACTGCCAATATCACGCAAGTGGTCGAAGCTATTCCCGGTTACAGCGTACAGCAGTCCACCCTGGGGATCAACAAAGGCTTCACCTTTTTGATCGGCGTGCTGGTCATCGGCGGCTTCTTCCAGATCCAGACCCTGCAGAAAGTACCCCTGATCGGCGTGCTCAAAGCCATCGGCACCTCCACCACGGACGTCTCGCAATCGGTGATCCTGCAGATTATCTTCATCACTGTCTTTGGTGTGTTCCTCGGCACCAGCGCCACCCTGGGACTGGGCGCACTGCTGCCGGATGGCGTGCCCGCCGTATTCAGTCTGAGCGCTGTATGGTCCGAGATCCTGATCATGCTCGTCATTGGCCCATTGGGCGGATTAGTGGCGGTACGAATGGCTTCCCGCGTTGAACCCCTCAAAGCTTTGGGACTTTCCTAACATAAAGGTGCAATCATGAAAAACATTATCGAAATTAACAACGTCAGCAAAATTTATGAAAGTGGTGAGATCATCACCAAAGCCGTGGACAATGTCTCCATGCAGATCAAGCCCGGCGAATTTGTCGGCCTGGTCGGCCCCAGCGGCTCCGGCAAAACTACCATGCTGGCGATCATCGCCGCCCTGCTCTCGCCAACCAATGGTCAGGTGATGCTCGAAGGCCAGGAAATGGGCCAGCTTTCCGAAGCAGAGCGGGTCAAGATCCGCCGTGAGAAGATCGGCTTCACCTTCCAGTCCAATAACCTGGTGCCTTACCTGAACGTGCAGGAAAACATCGAACTGATGCTGCGCATGAATGGCAAACTGGACCGACAGGGCAAGAAGCGCGCCCAGGAATTGATTGACCGTCTCGGCCTGCACAAACAGCGCCGCAGCATGCCTGAGCAGCTCTCCGGCGGACAAAAACAGCGCGTCGCCATCGCCCGCTCGCTGATCCATAACCCCAGCGTTGTGCTGGCAGACGAACCCACCGCCAGTCTGGACAGCGAGCGCGCCTACCAGGTGGTCGAAATTTTCGCCGACCTGATCCATGAACAGGGCAAAGCGGGGATCATGGTCACCCACGACCTGCGCATGTGCCAGTACGCTGACCGGATCATCGAAATGAAAGACGGGGTGATCGCCACAGAATACAACAGCCGTGCCGAGATTTGCGATTACATTGTGTGTGACCGGGTTGATCCGAAAACCATCGCCTATGAACCGCCCGTCATCCCTTTTCCTGTGAATCAGTTTGCGGTAGCGCAAATGGGATAATTCCATGAGTCAAGATATTTCTCACACAGGAACGAAGTTCCGCAAATGCCGGAATAACCCCGGCGATTTGATAATTCCTATATACTATTCATATAAATAGGTATAAGATGAATACAGGGTGGAACCTGTAAATCGTCCGACAGCCCTTACAAGAGAAGAAAATGACATGACCATCAAAATCGTAACCGACAGCACCTGCGATATTCCCAAGGAACTGGTTGAAACTTACCAGATCACCGTGATTCCCTGCTATATCAATCTGGATGGGGAAAGCTACCTGGACGGGGTGGACATCACCCGGCAGTCGTTCTATCAACGCCTGCCCAAAGCTAACCCCCACCCGACCACATCCGCGCCGGGGCCGGGCTCATTCCTGAATGCCTACGAGGAACTGGCTGCCGCCGGGGCGGATGGCGTCTTCTCGATCCATGTCTCCAAAACCTTCAGCAACATCTTTAATTCAGCTGAAATGGCAGCGGAGGAAATCGACGTCATCCCGGTCAAAGCCATCGACTCCGGTAACCTGACCCTCGGCCTGGGCTTGATTGTGCTGCTCGCCGCAAAAGCCGCCGCCAACGGTGCTAATTTCGATGAAGTCGCCGCTATTATCGATGCTGCCATCCAGCATACCCATTCCTATGCCAAGCTGGACACGATCGACTACCTGCACCGCAGCGGGCGCATGTCCGCCATCCAGCACAGTCTGATCAGCATGCTCGATATCAAACCGATCCTCAAAATGAATGCGGGCGTTTCCAAAATGGAAATCGTGCGCACCAAACGCAGGGCCTATCAGCGCGTGCATGATACCGCCGTTGCCCAGCTTCCCCAGGCCGTGTTATTTGGAATCACCCACGCTGATGCCCCCGCACAAGCCGCCCAATTGATGGAGGAACTCGCTGAAGCGCATCCCGAATTACCCGCAGCCCTGTTGAATGAAACTTCACCCGCCCTGGGGACGCATGTTGGCCCCGGAACGGTATGTGTCGTCTGGACAAATGCAGCTTTCCGCTCTACAACAGCGGAGAAAGGACTGGAAAAATGGATTTCTTAAGTGTATATCTCGTCATGGGGGCATGGATTCTTGGGGCAATGACTGCCTTGTGGGTATTGAGCCTGATCCTCAAAGACACCAGTATTGTCGATCTCTTTTGGGGGCCGGGATTCGTCATGTCGGTGTGGGTAGCCTTCAGCCAGACGCCCAGTGGCCTGCCCGCACGTAAATGGCTGATTGCCATTCTCACCACCATCTGGGGCCTGCGCCTGTTTATTCACCTCTTCCGCCGCAACGTAGGCAAGGGAGAAGATTTCCGCTATGCCAAATGGCGCCAGCAGCACGGCGATAACTGGTGGTGGTACTCCTTCTTCCAGACCTTCTTGCTGCAAGGCGCTTTGATGTGGGCCATCTCTGCCCCGCTGCTGGCAGCCCAGCTCACACCCACTCCTGCCCGGCTGACAATCGTCGATTTCCTGGGGATCATCCTGTGGGGGATTGGCTTCTTCTTTGAAGCTGTTGGAGATTGGCAGCTCACCCGTTTCAAAGCCGATCCCGCCAACAAAGGTAAGGTGCTGAACAGCGGCGTATGGCGCTACACCCGCCACCCCAACTATTTCGGCGATTCCGCCCAATGGTGGGGCTACTACCTGATCGCCGCATCTGCCGGCGGCTGGTGGACGGTGTTCAGCCCGATCATCATGACCTTTATGCTGCTGCGCGTTTCGGGAGTTGCCATGCTCGAATCCTCCCTCAAAGATTCAAAGCCCGGTTACAAGGAATACATTGAATCCACCAGCGCCTTTATCCCCTGGTTCCCTGAAAAACAGGACTAGATCGTATATTCTGTATCGATGATCTGGCATTTGGAGAAAAATCGTATGAAAATCGCAAGAATCATTTCCCTGCTCGGCGCTCTCGCCATGACCGGCGTACTCATTTATGGCTTCACCGCAGGCAGCTTCTCCACCGATGGTGCAGAACTTCTCGCCAATCCCTGGGGGATCGTTTCCATCGTAGACCTGTATGTCTGTTTCGCCCTCTTCTCGGCCTGGATCGTTTACCGCGAAAAATCGGCCCTCTCCATCATCTGGGTCATTTTAATGATGGTATTCGGTGCCCTGACTGCCAGTTTGTATATTTTTATTGCCCTGCAAACCAGTCAGGGCGATTGGGCGCGCTTCTTCCTCGGCAAACGCCTGGAACAGGTGCTGGTCCATCGTAAAAAACATTTACCCAAACGATAATCTTTTTTAGGAGGTTCATTCATGAACAAGAAAACAAGAATCATTTTAAACATTGTTACCCTGGTCATTATGGTAACGGTCAATGCCCTCGCAAATATCCTGCCGATCAACGGCATGAATACGGGCGAGATCAGCGACAACATCCCCTCCCTTTTCACCCCGGCCGGATATGTTTTCGCCATCTGGGGCGTCATCTATCTGGCGATGTTCGCCTTTGTCATTTTCCAGGCGCTGCCTGCCCAGCGGGACAATCCGCGTCTGGAACGCATTGGTTACTGGTTCATCCTCGCCAACATCTTCAACACGGTGTGGATCTTCCTGTGGCACAATCTGCTGTTTGGCTGGTCGCTGCTGGTGATTATCGGCTTGCTCATCTCGCTGCTGATGGTCTACCTGCGCGCCGGGATTGGCGTGGAACCCAGCACCACCAAAGAAAAATGGCTGCTGGACATTCCCTTTGGCCTTTATTTGGGCTGGGCTGCTGTCGCAACCATTGCCAACACGGCCACGGTGCTGATTGACATTAATTGGGGAGGCTTTGGGATTGCACCTGAAATCTGGACTGTGATCGTTATCCTGGTGGGAACCGGCCTGGCCGTGGCAATGGCCTTCCTGCGCAAGGAAATCGCCTACCCGCTGGTGGCGGTATGGGCCTTCATTGGCATCTACAATGCCCGCCCGGAAGTCACCCCCGTGGCCGTCACCGCCCTGATCGGCGCCGCACTCGCTTTTCTGAGCATCATTGCCAGCCGGCTGCCCGCTCTGAAAAAGAAAGCATAAATCATTCGAATGAAACCCGTCATCTGGTGGATCCGGCGCGACCTGAGAATCAACGACAACGCCGCCCTGCGGGCCGCGCTGGAAACAGGCGCGCCGGTTCTGCCGGTGTTCATCCTCGATCCGGTTTTATTGAACAGCCACTCCCGGAATGGCGGCGCATGCGTCGCCCACCCGCGTCAATCTTTCCTGTTTGACGGCCTGCGCCGCCTGCGGACGGAACTGGAAAGCCGGGGCAGCGCCCTCGTGGTACGCCACGGTCAGCCGCTGGCCGTCCTGCAAGCACTGATTCAGGAGTCACAGGCGTCGACCATCTTCGCCGAAGAGGACTATTCCCCCTACGCCCGCCGCCGGGACGCAGCCATCGCTGCGGCACTACCCCTTGAGCTGGTCATGGGCGTTACCATTCAACACCCGGCCGTCATCCACAAAGCTGACGGCAGCCCCTACACCGTCTTCACCCCCTTCAGCAGGGCCTGGAAAAAGCTGCCTCTGCCCGGTCTGCACATCTGGCAGGCGCCGCAGCGTTTGCCTGCCCCGCCGGCCCTGGATTCAGTACCCATCCCGCAGGCTGACCCCGTCCCCGGTTTCCCTGCCGGGGAGAGGGAGGCACAGCGCCGCCTGGACAGTTTCATCAGCGAGGGGATTAACGGCTATGCGAATGGCCGCAACCAGCTCGCCCTGCACGGTACGTCTGTCCTGTCACCTTACCTGCGCTTTGGCATGCTCTCCGCCCACCAGGCCTGGGCAGCCGCCTGCAAGGCGCTGGCCCAGGCCGAAACCCCCGAAGCCCGCCGCGGCATCGAAACCTGGATCAATGAGCTCATCTGGCGTGAATTCTACAACGCCATCCTCTATCACTTTCCCGATGTATTAAAGCACGCCTTCCGCCCGGCGATGCGCAATATCGTCTGGCGAAATGCCCCAGACGATCTGCACGCCTGGCAAAGCGGGCACACCGGTTATCCCGTCGTCGATGCCGCCATGCGGCAGTTGCTCCACACCGGCTGGATGCACAACCGCGGGCGGATGATCGCCGCTTCCTTCCTGGTCAAAGACCTGTTGATCCACTGGCAGGCAGGTGAGCGCTGGTTCATGCAGCGGCTCGTGGACGGCGACCCCGCCGCCAACAACGGCGGCTGGCAGTGGACCGCCGGGGTCGGCACTGATGCTGCGCCCTATTTCCGCATCTTCAACCCCACCCTGCAATCAAAGAAATTCGACCCGCAGGGCGCTTACATCCGCCGCTGGGTGCCCGAATTGGCCCAGGTGCCGGACAAATTCATCCACGAACCCTGGCTGATGCCGCAGGATGCGCAGCAGGCCAGCGGGTGTCAGATCGGGAAAGACTATCCCCTGCCCATCGTCGATCACCCACAGGCCCGCCAGCGCACCCTGGACGCCTATAAACGCGCCAAAGCAAGCTATGACAAACAACAGGAGAATTTATGATCCGCAATCAATGGTACGCCATCCTGGAAAGCAGGGAAGTCAAATCGAAAAAGCCGGTCGGCGTCACCCGCCTGGGACAAAAAATGGTACTGTGGCGCGATTCGCAGGGCAAAGTGCATTGCATGGGCGACAAATGCCCCCACATGAGCGCGCCGCTCAGCCGCGGCAAGATCGTCGGCGATCATCTCGCCTGCCCATTCCACGGCTTTGAATACGACGCCAGCGGTGCCTGTGCCCATCTGCCTGCCCTGGGTAAAAACGGTGAGCCGCCCAAGGTGCTCAAGGCAGATATCTACCCCACCTACGAATCCAATGACTTCATCTGGATCTACTGGGGCGAACCCTCTGAAGATTTGCAGCCACCCGTCTTCTTTGAATCCATCACCGATGATTTCAGCTACACCAGTTTCCAGGACCCGTGGGACGTGCACTACTCGCGCATGGCGGAGAACCAGTTGGATGTCTGCCACCTGCCCTTTGTCCACCACAACACCATCGGCCGCGGCAGCAGGATGATCGTCGAAGGTCCGCTCGTGCAGTCCAACGGGCAGCGCATGAACATCTGGGTCTATAACCGCCTGGATGACGGCACCCCGCCGCGTCCGGTCGACCAACTTCCTCCCCCGCGCGAATACCCCTACCTGCAATTCCAGTTCCCCAATCTCTGGCACAACTGGATCGCCGAGGATATCCGCGTGATGATCGCCTTCGTGCCGGTTGACGAAGAACACAGTATTCTGTACGGCCGCTTTTACCAGCGCGTGATGAAGATTCCCGTCTTGCGCGAAATCATGAACCTTGCCGGGAAATACGGTAGCCGCATGATCGCCTGTCAGGACAAGCGCGTCGTCACCCGCCAGATTCCAAAGAAAACCTATTATAAAATGGGCGAGCGCCTGCGCCCCAGTGATGGCGCTGTCGTCGCTTACCGCCGCCGCCGTAAGGAACTAAAAGAGCTGGCCGGGCAGACAGAAGAAGTCTACGTCCAGGAACGCGGCGTATAAAATCATATTATCCTTGCGAGGAGTTTCATCCTGAAGCAATCTCCTGTTCCACAAATCCCTAAAAAAACAGAGGGATGTGTAGAAAGAGCCGGGAGCAATCTCCCCGCAACACCATAAACCAATACAGGGCAGCAATCTCCATTGCCTGCCCATCTAAAAAGGAGAAATATCATGAACATCCTCACCATTTTGAAAATTATCATCGCCGTCGGCACGATTGGTACCGGCCTGCTGGCCCTGCTGAAACCCAATTCTATTGACGGCTTCACCGGCATCAAAGCCACCGGCCCGCGCGGCGTTACCGAGATCCGCGCCATCTTCGGCGGCCTGTTCATCGGCCTGGGCGCTGCCGCGATTCTGCTGAATGCCCCTGCGGCTTACCAGATGCTGGGCATTGCCTATGGCGCCATCGCCGTGGTGCGCATCCCCGCCATGTTCCTCGACCATTCGGTCGAAAACTCCAATATCATCAGCACCGTGATCGAAGTTGTCTTCGCGGTCATTCTGGTGCTTTAAAACCAAAGGACTTTTATGAGTAAGGAATTAAAACGCCAGCTGGCCCTGATCTTCGGCTTTGTCTTCATTGACCTGCTGGGCTACAGCCTGATCCTGCCGCTGCTGCCCTACTACGCGGCCAATTTCGGGGCCAGCGTGGCGGTGATCGGCCTGCTGGGCACGGTCAACGCCATCGGCCAGTTAATCGCCGCCCCGGTCATCGGGCGGCTTTCCGACCGCTATGGCCGCCGCCCGCTGTTGATCGTGGCGATCATCGGCACGGTCGTGGCCTTTCTGATGCTCGGCTTTGCCAAAACCCTGTTTCTGGTCTTCGCCAGCCGCATCGTGGACGGTCTGCTGGGCGGCAACACCGCCCTGGCGCGGGCCTACATCACCGACGTAACCGATTCCAAAAACCGTGCTCGCGGCCTGGGCATCATCGGGGCGGCCTTTGGCCTGGGCTTCATCATCGGCCCGGCCATGGGCGGCTTCCTCAGCCAGTACGGCTACAATGTGCCAGCCTTTGTGGCCGCCGGGCTGTCATTCGTCAACCTGATCGCCGTACTCATCTGGCTGCCGGAGTCCCTGCCCGCCGAAGAACGCGGCCGCATGCGCACCAATCCGCGCACCGCTTTCAGCCTGAAATTTCTACTGGAGGAGTTACGCCGCCCGTGTGTCGGTCCGCTGCTCAACATCCGTCTGTTTTACAGCATCGCCTTCACCCTCTTTCAGGCCAACTTCGCCCTGTACGCCAAAGAACACCTCGGCCTGGCGGCGCAGAATACCGCTTACGTGCTGACCTATGTCGGACTGCTGTCCGTGCTGGTGCAGGGCTTTGCCATTGGAAAACTGACCGACCGCTTCAGGGAACGTTCCCTGATCTACACGGGCACGATCATCCTGGCCGTGGCCCTGCTGGCCTGGGGATTCGCCCCCAACGTGTGGCTGCTGCTGGTCGTCCTGGCGCCCATCGCCCTGTCAGCGGGCATCCTCAACACCGTCATCACCAGCCAGACCACCAAGTTCATCCTCAAAGAGGATATCGGCGGCACGCTTGGCCTGGCCAATTCCATGCAGACCTTTGCCCAGATCATCGCCCCCGGGATTGGCGGCTTGCTGCTGCAATACGGCGGCACCTGGACACTGGGCGCACTTGCCAGCCTGATCATGGCCGGCACTGCCCTCTACACCCGCAAAAAAGTAATGAACCAGCCCGAAGCGGATGGCCCCCACTGCTATTGCGAAGAAGAAGCCATCCCGCAAACCGGATAAGACAGGAAGCTATGACTGAAAACCGATTCAACGAATTACTGGAAGAGTTTCGCACCGTTTTCAAAGGCCGCGGGAGTACGATCGATGCGATCATATCCCCGCTGATCTTCCTGATCGTCAATGCCATCTGGGGGCTGACCCCCGCCATGTGGGCCGCGCTGGCGATAGCCGCCATCCTGACCGTCCTGCGGCTGGTGCGGCAGCAGCCCTGGGTGTATGCCCTGTTCGGCATGCTGGGTGTTGCCCTGGCAATCGGGCTTTCCCTGCTCACCCGGCAGGCAGAAAACTTCTTCCTGCCGACCCTGGTCACCAGCGGCGGCACATTGCTGGCCTGCCTGGTGACCCTCGTCATTCGCCGCCCGCTGGCCGCTCTTAGCAGCCACCTCACCCGCAGTTGGCCGCTGGACTGGTACGCGCACCCCAAAGTGCGCCCCGCCTACAGCGAAGTCACCTGGATGTGGGCTGCGTTGTTCGCCCTGCGCCTGGCCCTGCAAACCAGCCTGTATCTCAATCAGGACGCCGGCACCCTGGCCTGGGTCAACATCCTCCTCGGCTGGCCGGTAACGATTACGGTGCTGGTGATCAGCTATCTCTACGGCACCTGGCGCCTGCAAAAGCTGGGCGGCCCCAGCGTGGAAGAATTCCAGCAAGCCACACCGCCCCCCTGGCAGGGACAAAAGCGCGGATTTTAACCCCGCTGGCTTGTCTTTTGTGCCATAATCAACTTGATCCACCATAAAAAAGGAGCAAAACATGTCTACCGTTTCCACTCAACAAACCGCCCCGGACTTCACCCTCGAAGATTACCAGGGCCAGCCGGTCTCCCTCTCCGACTTTGCCGGGGAGAAAAACGTCGTTCTGGTACTCAACCGCGGCTTCCAATGACCATTCTGCCAAAAGCACATGGCGCAGTTGCGCCAGGACTATGACCAATTTACCGCAAAAGATGCGGAGATTATCGCCATCGGCCCCGAAAAACCGGACGCCTTCCGAAAATACTGGGAAGAAAACGAAATGCCCTTTGTAGGCATCCCCGATCCCGAACATACCGTACTCAAACGCTACGGCCAGGAAGTCAACCTGTTCAAACTCGGCCGCATGCCCGCCCAGATGATCATCGATAAGCAGGGTATCCTGCGCTACATCCACTACGGCCATTCCATGCAGGACATCCCCGAGAACGCCGAACTCCTCCAACTGCTGGATGAGTTAAATAAGTAGAAGCGTAGGCTGAGCTTATCGAAGCCAAAGCGGTGGCAGAATCGCGAAACCGCCCCTTCGACAAGCTCAGGGAGCGGGTTGGATTACACCATATTTCTCAATAACATCTACGATGATTTCCCCTCAACAACAGGTATAATTGCCCCATCCTGCAGCACCCGGAGGGGCATTATGCCAACCAACAACCACCAACTACCCGAAGTCGTCCGAGCTTATTACCAACACCGCGGCCTGACCGCCCCCGATGCCGGCCAGGCCTTGCTTTTCCTGGTCAGTGAAATCGGCGAACTGGCCGATGCCTTTGTTGAAGAGCAGGCCCAATGGGTGCGCAACAACCCCGGCCGCAACCGCGACATCTCCGATGAAATCGGCGACGTGCTGATGATGCTGACCGTCTTCGCCGACGCCCAGGGCATTGACCCCACAGAGGCCATGCTGAAAAAGTTCAAGCGCAAGGGGTTTAACCTGAACAGGGACAAGTAATCACGCAAAGCCGCAAAGGCGCAAAGTTTTACTTATAGCAATTAAAAGTTGTTTTTGAAAACATGATTTGTTGAGCACAAAAAGCAATAGTATTTTTTAGGTGGGTTAAGGCGTGCCTCGCCTCTACATGAAACGCAAATTCAATTTATCTTGGACTTGTTTCATGTGAATTTTGTAGGGACAGGTCTCCGACCTGTCCCTACCATACTGAACAAGATGTTTCTACTGTCAATGCAAGTTGTCCAAATTATGCGTATCTCAATAACATCTTACACGTGCTATGTACTCACCCCCTACCGCACAAACGCCGCCTCGCGCCGCGCAAACGCATCCATGATGCGCTCATACAGCGGCATCATATAATCCATCTGCTTGATCTCCTCCGGCGTGAAGAAACCCATCTCGCTGGACTCGTCGCTGTCGTGCAGACTTCCCCCGATCATACGCGCCTCGAAACTCAACACAATCGCATGGAAGCGATTGCCATCGGCATACTCGGCCACGCGATGCGAGTCAGAGTAAATCCCCACCAGGCGCAGCACTTCTACCGCCAGACCGGTTTCCTCTTTCACTTCACGTGCGCAAGCCTCGGCCACGCTCTCCCCCGGCTCGATATGCCCTCCAGGCTGGCACCACATGCCGTTATCCCTGCGGCGGATGATCAAAATCCGCGCGCCGCTCTCGTCAAAAATAGCCGCCTCGCAGCCCACTGCCAACACCCCTGTTTTACCAATCCTGTCACCTTGAAGGATGGCTACCATGAAATCCTCCCGCTGCTTTCCTTAATGCCCCCAGTATAAACCCGATTCCATATCCCTGTGGATGCCCTCTCTTGAAATCCCTGCTGCGCAGGAATTTCGTTCTCTCCCGGCAAGCGGGAGAGATTTTTGGCATTCAAACGTTTTTCGTTTCTACCTCAACGATTAAAGCTAAAGATACGCCATATCTTCGCTCGATATTAAAGTCTCTCTCCCAAGTCTGGGAGAGAGACTTAGAGAGAGGGCACGTCTTAGCACTCCACCCACTTCCCGTCCGCCTTACTTGACTCGATCACGCTGTACGCAAAGCGCACACCCTGCAAGCCATCCCAGGACGTGGGAAAATACATCGCCAGCGGATTGGCTTCCACACCCGCGCGCCGCGCGGCGATCGCTTCAGAAGCATCAGCGTAGATATTGGCAAAACCCTCATTGAACCCGCCCGGGTGACCGGCCACCACGCGGCAGGAATATACTGCCAGCGGCAGGCTGTCTGGCCCATTGGGGGTGCGCGTCTGCGCCGGCTCGCCCAGCGGTTTAAAGGTCAGCACCTGGGGCAGTTCCTGCATCCATTCCAGGCTGCCTTTTGTGCCGCACACCCGGAAGCCCAGGCTGTTCTCTACCCCCGCCGCCGCCTGGGTGACAAAATAAGTGCCCCGCGCGCCGTTGTCCATGCGCAGCAGCGCCCCGGCGAAATCATCCACCCGACGGCCCGGCACAATATGGCCCACTTCGGCGGACACCTCGGCCACTTCCAGGCCGGTCACAAAGCGCAGCAAATGGTGGGCGTGAGAGCCAATATCGCCCATCACCAGGGAAGGTCCGCTTTTAACCGGATCATAATGCCAGTCAGCGTCATCATTGGGCACCGACTCATCCGCCCGGCCGCCCTGCACATACTCCACCTGCACCAGACGCACCGTGCCAATTTGTCCAGCCATGACCATCGCCTTGGCCTGACGCACCATCGAGTAACCGCTGTAGTTGTGGGTCAGGCAAAACACCAGCCCGCTTTCCTCCACCTTCTGGTGCAGTTTCTCCGCATCCTCCAGGGTGTTGGTCATCGGCTTGTCACAGATCACATCAAAACCGCGCTCCAGGGCAGCCATTGAATAGGTGAAATGGCTGTCATTGGGGGTCATGATCGCCACCGCGTCCACGCCATCTTCCCGCTGCATTTCCGCGTCCAGCATGTTGATCACGTCGGTATAGGCGCGGTCAGGTGCCAGGCCAAGATCCAGCCCGGCCTTCCTCGCCCGTTCGGGATTGGAGGATAACACCCCGGCGACGAGCTCAAAGCGGTCATCGAAACGGGCGGATTGGCGATGCATTGCACCAATAAAAGAACCTGGCCCGCCGCCGATCACGGCCAGCCGTAAACGTCTGCCTAACATTGAAATTACCGGATTGGATGTCATTTATTTTTCCTCCAGAAAATGTTTAAGTGCCTGAATAACTGTTTTATGATCTTCTTCCTGCGGCAGGCCGGAGACTGTCATCGTGCCGACCATACCCGTACCGCGCACGATGACCGGGAAGCAGCCGCCATGCGGGGCATACTCACTCTCCGGCAGCAGATATTTCTGCTCGATGCTTTCACCAATGCTTTTCAGGAATTGGCCGATGTAAAAAGAACTGTGACCCATACGGTTAACCAGCGCGACCTTACGCTTGACCCATTCGTCATTGTCTGCGCTGGTCCCCGGACGGCTGGCGTGGAACACCTGATGTTCCCCGCGCCGGATGTCAATTGTGATTGGCAGGTTGTTTTCTTTGGCATAGTCCACCAGCCAGCACCCAACCTCCCAGGCCGTATCTTCATTAAAGCTGTCAAACTGATACTTCTCCTCTTGCAACAATAGTTCTTCCAATATTTTTTTCATCCGGTGGCACTCCATTTTCTCTTGGGAAAGCTTCGCTATTATGATTATACAAAGGAAACCTGTATTGATGATAAAATCCCCACGGAGAAACAACAGCATTGTAGTGACGACTTTAGTCGTTACAGCGCGAGCATAATAACCACTAAAGAGGTTACTACAATTATGATTTTTATCAACATTGCCTTCCGCTATACCGGAAGATAACCCCAGATCACCAGGAAAGGATACCATGACTGATCTCCAATGGCTTGAATGGGCGCAGCGCCTGCAAAGCCTGGCTCAAAGCGGCCTGACCTATAACAAAGATCATCCCTTCGAAGTGGAACGCTATGAAGCCATCAGCAAGATTGCTGCCGAGATGATGGCAGCCCAAAGCAGCCTGGAAGAAGTCCAGCTTCAGACCCTCTTCGCCGGGCAAAAAGGGTACGCCACCCCCAAGATTGACGTGCGCGGGGTCGTGTTCAGGGACAACAAAATCCTCCTCGTCAAGGAACTCTCCGACGGCGGCTGGACCCTGCCGGGTGGCTTTGCCGATGTGGGTGACACGCCCAGCGAGGCCGTTGAACGCGAGGTATGGGAAGAGTCCGGCTTCCAGGTCAAGGCAGACAAAATTCTCGCCCTCTATGACCGCACCCGCCAGGGACATCCCCCCTACATTTTCCACCTCTACAAGATCTTCTTCCACTGCCAGTTGCTCGGCGGCTTTGCCGCCGACAGTGTGGAAACCGAAGGTGCGGCCTTCTTTGCCAAAGAAGAAATCCCGCCGCTGTCCATTGCCCGGGTGCTGCCCCGGCAGATCATGCGCTTTTTTGACCACCACGAACATCCCGACTGGCCGACAGATTTCGACTGAACCGATCCAGCATTAAGTACAGAGCGCCCCGATTGGGGCGCTCTGGTGAAACAATTTAGGAGGAGAAAACGGTACTGCGGTTTGCTGCTAATTCTGCGGAGGCAGAAGGACTGCGTCGATGACGTGGATCACACCGTTGGTGGTAACAATATCTGCGATGATCACCTGTGAGTCGTTGATGTACACCTTGCCGTCCATCACTTTGATCGTGACCGGGGCGCCATTCACAGTGTCTGCGCTTTCCAGTTCGACGACAGCATCTGCCCGCACATCACCGGCTACCACGTGGTAGAGAAGGATATTGGAGAGGCTCGGGATGTCAGCCAGCAGGGCTTCAATCGTGCCTTCGGGCAATTTGGCGAATGCGTCATCCGTCGGGGCAAACACAGTGAAGGGGCCTTCGCCTTTGAGGGTTTCCACCAGACCAGCTTCGGTCAGTGCGGTGGCCAGGGTGTTGAAGCGGCCATCCGCTACGGCGGTGTCTACAATGTCCTGCGGCAGAACGACGGAGTCGATCACGTGGATGACACCATTGCTGGCGAAAACGTCGGTGATGATGACTTCGGCGCCATTGATCATGACCTTGCCATCCATTACCTGGACGATCAGGGAGCCGCCCTGGGCTGTCTGGATCACGGGCATTTCGATCACGTCGGAGGCCATGTACTCGCCTGCAGCAACGTGGTAGAGCAGGATGTCGGTCAGGGCCGGGATGTCAGCCAGCAGGGCTTCAATCGTGCCTTCGGGTAGTTTGGCAAATGCATCGTCGGTCGGGGCAAAGACGGTGAAGGGGCCTTCGCCTTTGAGGGTTTCCACCAGACCGGCTTCGGTCAGTGCGGTGGCCAGGGTGTTGAAGCGGCCATCCGCTACAGCGACGTCAACAATGTCACCCGGAGGGAGCAGGACGCTGTCGATCACGTGGATCACGCCATTGTCAGCCATCACGTCGGTGATTACTACCTGGGCGCCATTGATCATGACCTTGTCGCCATCAACGGAGATCTTGACAGGGATGCCAGCAACTGTCTCGGCGCTGGACAGACCCATCACATCGGCGGCCAGAACTTCGCCGGAAACAACATGGTAGAGCAAAATCTCGGTCAGGGCCGGGATGTCAGCCAGTAAAGCTTCTACAGTACCTTCAGGCAGCATGGCGAATGCTTCGTCGGTAGGGGCAAAGACGGTGAAGGGGCCATCGCCTTGCAGGGTGTCCAACAGGCCGGCTTCAGTCAAAGCGGTGGTCAGGGTAGTGAAGCGGCCATCTGCAACGGCCACGTCAACGATTGTCATCGGCTCGGGCTCGGGCATTGCGGTGGGTTCAGGCATCGCCTCTTCCATCGGTTCTTCTTCAACGACGGGCATGGGTTCCGGTGCTGGCGCAGCAGGGGCACATGCTGCCAAAACCAGGGCAAAAAGGACAAATAACGAAAGGGAAACTACCGATATTTTCTTCATCTTGAAACTCCTTAAAAATTAGTTGGGTTGTGAGCGATGCTCTAAGTTGTGCAATGACATTTGTTTGTAGATATAATGTACCAATTTAGACCACATTTGTCAAGATATATCTGGATATTCTAATCTTATTTTAATCTTACATGGACAAATACAAAAATTTATAATGGTTTTGATAAACGAATATGCTGTTCAACAGGTTCTTCAAAAAG
>CAYURM010000030.1:0-47056 GCA_964447155.1 uncultured Anaerolineaceae bacterium
CCATCGTACCCACATTCAGATGCGGTTTGTTTCGGTCAAACTTCTGCTTTGCCATAATAAAATCTCCTGAAAATAAGTAGGTTTAATTTTTGCTTTTTCAATTAACTCAAAATCTTTTTTGCAACCGATTCAGATACGGGTGCATAATGTTCAAATTCCATAGTGAAAACACCGCGGCCTTGCGTGATCGAGCGCAGCTCGGTCGCATATCCAAACATTTCTGCCAGAGGAACAAGGGCCCGCACGGACTGGCCGTTACCAGAGCGCATTTCCGTACCCTGGATTTCGCCGCGTCGTGAACTAATCTGCCCCAGAACGTCACCAAAATAATCATCCGGGACGGTGATGTCGACCTTCATGATCGGCTCCAGCAGCACGGTACCACCCTTTTCGACACCTTCTCGAAAAGCCATCGCTCCGGCCAGTTTGAATGCCATTTCATTCGAGTCCACTTCGTGAAAAGAACCGTCGATCAAAGCTACCCGCAAATCGGTAACCGGATATCCGGCCAGCGGACCGCTCTCGGCAGCTTCGCGGATGCCGCGTTCAACAGAAGGAATAAAATTGCGCGGCACAGAACCGCCCACAACCTTGTCCTCGAACACAACCCCGGCACCGCGCGCCAGCGGTTCAAATTCCAGCACAACATGCGCATACATACCGCGCCCGCCGCTTTGCTTCACATAGCGAAAATTCACTTTATCAACGTTTCGGCGGATCGTCTCACGATAGGAGACACGCGGACGACCGACATTGGCTTTCACGTTGAACTCACGCACCATGCGGTCAACCAGCACATCCAGGTGAAGCTCACCCATGCCGGAGATGATCGTCTGGGCAGTATTCTCGTCCACACGCACGCGGAAAGTAGGGTCTTCCTGCGACAACTTGTGCAGCGCTTCCCCCATTTTTTCCTGATCAACTGTTGTCTTTGGCTCAATTGCAACGGAAATAACCGGTTCAGGGAAAGTAATATTTTCCAGGATGATCTGCTGACTGGCATCACACAAAGTGTCGCCCGTAAACGTTTCTTTCAAGCCCAGAATGGCGGCAATTTCACCCGCATACACTTTGTCGATATCTTCGCGGCGGTCGGCATACATACGCAGCACCCGCCCGATGCGTTCTTTCTTTTCTTTAACCGGGTTATACACCATCGTGCCCTGATTCATCACACCGGAATACACACGGAAGTAGGCCAGACGGCCAACATACGGGTCGGTAACGATCTTGAACACCAACGCACTCATCGGTTCATCATCCTGCGGCAACCGCTTGACTTCTTCACCGGTTTTTGGATCAATGCCGACAATAGCGGGAACATCTATCGGCGATGGCAAATAATCCACCACAGCATCCAAAACCGCCCGCACACCTTTATTCTTCAAAGATGAGCCGCAAAAGATCGGCGTTAATTTATTGCTGATCACTGCACGGCGCAGTGCAGCCTTGATTTCTTCTTTGGTAATGTCATCGGGTGATTCAAGATACTTCTCAAGCAGCTCATCGTCATTTTCTGCAATTTTTTCGATCATCATGCTGCGATCGTACGCTGCCCGATCTCGCAATTCTTCCGGGATCTGGCCGCGAACAGGCTCTGTGCCCAGCTCATCTTCCCAAAATATTGCATCCTCTTCAACCAGATCAACTGCACCTTTGAAGTTTGCTTCTTCACCAATAGGGATTTGCATAGCAACCGGGTTAGCGCCCAATCGAGAAACAATCGACTCGATTGAACTTTCGTAGGAGGCCCCTACCCGGTCCATCTTGTTAATGAAACAAATGCGGGGAACATGATACCGGTCTGCCTGTCGCCAGACGGTTTCACTTTGAGGTTCAACACCCTGGGTACCATCAAACACAACCACACCGCCATCCAGTACGCGCAGCGAACGCTGCACTTCGGCAGTGAAGTCAATATGTCCAGGTGTGTCAATAACATTGATCTGATAGCCGCGCCACTGTGTGGTAATCGCCGCCGATACAATCGTTATCCCCCGTTCCCGCTCTTGCGCCATCCAATCCGTGACAGTAGTACCGTCGTCAACCGAACCAATCCGGTAAGTTTTACCGGTGTAGAAAAGGATTCGTTCAGTTGTGGTCGTCTTCCCGGCATCGATATGGGCAATAATCCCTATATTTCGATACCGCACTAACGGATATTCGCGCGTCATTTTAAAAACCTGCTATTTGCTAACCTTTCAAAATTAAACACGATAGTGTGAAAATGCCCGGTTGGCTTCTGCCATTTTGTGGGCTTCTTCGCGCTTTCGCATGGCGGTTCCCTGCTGATTGTAAGCATCAAGGATTTCAGTAGATAAACTTTCGGCAAAGGACTTACCGGTACGGTTGCGGGCAGCATCCAGAATCCAGCGCATCGCCAGAGTTGCCCGACGGGAAGAAGAAACTTCCATCGGAACCTGATATGTGGCCCCGCCAACACGGCGTGGTTTCACTTCCATCAAAGGACCAACATTCTTGAGGGCCGTTTCCAAAACTTCCAACGCATCCTTGTCAGTCTTTTCATGAAGAATATCCATTGCTTCATACATCATCCGAACAGCTGCGCTTTTCTTGCCGTTCTTCATGATCCGGTTCACCAGGTAGGAAACGGTCATGGAGTTATAGCGCAAATCCGGAAGCACTTCTCTTTTTTCTGGTTTTGTTCTTCGCATTTAATCGTTCTCCGTCTTAATCGACAAATTATTTAGGCCGCTTGGAACCGTATTTGGAACGGCCCTGGGCACGATCGGAAACGCCAGTTGCATCCAGGGTTCCCCGAACAATATGATAACGCACACCAGGCAGGTCTTTCACACGACCGCCGCGCACCATAACAACAGAGTGCTCCTGCAGGGAGTGTCCTTCACCAGGAATATAAGCCGTAACTTCCATCCCGTTGGACAAACGAACACGAGCAATTTTTCGCAAAGCCGAATTCGGCTTCTTGGGCGTCATGGTACGCACCACAGTGCAAACACCACGCTTCTGGGGCGCGCCGTTGGTCTGGTGAATACGGCGCTGCTTGTTCGCATTATAAGTGTACTGCAATGCAGGAGACTTACTCTTGCTTTTCTTGGTCTTGCGACCTTTGCGGATCAATTGGTTAATGGTTGGCACTTCTTGCCTCCGAATAAGAATACTTCTTTGTTTAATTCCGTCTCAATAAGATTTGAACCAGTTCCCAACAAGTAAGGCCATCCACATAACTTTGATGGCCTTACCCTAATGACTGACCAGGCACAAATCACCCAACCCGATTTCGGGCAACGAGAAAAGATTATATCACGCCCATTATCGAGCGTCAAGCAAACGATCTCGCTAAGGCATCAATTTATCCAGGTCCGCCCCAACCCCCAGCAAACCCGTACTCAACTTGGGCGGTCGGATTCGATCTTCATCCTTGCCAAACCTGATCGTATCACCAGTATCCATCAAAGCTTCAACAGAAAGCCCAAGAGACTGCAATTCTTTCACCAGCACGCGGAACGCGGCCGGGAGGGTTGGTTCTTCAATCGGGTCGCCTTTGACAATCGATTCGTATGTATTCACACGTCCCTGCACATCGTCAGACTTGATCGTCAGCATTTCCTGCAAGGTGTAAGCAGCACCATACGCTTCGAGCGCCCATACTTCCATCTCACCGAAGCGCTGACCGCCGAACTGGGCCTTGCCGCCCAGCGGCTGCTGGGTCACCAGGCTGTACGGGCCAGTCGAGCGGGCATGAACTTTGTCTTCCACAAGGTGATGCAGCTTGAGCATACTCATCACACCCACCGTTACAGGATTGTCATAGAACTCGCCTGTCTGACCATCGCGCACGCGCAGTTTGCCAAGCACTGGCATAGGCAGCCCGGTTTCGGCCATAAAAGTCTCGGCGCGTTTGCGGATCGCTGCGCCTTCCAGCTTGCCCACATCCACGCCATTATCCTGCAGCCACAGATACAGGCAGGTTTCGATGGCTTTATTGTCCACTTCACGCTTGAGGGGTGCATGTGCAGGCACATCTTCAAAGACGAGGAGCTCATCCGGGTTGAAGCCCTGATCCTTCAGCCACTGCGCCAATACAGAGCGGCGGGCATAGTGCTGATCCGACTTAATGTCCTGCAAGTCATAGCCGCCTTCAGCCAGCCACTGCTCCATATAAAGCAGGCGCACTTCATCATCATCCTGCAAATCTTCAGGTTCATAATCAAATTGGGAAATCCATTCCCAGGCATTCTCGGCAGCTTTCTGCCAGGCATGGTCAATCATCCACGCTCTTGCCAGCTCAGCTTCAATCTCATGCTCATTGGCGCCGTCAAACACAGGCACGATTGAGCGAAAACCCAGCCGCAGCGCCGCCCAGCCCAAATGGGCTTCCAGCACCTGGCCGATATTCATACGTCCAGGAACACCCAACGGATTGAGAATGATATCCACCGGCGTACCATCTTCCAGGAAAGGCATATCTTCGACAGCCACAACACGCGAAACGACGCCTTTGTTTCCATGACGCCCGGCCATCTTGTCGCCGGTGGTCAGCTTGCGCCGCTGGGCAACAGAAACCCGCACCATCATGTCCACGCCCGCCGACAGATCAGCATTATCTTTGCGGGTGAACACTTTCACATCCACCACTTTGCCGCGCTCGCCATGCGGCATGCGCAGCGAAGTATCCTTCACATCACGGGATTTCTCGCCAAAAATGGCGCGCAGCAAACGCTCTTCAGGGGTCAGTTCCTTCTCACCCTTGGGAGTGATCTTACCAACCAGAATATCGTTCGGGCCTACTTCAGCGCCGATGCGGATGATCCCGTCGATATCCAGGTCTTTAATCGCATCTTCACCCACGTTGGGAATATCACGGGTAATTTCTTCAGGCCCCAGTTTCGTATCGCGGGCTTCTACTTCATGTTTTTCAATATGAATGGAGGTAAATTTATCATCCTGTACCAGCCGTTCCGAAATCAGGATTGCATCCTCAAAATTCCCGCCTTCCCAGGAGAGGAAAGCGACAACCGCATTCTGGCCCAAAGCCAGTTTGCCATCAGCAGTGGAGGAAGAATCCGCCAGCACATCCCCACGATGCACCCGCTGGCCCTTGATCACCGCAGGCCGTTGGTCAATGCAGGTGCTCTGGTTCGAACGTTGATACTTGCGCAGCTGATATTCACGCAATTTCCCATCCGAACTGCGGATGACAATCTTTCGGCCCGTCACAGAAACGACATCACCTTCCTCTTCTGCCACCATCACCTGGCCGGAGTCAATCGCGGCGAAGGCTTCCATCCCGGTAGATACGATCGGAATATCTGGTTGAATCAGCGGCACAGCCTGGGCCATCATGTTGGAACCCATCAAGGCGCGGTTGGCATCATCATGCTCCAGGAAAGGGATTAACGAAGCACTGACACCCACCACCTGGTGCGGGGCCACATCCATATAATTAATGTTTTCCGGCGAGCGGATCACAAAATCAGAGTGATAGCGGCAGGAAATGCGCCCAAAAACGAACTCGTTGAACTCGTTCAATTCAGCATTCGCCTGGGCAATCACAAATTTATCTTCCGCATCTGCCGATAGATACTCAATCAGATTGGGATCCATCGACACAAAAGGCTTCACGGCAATATTGTCAATCTTGAACTGGCTGATTTTTTTCGCCATGTCGGCATCCACACGGATGCCCTCTTTGGCAATCACATCCCCCGATTTGGGATCAACCACATCCTGCAGCAACACACAGCCTTCCAACTCAATATGTTTGGAAGAAATGGATTTCACCACTCTGCGGTAAGGCGTCTCAATAAAACCATATTCATTCACCCGGGCAAAGGTTGCCAGACGGCCGATCAAACCAATGTTTGGACCTTCCGGGGTTTCAATCGGGCAAATGCGTCCGTAGTGACTGTGATGCACATCACGCACATCAAAACCGGCGCGCTCACGGCGCAGGCCGCCAGGCCCTAACGCGGAAAGCGTGCGTTTATGGCGCAGCTCAGCCAGCGGATTGGTCTGGTCCATGAACTGTGAAAGCTGGCTGGAGCCAAAGAATTCACGCAAGGACGCCACCACCGGCCGGATGTTGATCAGACTGACCGGCGAAACATTATCCTGGTCACGGATCGACATACGTTCCTTGATCACCCGCTCCATGCGGCGCAAACCCACACGCAGCTTGTTCTGAATCAACTCACCCACTGTTTTGACACGACGGTTGCCGAGATGATCGATATCGTCCTTATCTTCCATCTCATTGTTGATCATGATCAAACGCCGTACCAGATAAACCACATCCCACTTGGTAATCGTGCGGTGGTTGATCGGAATATGAGCGGTCAGGTCCAGCTTCTGATTCAGTTTGTAGCGCCCCACCTTCTCAAGATCATAGTGGCGCTGATCGAAAATCTGTTCTTCGAGGAAAGTTTTGGCATTCTCAATCGTTGCAGGATCGCCCGGACGCATGCGCTTGAAAAACTCAATCAGCGCTGCCTCGGCAACCGTCTGCCCATTCGCCAGATCCCAATCGGGTTCCTGATTAAAACTGGAAGGGATAAACAAGCGGTCCGGGTTATTGTCAATATCCTGGAACAAAGCCAGAATCTCTTCGTCAGAGCCAGTCTTGATCGGGGAATCGACCAAACCGTCATCCACAACAGCCAGGGCGCGCAGGAAGATCGTGATCGGCACAGTACGTTTTCGGTTAAATTTCAGAATGATGTAATCATTTTTGCGGGTTTCATATTCCATCCATGCGCCGCGATCGGGGATCAGCTTGGCCGTCGCCAAACGGCGGCCAGTAGCACGATCCACCGGCGCTTCAAAATACACACCCGGCGAACGAATCAGCTGGGAAACCACCACTCGCTCGGTACCATTAATAATGAAGGTACCCTTCTCGGTCATCTCGGGAAAATCGCCCAGGAAAATATCCTGTTTAATCGGCTCGGGAATATCCGGCCCGGCCAACAAAACAGAAACATACAAAGGGCTGGAATACGTCAAGTCACGCTCAACACATTCTTCAATGGAATACTTGGGATCCCCAAACCAATATTTCAAGCCCTCAGATTCAGGCTTGTCACTCGGGAAATAAAGTTTCATCCCCTTGTTATAAGACTCAATGGGAGAAATTTCGGCAAAAAGATCTTTCAAATTGTCTGATTTCAAACGTAAAAATGATTCAAGCTGCACTTCGATCATTTTGGGAAGTTCGTAAATAACTGGAATTCGTGCGTAAGACTTTGTGGGCACAAGATCCGCCATGGGACTCTCCTGTGGTAAAATAATTCGAGTAAAATAAACCAACGGCTCTCCGAATCATAATTCATCGGTGCCGGAATGCACAAACATTCATTATAGCAACATTTCTTTATTCAGTCAATGCAATTTCTGCGTTTTTCCTGCATTTCCACCCAATTTTTTCCGTTTCTTTTTCTGTCTGTCAGAAATACATGCCGTGCCACTACCTCCCCTTCCGTATTAATTTCCAATACACCATAAACTGGATCATATCCCTGCGACCCAGTCAAACTGCCTGGGTTAACAAATAATTGTTTCCCAAACCGCACCCGTTCAGGAACGTGCGTATGACCAAATACGATCACATCTGCATCCGGCAAAATTTTCATCAAATAACACCGATGAAACGCAAACCCGTACCCCGCATTGCATCAAAAACAACGGTATAATCAAAATCCTATGGAAAAGTTAGCCCGCGAAGTCAAAGCCCTGCTGGGAATTACCCTCACACCGTCCCAAATTACTGCATTTGAAATCTATCAACGCGAGCTGATGGATTGGAACGAACGTCATAACCTGACCGCCATCCGTGATGAAGAAGGCATCCGCGTCAAGCACTTCCTGGATTCTCTTACCTGCTTGAAAATGATCAACTGCCCTCCCAAACGCATGATCGATGTCGGCACCGGCGGTGGATTCCCCGGTATCCCCCTGAAAATTCTCATGCCCGGCATGCAGCTCACCCTGGTCGAGTCGGTTGGTAAAAAAGTGCGCTTCTGTCAGCACATCGTTAAGGCCCTCAAGCTGGACAACGTATCTGTCATTCAGCAGCGCGCCGAAGAACTGGGTCAGTCCCCGCAACATCGCGAAAAATACGACTGGGCTGTCGCCCGGGCCGTTGCCAACCTGCCCATCCTGGCGGAATATCTGCTCCCATTAGTGCGAATCAAAGGCGCCATGCTGGCGCAAAAAGGCCACTCCGGCCCGGCAGAAGCCCAAACAGCCGAAGAAGCCATCCGGCTTCTGGGCGGGCACCTGCGCCAGCTTCACCACCTTACCTTGCCCGGTGTTGTGGAAGAGCGCTACCTGATCGTGATCGACAAAGTTGCTGCCACCCCGGCCCAATACCCCCGCCGCATCGGCATCCCTTCAAAGAAACCGCTATAGCCGCTGGATAACCTGATGAAAACAATATCCGCCCAGGACAATCCGTGGACGGATAGGTAGTGTGCCTTGATTTGCAAACGTAATTGTAGTAACGACTTTAGTCGTTCCCCCCACACAAACTCGAATAGTGTCTATAAAACCATTACAGCTGCCCTGCCAAAGCAGCTCCGATGATCCCTGCCTCGTTGAGCGTCTCGGCAGTAACAAGTTCCGTTGGCACAGTCATAAACTCGCTGAACTTCTCGAACTTCTTGCTCGCTCCCCCACCCAGGATGATCAGATCCGGCCAGAACAATTTGTGCAGGTAATTCAGATAATCATTAAATCGTTTGCCCCATTTTTTCCAGGACAGATCTTCGCGCTTGCGGGCTGCATCAGAGGCTGCCCATTCAGCATCTTGCCCGTTGAATTCGATATGCCCCAGTTCGGTGTTGGGTAATAACACACCGTCGGTGAACAGGGATGATCCAAGACCAGTGCCAATCGTGATCACCAACACCACGCCTTTGCGATCCTTACCGGCACCAAAGGCCATCTCTGCCAGGCCGGCCACATCGGCATCATTGAACACTTTCACCGGGCAGCCCGTGGCTTTGCTGATCAAGCCCGCAGCATCCGTGCCAATCCAGGCTTTATCCACATTGGCTGCCGTGCGGGTGATTCCCTGCTGCACCACAGCGGGGAAACCGCAGCCAATCGGTCCTTTCCAGTCAAAATGCCGGGCAATTTCTGCAATCGTTTCCGCAACAGGTTCCGGACTGGATGGCTGCGGCGTAGCGATCCGAAAGCGCTCGGCAAGCAATTCTCCGGTTTCCACATCTACCGGTGCACCCTTAATCCCTGATCCGCCAATATCAATCCCTAATACGTGCATAGTATCTCCTTTCGATATGCGAACTTCATCAGGCGGCCCCATCCCCTTCATGATACATGTGTAAACAACCCCTTCCATATTATTAGGCAGTAACCCGCCCCGCGTCGATTTGCCACACCGTACTGGCCTCCACAAAGGCCGGGGCGAACAGATTAACATCTGTTGTTGTCATCAGTGTTTGCTCACTGTCAGCCAGATAATCCAGCAAATCCTGCCGCCGTTTGGCATCCAGTTCTGCCAGGATCTCATCCAGCAGCAACACCGGCCAGGTGCCGGTCTTCTCCCGCATCCAGGAAACCTCTGCCAGCTTCAGCGAAAGCAGCGCCGTACGCACCTGCCCGCGCGAGCCATAACTCCCCAGATCAATCCCATTTGCTAAAACACGAAGCTCATCGCGGTGTGGTCCGACCGTCGTTACCCCGCGGGCGATTTCCTCCCCATGCAGGGCTGCCAGCTTTTCTGTAAATCCTTCCTGCAAATCATCGCGGCTGTAGGCACTGCGGTCTGCAGGCGTGGTGAAAGGCAGCGCAAACTGGTCTTCCGGTTCAGGCAGGGGGTCATAGGCCGGCTGGTAAACAAAGCGCAGCACTTCCTGGTCTCCCGTCAAATGTAGATGAATCTTTGCCGCAATGGCTTCCATTTCATCAATCGCATCAATCCGTGCCTTAATCAACATCGCGCCGGAGCGGGTCAACAGCTCATCCCAATACACAAGCTGATCGCGGTCCCCGCCGCGCTCTGCCAGCAATTTCAGCAAGGCATTGCGCTGGATGATCGTGTGGTTATATTTGCTCAGTGCCTGGGCATAGCCGGGCACCACCTGCGTCAGGGCCAGGTTCAGATACCGCCGCCGCTGATCTGGTCCGTCTTCCAGGATACGAGTCATCTGCGGCAGATAAATGACCGCATTAAATTCCCCAATCGCTTTCTGCGCCGTGCGGCGCACTCCATCCACGAGGATCTCCTTGCGCAGCCTGCGTCCCCCGTTCCCGTCCAGGATCAAACGGATCTCCAGCTTGTGCTTGCGGCCATCACGTTCGTAATCTGCCACCAACCGGGTCACAGCCGGCTGTTCGTGCAAAGCCAGAAAATGGATCAGCTGCCTGTCGTTTTGGGCATGAAACGAAGTAAGTGTCGCCAGAAAATAAACCGCCTCCAGCAAGCTGGTTTTGCCCTGCGCATTATCCCCTACCAACATCAAAATCCGCCGGGGCACATCCATGTCCAGGCGGGTAAAAGCACGAAAATTGGTTAACGAAAGGTGGGTAAGAAACATTACCCTGAAATGACCTCTTCATCTGGTGCCGGCTGCCATACACGGGTAGCGCGGTCGGTGAACAATACACCGTTAAGATGATCAATCTCGTGCTGGAAGATGCGCGCCAGCCAGCCATGCGCCTTGATCTTGACAGCCTTGCCTTTGGCGTTCTTGCCTTTCACCACCACGGCCAGCGGGCGTTCCACCTCGCCAACCATGCCGGGAATCGACAGGCAGCCTTCAATACCCGTCTCCACTTCTTCCGAAACAGTAACCAACTCGGGATTGATCACCGCATACAGCTTTTCCGGTTTCTCGGGATCATCTTCATCACCAAACTCTACCACGATCACCTTGCTGGAAACGCCTACCTGGGTGGCAGCCAGACCAACGCCTGGCTCATCCCGCATGGTATCCACCATATCGTCAATCAATTGCTGCAAAGCTTCGTCAAATTGTTCAACTGGCTGCGTTTCTCTGCGCAGCACAGGATCAGGAATTTTCTTTACTTCAAGTATTGCCATAGCAGTCCTTCTTTCATATTCATAAATCAACCAGTATTTCCTCTATTTTACCGCTGATTTTCCTCTCCAGAAGACGAATTTCTGTCTTCCTCTCCACCCTGCCCTTCTTCACCGGGATCACTTTGATGCATGATATGGTGATAGGCTTCAATCCAGTCTGCCAGACGCGCCTGATCATCCAGAATTTCTGCCTGCCTGCGGCTGTAGTCCCGTTTGGCAAGCCGATTGAAGATCTCCTGCTGGACTTCAGATGGATTAAAAACATGGTCAAATGTCAAATCCGTTTCGCCCACGCGAATGGTCACCGTACCATAATTCAGGATCAACCCCAGCAAACCCAGACGGGCATATTCAATACTCTGCACATTCCGCACCGGCGCCGCGCGTTTTTCTTCACGTCCCAGCGGTTTCTTGTTCACATCGACCAGATTATCATCTGACACAATGTAGGCATCATTCCGCCAATCCAGGTATTCATACAACCACCATAAACTGATAAAAAACCCAGACACCAGGCCAAACATCAGCATGGTAATCGGATTGAGCCCACCCAGTTTGCCCAAAAATGCCAGAGTAACAAGCACCAAAACCGCAGTAAATAAGAGGCCGGGCAGCCAGGCTCTTTGCAGCAGCCGCACCCAGTGGGTGCGATAAATGATCATCCCGCCGACTTCGCGGCGCAGCTTAAAAAGATTGGCAAAAAAGCTTTGCAGCTTTCCGGGCTGGATAAGCGTCTTGATTGGCAGTTCTTCTTCCACCGGTGTTTCATCGGCTTCCATGCCCAACCTTTCGCGGATGATCGCCTCCACCTGGGTAAGCTTTTCAGCGCGCACATAGCCCGCCTTGGCCCGGAACCACTCCCCTTCCAGCAGGGCCATCACCAGTTCAGGTTGGGGAATGTCCGGCAGGACGATCGTACCGGTGAACGTACGCACGACCACATCGCCAAAACCGAGGATGCGGCCAAGCTGTGAGGTGTCCGTACTGACCGATAGAATGGCATCCAGCGGGGCTTCTTGCCGGCTGTCATAGATTAAAATCACTTTTTCCTGGTACACCAGCCGCCTGTCCGTGATGATCGAGTAGTCATTTCCCCATTCCAGGAAATTGAAAATTCCCCAGCCTACATAAAAAACTGCCGCCAGACCAATCACCAGGAACGGAAGATTGCCGCCCATCCCGGTTGCAAACATCGCCAGAACTACCAGCAACACCACCACGCCGGTCACCGCCATCGGCACAAAACGCAGCAGCAAAAATGCCGGATGGCGCCGTGCCAGATAATATACCGCCTCATCCGCTTCCCGCCATGCAAGGGGGACCTGCAGCATGGCATGATAACTATCATAGAGGAGATCCAATCCCCCTTCCAGCAAGAGAATTTCTTCTTCAAGTTCAGCCAGGTCAGTCTTGCCGATTTTCAACAGCACCACACCGGTGATTGTTTTTCCCGAAGTGGAATAAAAGCCATCCTCATCCAGCATATCAATTCCGAGAATGTCACCCGTTTTCAAAATCGCTAACAGCTCTTCCCGCTCCTCCTCCTCGTTGTAGCGTGTCAGGCTGACTCTGCCCCGAAGGATGATGAAAAAAAAGTCGGCAGCTTCATCTTCCTTAAAGATAAACAGGTTTTTCTCCAGCGAAACCGTCTCCAGGTGCTCAACGACAGACGCCAGCTGGTCATCTTTCAGCAAACGAAAAGGAAAAATGGATTTCAATACTTCGTTGATCTGCTCTTGTTCAGAAGGCATAAGTTAAGTATATCCCAAACGAATTGTCTATGCATACCATCAATATCATACCCATTGCAAGAAATATGCTAACCTCAAACTCTCGCCACGGCTATACGCAATTCATGGCACAGGCATAACCGGCGGGGTTTGCAGACTTCGTACACATTCGTTAACATTCAATGCTCAGGCACTCCCGTAGTGGAAAAACATGCGCCAACAAAGCATTGCCCATTGTGTTTCATTACGAAGAATTTCTAAATCTTTCACTGCTGCAGGATCAGCAAGCGCTCCTCATAAAAGGAGCGGCAGGCTTTCGCCTGCCGCTCATCACGAACCTGCATCACTGCGGATTACTCAACCTCTACTTCTACACCCGCTTCCACATTGGCTTCAACATTCGATTCAACCTTGTTGAAAACCAGCCGGTCTTCGTCCTCATTCAAGTCAGCAAATATTTTGTCGCCGTTGCCAAACTTGCCAGACAGAATGTCCACCGAAAGCGGGCTTTCCAGGAATTTCTGCAATGCCCGGCGCAGGGGGCGCGCCCCAAAGTCTGAGTCATATCCCACGCGGGCCAGCCATTTACGCGCCGCCTCGCTCAATTCCACTTCCAGGCCATGCTCATGCAGGCGCTCACGCACCTCGCCCATTTGCAGGGCGACAATCTCGTCCATCTGCTCCAGATTAAGCGGCGAAAAGATGATGGTCTCATCCACGCGGTTGAGAAACTCGGGCCGGAATGTATCCTTGAGTGCCTTTTCAATCTTCTTGTTCGCTTCACGATCTTCTGCACTGGACTCACCAGCCTGAACAAAACCCAACGTACCGCCTTTGCGCACAAACTCGGTGCCCAGGTTACTGGTCATGATCAATACCGTGTTGCGGAAATCCACCACCCGCCCCTGACCATCGGTCAGACGGCCATCATCCAGAATTTGCAGCAGCGAATTCCACACTTCAGGGTGGGCCTTCTCAATCTCATCAAACAGGATCACCCGATATGGACGACGGCGTACGGCTTCAGTAAGTTGTCCACCCTCTTCATACCCAACGTATCCAGGAGGCGCACCAAACATACGCGAAACCGCATGCTGTTCGCGATACTCACTCATATCAAGGCGCACCAGGGCGTCCTGGTCGCCAAACATAAACTCCGCCAAAGATTTCGCCAGCTCGGTCTTGCCTACACCGGATGGACCGATGAAAATAAATGAACCAATCGGGCGGCTGGGGTCTTTCAGCCCGGAACGTGAGCGCCGGATAGCATCCGCAATCGCCTCAATGGCTTCTTCCTGCCCAATAATACTCTCATGCAGTTTATCTTCCATCTTCAACAGGCGTTCGGCTTCTGTTTCCATCATCTGATTCATCGGAATGCCCGTCCATTGCGCCACTACCTGGGCAATATCATCCACGCCAACCACTTCATCCAGCTTGTGCTCATCTTCCCATTCATCGCGCTTCTGGTTAAATTCCTCTTCCATTTTAGCGCGTTCGGTCTTCATCAGCGCAGCGCGTTCATAATCCCGTTCCACACCGGCCTTTTCTTCTTCAGCCAGATAACGTTCAATCTCCGTCTTCATCTGCTTGAGGTCTTCCGGCAAGGAATACAAGGCGACGCGCAGCTTGGCTGCCGCCTCATCCATCAGATCAATGGCCTTGTCCGGCAGCCGCCGGTCGGTCACATACTGTGCTGATAGCCGTGCTGCCGAAACCAGCGCCTCGTCCGCAAACAGGACTTTATGGTGGGCCTCATACCGGTCGCGCAGCCCTTTCAACATTTCAATCGTATCTTCCACCGTCGGCTCTTCCACATATACGGGAGCAAAACGCCGCTCCAGAGCTGCATCCTTTTCAATATGCTTGTGATACTCATCCAGGGTGGTCGCACCCACGCATTGCAGATCGCCGCGTGCCAAAGCGGGTTTGAGCATGTTGGACGCATCCAGCGCGCCCTGTGCCGCCCCGGCCCCAACCACCGTGTGCAATTCATCAATAAAGAGAATGATCTCCCCTTCAGATTTCTCCACTTCTTCCAGCGCCGCCTTCAGCCGTTCCTCAAATTCACCACGGAAACGCGAACCGGCAATCATCGCCCCCAGGTCAAGGGAAACCACCCGGCGGCCCATCAAAATCTCGGGCACATCATTATTGGCAATCTTCTGTGCCAGACCCTCCAGAATGGCCGTTTTACCCACCCCGGCCTCACCAATCAACACCGGATTGTTCTTCTTGCGCCGCGAAAGCACCTGGATCACGCGCAGGATCTCTCCATCGCGCCCAATCACCGGGTCCAGCTTGCCTTCGCGCGCATGCTGGGTCAGGTCGCGGGAATATTTCGAAAGGGTCTTGTAACGTTTCTCTGCCTGCGGATCTGTCACCCGTTGGCCGCCGCGCAGATCCTGAATGGCATCAAATACGCGGTCACGGGTCAACCCCACGCCTTCCAGCAATCGTGCCGATGGCGTATTGCGTTCAGCCAGAATGGCCAGGAACATATGCTCGGTTGAAATATATTCATCGTTGAGCTTGCTGGCTTCCTGATTGGCAATATCCATCACCCGTTTTACCCGTGGGGTGATGAAAATCTGCCCGGCACCGCCGCCAAAAATGCTGGCTTTCGGGCTGGTTTTAAGAATATAATCCAGACGTTCTGCCAGCATTTCCGCATTCACATTCAACATTCCCAAAATCTGGGGAACGGCTCCCTGCGGCTGCTCAATCAATGCCAGCAAAAAATGCTCGGTATCAATCTGGTTATGTCCATATCGTTGTATAATCTCGGCAGCTCTCTGGGCTGCCTCCTGAGCACGCTCAGTAAATCGGTCAAAGCGCATCATAAAGTTTATCCTGTCTAATTTCAGTATTCACTGAATAAATTTTTTATCGTAACGTCCATAGCATACAATGAAATTATAGCATCCGACTTGCTAAAAATACGCCTATCCATATAAGAAACATATCAGAGTTCCAGCAATTTTCATGCCATAAAAACACCCCGCGTACAATCGCGGGGTGTTTCACTTCAGGAAATATGGGGCAGCACTTGCTTCACCACATCGGCATCATTCTCAATCTCTCCGATGCCCTTCACCAGCAGCCAGCGCTCAACATGCTCCGCACTTTCTCCAGGAGCAATCTCTTTCAACGGGCCAAGAGTCTCCAACTCAAGAATTGCATCGTCCGTATACGTTTCCACATTAACGCCCATATCCGGATAATGGCATCTTGCCATCGGGGCGATAAATTTGACCAGTAAATGCCCCTTGCGGGCATAGGCCAGCCAGCCATCTGTGTTAGTGAATCCCGCCTTCTGCGGCGCAGCAGCCTGGGGGTCCTGCCGCAGCAAAACGTACTGCGTTCCCCACGTCCAGCGTGGATCGCTCATGTTCGTATACGCCCACAGGGACATGCGGCTGGTGGGCAGCAGATTCTCACTGTGAAGACCGCGCGGTGGCAGCGGAAAAATCCCCACGCCGCCATTTGCCATTTGCGACAGGCCCCACAGGGCAAGCCGCACCGGCCACAAACCGCGATTGTACATGCGGTGAACAACCGTGACCTCATTTTTGTCAGCAGCCAGGGTAATATCCATTTCTTTTTGAATATTTGTGAGGGCCTCCACCGACTGTGTCAAGCGCACGCCGCCAGACATTTCTGTAACCGCCACCGGATCATTATCCGGCAAATACGTGCGTACCGGATCCTCTGGCGCATGCCATAAACGATGGCCGCCATAGGTGCGATGAAAACAATCCCCTGATTTTCCCAGATCATCCGGAAATTCCACAAATTCGTTTTCTTCGCCGATAAATCCAAAGCGCATAATCCGCAGCCCGATTTCAGTCGGTGCAATTAACTCCACTTCATCATTCGACAAGCGTACACAATTCTGCCAACCTTGATAAGTGACTCTTTCCATAATGCCCTCTCCAAATAATAAAAATGCCAGATTTTTATTATTATAGACTGGAAATCCACTTAACGAGCAAAACCGCTCCCTAATACCGTATGTTTTATAATTTTTTTGGAAAAACTACCCCGCCTCAGCAAGCACCTGCCTGGCGGTCATCGTATCCGTTACCAGATGAGTAATATACCCCCCGCGCAATGCACCCAGGATCGGTTTGACCTTTGCCGAGCCGCCGGCGACCCCCACCCTCACAGGAATCTTTATTAAATCATCAACACCGATTGTCACCGAGCGCTTTGAAAAATCCTTACCCACAATTTCACCATTCACGTCGAAATGCAGCCCGCAGATCCCACCCACTGCCCCGGATTCAATCAATTCATCCAGCTCGGTTTTTGACATATCACCAGCCAAATAAAAACTGGCATAATCAGGATGCGGGCTGCCCAAACCCAGCAGCGCCACATCACACTGGCGGGCCATGCGCAGGGTTTCACTGATGCTGTTGTTTTCCATCAATGCCCGCACTGTTTCCAGACTGTTCAGGAAAAATGGGGCATTCATGAAATACCCTTCCCCGCCCAGGAATTTTGAAGACCGGCGCACCATCTCATACCCATTATATGCCCTGATTCTTGATCCCAATGCGCCCACCAATTGTACAATATTAATCCCCAAATCCCGCATTTCCTCAATACACTGCAAGGCATCAATGGTTGCACTGACGCTGGTTCCCCAAACCACCCCCATTAACAACCCTGGTTCCAGTACCTCAGACAATGAATTTGCCGCCAAATCTCCCAGCCGATTCAGAAAACGGGGGTCATGGTGTGAAAGTTGCAAAAGGACATGCGCGTCTTTCAATCCAAATTTTTCCAGCAACGCATTCTCCATTTCCCCATCCCGGGAAACAGGACGATAGACATGGATTTCTACCAGGCCTTTTGCGCGTGCCTCGCTCAACATTCTGGATACCATTGACCGCGTGACGCCGACAATCCGCGCGACTTCAGACTGGTTCATCCCTTCCAGGTAGTACAGCTCTCCCACAAAGGCCAGAAGATCTTCTCTTTTACCAGATAATTTCACATTTTCCATATGGTCTCTCAATGCTGGCAGAATTTTACCTTGAAGATTTTACTGTATTTTGCGGCACTGTTCAACAATTTCAGGAAGAACATCCAACAATCTGTCAATATCTGCTGGCTGCGTCGGATATCCGAAAGAAACCCGAATGGTTGCATCTGCCAGCGCCGGGGTTAATCCCATAGCCAGCAAAACATGAGAAGGCAGTGTGTCGCTCGCATTACATGCAGAACCCATTGAAACGGCCAGCCCATACTTGTTCAAAAGAAAGAGCATCATCTCGCCATCTGAACCGGGAAATGTCAATGACACAACGTGCGGGCTGGTTTGTTCCACCGGCCCATTCACCTGAACATCCGGCACCTGCCCAAGCAGACCATTCAAAAGACAGGATTTTAATCCAGATAACCGCTTAAACTCATTCCCCACCTTCACTCCTGTCACAGCCGCTGCTGCCCCCAGGCCAATAATTCCGGGCACATTTTCCGTTCCTGCCCGGCGCGTCCCTTCTTGCGGGCCGCCTGAAAACATCGGGGGGATAATCGTACCTTCCCGGATATACAGTGCGCCGCTTCCTTTAGGCCCATAAATTTTATGTGCAGACAAGGATAGAAAATCCACGCCGAGATGATTTACAGAAACGGGCAGCAAACCCAATGCCTGAACAGCATCCGTATGAAAAAGGATGCCATGCCTCCTGGCGATTGCGCCAACTTCCTTGATCGGCTGAATGGTTCCTGTCTCATTATTGACCATCATCAGAGATATCAATCTGGTATTGTCTTGAATGGCGCTGGCAGCGTCTTGTGGATCGATCACACCATCCGTGTTCACCGGCAGATATGTCACCTGCCAGCCATTTTTCTCCAGCCATTGGGCAGTGTGCAAAACAGCATGATGTTCAATGCTGCTGGTGATCAAATGCCCTTTTTCCTGCTCATACACAGCACCAATACCGAGTAACACATAATTATCCGCTTCAGTTGCCCCGCTGGTAAAAACAATTTCCTGTGCGTTGGCGCCAATTCTTTGCGCTACCTGCGACCTGGCATTTTCAACTGCTGCCTTTGCTGCCCGCCCAAAAGAATGCAAACTGGATGGGTTCCCAAACTCGTCCTCCAGTGCAGGCAGCATTGCAGTCCGCACTTCCGGCGAGATGGGCGTTGTTGCACAATAATCCAGATACACAGGCTGTATTCCTTCGTTTCCCATCAAACACAACTCTCCACTTCACAGCGTGTTTTTATCGTCGTGAAAATAACCTCCCACGTTTTGGGATCATCCAGGTCTGCCAGCAGCGGTTTGATATAAAGGATCGGGCATTCCCCTTCATCTTCCGAAAATGCGGGCAAAAGCTGCAAAATCAAATCCACAGCCGGAGGCATACTCATCGTCTCCCAAATACTCTGCGTAGAAACTTTGCAGTCGTATCCACAACGGGCCAAAACTTCCTGAATGTGGTCAGCAACCACAATCATCTTATTCCCGCAATTACCGCCCACCACGCGTACATGAAAACGTCTCATAAGAATAGTATACCTTCTTCATACTGTAAAATACTTACAAATCATGCGTAATTCCCTGCCGCACGTCTGCGGCAGGGAATTTAGAGGATAGAACCTGGGTTAGACAGAAAATCCAAACAGCTTAAGAATGTTCAGGATGAGGAACCCGAGCGGATCACCACCCATATCAAAGCTGCCCAGCATGGCGCCAGCGTCAATCTCAGCAGTGAACTGCCCCATCTTGGCATAAGCAGCCGTCTGAATAGGTGCAATCATGCTCGCGAAATACAGCACAGGGATCATATAGATAGCCATAATAATGACCGTCTTGACCACATTCCCCTTGGTATAAGGAACCACTGAGCCAACCCAGAAGGGAACCACCGCCAGGCTGGCGATGGGCAGCAACTTGTTACCAGGCAGAATTGCAGCCAGCAAAACAGCCAGTGGGAAGAGGATTACAGTAGAAGCCATCACCGAGGGATGCCCCAGGGTAACTGCACAGTCAACGGCCACATAGATCTCGCGATCCTTGAAACGCTCGCGCATGAACTGCACAATCGATTGGGTGATCGGAATCAAACCTTCGGAAATCAGGGAAACCATACGGGGCAGCACAACCATCATCGTCGCCACCTGCATGCCCAGGCCCAAAATACCCTGAACGTTGTATCCAGCTGCAATACCGATCAAAATACCCAGGACAACACCGAGAACTGCCGGCTCACCCATCAGACCGAATTTCTTGCGGATCCCTTCGGGAGAAGCATCCCAGTCTTTGATGCCAGGGATCTTGTCCAGAATTTTGACAAAATATTTACCAAAGAGCCCAGCCTGAGCAGTCGTACCACAGGGAACGCTGATCCCAGGCATTTCGTGAAATTCCTGAATATCTTTGGCCATATGATCGGCAATCAAACCACCGATGATCAAATAGACCACGCCGGCAACGACGCCCCACACCACGCTGCCAGTCAATGCCCACACAAAACCGGCCAATGCAGAACCATGCCAGTAGCTCCAGATATCGACCCACAGGGTTTTCGTCAGGCGCAAGGTGATCATCAAAGCATTGACCAGCAGCGTGACCAGCAAAACACCTGCCACACCCGGCCAGCCCCAGGCAATCCCTGCATCTGCCCAGTTCACATCCACCAGGGTTAAGGACAAGCCCATGTTGGTCGCCATAGCGGAGACCGCTGGCTGCAAAGCCGCAACGATCAGATCGACGATCAGGAACAGACCGGTCAGACCAATACCGGTGATAATTGCGCCGCGGATTGTCTTCTTGATATCAACCCGGAACGACAACCCGAGAATGATCAGAACAATCGGCACAATAACCGTGGATCCCAATCCCAGGAACCAAGATACAGCAGTTGAAATAAACTCCATCAGATTTTCTCCTTCATTTTATTAGAAAATTATTGATTATCCATTTCGTCCAACAAGCGAATAATATGATCGAGAACCTCTTTTTGTTCATCTCGTGTCCCAATGAGGAAGGGAAGTCCCTTTACAATGGGGCATTTGAATTCGCGATAGACCTTCATCATTGAAACCATGATATCCATTTCGCCTTCATATTTATCAATATCCGCCATCAGGACACGCTTCACCATCACATCTGTTTTACCTTCCGCTTCCAGACGTTCCCGAATCATATCCTCGCCCAGCGTGGAGGTGTTAATACCAGCCCCACACGCCACAACAATTAACCTGCCCATTTTCTATCCTCCTCGAACCAAAAATCTTTCATACAAAAATACAGCTGTGAACTTTCTTGCGGCCTCCTTTCAGTGGATCGCCCCTTTCAAAAAGTTCAGGATTCATGTGCCAATTCAACTTCAAACCAGTCCATAATACTTTTTGAGTGGGCCAATGCTTTCAATTCCACCAATTTTTCAGGGTCCCCAAACAAAGTGGCCAGTTTTCGCAAGACCTTTACTTGCTCTTCCGGGGTATTATTCGCAATCATGAAAACCAGCTCTACGGGCAATTCTTCCTCTGGCTCCACCATATTACAGAACATGACCGGTCTCTTCATCGAAGCAAATGCCAGTGCCGAGGTAATCACGCCGTCCGCATCCGCATGAGGAATCGCAATAGGAAAAGGCTTTGTCGGCAGGCCAGTCGGGTGGATCGTTTCTCTGGTAATTGTTGCCTGACCATAGGTCTCGTCAACATACCCGGCAGCACAAAGTTTGTCTGCCAGCAAACTGATCAATTCTTCATTGCTTGTTGCTTCAACATCGAAAGCAATAATGGTTTCGTCAATTTTCATCAATCATTTCTCCTCAGACCGGCTGTCCAACTGTCCGTAGCGATTTATGTAATATTCGTAAGAGGCTGTTGTCTCCTCAGCGCTAAATACTTCCGGCGTGCCCAGCACTTTCGCCATCACATAGATTTGCGCTGATTCTTCAAGCGTCACAGCCCGTTCCATTGCGTCCGCAAGTGTTTCCCCAATAGCAATGGGGCCGTGCCTGCCCAGCAAAACAGCAAAACCATCTCCCAAAGCTTCAATCGGTGCCTCAAGAAATTCTGGCGCTTCGACATGATAGTATTTGGATACCCGCACTGGCTGTCCAAACCAGTCCGCCATCGTTTCCGTTACGACAGGAACAGGCTGGTTGGCTACTGAAAAAGACGTGGCGTAAGGGGAATGCGTATGCACCACGGCATGAATTTCAGGCCGTTGCTGCATGATCTTCACCCAAAGGTTCAGCGCCACCGATGGACGCAGCTTGCCGTCAATCACGTTCAAACCAGCATCCGTAACAACCATATCCGCCGGAGTCAGCTCTTCATAAGCCAGGCCGCTGGGGGTGACAACGATCATCCCGCTGTCTGCATCGCGGGCACAAACCGTCCCCCCTGCCATCCAGACCAGACCAAATTTCTTCAAATCCAGTGCTGCCTGCAGCACTTCGGCGCGTAATTCTTCAAGGATCATTCTCAAATCTCAACTTTCCTGACTACAACGGGTATATACCCAGTTCCTGGCCTGCTTCAAAGAACAGCAGCATATTTTCCAACGGAATATCATTGCCAAAATTATGAGATGGCGCCAGAATATATCCACCGCCCACGCCCATTTCCTCTATCCGCCGGCGGATCTCCCCGCGGATCTCCTGTTTTGTACCCTTCGTCAGTACCTGCTTGACATCGACACCACCCATAAAGGTCAACTCACTGCCAAATTCTGCCTTTAATTCTTTCGGGTCCATGCCTGGTAAATGTGCCTCAATGGGATTCAACACTTCAAAACCGGCATCAATAATATCGGGAATAAATTTCTTGATGGCGCCATCACAATGCAGCATCACTTTTGCCCGCGGGGCATGCCGCTTGATCATTTCAATGGTTTTCTTGTGGCGGGGTTTAATATACTTCTGGTAAATACGTGGCGCAAACATCGGCCCATTATTCGTTCCCAGATCCTCTGCCAGTTCCACCATTTCGATATATGGCCCAACCACACTTAGAAAAGCATCATAAAAGCCATCCAGCACTTCACTGATTTTGCCGATCAAATAATCAAACATCTTTTTGTCCAGGGCGGTCATCATCAGGGCATTTTCCATGCCTACCAGCAAGCGGGCGAACTCCCACGTATTCCCATAGACGGGCCGGTGCGCCACAATCGCATAAGGAGTATTGTTGTACAGGTTTTCCACTTCTTCTTTCACACCCATCATCCGAACAGGATCATACGGATCAGGCCACGGGAAATTCTCAATGCTTTCGATGCTCAAATTTTCAGCTAATGGCGCTCCACCCATATTGTAATAACCGGAGACAAGTTCATGTTTCAAACCCCACTCATCCACAAAAGGCGTAAACTCACCAACCATAGCGTTGGCAATATAATTTTGGGGCGGACGGATGTGAATAAAACGCATATCTGTTCCCAGGCAATCCAGCAAGGGGTTGTAATCCGGGGTCGTGTAAAACCCCACCAATGTTCGTCTGGGAATTTCCTTAAATCCGAAATGCTCTTTTAACAGCATAAATCTTTCTTCGGTCAGATGGTTTGCCGATCCCCCAAGTGAAATCGGTACCCGGTCTGGTTCTTTATGATTGAGTGTCATAATCACTCTTTCCCGCGGGGTTATTTCCATTCGTGTCAGCCTCCAGGTTTTCTATATTTTTCAACAAACGAGATCACTGCCAATAAAAATCAGCAGCTGTCGTTAATTGTGATTTTTTACCGATAATGGGTTTGTCTAAAACGATATCTGGTAATCAGGGACGGATGACCAGTTTGATTGCTGTGCCGTCAATCATTTGCTGAAACGCCTCTTCAATGCGCTCCAGGCAAAATTCACCGCTTAATAATGGACTTGGATCAACCTCGCCAGACACCAATAAACGATAAGCTTCCTGCGCGTCCTCAACGGTACCCCCATGCACACCCAGCAGCGTGATCTCTCCATAATGGATCCATGCTGAATCTAGTTCAATCTTCGTCCCGGAGGGCAGGCCGCCAAACCACAACACCCGCCCGCCTTTGCGTACCATGCGTACAGCATCTTCCCAGGCATTCTTTGTACCGGCACACTCAATCACAACGTCTGCGCCCCGGCCATTTGTCCATTCTTTCACCCGGTCGATAGCCGATTCCCGCTTGTTATTGATCACCCTGCTGGCCCCGGCCTGAGAGAAAACCGCCAGACGGGCATCGCTATGACCAATCCCCCATACCTCGGAAGCGCCAGCCAGCAAAGCCAGTTGCAAATGAAACAAACTGATCGCGCCACCTGCACCAATCACTGCCACAGTCTCCCCAGGTTGGATCGCAGCCCGGCGCTGACCATGCACTACAGATACGAGTGGTTCCAGTACTGCTGCATGTTCATAAGGCATGTCATCCGGTATGCGGAAGGTGTTCATTTTTACGATAGAAGAGGGAATTACAATATATTCAGCAAATGCGCCAAAATTGTATTCCAGGGATTCACACAGGTTGTCCTGCCCCTGCCGGCAGTAATAACAATCACCACAAGGAGCAAACACATTGGCGGTTACACGCATGCCCGGCAGGAAGTTTTCCACCTCCCCGCCAACGCTGACCACATCCCCGGCAAATTCATGACCGAACAAAAAAGGCGGTGGAAATTTTGGATGCCCGCGCCTGTAGGTCTTTAGATCTGTCCCGCAGGTAGTAGCAGCCTTGATCTTAACCAGAATTTCGCCTGGACCCGGATCAGGAATAGGAACTTCCCGAATTTCCAGAGTATTTGGAGCAGTATAAAAAACGCCCTGCATCATTCCATTATCCATCATTGGCATCCAGCTAACAAAGATTTGGCAGACACATCGCAATGAATAGAGTTCACTTTTATGAATTATTCTTATATATATTCATCACTAATGCGCATTGTAGCACATTCACAATGCTAAGTCAACACATCTGTGACATATTGCTGGCCTGCCCCTCACTATTGTGATTGTTTCAAGAAAACAGTCTGTCATCCCATACAGACGGCCTGAACAATATCGCAAACAACCTCGATTATGGCGCGGTTTCCATCCAGATTTTTCCACTAACCGTCTTCACAGTCAATTTTCCGGGTGCGCCATCACCCACCCGCCCCACGCAGCCGTCGATAGTTTGCTCCAGGCCCGCGATCATGCAAGCCACTTCTCCACTTGCCGTCCACGCTTTCACCTGCATATTCACCGGTGCAATCACTGTCACCAGCACAGGCCCATGATCCGTTTCCAGAAAAACTTCATCCCCGTCGCCAATCGAACCGGTAAAATTAATCGTCCCCATAATCGTCGCCGAAGCAATCTGCCCATGCAGGTCAGTCATCCGTAAAATACCGTGCTCGCCCAGCACGCGGATCTGCCCTTCGCAGTCCACCGCCCGCACATTTCCCCTGCCAGACTTCAGAAAGATATCTCCTGACAATTGAGAAGCAATGATCTCCCCTGCCACCGAAACAGCCTTCACCTGTCCATTGATATTCTCAAGCAGAATATCAGCTTCATAGGTTGAAACATCCAAATGGACGCCTTCAGGAATTTTGATCTCCAATCCTGCATCGGCTTGCCCTCCTTTCTTCCCCTGGCCCTCGACCGTGATCTCAACCCCTGTATCCAGTTCCTTCCAGGTAAGTTGACCGGCAGCCTTGCCGCTGATCTCAACAGCACCATCCGCTTTTCCAATAAAGTGCACCCGTCCTTCCGGCATCGTAAAACGGACAATCTCTCCAACTTCGATCGGGAAAGTGTGATTTTGTGCCATTAAAGGATCTGTTGGGGGCGCACAACCGCCCAATAGCACCGTGGCAATCCATACCGAAGCAATCATCCAAACTGCTTTAATTCTCATCCTTCTAATTCTATAAATAGACAGCATCTCGCCCTCAATCCATTTCTTAAGAATGTCAAAATAGTACCATAGAAGCTCTCCCCATCCCCCACAAACCGGGTAAAATAGATTCTGTGACCGACATAACCAATGCCATCCAATTGCCTATCCGCCGGCTGGACGTCCACCGGGATCTTTTAGAAGCTGCCGACCTGATTGAAATGTGTTTTGGCAGCCACATGGACCCTGACGGGCACACCTATCTGCGCAACATCCGCCGTGCGGCACACAATAACGATCATCTGCGCTGGCTGCCTGGCCCCGGAGAGCAGGCCACCTACCCTCTTTTCGGCTACGTATGGGAAGAAGACCGCAAAATCATCGGCAACATCAGCCTGATCCCGGTGCTTCATAAAGGCTCCTGGCGTTATTTAATTGCCAATGTAGCCGTCCATCCCGACTACCGTGGGCGGGGCATCGGCAATCAACTGACCCTGCATGCCCTGCGCCACATCCAGAATCACCAGGTTCACCTGGCCTGCCTGCAAGTCCGGGACAGCACCCCGATCGCACATCAGATGTACCGCTCACACGGTTTTGAGGAGCGCGCCCGGCGCACTACCTGGGTGCTGGATCCCGCCCGGGGCAGCATTTTGCCCCCCAACCCTGACATTGAAATCCGCGAGGGTCCATCGCCGGACTGGCCCACGCAATCCGCATGGTTGAAAGCCATCTATCCGCCGGAAGTGAACTGGAACCTGCTTTATAACCAACGCCGGCTGGCGCCGCATCTCTGGCAGCGGCTGCTTAATTTTGTCAACAACGCCCAGGTGCGCAGTTGGTCAGCTTATCATGGCGAACATCTGTCTGCTGCCCTCTATTGGGAACCTGCCCGCCTGTATGCAGATAACCTTTGGCTGGCAGTTGATTCTTCGCAAATCGACGATGAGGCCATTTACAGCCTGCTGGTCACGGCCAGCAAAGCCTTGAACAAATTCCGCCCGCTGGTAATCAATTTTCCTGATGGCGCAGCGGTTAGCGCCTTTAAATCTGCCGGCTGCAGCGTACAGAATACCCTCATCTGGATGGAAAAACGTCTGTAATCGCAACGAATGGCCACTTTTTCCGTATAATAAATATAGAGAACTATCGAAAGGAGCAAACTGTGAAAAAATTTATTGTGAACTTACTCATCAATGCGATCGCCCTGTACGCCGCCGTGGCCTTGATTAGCGGCATTGTCCCCCAAAGCAGCAATTGGTTATCCTTCATCTGGCTGGCCCTCATTTTTGGCCTGATCAATGCCATTCTCAAACCTGTCCTGACCGTAGTCGGCTGCCCATTCATCATCCTCACTTTGGGCCTCGGCGCGCTGCTCATCAACACCTTGCTATTCTATCTGGCCGGCGAGATTGGCACGCGCTTCGGCGTTGGCTTCACTGTCGCAGGCTTCTGGCCTGCCTTTTTCGGGGCACTCGTGGTTAGCATCGTCAGCTTTATGCTGGGCATTTTCATCAAGGATGACGACCGCGACTGATAAAATCACTCAAAAAAGATTTCCAGAACGCACATAAAATGAAAACCCTCCCGCAGTTATGAAATCTGCAGGAGGGTTGTTCTTTTCCCAATCCCTAATGTCCTAATTCCTGATCACTTTCTTTTATGGCATCGTGAATCGCATGATCCGGTTATTCACCCCGTCACTGACCCACACGCGGCCATCAGCAGCCACCGCCACCCCCGCTGGCAGGCCGAAACCATCCGTGGCTGCGCTGTACGTCCCCCACGAGCGCACATACTGACCGTCGCTGGTAAACTGGATCACCCGGTACGACTCGGGATCGGTCACAAACACATCCCCGGCAGGGCTGACGTCAATATAAGGTTTATTCTCCAAAGACTGCCCGTACCAGCCGGCGACATCAAAAGCCATCATCGCGCGGTAGACCAGCCGGTCTTGGATCATCGGATCAGCGGCAAAAATCTGCACCCGCTGATTCCAGGTATCGACGACGTACACCTTGCCATCTTTGTCAACCGCTACGCCCACCGGCTCGTCCAGATTGCCCAGTTCGATGCCTGCGGCACCAAAACTCGACAGGTATTTGCCATTCTGATCAAAGACCACCACCCGTTTATTTCCGGTATCGGTCACAAACACATGACCTTCTGCATCCACAGCCACATCACGCGGCCCCCAGAAAGCGTATTCATTCTCTGCCTGTCCGAAATCTCCCCAGGCAGTGACAAATTCGCCATCTCCAGTAAACTTTTGCACGCGGTGATTCCAGGTGTCGGCCACATATACCGCGCCATCCGGGCCAACTGCTACGCCCCACGGCTCGTTGAACGTACCGCCGGGGGCCTCACCACCCATGCGGTCAGCAAAACTGCCCCAACTGTTCAGCAAACTGCCATCCGGCGCATAATGTTGAATGCGGTGATTGCGCGAATCAGCCACATAGATTGAACCGTCTGCGGCGATATCCATCCCGCGCGGCGCCTGCAAAGCACCAGGGTTGCCGGCCAGGTCTTCAATGCTCACATCAGGCAGCAAACTGCTGATATAAGCTTGTTCATAGGGGTCGGCTTCCAGGATCAGCCCGGCTGTCGGCGCTGCCCCGTAATCCCAAATTTGTGAAGCCACATCCTTGCGAACATAGAACTTCATCCGGCTGCTCGGCTGCCAGGTTTCCAGGGTCAGGTCTGTTCTGCCGGTCACCTGAGCATACAGTGAGTAATCTCTGTCCATCCAGATGTCAAATACAGCTTCACGCATCAATGGGTCAGTAAAAAACGTCTTGATTTTTTCCCAATTCAAATCGAAATAATCCTGGTTCGGCCACCACAGGCGCATATAATCAAATACCAGATAATTGTCCTTAACAATCGGCTCCAGTTTTGAATAAGTCGACTCACCTGCCACAATCAGCGGATAATTCTGCAAATCGCGGGTCGGGTTGGCCTGATACCAGAGATGGTTGGGATAATTGCGGAAATACCACCAGTACGGATAGAGGGCATCATTATCATAAGCCACCATCACATCCAGTCCGCCGGTCGTCCTGCGCGAAATCTCCTCCACCTGCTCCAGTACTTCCTTCGGCCCGCGGGCTGCATGCGCATATACGAGATACTCCTTGGCATTATCATAATTGATAAAAGCCGCCGTGTATGCCGTGCGCGCCGTCAAGATCGTCAACAACAGGAAGAACACCAGCGCCGCAAAACTGCTGCCCATCGCAAATGTCTTCGTCTGGATCATCACATAGATAAACTGCCCCAATGAGACCAGCACTGCCAGGCTGACGAAAACCATCGCCAGCGAATCGACAAACACCGCACCGAGGATCAGGCACACCATCAGCACCACATAGCCAACCACTTCCACACGATTAATGCGGCTGCTATCCCCTTCCTGCAGCACAAGATACACAATGCCCGCACCGCTGCCCAGGAAGCCAAACAACGAAAGCAGAAAGGTGGCTGTCCGTTCCAGATCCATCTGCGTGTTGCCCTGGAAGGGCGGGTTTGCGCCCATCAAGCTGCCCACCGTGATCAAAAAAGTCACCACCATCACCGGCAGCAGCGCCAGCGCGATCAGACTGCGCTTGCCTGCGATCTTTTGCCACGGCGCTTTATCCACCAGATATCCCAGGCCCCACGCGCCCGCCAGGAGCAGCGGCAGGGCAATATGCACCGTCAGCCACGGCATACGTTCACCGGCAAAGCTGTACGCAACCAGGCTGAGCACCGACCAGTACACCAGCAATGCCAGGGTCGGCACCCGGTATGGTTTTTCTGCGCCCTCTTCAACCGCTGCCGCTTCAACCGCCTCATCACTGGCCGGTGAAACGCCGGCAAAGGTCGAGAAACGCTTGAAACGAATGCCAAAATACACTGCAAGCAGTGTACCGAGTACCGCAAGGTACTCATACACCGGCAGCTGCACCAGGGCATAATAATACAATGGCTGGCTGCCGCGCTCGACAGACTGCTGCGAAAGCCAGTATCCCAAAGACCCCACCAGGCCGGTGAAAAACCCCATCCCATGGGTAAAGAAACTGGTATAGAACACGACAAAAATGCCGTAGAACAAGGCAAAACTCTTCAGCCACAGTTTGGGACGCCACCACAGGCCCACCGCAGCGGCAATCGCCGTGAAAATGACGATAAAAATACTGGTTTTCAACATACCCGCCGCGGAATAGTCCAGCGGGTCCCAGCCGACCATCTTTGCCGGGAAGGCCGCCAGCAGCGGCAGCACCAACGTGCCCAGCAGGATCAACAAATCAAAAGAACGCTGCTCGCGGATTTTCTCCCAACCCAGCCCGCCTACCAGAAAAACCAGGGAGAAGAGGGTTGCCAGCACTGCCAACCCCAGGCAGCCAATCGCGACGTATTCTGCCCAGCTGGAAGAGGCTACTGTGCCCACTGCATCCATCGAGGTTTCTGCTGGAACCACTTCCGGCAAAGAAGCATGCCAGGCGGCAAAACCCACTGCCAGCCCGATCAGCAACAAAACGATCAACATCAGGAACAGAAATCGATCCCGCTTGATTGAATCCTTCCAACTCGTCTTTGCCAGATCCAAAAGCAGCAACACGAAGATAAAAATCAGCAGCTGCGCAGTGTAAATATACGCTGTTTCCTTTGAAGTGAAATTCAGCGCCGTGGTGGCCGTTAGCAAAAAGAGAGAAAATTTATCGCCCTTGTCCAGATAACGCAGCACGGCATACAGCGTGACCACCCCAATCAATTCCAGGATGCCCTCGTTACGTGTATAGCGCCCATAGAACAACATAAACGGCGAGATGGCAAATAACAATCCGCCGATCAGGGCGCCCGCCCGTCCCAGGTAACGCCGGTAAGCAAACAGCACAAACACCACCGCTGCGATGCTGCACACCGCCGCCGGGATGCGCGAACTGAAATCGTTATCGCCAAACATGAAATAAGAAAAAGCCAGCATGTGGAACTGCAGCGGGCCGTGCGTCACCGGGTCGTGGCGATAGCCGTTTCCACGGAAGTATTCCCAGGAAGGCACAACATGGTTTACTTCATCATGGCTCATCACGCGCGCGTCCAAATCATACAACCGGCTGACTACAGCCAGCACGATCAGCACCAGTGCCAGCAGCGTTTCCACATTCCAGCGCGGCAGCAGGGAGGCAAGCGGACGGTCAAGCCATGTTGTCGTTTTTTCTTGTTCTGTCATCACAAATTAACTCTCTTTAAATGAATAAGAATAGGTGCTGCTATTCCACTTTATAAGCAAAGTACATATCATAGATATATGCCCCGGCAGGGCTTTTTAAAGTCCAATACGATATGTAAGAGCCGGGCTCTGCCGGCGCTGTAGCCTCAAAAATAAACTCGGCTTTTTCACCAGGGGGAATGGTTAATTTATCCCCACCCGCAGTATCATAGGATAATGAGGTCACTGCAGAAATTTGTGTGCCCCCAGAAAAAACCATTTTATAGTCCTGTGTCCAGGTAGTAGATCCAATATTCTTCCAGCCAATCGCTACCTGAAACACCTGCCCCGGCTTAAGTACAGCGCCGTCTGCCGGAGAAGTATAGGCCCAATCCGCCTTATCCCCGCCGCCGAAAACGACCTGCGTGGAGGTGGGGATTGCTGCCAGCGTTGCCGCCCCCGCATTCGGGGTGAATGTCGGGATGATCACTGTCGTGGCCGTCACCGTGGGTACTTCCGGGGTAGCACTAGGCTCCGCTGTCGCCGTGGCCGGCGGAACCGCCGCCTGAGTCTCTGCCAGCTGAACTGCCACGGTCTCTGCCGCCTGAGTATAGACCAGATTGGGATCAACTGCCGGTGCTTTTGGCCCGCAAGCAGCCACAAGACTCACCATCACCATAAACAACAACATGACTGAAAACTTGCGTATTCTTGTACGATTTATATTCACAATTATCCTCCTCTCGTTCCTTCCGAGATCAATTCATTATACCCTTAACGCCAATCCGCGGCACACGCCCGGCAATCCCGGAGACAATGCTGGAAAAGGTCATTTTCCAGCGATTAGCAACCTCTTCGATGGTGATTTCCTCGTTCCCCTGCCTGCCAATCACCACCACTTCCTCCCCCATCGGCAGCTGCTCATCCAGATGAACCATGCACATATCCAGGCATTCGGTTCCGATGATCTTCACCCGCTTCCCGCGGATCAGCACTTCATTGCCAGGGAGACGCAAGAAACCATCGCCATTTCCTATCGCCAGGGTGCCCACCAGCTCCCCTTTCTGTGCGCGGTAGCGCCCCACATAACCAATGCCCCAACCTTCCGGCATCTCGCGGCAGGAAATCAGACGGGTTTTCCAGGTCAGACTTCGCCGCAGTTCAGCAGGAAACGCTTTATAGTAAAAAGGATTGATCCCCAATAAAAATGACCCCGCACGCGCCAGATTGTAGCGCGAGCGCGGATGCGAGAGCAACGATGCCGAATTAGAGCTATGCACCCACTGCGGCTTGACACCAACAGATTCCAGCCCGGCCACGGCCGCCTCCAGACGGTCCATCTGCAAATCCGTAAGCGGATCCTGGTCATCATCCTCCACAATCGACAAATGGGTGAAAATGCCCTCAATATGGATCCCGCCCAGAGAGAGCACATGCGCTGCCAGGCCGGCCGCATCTTCTGCAAACACGCCAATCCTGCCCAAACCGGTATCAATCTTCATGTGTACATCCACCGGCTTGCCCGCAGCGGCAGCACGCTGTGCATACATCTCTGCGGCTTCTTTCCCATACAGGGTCAATGAGATCTGCTGCTGCAAGGCCACATCCACATCTTCCGGCATAACCATTCCCAAAACCAGAACAGGTGCAGTGATCCCCGCATCACGCAGTTCCATGGCTTCATTGAAACGCGCCACAGCCAAAGAACTCGCCCCGGCTGCCAACACCGTGCGGGCAACTGCCACACTGTCATGACCATAGGCATTTGCTTTCACCACCGCCATCAGCGGCACGCCGCTCACTCGCAGGGCATAGCGCGTATTATGATCAATCGCAGGGTGATCAATTTCCAGCCAGGTTGGTGCTGTGTTTTGCATTGTCATCTCCTCTTGTGTTCACATATTTAATATCACGAAACACGAAAACGTCCTGTTTTTCAAAACCTGTTTTTCTTTACGGCCTGACGGTTTCGCACAGCGGTGAAAACAGGATACTTTCCGCAGGTTTCGAAGGCGGCATCCCTTCATTCCACCAACCATGAAGCCTGTTCACTTTGGTTTCAAGTCCAATCCTGCGGAAGGCTCCATCATTCTTTACATTTAAAACCTTTCAGGATTTCATTTGCACACCACCCCAACATGATGTACACTGGACAAAACACATTTCCAGGAGAACCCCATGGAATCCAAAGCAGGCGCCCGGATTAACAAAAAAGCATTCACCCAGTCAATCCTCATTCTTGCAGTGCTCATGCTCGTTGCAGGCATTCTAACGCAAACCATTCCCGCAGGTCAATATCAACGCCTGATTGTGGACGGACGGGAAGTGATTGACCCGGCCAGCTTCACTCTGATCGACCGCCCCGACTACCCTGCCTGGCGCTGGCTGACTGCTCCTTTTGAAGTCCTGGCCGGTCCGGACGGTCTCGTCCTGATCGTGATCATCGTCTTCATCCTCCTGGTCGGCGCCTCCTTTGCCGTGCTGGAGAAAAGCGGCATCCTCAACGCCGCCCTCTCCGGCCTGGTCAGCAAATTCGGCAGCCGAAAATACCTCCTCCTGCTGATCATCTCCTTTTTCTTCATGCTGATGGGCGCATTCTTCGGTATCTTTGAAGAAATCGTGCCCCTCGTCCCGCTGATGATCGCCCTTGCCTATTACCTCGGCTGGGACGCCCTCATAGGTCTGGGCATGAGCATTCTCGCCACCAATATGGGCTTCTCCGCCGCTCTGACCAATCCCTTCACCATCGGCGTCGCCCAAAAGCTGGCTGGCCTGCCCGCTTTCTCAGGCTTTGCTTTCCGTATCCCCATCTTCCTGGTTGTTTATATTGCTCTGGCCTGGTTTCTCGTCAGCTATGCCAAAAAGATCGACCGCAATCCTGAATCTTCCCTCACCTACGAAACCGACCAGGCCGAACGCACCAAGTACAAACAGTTTGACCTCCAAAGCATGCAAGGCAAAGGCAAAAAATTGACTGGCGCCACGATCTGGTTCCTGTGCTTTGTCGTCCTGATCATTCTGACCCTCATCGGCAGTCCTTTCATCCCCTTCCTCTCGGAGTATGCTCTGCCGCTGGTCGGCGTGTTCTTCTTCCTCGGCGGCCTGGGCGCCGGCATCCTCGCCGGCACGCGCGGCAAGGCACTCGGTAAGGCCTTGCTGGAGGGCGTCACCGGAATCGCCCCCGGTATCCCGTTAATCATGATGGCGGGCAGCATCAAATTCATCGTCACCACCGGCGGGGTGATGGACACGATCCTGCATGGCGCTTCCCAGCCGCTCTCCACCGCCAGCCCGATGTTCGCCGTGATGATCATCTATGTGCTGGCCTTATTCATCGAGCTGTTCATCGGCTCAGCCGGAGCCAAAGCGGTGCTGATGATGCCCATCCTGCTGCCATTGGCTGATCTGGTTGGCGTTACCCGCCAGGTAACGGTATTGGCCTACTGCTTCGGCGATGGGTTTTCCAATATGGCCTACCCCACCAACCCGGTGCTGCTCATCTCCCTTGGTCTGGCCGCCATCAGCTATGGAAAATGGATAAAATGGACCCTCAAGCTGTGGCTGATCGTCATTCCCATATCCATTTTCTTCCTGTGGCTGAGTGTCCTCATTGGGTACGGCCCCTTCTAGGTCAATGAATTCATCCATCACCACCCTCGTCTTTGACGACGGCACCCTTATCCGCGATGAAGCCCGCTGGCCCGAGCTGCACGCCATGGAAGGCGCCCACACAGCACTTGACGCCCTGTCCGGGCAATACCGTCTGGTGCTCGCCACCAACGCGCCGGATTCTAATTCAGGTAAAGTACAGAAAGCCAACCGGCGCCTGAAGCTGGACGGCTTCTTTGAGCGCATTTATACCGCCCGTGAAATGGGCTTCTCCAAGCCGGACAAGGCTTATTTCCAGGCCATGGCTGCCGACCTGGTCGCTGACCCATCTGAATTGCTGATGATTGGCGATGGCTATACGAATGACATCCTTGGTGCTTGCCATGCCGGATGGCAGGCCGTCTGGTTCAACCCTCATTACCAACCCTGCACCAGCTTGACCCCCCTGCACAGCGCCGAAATCGACCACCTGGCCGCCCTGCCCCAGGCCATTGCAGACTTGATCTTGCCCACTGTACCGCAATGCCTGCACTGGCTGCGATTGCAGCATGCCAGCTTCAACCTCATCCAGCACGTGCAGACCGTCGCCGCCAGCGCCTACCAGATGGCGCTATGGCTGCGCGCCAGCGGACAAGTGGTTAATCCCATCCTCGCTCACCGCGGCGGCTTGCTCCACGACCTGGGCAAGCTCAAATCCCTGCGCGGGCAATCCGGCGGTTTTTCGCATGGCGACTATGGCGCACAACTTCTCAATGCGTGGGGCTTCCCCCAACTGGCCGAAATCGCCCGCCGGCATATGCTCTTCACCATCCATGACCCCGCCCTGGCCCCGCGCACCCTGGAAGAAATGCTGGTTTACTTCTGTGACAAAATTGTTGAAGGTACGCGGATTGTCCCCCTGACAGAGCGCATTCAAAAATTATCCCGGCGTTACGCACGGGATGAAGCACAGATCAACGCCTGCCTGCCCCCGCTGCAGACCATGCAGCATAGTCTGTGCCGTGCCATCAACATTCCGGATGAAGACCTCATCCCCCGTCTGGCGAAGTCTCTTCTTGAGAAGTAAACCTGAGATCACTCAAGTTTTTTAAAACCGTCCTTCGATGCATTGTCCGTAACTGCGAAGCGTAGGCTGAGCTTGTCGAAGCCGAAGCGGTGAGCATGGACACTACGCGGCTACAGTCATAAAAAAAGACCGCCTGCAGGCGGTCTCTACATTTACAAATTTCTCATTTCCCGATATTGTAATAATTGTAAACCGCCCGGGATATGTCCGCTACCAGCGCATTGACCGGATCAAACACCAACTGGTTGGACTGGTACATGAAAATGGTCAACACATAATTCCCGCCAGGAGTATAAATGATGGCTACATCGGCCATGGAATGTAATAACCCGTCCGATTCCTGGATCCAGCCATGTTTATGCCCGATGCGCGTGCCCTCTGGCAGGCCCGCCCTTAACAGCATGGGAATATCGTTCAATACCAGATAATCAATCATCTGCTGGCATTCGGCCTGCGAGATCTGCCCCGGCCACACCGCCGCAAAGCTGCCCCCGCCCGTCTCTGCACATTGGTAAATATCATTCATTAACATGCCCATCTCGGCTGGCGTGGTCTGGTTATAAATATCAGGATTGGTCGAAATATCTTCCCGCTGGTTGGCAGGCGTCGAAACGCGCACCAGCAGCGGCGCGCCCGGATAAAAATATCCTGACAGGAAAGTATTTTCCAGACCCAAAGCCTGCATGTCTTTGGTCAATTCCAGCGGCCCCAGATTGCCGCCCATCACCTGTTCCATCAGGCGGTCAGCCGGGTCATTCTCCGAGCGCTCGATCATTAACGCCACCATATTGGTGATGTAATCAGGCGTAGGCGAATCGAAACGGCGATAGGTTGACACCATGATAGGAATTTTGACCGTACTGGCCGCGGTGAAAGCGATCCCGGGGGGGATATTCGTACCAAACTGATAAGCGAAATTGATCTCCTGCTCGGTTTGCAAATCCAGCAAATACACTTCTGTCAAGCCATCAAAGCCGGAAAGGTCAATCGTTTGTTTGATCAACGTTTCCAGATTTTGGAAAGAAGGACGCTGTGCCGAGACCTGGTTATAAGTCAAATTAACCGTGCGCGCACCTGGCGAGCGCAAAGCCTCTTCAATCAGCACCACTGCACGGTCAATATCCAGCGACGTACCCGGTATGCCAGGGCTAAACTCTACTGAACCGGCAATCGGCACCGATTCCGACGGCGGACGATCATAGCGCGGCGCAATCTCGCTGGAAAGATAAGAGCGCAGGCGGTCTTCAGCAATGCTGGCACTGAGCGGAACCGGCTGCGGGGAGGGCAGATCATTCCACAAATAAGACCAGAATGCACCCCAGAAGGGCTGGTTGATGCGTTGCAAATCTGCCGCAGCCAGCATCAACTCCAGATCCAGCTCAAAGCCCAGCACCTGCGGCTTGACTTGAATCACAGCATCGTCATAATAAAGTTCGACCGGTACGCCATACGCCTGCACCAGACGTTCTGCCGCGGCCTCCTGAGTTAATCCCCCCATCGGCACGCCGGCGATCCGCATCCCAGGCGCAAACGTTGCCCGCAGCCGGCTGTACCGCACCAGCTGAAAACCGGTAAAGACAACTGCGATAAAAATCAATCCCAGCGATGCCCACCGCAAAAATGATAATGAACCTCTCGATCTCAAACGCACTCCTCACTACCAAGCGCCCTATTGGCGCAAATTTATAACATCATCATTTCCCGATTCTACCAGAGAAATGGAAGCCGGTAATCAGGCAACCAGGAATCGGGCGGGCACGTCCCTGGTTGCCTGATCGACTGATTGACGAATTCCTGCCTTTCGTCATTTGACATACCGCTATGCCGTGATTATACTTACTTTCTCAATTCACAATAAAAATTGCCTTCCTGTTGATTACCAAATTTTCCGGCAGGAATTCGGAGGTATACCTTGAAAAAAGCAATCATCACCGGCATCACCGGCCAGGATGGGTCCTATCTGGCAGAGCTTCTCCTCTCACAGGGCTACGAAGTCCATGGCCTGATCCGCCGCGCGAGCACCTTCAATACCCGCCGCATTGATCACATCTATCACGATCCCCACAAAGTAGCGGAAAAAGACCGCCTCTTCCTGCACTATGGCGATGTTACCGCTTCCGGTTCATTGGTGGATATTATCTATGATACCCACCCGGACGAAGTTTATCATCTGGCCGCCCAGAGCCATGTACGCGTCAGCTTTGACATGCCCACATATACCGGTGATGTAACCGGCCTGGGTACCACCCGCCTGCTGGAAGCCATTCATAAATCCAGCATCAAAACCCGCTTCTACCAGGCGTCTTCCAGTGAGCTGTATGGCTCCACCCCGCCGCCGCAGAGTGAAACCACCCCCTTCCGGCCGCAAAGTCCGTATGCTGCCGCCAAGCTGTATGCCTACTGGATCACCCGCCAATACCGCGAAGGTTATGACATCTTTGCCAGCAATGGCATCCTCTTCAACCACGAATCCCCGCGGCGCGGCGAGACCTTCGTCACCCGCAAGATCACCCGCGCTCTGGCAAACATCCTCGCTGGCAATCAACATCACCTCTACCTCGGCAACCTGGATGCCAAACGTGACTGGGGTTACGCCCCCGACTACGTAGCCGCCATGTGGAAACTGCTCCAGCACGATCAACCCATGGACATTGTCATCGGCACCGGCGAAGCCCACTCCGTGCGTGAATTCCTGGATGAATCCTTTGGCTACGTCAACCTCGACTGGCATGACTACGTCAAGATTGACCCGCGCTACTTCCGCCCCAACGAAGTGGATTACCTTCTGGCAGACCCCACCCAGGCCCGCACCATCCTCGGATGGGAACCGCGCGTCTTCTTCAAAGACCTGGTGCGCATCATGGTCGACGCAGACATGGAATTGGCCGGCCTTGACTCACCCGGCGAAGGCAAATGTATCCTCGAAAAACACCACGGCGCCTGGCACCGCTGGGAACAGCAAGTCATCAGCATGGATCAGCCGCAGGCCAATTTTAACAACAAATAAGCAAAAAAGTGGCTGCGCTACAATCCTTAGCGCAGCCGCCTTTGGTTCACTACCATGTAGTAACGACTTCAGTCGTTACCCCTCGCAGGCTATCACGACTTCAGTGGTCACTACAATCAGAAAATTATGAAGCACACCTTCCTCCCTCACCTCCGGCCCCTCATCTTGATGACTCTCTGTTGCCTGCTGGCATCCTGCGCCCCCAACATCTACGACAAAGTCAGCAGCGAAATGGAGATCACCTATCAGGAAGAAAGTTTTTCCCCCTTAATGTGGCGCGTCCCCGGCGGAGAGCCGATCACCCTGCGCGTGGACAACCCCACCGATCAGGAATGGCACTGGATCCTCATGGCACGTCCCGTCACCCTCCCCTTTGACGAAGATGACTGGCAAAACACTCTGGCAGAATTCACCATCCCGCCCCACAGCGAAGACACCTTAACCTTCACCGCCCCGCAAGCCGCGGGTGAATACGATATCGTATGTAATCTGGATTTGACCGAAGATAATCCCGGTCCGGTGGGCACGCTGGTCGTTTTCCGCCTGCGCGAACTGACCACCACACCTTATTGATCTTCCCCCATTTCAAGCTGACATTGCGGACAGATGCCAAAAATCTGCATCCAGTGATCCTGCGCCACAAAACCAGTTTCCTGCTCCACGCCAGTGAATAAATTTTCCATATCTGCCCCCTCAAAATATTCATACTTGCCGCAGCGCGTACACAGCAGCAAGTGCTGATGGCCGCTGCTCGCTGCCACAAAAGCCTGGCAATCCTGCTCACGATGCACCCGCTGGATCAACCCCAACTCCTCCAGCTTTTCAATCGTGCGGTACACCGTCACCAGCCCCAGCCGGGGATACCGCTGGCGGGCAATCTCATATACCTCTGCCGGACGCAGCACACACTGGCTATGGGCAACCACACCCACCACCGCCTTGCGCGCATCCGTCAGCCGGTAACCATGGTCGCGTAGTGCAGCCCACCACACCTGGCTGTTGGTGCTGCCGCTTTCTTTCAAGGTCACGGCAATCCTCGCTTATTGCAGGAAATTCCACGGGTTAACTTTGCCATACAGGTCGCTGCGCAGTTCGAAATGTAAATGTGCGCCGCTGGAGTTGCCAGTATTGCCCATTGCACCAATCACATCTCCCTGATACACGAACGAACCACAGCCCACATTCAGTGAATCCATGTGCGCGTACAGCGACTGCCAGCCATTGCCATGATCGATCACCACCGTATTCCCGTAGCCCCAATCATTCCAGCCGGCATATACCACCACACCTGCATCAACGGAGAATAACGCATATCCCGTTGCTCCGGCAATATCAATCCCGAAATGGTTTGTTTCAGGCGAATAATCATAGCCAGACAAATAACGCTCTACCGACGGCCACACAAAAGTCCCGTTGCCTACCGGGCCTTCCATGATCTCACCGCAGAAACCCGGGCCAAATGTTTTTGCCACCGCAGGGTCATCCCGCGTGATGCGTGGTGCGCTCCACGAAACAAAATCACGCACGCCGCCCGGAATCACCAGCCACGTACCCGGCGCAATATTCGGGTTGGCATAATCGCCAATTGTATTGCGGTCCAGGTCGTTGCTCGTCCAGTCGAGGATATTGTCAACGGAAACATCATAAAATTCCGCCACACCGTTCAGCCCGTCCCCGGCATGCCATTCATAATACACGCCATCCACAGGCAAAATATTCAAGGTCTGTCCAGGCTGCAAGCGATGGACATCGTCCGCCAGCACGTAATAATTACCCCACAGGATTGTTTCTGGATTGAGGTTAAATTTCTTGGCAATCTCGAATACAGAATCTCCCACCTGTACCTCATACTGGGAAACTTCCAGCCGGGGCTGGGTGGGCAGAATGGTATTCATCTTCACCAGTCGCACCAAACCATCGCGGTATGCGCCGCCATCCGGCATCGCCAATTCAGGCAAGGACGGCGGAGGTTCTGGTGTCGGCCCCGTCGCCGCCTGCACGGCCCCAACCATCGGCTGCGGAGAAAGGGTCACTTCCTCATCCAGATAAAAATGCCGCATTACCGTCACCACAGCCAATACCAGCACAATCGAAAGCAGGCTGGTACCCAGACGAAGGGATGCTTCCCCCAATCCCAGACGCACCAAATTTTCCCAGATTTGCCGCCACTCGCGTTTTGGCCGTAAATTTTCCACAGTCTCTTCAGACTGTGCTTCGTTCTCAAGATGATTATCTTGGATTTCTGCTAAATCGTCTTCTTGCATGCAGTGTACCTCTAATTTGCATGATAACACAGGCCGCAAAAGCGGTCAAATATCTCCTCAAGTCTTTTCCAAAGGAATTGCAGGCCGTGTTTTACCCTCAGGTTAATTTCATAATGAGGTCAGCGACAACATTTGCCGACTGATCTTCCATCTCCGCCAATTTACTCAGATAACGATAAATTTCAGAGTCACAAACTTATGCGGTTTGCGCTTAATAAGATCACGAAGTTTTGCCATAATTTTCCGCGCCCGTCAGTTGAGCGAAAATCCCGTGTCCCAGCGCACCTGTTTGTGAAAGAAAGGAATTTTACCACAAAGAACTCATGAAAAATTGGCTGTGTCCTGCAGGTCTGTACACAATGTTGTAGAAAATTATCCATCTCCTGATATCATTGCAAATGAACATGGAAGCGCAGGTTGAGCCTGCCCAGAGCGTGTCCGCATGGGCAAGCCAAAGCGGGAAAGGGCACATCATGACAAAATCTACAAATTTTTCGTACGCCTGCCATTCATATACACACTTAATATTTTTGCAGTATCATTAATACAGAAGTTCCAAAAAGGTGATGCTGGCAGGAGGAAACAATGCCCTCAAACGCTCATTCTGAAACCGACAAAAAGAGAATTCTGGTACTCACCGCCGATGCCGGCTTTGGCCATCGCAGCGCGGCCAAAGCGATTGTCGCTGCCCTGGAAGACAAATACGGCCACGACTGCGAAGTCGTCATGGTCAATCCCCTCAACGATGAACGCGCCCCTGCCCTGCTGCGAGACAGCCAGACAGATTACGACTTCATCATTCAGAATATTCCCAGGATTTACCGGATTGGCTATGAGGTCAGTGACGCAGCCATTCCTGCCACCCTTGCCGAAAGCGCCTCGATTGTTCTGCTGTACGACGTGCTGCGTGACTTGCTCGATGAATACCAGCCGGACGCAATCATCACTACCTACCCGGCTTACCAGGCCCCCCTGTCTGCCATTTTCGCCATTGAAGAAATCTCCATCCCGCTGATCACCGTGATCACCGATCTGGTGACCGTGCATCGCCTGTGGTTCAACCACGTTGCGGATGTGATCACCGTTGCTACCCCTGACCTCAAGGATTTGGCGGAAGAATATGGCATGGAAATGGACAGGGTGCACATCACCGGCATCCCTGTGCACCCCCGGATCGCCAATGAATCCCGCACAAAGGAAGCGATTCGCGAGGAATTAGGGTGGGATCCCACCCTGCCCACTTTCCTGGCAGTTGGCAGTACCCGGGTAGAACAATTGACCACGGCCTTGAACGTGCTCAATCATTTTGGACAGCCCTTGCAAATTGCAGCCGTCGCCGGAAAAGATGAAGAACTCCACATCCAACTGAAAGAGATGGACTGGCATGTACCGGTGCACATTTATGGATTTGTAGAAAATATGCCCGCCTTGATGCACGCATCAGACGCCATTCTCTGCAAGGCTGGCGGGCTGATCACCACCGAGGCCCTCGCCAGCGGCCTGCCGATCATCCTGATTGAGTATATCGCCGGGCAGGAAACCGGCAACATGGAATATGTGGTCAACAACCAGGCCGGTGCGCTTGTGCAAGAACCCGTTGAACTCCTTGAGCTGCTTGCCCACTGGATGCAGGATGGCGGGGCTAAGTTGAAAATCTGCGCTGAAAATGCCCGCAAACTGGGCAAACCGCATGCCGCCTGTCATATTGCTGATCTAACCTGGGAAGCGATCCAGCATGGCGTTACCACGAAACACAGGATGATTCCCTCCAGAGGCGCATTAACCAAAATCCTGGATACCTTCAGTATGCCCTGGGAGAGAAAATAAACCTCTCTTAATTGCACAAGGAGCCACTTCCAGGGAAATTTCATGCTTTACCCTGTCGATCATGAAATCATTGACCGCATCATGCTTTCATCCTGTATAACCTGAGTTGCGGTAATCGTAGTAACGACTTTAGTCGTTATAAAAAACCCCCTAACCATATTTTTTACGAATGCTTTCGCCCCATAGGGGCAAGACACCCCTGTCCTCGTATCCGTAGGGACAGGTCTCCCGTAGCCGTCATCATATCTGCTCCTGCCGCCGCATCCGTAGGGACAGGTCTCCGACCTGTCCGCCTCCGATGAAGCGACCTTTTCCCCGGACATGTAATCTCATCGCGTTGTTTCCCTTAATCCAAAACACCCTCTCGCAAAACGAGAGGGTGTTGCCTATACGAAATCCACACTTACCCCAGCCGTTCCCGTTCCTCGTCCACGATGCTGGCATCCAGCTTGGTGAACAGCGGCACAGGCTGCACCAGCGCCTGACCGGCGGGCAATTCACTGGGTGTCCAGGTGCCGGTAGCTTTCTCGGGATGATAACGCAGGGCAGTATGCTCACCGATGCTGTCCGTAACCGTCTCCACGCTCTGCTCGCCAAACAACTGCCCACTGTATCCCATATAGGTATGCAGCTTCTCGGAACTGAACGGCAGGAAGGGTGAGAAGATGACCTTCAGCGAATCAATCGCGCACAGGGCCGTGTACACCACCCGGGCGGCAGCTTCACGATCGGTCTTAATCAGCTTCCAGGGCGCATTGGTATCCAGATATTTATTCACCTCGGTCGCCAGGCGCATCGCCTCTGCCAGGGCGGCCCGCAGATGCACCGCCTCCAGTTCGGCCCCCACTGATTCAAAGCCTTCCTCAATCGTCTCGAGCAGCGCCAGATCATCCACTTCCAGCTCACCCGGATCAGGCACATGCCCTTCCCAATGCTTGTAAGTAAAGGACAGCACCCGATTCGCCAGATTCCCCCAGTTCGCCACCAGTTCGTCATTGTTGCGGCTCTGGAAGCTCTGCCAGTCCCAGTCAGTGTCCTTGCTTTCCGGCATAGAAACCGTCAGGTAATAACGCAGGGCATCCGGATCATAACGGGTCAGGAAATCCCGCACATATACGGCCCAGTTGCGGCTGCCGGAAATCTTCTTCCCTTCCAGATTCATGAACTCATTGGCAGGAACATCATAAGGCAGGACGAACTTTGCCGGTGGCTGCGAGCCGATCAATTCATCAAACTGGGTGCGCATACCCATTAACTCGGCCGGCCAGATGATCGCGTGGAAGGGGATATTGTCCTTGCCAATGAAATAATACGTGCGTGACTCATCACGCTTCCACCATTCACGCCAGGCGTCCGGCTGGCCGTTCAGCTTGCTCCACTCCAGCGAAGCTGACAGATACCCAATCACGGCTTCAAACCACACGTACAGGCTCTTGCCCTCCCAACCCTCCATCGGGACAGGGATGCCCCAATCCAGATCACGGGTGATCGGCCGCCCGCGCAGTTTATCTGCCTGAATTTGCCCCAGCGATTGGCGCACCACATTTGGCCGCCAGTAATCCTGCCGCTCTTCCAGGAATTTAATCACCTCAGGCTGAAGCTCACCCAGGTCCAGGTAGAAATGTTCGGTCTCGCGCAGCTCCGGGGTGGAACCATCCACCTTGGAGCGTGGATTCTTCAATTTTCCAGCCTCCAGCATACTGCCGCACTGATCGCACTGGTCGCTGCGCGCACCATCATAACCGCAGAGATAACAGGTGCCTTCCACATAACGATCCGGCAGAAAGCGCTCCTGGCTGGGAGCATACCACTGTTCCTGCTTGTCCTTGTACAAAAAACCATTTTCTTTTAACGCCAGAAAAACCTTCTGGGAAACGTTGAAATGATTTTCGCAGTGCGTGCTGGTGAATAGATCATAAGTGATCCCCGCCTTGAGGAACAGATCCAGAAAACCCTCATGAAAACGCTGGTACACATCCAGCGGGGTTGAACCTTCCGCATCGGCGCGCACCGTGATCGGCGTGCCATGTGAGTCAGACCCCGAAACCATCAATACTTTGCGTCCACGCAGGCGTTGATAACGCGCAAAAATATCAGCCGGCAGATAGGCGCCGGTCAGGTTTCCGACATGGATTTCGGCATTGGCATACGGCCAGGCCACTGCAACCAGGATAGGTTCTTCTGGCATTGTTGTCACCTCGTTCATTTAATGAAATAATGAATAAATTCTAACATGAAATCAAATCTCCCAATGGTATTGAACCAGATACGATATATACGGGACACCTTCCACATATTCAAAACCCAGCACCCAGGTGCGCCAATCCAGCTCCTGATCCGCCGGGGCAGGCCGGTAAATAGCGATGTAATGCTGAGCGGGGATATCCGCCGGCCATTCCACCAGACCAGCCGAAGGTCCGCTGGCAACCCCGAAGTCTAACGTATCGCAGCGGATCACGTAATCACCCGCAACCACGTCCAGTAGTTTGGCCTGCACCACATCCATGAAACTGCCCTGTACTGGCGCCCCGCTGCCATCGGCGATGCCCCAGTCGTAAGAAGTATCATCTTCAAACAGCTTCACAGCCTCGTCTTTGGTGAAATGCACGTTCGTATTCCACCATTCCAGGCGAATATTCAAACCCTTTGATTCTGTTATTGTTTTTCCAATTTTTTGTCCGGATTCCGCTTCCACTCCCTGAATGAACTGATCAACCACCTGCATGACCTGCGGATCTTCGCAAAAAGGCGGCACGGTCGTTGGAGAAGCCGGGGATGCTGTTGGTACGATCGTTTCTGTACTTTCCAAAACGGTCTCCGTATTCTCTGTTGACTCAGAAAAATTGGGGGCAACTTCAGGTTTCCCCGAGCAGGCAGCCAGCAACGCCATGATTATCAATCCCGTTATCCATCGGCACCATTTCATCATCTTTCACCTCCTCAAACATAAACCCCGATACAACCAGTATACAATATGGTGCCTTCGCTTTTGAACACACGCATCGTCAGGCCCCAATGCAAACCCCTGCCAATCTCGGTTTCCATCCTTACCTTGAAATTCATTTCAAATCCAGTGCACAGTATAGTAGGGTGCCTTCGCTTTTGAACGCACGCATCATCAGGCCCCAATGCAAACCCCTGCCAATCTCGGTTTCCATCCTTGCCTTGAAATTCATTTCAAATCCAGTGCGCAGTACAGTAGGGTGCGTTCGCTTTTGAACGCACCATTCATCAAGCCCCAATGCAAACACCTGCCAATCGCAGTTTCCATCCTCACCTTGAAATTCATTTCAAATCGAAGTATAATCATGTAAGCGCTTACATTACGCAAAGGAAAACCATGCATAGTCAACCCCCCTCCCGCCGCCCCCCTACCATTGATAACGTCGCCAAACTGGCCGGCGTCTCTTCGGCCACGGTCAGCCGGGTGATCAACCACAGCGCTCCGGTCATTCCCGCTACCTTGCAAAAAGTTCAGGCAGCGATTGAGACATTGAATTACCGCCCCAGCGCTGCTGCCCGAATCCTCGCCCAGCGCAAAACGGACACACTCGGTCTGCTGATGCCCGAGATCAGCGAGACCTTCTTCATCCCCCTGCTGCGCGGTATCGAGCAAGCCGCCAGCCAGGCCGGATTCAGCCTGCTGATCCACACCACCAGTTACGGGCCGAAAAACAATCCCTTCGCCATGCTCGGCGAACACAACACAGACGGCCTGCTGATTTTCTCTGAAAGCTTGGCAAACGAGGAACTGGCCCGCCTCCAGCGGTCCGGGTTCCCGGTGGTGCTCATCCACCAGGATACCCCTGAAGGCTTGCGCATCCCCGGCATAACCATTGATAACCAAGGCGGCGCACAATCCCTGGTTGATCACCTCATCGAACAGCATAGCCGCCGCCGAATTGTACATTTACGCGGTCCACAAAGCGCCAATGATGCTCTCTGGCGGGAGAAGGGCTACCGCCAGTCCCTCGCGGAACATCACATCCCGGTTGACCCGGCACTCGTCCTGCCCGGCAACTTCGACACGGACACAGCCCAAAACACCATCTGTCATCTCATCCAGAGCGGCACTGCCTTCGATGCTATCTTCAGCGGCGATGACAGTTCTGCCCTGGGCGTGCTGGCCGCCCTGCGGGAGGCGGGTATCCGCGTTCCCGAAGACGTTTCTGTGGTCGGCTTTGACGATGTTGACTTTGCCAGCCACGTTCACCCGCCGCTGACCACCGTCCACGCCCCCACCGAGCAGGTTGGTGAACGGGCAGTGGAGCAGCTTCTCAAGTTGATCGCTGGCGAAGAAGTAGAACCAGTAACATTGCTGCCTGTTGAACTCGTCATCCGCAAGTCCTGCGGGTGTGATTAGGAAACCATCCCATTGTAGTGACGAATTTATTCGTCATGTTTTTGTAACCAAAAAGGCGTAACGACTAAGAACCTATCCGAAAATTAAATTAAGAACGATTTGAGCGCAAGCCAAATG
>CAYURM010000031.1:0-46301 GCA_964447155.1 uncultured Anaerolineaceae bacterium
CTTTTCGCTTTTTTTGTTTTCCTTTGGAGGAATCATGCAACATACATTAGTAACTTTGGTGGAAGATCGGCCCGGTGTTTTGAATCGTGTGGCTTCCCTCTTTCGACGGCGCGGTTTCAACATTGAATCTTTGACCGTGGGTCACAGCGAGATCCCCGGCGTCTCACGTATGACAATGGTAATCGACAGCACGCCCCAAAACATCGAGCGTTTAATCCAGTATTTATATAAGCTGGTCAACGTGATCAAGGTCGATGACCTTACCAATGAATCGACGATGATGCGTAATTTGGCGATGATCAAGGTATCCGCAAACGACAAGCGGCGCATGGAGATCATGCAGTTGGTGGAAATATTCCGTGCCCGTATTGTGGATGTCGCCAATGATTCCCTGATCATCGAAATCACCGGCGCAGATGAAAAAATTGACGGTTTTGTGGATGTGCTGCGCCCCTTTGGCATCATTGAAATGGTGCGTACAGGCGTCATTGCAATGGCGCGCGGCTCTTCAGCCGCCATGTCAATGGTCAATCAGGAAACAGTGTTGGTAGCACAGGTAAATTAATCCAATCCGCACGATGCCATAACCATCGTTGCGAAAATAATTGAAGGAGACATCATGGCAAAATTAGTATTTGGTGGCGTAGAAGAAGACATTGTAACCCGGGAAGAATTTCCGCTTGAAAAAGCACGGGAAGTCTTGAAAGAAGAAGTGGTCGCAGTACTCGGTTACGGCGTACAAGGTCCTGCCCAGGCCCTCAACATGCGTGAAAATGGCATCAACGTGATTGTTGGTCAGCGCTCTGGTACCGCAAGTTGGGACAAAGCCATCGAAGATGGCTGGGTACCTGGCGAAACCCTGTTCTCGCTCACCGAAGCAGCCCAACGCGGCACAATCATCCAATACCTCGTCTCGGATGCGGGGCAAAAATTACTCTGGCCGGAGATCAAAGCCTGTCTCAATCCCGGAGATGCCCTCTATTTTTCGCACGGTTTTTCCATCGTTTTCAAAGAACAAACTGGCGTGATCCCCCCGGATTATGTAGATGTCATCCTCGTCGCCCCCAAAGGCTCTGGACGCAGCGTGCGGGCAAATTTCCTTGACGGAAGCGGAATCAACAGCAGTTATGCCGTCTTTCAGGATTACACTGGCCGTGCCACCGAGCGCGCCCTGGCCGCTGGTGTTGCCATTGGCTCCGGTTATCTCTTCCCGACCACCTTCGCCAATGAAGTCCACAGCGATCTGACTGGCGAACGCGGCGTTTTGATGGGCGCTCTGGCCGGCATCATGGAAGCCCAATACAACGTCCTGCGCAAGAACGGTCACAGCCCTAGCGAAGCCTTCAACGAAACCGTTGAAGAATTGACCCAGAGTCTCATCCGACTTGTAGCACAAAACGGTATGGATTGGATGTACGCCAGTTGCAGTACCACCGCCCAACGCGGCGCGCTGGACTGGAAAAACCGCTTCCGTGATGCGACCGCCCCTGTTTTTGATGACCTGTACGAAAGCGTCATCTCCGGCGAAGAAACCCGCATTACCCTGGAAGCCAATAGCGCCCCTGATTACAAAGTCAAACTGGATGCAGAACTTAAAGCCATCCGTGAATCAGAGATCTGGCAGGCTGGCAAAGTTGTTCGCTCGCTGCGCCCTGAAAACTGGAAAAAGTAAACCAACTCAACGATATGCCGGACGGCGCTTAAAGGCCGTCCGGCCCAAAAAGGTGAAATGATATGAATCAAACCGTCCGAATCTTTGACACGACCTTACGCGATGGGGAGCAGTCTCCCGGTGCAACCCTGACATCCGCTGAAAAACTGGAAGTCGCTCGCTCCCTCGCCAGACTTGGCGTGGACGTGATTGAAGCGGGCTTTCCCGCCGCTTCACCGGACGATCTTGAAGCGGTGCGTCGTGTTGCCCTGGAAGTCGGCCAACCCCGCGATGGAAAAGATGCTCCCATCATTTGCGGCCTGGCCCGCGCCACCAGGAATGACATTGATAAAGCATGGGAGGCAGTCAGCCCCGCCGCCCATCCTCGCATCCATACTTTCATCGCCACTTCCCCCATCCACATGAAGCACAAGCTCAACATGGAGCCGGAGAAAGTGGTTGAAATCGCAAAGAAAATGGTCAGCTACGCCCGCAGTCTATGCGAAGACATCGAATTTAGCCCGGAAGACGCCGGACGCAGTGAGCCGGAATTCCTCTATCACATCCTCTCTGAAGTCATTGCCTCTGGTGCCACCACCCTCAATATTCCCGATACCGTCGGCTACCAAACACCCGAGGAGTTTGGCGCATTGATTCGTGGAATCATGGAAAACGTCAAAGGCATTGAAAACTGCATTGTTTCTGTACACTGTCACAACGACCTCGGTCTCGCTACAGCGAATGCCCTCGCGGGTATTCTCAACGGCGCACGCCAGGCTGAAGTCACTATCAATGGAATCGGTGAACGCGCCGGCAATACTTCCCTCGAAGAAGTTGTCATGGCCTTGCGCACGCGGCATCCCATCTACGGTCTTGAAACAAACATTGACACTACCCAGATCATGCATGTCAGCAAACAGGTCAGCAACTACACCGGCATTCTTGTTCAGCCCAACAAAGCCATTGTTGGCGCCAATGCTTTTGCCCATGAAGCCGGTATCCACCAGGATGGTATGTTGAAACATGAACAAACCTATGAAATCATGCGTCCCGAATCTGTTGGTGTCAAGAAAAGCCGTCTGGTATTGGGCAAACACTCTGGCCGCCACGCCCTCAAGGTGCGCCTGGCTGAACTTGGCTACGAACTCAACGAAGAAGAGGTCGCCCAGGTATTTGAACGCTTCAAAGCCCTCGCTGACAAAAAGAAGGAAATCCATGACGCTGACCTGGAAGCCCTCATTTCGGATGAAATCTACCAGCCGGTTGAGATTTTCAAGCTGGATGGTCTGCAAGTCGCCTGCGGCACGATGGGCATGCCCACCGCCACAGTGCGTCTAATCGGCCCGGATGGCGAACCTCACCTGCATGCAGCTGTTGGAACCGGGCCTGTTGATGCCGCTTATAACGCCATTGATGAAATTGTATTGACCCCAAACAAATTGATCGAGTTTTCGATCCACGCCATCACCGAAGGCATAGACGCCATTGGTGAGGTCACGGTGCGCATTTCCAACACCGAACAGCAGCGCCTGACTGCCCAGCGCGATGCTGTTCAGCCCCGTACCTTTGGCGGATACGGCGCCGATACCGATATTATTGTTGCCTGCGCCAAATCGTATCTCTCTGCCCTCAACAAACTGTTGGTTGCAAATGGTGCGCAGCTTCCCGTTACACAGATTTGACACCCAGGAATATCAAGGAGAAGAAAATGAATAAGAATACCGATTATCAACCACAAAAGTTTCCCCATCCCAATACCATTCCTTCAGGTTGGGACTATAGCGGCCTCGAAAATGCAAGCCGAGGACAATCTCAAAATGATTCCGCCATGACAGACAAAACACAGAAGATGGAAACCTTTCCAAAAACAGCCTCATTTCCGCCGGGTCAATGGGATATTTCCAACCTGAAAAACTGATCCGCATTGACATCACATAGGAGCAAAATGAATACGAAACCAAGCACCCTTTTCGAAAAGATCTGGGAGCGTCATGTTGTCACGCACCAAACCGGCGCACCGGCAATCCTGTACATCGACCTGCATCTGGTTCATGAAGTCACCTCACCCCAGGCGTTTAGCGGGTTGAAACAACGCGGACTAAAAGTCCGCCGCCCGGAACGCACCGTCGCCACCGTCGATCATGCCATTCCCACCCTCCCCTTTTCACCAAAGAACCCGCTGGGGATATTGTCCAACGCAGACGAGATGTGTCGCGCGCAAATCAATCAGCTCGAAGAAAACTGCCAAACCCACAATATTCGCTGTTTTGGAGTGAATAGCCAAAACCAGGGCGTTGTCCATGTCATCGGCCCTGAATTGGGTCTTACCCAGCCCGGTATGACCATCGTTTGTGGAGATAGTCATACCGCCACCCATGGTGCTTTTGGTGCCCTGGCTTTCGGTATCGGCACCAGCGAAGTGGAACACGTCCTCGCGACTCAATGCCTCTTGCAGCATCCGCCAAAAACCATGCAGGTGCATTTTGAAGGCATGCCGCAAGCCGGTATATCTGCCAAAGACCTCATTCTCGGTTTAATCACGAAAATTGGTGTTGGCGGTGCCACAGGTCACGTCATCGAATACACCGGTGAAGCCATCCGCAGCATGGATATGGAAGGCCGCATGACCATCTGCAACATGTCGATCGAATGCGGTGCCCGCGCCGGCATGATCGCGCCGGATGAAACCACTTTTAACTACCTCGCTGACCGCAAATATGCGCCGCAAGGAGAAGCCTGGGAAAAAGCGCTGCAAGACTGGAAAGAACTCCCCGGCGACCCTGGGGCGGAACACGATAGCCAGGTCATCATTAATCTCGACTCCCTTACCCCCATGATCACTTTTGGCACCAATCCCGGCATGGGGATGCCCATTGATGGCCGTGTTCCCAATCCACAAGCATACACAGACGCCACAAAACGGCAGGCCCTTGAAAAAGCACTGGCCTATATGAACCTTGCTCCAGGCCAGCAGCTCCTCGGTCTCCCGGTAGATGTCGTCTTCATCGGCAGCTGCACCAATGGACGATTAAACGATTTGCGCCAGGCAGCCCAAATCTTCAAATGTCGCTCTGTGGCTGAAAATGTGCGCGTGCTGGTCGTTCCCGGTTCTCAGCAAGTCAAACGTGCGGCGGAAGCCGAAGGCCTCGACAAGATTTTCCGCGACGCAGGCGCTGAATGGCGTGAGCCTGGATGCAGCATGTGTATCGCCATGAATGGCGATCAAATTGCCCCCGGCCAGGTTGCTGTCAGCACCAGCAATCGCAATTTTGAAGGACGTCAAGGCAAAGGCGGCAGAACCCTGCTTGCCAGCCCATGGACCGCAGCGGCCGCGGCCGTTACCGGTCAGGTCAGCGACCCCCGTCAAATGTTGCTAACCAGAGGAGAGTAATCATGCAAAAATTCACCACATTAACCTCGCGCCTTGTGCCGCTGCCGGTTAATGATATTGACACCGACCAGATTATCCCCGCCCGCTTCCTGAAAGGGATCGATAAACAAGGGCTCGGCCAAAATCTCTTTGCGGACTGGCGCTATACATCAGACGGCACACCAAAGCCAGACTTTCCTATCAATCTGCCGGAGAACCAGGGCGCAAAAATTCTCCTTGCCGGCAACAATTTTGGCTGCGGCTCATCTCGCGAACATGCCCCCTGGGCATTAGCCGGATTTGGATTTCAGGCCATTCTCGCCACCTCATTTGCTGACATTTTCTACAACAATGCCTTGAAAAATGGCTTGCTGCCCATCGTTCTGGATGCGAAAACCCATCAGCAGCTCCTGGAAGCCCGCTTGCAGGATGTCTCTCTGGAACTCACTATTGACCTGGAGAAACAGACGGTCGCACTGCCCGATGGCAAGAAAATTTTATTTTCGGTAGACAGCTTTGCCCGTACTTGCCTGCTGCAGGGCACCGATCAGCTCGGCTACCTCCTGACGTTTGACGCAGAAATTACGCGTTTTGAACAGGCGCACCAACCAACTTATTAAACCGTCAGGGATTCTATTCCCGGCAGTCAGCAGCCCTAATCCTCAACAAAGGACACCCTCATGATCCACATCTACGACACCACCTTACGAGACGGCACCCAACGCAAAGGCATTTCTCTCTCTTGTGAAGACAAAATCAGAATTGCCCAGAAACTGGATCAGTTCGGCGTGGACTTCATTGAAGGCGGCTGGCCGGGATCAAATCCCAAAGACGTAGCGTTCTTCAAAAGAGCACAGGAACTGGAATGGCAGCACGCAAAAATCGCCGCCTTTGGTGCCACACGCCGCGCCAACACAAAACCCGAAGAAGACCCAAACCTGATCGCCCTTGTAGAATCAGGGGCTCCCGTCTGCACCATCTTTGGCAAAACCTGGACCCTGCATGTCACCAGGGTAATGCAAACTACGCTGGAAGAAAACCTGCTTATGATCGAAGAAAGCGTTGCATTTCTTAAAGCACAGGGAAGGCGCGTTATTTATGACGCCGAGCATTTCTTCGATGGCTATAAAGCCGACCAAAACTATGCCCTCCAGACCCTGGCCGCTGCTGTGCGCGGCGGAGCAGAAACTCTGGTGCTATGTGACACAAATGGTGGATCCCTCCCCCAGGAAGTCGTTGAGGCCATTCGCGTTGTACGCACAGCGCATCCCGGCCAACAAATTGGGATACACGCCCATGATGACGGCGGCATGGCAGTCGCCAATTCAATCGCTGCCATCCAGGAAGGGTGCATGCATATCCAGGGCACAATCAACGGATATGGCGAACGCTGCGGCAATGCCAATCTCTGCACGGTCATCCCCAACCTTGAGATCAAACTGGGTTTGCCCTGCCTGCCCGAAGGCAGTCTCGCCCAGCTCACCGATGTTTCCCATTTTGTAAGTGAAATCGCCAACCTGCGTCCTGATGAACACCAGCCATTCGTAGGGAAAGCAGCCTTCGCCCACAAAGGCGGCATCCACGTATCAGCCATGCGCCGCGAGGTCACATCCTACCAACACATTGACCCTGAATGGGTAGGCAATGAAATGCTCATTCTCGTATCAGAACTCTCCGGTCACAGCAACCTGCTCAGCAAGGCAGAAGATTACGGCCTCGACGAGGTAGAGAAAAAAGATGTATCCGCGGTACTGAATGAGATTAAAGAGCTGGAATCACGTGGTTTTTCATTTGAAGCCGCCGAGGCCTCCGTTGCCCTCCTGCTTTCCCGTCAACAACAAGACTACCAACCGCCCTTTGAAATGGTTGATTTTTTCGTCAACGTTGAACACCGCCAGGGGCGCATCTTTGCTGAAGCCACAGTCAAAGTCATGGTAAACGGCCAATTGCTGCATACGGCCGCTGAAGGAAATGGCCCCGTCAGCGCACTGGACATGGCCCTTCGCAAAGCCCTCACAGACCACTACCCGGTCATCGAAAAATTCCACCTCGCCGATTATAAAGTACGTATCCTGGATAGCAGCAATGGCACCAACGCCACCACCCGCGTACTGATCGACACCCAAAACGGATCCAAACGCTGGAGCACAGTTGGCGCCAGCCCAAACATCATTGAGGCCAGTTGGCGGGCTTTGGTCGATGCAATCGAATATGGCCTGATGGCCGTAAACTAATCCGGCAATAATCTATACGCACAGGAGAACAAAACGCGCATGACCCAATACAGGATTGCCCTTTTACCTGGTGATGGCATCGGCCCCGAAGTAACGGCTGCTGCTGTCCAGGTGCTGAACAAAATCGGAAACATCTCCGGCCATGCCTTTTCCTTTCAGCAGCAACTGATTGGCGGCTGCGCCATGGACACCCACGGCACAGCCTTAACCGATGAAACCATCCGTATCTGCCAACAATCCGATGCTGTCCTCCTCGGTGCGGTCGGCGGTCCAAAATGGGATGATCCCAATGCCGCCATTCGACCGGAGCAAGGTCTTCTTAAACTTCGCAAAGCGCTGGATGTCTTTGCCAATCTCCGACCGGTTACCATCCTTCCGCCGCTTGCTGCGGCCTCGCCGCTGAAACCGGAAAAATTGATCGGGATTGACCTGCTGGTTGTGCGCGAGCTGACCGGCGGTATCTATTTTGGCGAACCCAAAAGCCGCTCCGTTGTCGATGGTGTGGAAACCGCTGTCGATACCATGCGTTACAATGCAAACGAAATCCGCCGCGTGGTAGAACTGGCTTTTGAACTGGCGAAAGACCGCCGAAGAAAAATAATCTCGGTGGACAAAGCCAACGTCCTTGAAAGTTCACGCCTGTGGCGCAAAATCACCACCGAAGTGGCCGTCCATCACCCCGACATTACACTCGAACACATGCTGGTCGACACCGCCGCTATGCGCCTCATCCAAAGCCCGGCAGATATTGATGTGCTTGTCACCGGCAATATGTTCGGCGACATCCTCACGGATGAAGCCTCGGTTCTGAGCGGTTCCATGGGAATGCTGCCTTCTGCTTCGCTTGGCAAAGGCGGTCCCGGACTCTATGAACCCATCCACGGCTCCGCCCCCGACATTGCCGGAAAAGGCATCGCCAATCCACTCGGCGCTATCCTCAGTATGGCACTCATGCTGCGCTACTCACTGAACTTGACCGAAGAAGCTGCCCGCGTTGAGGCCGCTGTCGACAAAGTCATTGCAGACGGTCACCGTACAGTTGATCTGGGCGGCAAACTGGGCACAGTCCAAATCACTGACCTTGTCCTGTCCGCTTTATAACAAACCACACAACACAAAGGATACTTAACATGGGAATCGAATCAAAATACATCTGGATGAATGGGAAGTTTGTCGACTACGAAAAAGCCACCGTGCCGTTTCTAAACCCGGCCCTGCACTACGGCTTCGCCTGCTTTGAAGGTATTCGCTGCTATAACACCGATCAAGGCCCGGCCATCTTCCGCAACCGTGAGCACATGCAGCGCCTCGCTGAATCCGCCCACATCATGGGTTTTCAGAAATTACCTTTCACCACAGCGGACTTAATGAAAGCTGCCCGCGATACGGTAGCAAAGAACGATTTCATCGCCTGTTATATCCGCCCGCTAGTCTATCTTATTTCCCCCAGTATGGGGTTGAACATGGACCTCGGGGAAGCCCACGTTTCCATTGCAGCCTGGGAATGGGGCAGCATGCTCGGCGAAGAATCCTTGACCAAAGGCATCCGCGCGAACGTATCCTCCTTCACCCGTCACCATCCCAATGTGATGATGACCAAATCCAAAGCAGCCGGCAATTATGTTAACAGTATGCTTGCCAAATCCGAAGCCGTCCGCGCCGGTTTTGACGAAGCCATCATGCTTGACCCGCAAGGCTATGTAGCCGAGTGCACTGGTGAAAACCTCTTCCTGGTTCGCAAAGGCAAGATTTACACATCCCACACGGCAGCGATTTTGGAAGGCATTACCCGTGACGCCATCATCACTCTTGCCAAAGGATTGGGCTATGAGGTCGTCGAGCAGCCCCTTGTCCGCGATCAACTATACGTAGCAGATGAAGTATTCATGTGCGGCACGGCCGCCGAGTGCGTACCAGTACGTGAAATTGACCGCCGCCAGATTGGCGAAGGTATGGCCGGTCCCGTCACCAAAGCCATTCAACAAGCCTTTAATGAAGTGATCAAAGGCCGGCACACACATTCTGCCGAATGGCTGGATTATATTGGTTAGCAAGCTCACCAATTGCTAAAAATCACGCCATCACCCGATAGAATAAACCAGAGACTGAAATTTCAGTCTCTGGTTTTGCTTTTCTTTCCCTCTTCAAAATGACATCGATACTCATTTTGTTCTTGCTTGCTTCTTCTTACGTTTCTGGTTTCAACATTCTCCTCGGTGCATCTACAGTTCTCAGTTCTCAATATCGATGTCAACAAAAGCAGTCATCCCCCAGCGCAAGCCTTCGGGAATCTCATTTAATACCAAAATAACCGTATAATTCACACCAGCCCCTTCGTTTGCCTTGGGAGAAATCCGCACAACTCTGCCTTCTACCATTGCACTCGGCAACGCATCAAATGTCACATCAGCTATTGAACCAGGCTGTATCTGGGCAACATCAATTTCACTCAAATCCGTTGTCTCAACCTGCAAACTGGAAAGGTTGCCGAATAGAATCAGCGGCTGCCCCGGCACAACCCATTCATTCAACCGTACATTCAGCCGGCTGACAGTGCCGTCAAATGGTGCCCGCAGGCTCAATTCGGCCAAAGACTTTTCAGCCGCTGCCAATTGAGATTTGGCATTTGCCAGGCGCATTTGTGCCTGCTCAACATCCAGCGGATTAGGCCCGTCCTGCAACCGCGTCAGTTCCAGCTCGGCATCGGCAACACGTGCCTTGGCAATTGCCACCAAAGCATCAGCTTCGGAAATATCTCCAGCGTCCGGCAATCCAAGGGCATAATTCAAGTTGGCAACTGCCCGATCATACGCCCGCCGCGCCTGGGCCAATTGTGTAAGCGCATAAGCGCGGTTCGGGTCATCTTCAGAACTGTCTTCTACCCAGCCAAAATTTTCTTCCGCTGTATCCACCGCATCTTTTGCCAAAATCACATTCGCACGCAATTCGTCTACCGTATTTTGACCAGCGCGCTGATAATCCAGATCCTGCCGATCTTCAAGAACGTCTTCAAGAGCAATTTCTGCCTGGGCCAATTCCAGCTCGGCCTGCGCCTTGATCAACGGCCATTTTTCGGTCAAGTCATCCAGGGCGCGCCGAGCAGCTAATAATTCAAGCTCAGCCCCATCGCGAGCAGCCTGAAGCCGCTCTTGCCCATCCAATCGCAGCAGCACTTCTCCAGCCTTAACCGAATCTCCCTCGTCAACAAATAACTCTTCGACCACACCGTTGTTTGCGATACTCAGGGTTGCCCATTGTTCTGGCACCACCACACCCGTCACACTCACAACTGGGGATACATTTACCAAAAATTCAGTCTCTGGAACCGCATCCCCTTCAGGATTTCCACCTTCACAACCAGCCAGTAAAGCTGCTGCCATCAAAATCATCACAACAACATTTTTCAATTGATACTGCATTGTTTTTCCTCTCGGATACGGTTCCCACCAACATCGACTCAGCCGAACGATTTAAAATCCATTCACTATATTTTAATACAAATATCCATTCACAGCGCACATCTTTACAGGAATAGGCCTGGTGCCTCGCTGTTTTTTTGGGGGATCAATTTATATCCCTTAATTTATCAACATTATCAGGCGCCATCTTTCCTCACGCACGCCACCCGCTATTCGTACATGCAACATTTAATGATACCATCAGAGCTATATATGCACAACAAAATTTTCAAAATATACTCACATCCGACTGGTTTTTCCCAAATCCCCATCCCAATCTGGCACCCGTACCCAATGATTGTCGCGAGCAGCTTGAGTCAGCTCTACCCCAAAAATAATTTCTGTACGTTTTGACTGCTCCCTTCTGCCAAGTCTCCACCTGTTCTTTCCAATAATCTCTTATAATAGAACCATTAACATTCCTTCCAGTTTCACAAGTATGAATTCCTGGAATCAAATGAAAAAAATGACTACCCCATTTCGCCGCACCATTTCCACTATTATTTCCTTGCTGATTTTGTTAGTGACCGTTGCCAGCACCCACATACCACAGGCGTATGGGCAAAAAATACCTAAAGATGTCTTGATCCTGAATTCTTACCATCAGATATGGGGTTGGTCAAACAATATTGTCACCAGCATCGGATTGCTCTTCCTCGGTGCAATCATATTTATCTTGCTCTGGGTTGTCAAAAAAAGAACAGACCGCCTGCGTCAGTCCAATAAATCTCTTTTGGAAGAGATCATGGAACGTCAAGACATTGAAGCGGCTCTCCAGGCGAGTGAAAAGCGATACCGCGCAGTCATCGAAGATCAAACCGAATTGATTTGCCGCTGGCGGCCAGATACCACATTAACCTTTGTCAACAATGCCTACTGTGAATATTATCAAACCACGGCAGATGAAATCCTCGGAACTTCATTCGTCCGTTTCATCCCGGAAGAAGAGCAAGATGCCTTCTGGCGCCACTGCAGCACGCTGGGTAAAAACCGCAAGCATGCGACACGTATCTTTCCAGGCCTGAATATGAGCCAGGAATTACGCTGGTTTCATTGGACAGATCGCGTTATTTTCAATGATTCAAATGAAATGATTGAAATTCAATCCGTAGGACGAGATATCACCAGTCAGGTAAAAGCGGAAGATATGTTGCGAAAAGAATTATTCACGCGCACATCCCTGGCTGCACTGTCAAATGACCTGATCAACCCGGACATCAGCCTCCAACATCTTGCACAGCTTACCCTAAACTATGCAAAAAACCTCACAAGTAGTACAACTGGCGTTATCACCATGGCTAACCTGGCAACGGCTGAGTTCACCCCAATCACTTTTCAAAAAATTGATCATGTCGACAAACACCCCATCGTTACCCAAAAAGACGAACACGGTAAATATCCCGAGCTATGGAAAAGAGTTTTCGCCTCTCAAAAACCTTTTTTCAGTAACACCCCGCCAGAAACCTCTGTGTTCATGCTTACTTCCGACAATGCGCAAACCATACACCGCATTATTTCTATTCCCATATCCAAAGATACAAAAATCATCGGTCACATCACCCTGATCAACGCCGATTCCCCTTACACACAAGACGATCTCTTGAATTTACAGCAATGTGTCGATCTGTACATGCTCGCCCTGCACCGTAAGCAAGCCGACATAGACCTGGAAAATACAAATCGCACCCTTGAAAAATCCGTTATTCGTGCCAATCACCTTGCCATTCTCGCTGGAGAAGCCAACCGGGCCAAAAGCGAATTTCTTGCCAATATGAGCCATGAAATTCGTACGCCAATGAACGGTATTATTGGGATGACTCACCTTTTAATAGATACGCCTTTAAATAGCGAACAAAAAGATTTTGTTGAAACTATCCAAAACAGCGGTGAAGTCCTCCTGCATTTAATTAATGACATCCTTGATTTTTCAAAAATCGAAGCGCGGAAATTAAAAATTGTCGCCAGCCCTTTTACCCTTAACGACTGTATTGAAAGCGCGCTGGATGTCATTTCCTCCCAGGTAGCCAGCAAAGGTTTGGAATTGTCCGTAACAATCGATCAAAATCTTCCTGAAACAATTATCGGAGATCGCCATCGTATTCAGCAAATCCTCATCAACCTGCTGAACAATGCCGTAAAATTTACAGACCACGGTAAAATCGTGTTAACCATAACCGGCGAAGAATCCGCTCCAGCGAAATTTCAACTCCATTTCACCGTAAAAGATACCGGTATTGGCATCGCAAAGGAGAATATTCCAGAAATATTTACATCGTTTAGCCAACTGGACTCAGCGCCAACCCGCCGCTTTAGCGGAACTGGCCTGGGGCTGGCAATCAGTAAACGACTGGCTGAATTAATGAACGGGAAACTGTGGGTTGAAAGCGATGGAATTCCCGGGCAGGGAACTTCTTTCCATTTTGTTCTGCCAATCCAAAATGAAGCCCCGCAAAAAAATACAATCTCACTGGATGGGTCCCCCGCCAGTGGAGACCAGTTTGCCAGTGCCCCCCTCGCTGCAACCACAACGGGAACCGACGGTTTAATTGATAGTCAACTGAGTGCGCAGTACCCTCTTCGCATCTTGGTTGCTGAAGATAATCTCGTCAATCAAAAAGTAACTTTATTCACCCTGAACAAAATGGGCTACACCGCCAGTATTGCCAATACGGGCGCTGAAGCACTTGAAGCGCTGCACCATATCAGATACGACCTGGTATTGATGGACATTCAGATGCCTGTCATGGATGGGCTTGAAGCCACCCGCCGTATCCTTGAACAATGGGGAGAGGAGCGCCCGCGCATCATTGCCATCACGGCCAACGCCATGAAAGGCGATGAGAAAAAATGCCTCGAAGCAGGCATGGATGGTTATTTAAGCAAACCTGTACGCATGAATGAATTACAGGAAATTCTCGTGAAATGGGGACTGGCAAAGCAAAATAAGTTGCCCGCATCACCATTTCCACCTGCCAAAGAAAGCACAGCAAATTCCCAATCAGACGTACTCAACAGACTCTTTGAAATCAACCCAAAAGGTTTAAAATCCCTTATTCTCCTCTATCAGCAAGAGGCGGAAAAGAATATACAGGACATGGAGCAGGCCCTAAAAGAAAATAACCGGACGATACTCTTGCGTACAGCACACAGCTTGAAGGGAGCCAGCCTCAATTTAGGCGGTGTCCTGGTCGGACAAAGCTGTAAACAACTGGAATTAGCCGTCGAACAGAACAACCACGGCGAAATGCAAACTGCCCTGGAAACTTTAAAAGAACATCTCCAGAAATTTCTTGTATTCCTGCAAGAAATTTCAAAAAAAATCACCGTATAACGAAAACGAACCCTAACATAATTCGCCGCAAATGATCAATTCCTTTTCTTTTCAGCCACCACCAGATAAAAATCTTCGCTGTCTTCGACCTCCAAAACCATCCAGTTATTCTCAAGCAAAATAGCCGCCAACGCTTTGCCCGTTGGAAGCAGGTCGTCACGCAAGATGGCTGCCTGATGCCGCGAGTGAATGGCATTGACCCGCTCGCGCCCAATCGCATGGCTGACTACCAATCTTCCTCCCGGAACAAGCACGCGCCATATTTCCCGCAGTGCGACCGCTATTTCCTTCAAATGCGGGAACACCCCGTGACAATACACCACGGAAAATGTTTTGTCAGCACTGGGGATATGTAAAGCATCTGCCACAGACAGCGAGACATTGTTCGCTGCGATGCCAGGATGATTGCTGCGGACCTTCTGCAGCATGGCATAGGAGAGATCAATCGCCAAAATTGAATTTGGCTGATCCTCCATCAATGCCGGCAGCAAACCTCCTGTTCCCGTACCAACATCCAGCACCTGAGTAGTAGATTTTAAAACTCCTGCTTTTGCAATGCGAGTCAACTTGCTGGATTTATTCGTGTGTGCAGCAGCAATATCATCCCACACATCAGCCATCTGATCAAAAGCAAAACGCCTCGGATTAGGGGTGTTTGCAAAGATGGTCTCAAACCGGGACTCCACTTCTTCATGCAAGTCACTCACGTCATACACCGCGCCAAACTGCTGCAAAGCGAATGACGCAGAAACTGCACCACTGCATCCCGCATGCAGTAAATCCCCTGTACGCGCCAGACCAACTACAAACCCGCCGCAATATGCGTTTCCTGCTCCCGTAACATCCACGATCGGGCCAAACTGCAAAGCGGGAATCCATACGCGGCGGCCATCGGCATCGCCAATCAGACTGCCATGTTCCCCCATGCGCAACGCCACGCACTGTGCATCCAGATCCAGCAAGGCCTGCAAAACCTCCTGCGGATCCGTTTTACCGGTCATCAGGCGTCCTTCACCCAGATTAGGTGAAACCACCTCTACCAACGCAGCATTACGCCGAAAGAGTTCGCGGTTTTCAGGGATCATCATCGGATCCCACGGCTCCCACAAAATCACCGGTTCACCATGCTCACGCAAAAAACCAGCCCATTCCGGCACTTCCTCCGGGGCACAATGCAGATGCACGCCCTTCGCCGGCCAATATGCGTCCGGGTATTCTTCCGGGCGGGTTAAGGAAGATTGCATTTCCGCGAAACCGGTACGGACAATCTCATTGCGTGTTCCGTCTGTCTCAAACAACTGCCATGCGCGCGGCGTTGGGGTAGAGCGCCTGCGCACACCAGACAAATCAAAGCATCCAGCCAACTCTTTTACCAGGGCATCGGGGAAACCCACGCCCAATGGAACAGCCAGACCCACATGTTCTGCCCACAGGCGCATGCCCATGGCAGCATGCACCGGCCCTCCCCCCAGACGCGCCATGCGCGACTCGCCATTCGGCAGGATGATATCATCGATGATCACTGTGCCAATAGAAAGAAACAACTCACCGCAAGCCATCATAGAGCAATTCCACAAATCTTTCCCGATCCATATCCACACCAACCTCAACGTTGGGTTTCCAGCCACGCTGTCCAGATATATCTGCCACTGTCCTGCCGCGGGTCAAAGTCCCATATAGCTCGATATCCACCCGCATAGCCTTGGTGGTTAACACATCCGGCGCAATGACTGCCGCTACAGCGCATGGATCATAAATTTGTCCGCCTTCGCATCCAAGTTCCTCCACGAACCATTGCACATCGGCCGCCATCAAATCGGCCGCAATCACCGCCCAGGGCGTACCAATATCACGAATCCGTTCCACATCCTGCGGCATCACCAACGCTCTGGCGGTAACCTCCAACCCTACCATCGTAATTGGAATCCCGGCAGTGAAAACGATATGAGCTGCTTCCGGGTCGGCCAGAATATTGAACTCCGCTGAGGGTGTCGTGTTTCCTTCCAGATAAGCCCCACCCATTGTCACGATCCGGGGAATCCGCTCCACGATCCGCGGCTCAATACGCAGCGCCACAGCCAGGTTGGTTTGCGGGCCAACTGGCATATAGATCGTCTCTGGGCCATCCACACTCATATAATAATCAATCAAAAATTGTACTGCATGTTTATTTTCAGGCCGTTTTGCAGCAGACGGCAATGGCAATTTCACCCTTTGCACATCCAGTGTTGGCGCAAATTTTCCCATCAGAGGAACCTCTGCGCCAACATACACCGGAACATGCGTCAAACCGCCCGCTTCCAGCGTTCGCAGCGTATTGTCCAGGGTTGTTTCCAGCGGCGCATTGCCATGCACAGCCAGAACGGCAGCAAGTTCCAGCGCGGGGTGATGACCAGCCATCAAAATTGCAACAGCGTCGTCGCGTCCGGTATCCACATCCAGAATAATTTTCTGCGGCATACACTTCCTCCAGAATAAATTTGCCGAGCCTTTCAGACGACTACCCTGCGAAAGCCCCTGCCCGATGTTGCCCGGTTTGCAGATTAACGCACCGCATCCATAAATGCCTGGATGCGCTCATATTCCCATTCCGCCAGCATCGACTCGCGCGTCCAGCCAGCCAGGGCTTTAAAAGCACTCGATACAATCACCCCATCGGCTATACGAAAAACTTCTTTGACATTCTCGGTATTAGCACCCCCGCCCAGCAATAAGGGCACACCTAACGCCGCCGCCTTAACCTCGGACAACATTTGCATTGATTCGTCAAAATTCGAACCGGTCAGGATCAAGCCATCTGCACGGCAATGCACTGCCGCCCACCGGGCCTCTTCTTCCAGGGGCATCCGCCCCAGAGGTTTCCCGGTACGGTCATATATATCCGCCAAAATCTCAACGTCTTTCGCGTGCAGTTGTGCCCGATACTGAATAGCTTCATAAGCAAGGCCTTCCAGCACCCCCTCCGCTTTCACCATCACACCGACATATACCTTCAGACGAACGAACTGTGCACCAATCGCCTGGGCAATTGCCAGGGGTTCTTTACAGCCGTGGCTCATCATACATATACCCAGTGCCAGATCAGGAAATTCCCTTCGTACAGCCGTGCCCACGACGGCCAGCGCCGCTGCGGCATGCGGTTGGATACTTGTTGCAACCGGCGTATCGCCCAAATCCTGTAAATAAATCGCAGGCACCCCCGCCTTAACTGCCTTTTCAATATTCCGCAAAGCATGGTCTACCGCCACTGACACCGGCTGTGCAGATGGATGCTGCGATCCCGGGAAAGGAGGCAAATGAAACGCCCCAATCACACCGGGACAACCATCAGGAATCCAGGAAATCTTTGTCATTCCTGCCACTCCTCCAGCATCTCACTGGTCTGGATGCGGCTGATCCCGCCACCTTCAGCAACATTTCGCCCGCCTTGAAAATTTCGGAAGAAAGGCTCGTCAAGCAGCTCGGAACGATACGCTGCGAACAACCCGGCTGGAATGCAAGACACCAACGGCGAGAACATCTCTGGAATATCCGCAATAAAGAGGCTGGCATCAGCAGTTTCGTGCAAGCCCGCGGCACGCTTTGGCGCCACAACTGCCACGCGTCGTCCTATCTGTTTCGCTGCCACCGCTGTTTCAGTCGCCCGGCTCAAATCACGCTGCCCGGCAGAAACAATAAACGTTGGTGAAGAAATCTTCCGCGCAAAATATTGCAGGTGATTCCATTCTTCCATATCCTGCCCCATCGCCGCATCGCCGCTTGCTTCCAAAATTTTGGCCGCCGAGAACAACGCCGTCGCGAAATTAGGGCCAGAACCGCAAAACACAAAGTCATCCGCATCTTGCCAGGTGGCAGCCAGCGCTTTTACTGGAGCGTCGCACAATTGAATAGTCTCTTCAATAGCAACATGCAAACCGCGAATTTGTTCACGCACTTCATTGGCTTTGGCTGTTGTTAAATGGCTGCGCACTTCACCAATCCGCACTGCCATCAACAGTAACGCAACCTGATTGGTAAAATAACTGCGCGCACCTGGGATAACCGCCTCGCCTTTCGCCGCCTTTTCGCCGTGCACAAAATTACCGCGTATACCGGGGAAAACCAACCCTTCCGGTCTCTCCATCGGCGGGATGGTGACCTTCATCATCATCTCCGACTCACGAGCCACCTTCCCGTCAGGATTTCCAGTCAAACCCAATGCGGTTATACCATTCTGCCGCCCCATACGCAGTGCCTCTGCGGTACGTGCCACTGCACCGGAAACAGAAATACCAACTACCATTTGCATTTTTGGGCCCATTTTAGGTAAATTGCCGGCAAAATAGCGGGCAAATTTCATGGAACGCATTACCGTCACTGGCAGTCCGCTCAAGCTGGTAAATGCCAATTCCATGCTCAAAGGTGCAAAATGCGAATCGCCACACCCGGCAAAATACACGTGCTTCAAGGATAAACACAACTCAGGATGAAGCGAATTTCGCGCTGAATCATCCAAATTCTGAAATACGTCCTGCAATAAACCTGGCAAACTCTTGAATTCCTCAACCATTGGGTTCGTCATACGATTCTCCTTTTTATATCGTCACAGCCACCACCTGTGGCCGTAACATATCTACACGTTCTTGCGTTTCTTTAAGGATCTCTGATCCAAATACCGGAAGCCCTACCTGTTCAAGCAGGAAGGAAGAAGCTGCTGCGCCATAGAGTCCTGCCATTTTCAAATCGCGGGTTTCAACCCATCCAGCCAGAAATCCACCGCAATAAGCATTCCCTGCGCCCACCGTATCCACAACTGAAACGGGAACCGCAGGTACTTGAAACGCGTTTCCATTTTTCGCATCCACCACCAACGACCCGTTTTCACCTAATCGTAAGCAAAGGATTTTTGCGCCACCAGCGACCAAGCGCCCGGCCAATACCAGTGGCTTGCCGGGACCAACCAACGAAACCGCCTCATGTTCATTCAAAGAAAAAATATCTGCCGCCTGAAGCAATTTCTTCAACGACTCATCATCCGGTTTGTGGTCAGCAGCACAATAACTCTCAATACTGATCACACCATCCATTTTTCCAAGCTCTTCAATAAAACGAGTGTCAGGTGATAATGGATGCACACCAAAATGAAACCCCTTTGCCTGTCGATAATCATCTGGAAGAGCAGCCATACTGCGACTCAAATACTCGCGTCGTACAGACGACTCCACCCGCCACACTTGCGTGCGTAACCCGCTGGCCTCCAATACCTGCCATGCTCGCACTGAGGGTAACGCACCGCGGCGTATTCCCTGACAATCAATCCCTGATTTTTTCAACCAGGCATCAGCCCCAGGCGGGAAATCAGGCCCCACACTGCCCACGAGCCCCACATTTTCATGCCAAAGCCGCATCCCAAACGCAGCCTGCGGCCCGCCGCCACCCAATACCTCCATTTGCGTGCGCCCATCAGGAAAAACGATATCATCAACCATCACATTAAATGCAATATAATCCATCCAAAACTCCAAACCTGTTTAATAAATGACCTGTTAATTCAAATCAGCGTGAGCTGCCAAAAAAGCGTTCACCTCTTCAGTTGTTGGCAAACCGCCTCGCGGACCAATATGCCCAATCGCAATTGCCGCAGCGGCACTGGCAAATAGCAAACAGTATTCCAGCGAATACTGCTTCAACCAACCTGCAAGAAAAGCAGCATGAAAGCAATCTCCTGCCCCGGTCGTATCCACCACAGGCACCCGGAATCCATCTACCTTGCAGCTTGTTTCTCGTTGATAAGCGGCGGCGCCGCGGCTGCCCATTGTCACCACAACCAGGGAAGCCCCCAAATCCAAAAGCATTTGTGCAGCATCGTCAATATTCTGCAGCCCACTGGCGAAGCGGACACCGTCCTCACTGCAAAACACAATATCTACCAGACGCAGTGCCGCCAACAAATTTTGCCCCTGTATGGGAATGCTCGCTTCAACATCCACCACCACTTGACCCCCGCCAGCATGCACCGAGTCTGCGAACATTTGAAACCAGGCAAGCTCATAAGGCATGGTATACCCCAGCCGGCAATCACGAAGCAATTCCACGACTTCCGTGGTTAATTGCGGCAAATCAGAGATCGTCGGTACAATCATCAAGCTGCGTTCGCCGGAAGGCTCTACCAATACCACACACAAATCGGTAATACTGTTGGTTATTATTTGCGCCGTACTGACATCAACCCCATACTCAGCAAAAGCAGCCAGATATTCTTCGCCGGCATCATCATCGCCAACCCGGCCTGACCAACCAGTCCGCAGCCCCAACCGGCCAGCGGCACAGGCCGCATTGGCAATCAAGCCGCCAGGCATACGGCCTTCAAATTTCACGAGCTGCTTCTCCCCAGCCGTCAGGATGCGCGGAATGCGCAGCACAATATCCACAGATGTGCCGCCCACACAGACCAAATCAAAAGGATGTTCTGTCATTTGCTCCCGTCTAGCGCAGTGTCTTGTACAGTGCCTCTTTCCAGCGCGGCACATCAATCGCCCAGCAAACGGTCACATTCGCATCTTTTTCCAATACGCTGCGCTCGTCAACAACCGTCATCCCGCGTGTTACCTGGCTCTCCACATCCACTGTCACATAGTACATCCCCTTCTTTGTGCAAATACTTGGGTCAAGCGCAATCGCCATTGTGATCGGGTCAGGCAAGGGCAGCATCGGCTCTCCCAGCCATTCCCGATTGGTCTGGATGGCCTGGCGATTGCAATTAATCGAAAAGGTCGCATAATCCGTGCCGATCGCCAGCACCGATTGAATGTCTTCCTCGTTCAGGTTCGCTTCCCCGCGGCACAACTCCCAACCCACCATGGTCAGCGGCATGCCAGAATGGAAAACCATTTTTGCTGCTTCGGGATCAACATAAACATTAAACTCGGCTGCCGGGGTAATATTTCCGAGTGTAGCTGCCGCGCCACCCATCACATAACACATTGGGATTTTTTCCGCCAGGTCTGGCGCAATCGCCAACGCCAGGGCAATATTGGTCAAAGGGCCTAATGTAACCAGGATAATCTCATTGGGATTCGCCCTGATTGCATCGATCAAGGCAGGTACCGCATGGTCTTCTTTCATTTTGAGATTTGGATCGGGGTAATTCATCCCTCCCATCCCGTCAGGCCCATGGAAAAAATAGCCAAATACAGCTTCACGCAGCAAAGGCTTCCCCGCGCCTTCATAAACCGGCACCTGCTTACCGCACAACGCCACCGTATATAAAGCATTGCGGGTACATTCCTCAACACTCACATTCCCGGAAACCGTGGAAATTCCTTCAATGATGATCTCTTCGTCCGGCCAGCGCAGTGCCATTAAGATGGCCACCGCATCATCGGATGCCGTGTCCGTATCAATCCAAATTCGTTTCATTCCTGCTCACCTCCGCAGTCAATTTTTTCCTGCTGTCTTATTTCGTCATCCGCTCCAGATAAATATCCAGAAAATTGGGCGCGTCTACCCCCACACACACGTTGCTCGCCCGATAATCCACCCAGCGGTTCTGAGCATCCACAATCGTCTTTCCCATACACCGTCCCTCCGTCTCCACTACCACTGGAAATTTATGGACAGCGAAGAGATCCGGGCGAATCGCGTACATCACAGCCGAGGGGTCATTGGTAAAAATAGATCCATTGGCACCGTAATTAACATCAAAAAAACTCTGGTAGCAAGGCAGAATTTTCCGGATCAAATCCACTGCCGGATTACGGGCTGCCAAAAGCCGGTCAAAATAAGCGTTATCCATCACCACCTGGTGAGTCACATCCAGACCGACCATCGTAACCTGCCAGTCCGCGCTGAACACCATCTGGGCAGCATGCGGATCGTGATAGACGTTGGCTTCTGCCAGAGGGGTAATATTACCCGGTACATACGCCGCACCGCCCATCAACACCACCTCAGCGACCAAATCCACAATTCTCGGTTCCAGGCGTAATGCCAGGGCAATATTGGTCAATGGCCCGACCGGCATCAGGGTAATCTCACCGGGGTTCGCCAGTACCGTTTCGACGATGAACTCAGCAGCATGAATATCCAGCAGCTTGCCTTTTGGCGGCGGCGGATTGGTATTTCCCATCCCGTCCTCACCATGCACCATTGTACCCAATTCCATCGCAGGTAAGACCACCGCCCTGTCAGCCCCTCGGGCTACAGGAATATGATCGTTTCCTTCCAATTCCACCAAACGCAAAGCATTCAGGGCTGTCACCGGCCCGGCCGCATTGCCGAACACCGTGGTTACGCCCACCACCTCCAACTCAGGAGACCGCAGGGCGAAAGTCAATGCCATCGCATCGTCCACACCGGGGTCTGTATCAAAAATGATTTTTTTTGCCATCTTATCCTCCAGGATTTATTTGTCGACTATTCATGTCATATTAAACTCTTGTAAATCACCTTTTCTTTTATGGCTACACGCAATATCCTGACAAGATTCATAAACGATTCAAGGCTAAATCTCGATTAATTTTTCTTATAAGTTTAATCCTGCCTGTGTTACAGCGACTTGCGCGTATTTATCATGCAAACTTGACAATTTTTCATAATCCAAAAAATGCAGATGTGATTCCAGCGGTTTAAACGCTGATTGACGGATTTTTGAGGCGTATTCTGATTCTCTCAACGCATCTGCCACAATAAAAAATTCAATTCGAAAATCCTGGAATTCAACAAACTTTAATAGCGAATTGTAAATATCCGTTGAATGTTCAATCTCAAAATAAGCGTGAGGTAATCTTCTCTCGTTGAACCAGATCGCATCAATCGTCCTGGCACGCTGAATCATATTTTCATAAGTAAAATCAGGAAATTCATGCAAAGTGGACACATCCCACAACTTTCCACCGAGAAAAGGTTTATTTTGATCCTGGTTGGGAATATAAGTTTGATATCCTCGGAAATTACCCAATTGAACGGCCAATCCTTGATAATAGCTATGATCAAAAGTTATATTTTTTGGTGATTCTGTCACAGCATCAATTCCGAGCGATGTAAAAACCTTCTCCTTCTCAGAAGACAGTCCCCATAGGCCCGGTTTAATTTTAAAAAACAACTCATCGTGATCTTGGACGATCCGGCGAATACTGGCAAATGGTGTCTTCGTACCCCAATTACATCCTGGAATGCGCGTGGCGTGAGCATAAAGATAACTTAAAGTAGCAAAGCCGCCATTTTTCCTCATTGCCTGTTCTACTGCTTTATATTGGTACATATTCAAATCCTTAATTCCAAGCAGTCTTCAATCCCAAACACCTAAAACTTAACATCCACCGAAAAATCGCGCAGCACTTTGCGCAATTCACCAACTGTAGGCACCTGCCTCCCCGAGCCAAACTTCTGCACCTTTGCAGCGCCCATTGCATTGGCAAAAACCGCCACTTTTTGCAGCGGCCAGCCGGACAAATACCCATATACAAAAGCAGCCATAAAAGAATCTCCGGCCGCATTCGTATCCACGACTGGCACAGCAAACCCTGATTGCTCAATCATTTCATTGGCAGTGTAAACCCTGCAGCCATCCTGCCCCTGCTTGACACACACCGCCGCGGGCCCCAGTTTTAACAACTCCGTCGGTTCTGCTGCCACCTGACAATGCGTTCCCAACACAGCCAATTCTTCTTCAGTACATAATACCACCCTCGCACAGGAAATCAATCGCTGACAATGCTCTGGTTGGGCTGATGCTAAAAGCGGCCCGGGATCAAACACAACCATCTTTCCCTGATCTTTGGCATACTCCGCCGCCGCCAGCATGCACACCACCAGGCGTGCCTCATTCAAGGAATATCCCCACACCTGCACCGCATCTGCATCCTCAATGCGCCGCTTCCAATCCTCTGAAAGCAGAACATCATCCCCTTGTCCGTACTGTCCCAGAAACACATGGCTATGCGAAGGTTCCTCCAGCACAAACACAGTTGTCGCACTGCCTTCAGGTTGCGCCAACATGCCATCCACCCCAACACCTTCCCCAGCGAGCATCTCAAGTAATGCAGCCGAGAAAATATCCTCACCCACTGCACCCAACGCCGTCATCTCCATCCCCAGGCGTGCCCCCGCAATCAGGAAATTCCCCGCCCCGCCCGGTTCCAGTTGCAGACCATTCAGGATTTGATGTTCTGCGGCTTTCACCGGCAGTTGTGGAACACTCAGAATCACATCCACCACCAAATCGCCTATCGACACAACCCGAAACGGTCTAACGCGAGATACCATATCCACCTCACCTGCCTGCCTATTCATGAAAACCCAGGAAATACACAAGTTTTTCGATCCCGTCTCCAAAATCCTCGGTCCCCATCTTCCCGCGGCGCTCCTGCAAAAAAGCATTCAGCTTCACGCGCCAGTCCATCCCCAATCCCCCGCCATACACCGTCGTCGCCAAAGCCCCCAATGCGGATGCCAGCGTCCCGGCCGTTTCCAAATCGAGCCGATGGTGGCAGGCATAAACCAAACCAGAACTGAAAGAATCTCCTGCCCCGGTGGTATCAAGAGATTCTACCGTGAAGATGGGGAACTGCTTTCTTGCCTCCTTTGTCGCCAAAAGCGCCCCTTGCCGGCCCAACTTCAGGCCCACCCATTGAACGCCTTCAGCCAATAGCCGATCCACACAGTCATGCGGTGTGTTCCCGCCAACAAGTACCTGGGCTTCTTCCAGCCCGAGGATGCACACCGACAAATCCGGCAGCATACAACGCAATATCTCAGGTTGTTGCAAAATCGGTTCCAGCGCCGTATCCAGGCTGACAGGGATATGCGCATCCCGCGCCAGCCGTACTGCCTTAATGACTGCATCCCGCTGCGGCGAAGCAAGCAAAGCATAACCGGAAAAATGCAGCAGATCAACCCCGTGCAGCGTCTGCGGCGTCACCCAGTCCGGGTGATACAATGAGTTTGCCCCGCGGAAAGAAAACATGGTGCGCTCCCCATCCACAACAGGGAGAAAAATCAAGCCAGTTGTTGCGTCCGGTAGACGTACCACCCGAGAAAGATCTACATCCAGTGCGGCAAGTGGTTTCAATACCATCTCCGCCCATACATCCTGACCAGTGGCAGCCAGCAGCGCCACGGATTCCCCTAACCCCACCAGCGAAGCAGCCGAATTGGCAATCCCGCCCCCCGGCTGGGTGCTGATATGGTCGGCAAAAGCATCGCCCCCTAATTCTGGATAATGATGGATATTCATCGTGGTATCCACGTTGATGTCACCCATAAGCAATACTGTCATCACACCTGCTTTCCTAAACCTGGTTACTGCTGCTCAATTTCCCTAAAATAAAAGGGATGCCATTGCGCCCTTCGGCATCCCGCCTGATCCGCCTCAGAACAGTCTAGGCAGGATAAACTGCGATCCGCTTGCCCGGTGTGCGCTGACCTAACCGTTCCAGCCGCGCAGAAATCTCTTTTTTCACCTGACCCTTGTCAATCGTCAATAACTTTCGTCCCTGCATCAGCAGCTCGCCATTGCAGATCACCGTATCCACATCAGCGCTCTTTGATGAATACACCAGATTGGCCGCGGGGTCAAACCGCGGAAAAACATGCACCCCATCCTGCCGCAGCAAAGCAATATCCGCCAGCCGTCCAGGTGCAAGCACCCCTATTTGATCCCCCATTTGCAGCACGCGGGCACTTCCTTCAAAAGCGATTTCCAGCGCCTCGGCCACCGGCATCGTCGTCGGATCCCGGTAAGCGTGCTTTTGCACCAAGGCCATCATCCGAAGTTGTTCCAACACATCTAATGTATTACTGGAACCTGCGCCATCCGTTGCCAACCCAACCGGCACGCCTGCATCCCGAAGTTGTTGCAGTTTGATCTCGCCCATACCCAGTTTTAAATAGGTTTTCGGAGCATGCGCTACGCCAGCCCCAGTTCCAGCCAGAATTTTCACATCCTCGTTCGTTGGATACAAACAATGGGCCAAAATCGCCGGCACCTCCAGCACGCCAGTTTCCGCCAGCATCTGCACCGGAGTAATGCCATGCTCCTGCAAACTCAACGCCACCTGCTCGGAGGTTTCAGACACATGAATATGAATACCTGTATCCAGCTGTTTTGCCCGTTCAGCGGAAAGCTTCAGAAAATCCCGCCCGGTGGTATAAGGCGCGTGCGGGCCCAGCCAGGTCGTGATTCGTCCATCCGCTTTCCCCTGCCAGCGCTCAATAAACTGGCAGGTTGCGTCTAACTGTGCTTCGCCCTGATGTCCAAAGACAGCCCAGGCCAAATTGGCCCGCATCCCGCTGGTTTCCACCGCACGGGCAACCTCATCCATATAAAAATAATGATCGGCAACACAGGTAACCCCGTTTTCGATCATCTCGGCCATGCCAAGCATTGCCCCCCAGTAAACATCTTCCGGGGTCAGGTTGCTCTCCAGCGGAAAAACATAATCATTGAACCAGGCTTGCACGCTGACATCCTCAGCCATGCCTCGGAACAACACCATCGGCACGTGAGCGTGGGTATTCATCAGGCCAGGGATCGCTAACAATCCCTGGCCTTCAATAATTTGAAATCTGTCGTTTTCTGAAACAGGCAAATCATTGCCGATTGCCGCAATTAACTTTCCCCGAATCTCTATATCCTGGCACAATTCAATATTCAGCTTACCATCCATCACATGAAGAATATCGCAGCCCCGGATAATAAGATTAGCCATAGCTTTACCTCTCAGCCTGTGAAAGTTTCAACAATCCCTGAGCCACCTGATAAAAATCATAATCAGGATTGGCGTTCTGCAGGGTATCAATGATCTCCTGGTCAAATGCCCCAACACCCCTCCATGCACCGGCAATGGCGCAAGCCATTGCCGCAACCGTATCAGCATCCCCAGATGCCTGGGCAGCATATATTGCACACTGCTTGGGATCCCCGTTTGCCATCGCAAGGATTCCAAATGCCGAACCGACAGAATCCGGAATTGCGAGCGTCGTACCAATCACGTCGTACAATTCCTGCAAACGCTCGCGTTCACTCATGTCAGACCGGCAGATATCAACAGCCATCGAAATTCTCCTGGAAACCGAGGCGCCTATCCATGTGTGTCCAAACTTGCGCCCCATGTCCGCGGCTTTTTTCCCAGCAGCAATGATTTCATCCAGGGTAGAGCCATCCACCATTGCAATAGCAATTGCTCCAGCTACGGCACATGCACCAGAAATTGCAACATCCGTGTTATGGGTTGGGATGCACGATAAATGTGCATCTCGCACAGCACCTTCCAGATCGCCGGGATGGATCAAACCAACAGGAGAAACTCGCATGGCTGCGCCATTCGTATCGCCCATTCGCCCGGTCTCATCCAGAGATTCTCCTGCCTTGATAGCGGCAACTGCTTTTCGAGTGGAAGGCCCGACATAAGGCGTATGATCACCATCGATCATATCGTACCAATTGATCACTCCTTGAGCAGCGCCTTCCGGGGTAACTTTGCCATCCGCAATAAACACTTTCGCCAAAGAGAAAGCCTGTTCAGTATCATCAGTGATCTGTCCCGCAGCAAGCCCATAATGCACCGGATGATCCGCTGGACCAGGCAAGAACTCCGTGATCCAGCCCCCATATCGTTCCCAGGTATCGTCTGGCCTTAACAAGGCAGGCATCGCCCAGGCATCGCCCAACGCCTGTCCGTATAATCCGCCCAGGATTTTATTTAGCATCATTCTACTCTCCTCCCGCTTCCTGTGATGTCAGCTCCTTATCTTGAAAGCGCCGCATCCGCTCCAAAGCCACTGCCTGCTGGCGCAGGTTGTACACCACCAGCGCCACGATCGTTGCCACATAAGGGATCACCTGCACCAATTGTGGTGCAATTTTCAAAGAACCCAACTGATTGGAAAGGGCATCGAACCCGCCAAAAATGATAGCGGCAATCAACACCCCCCACGGCTTGCGTCCACCCAGATAAACGGCTGCCAGGGCAATAAAACCACGCCCAGCAGTCATATCCCTCTGGAACAAGTTCAAATAAGCCATCGACATATACAAACCGCCCAAAGAAGCCATAAACCCACTGAGCAGCAGCGCAATCCAGCGAATTTGCAGCACATTGATCCCTACCGACCCGGCCGCTTCAGCGTTCTCACCCACCGCTCGCAAATGTACACCCAGACGGGTTCGATACAGAAACACTGCCACCAGCCAGGTCAACACAAACGAAAGGTACACAAGGATATTATGACCGCTCAACACAGTATCCAGAAAAGGAATATCCTTGATGACCGGAATCTGAACAAACGGCAGCGTGGCACTGGCCAGGGTTGAAGAGTTACCCTTGTCGCCCGTCAAAATATACAGCAGGAAGATCGTCCCGCCAGTTGCCATAATGTTAAGCGCAATTCCAGCCAAAAAAATGTCAGTCTTCAAATGCAAGTGGAAAATTGCCAGAAGAACAGAAATTAACAACCCTGCCAAAACCCCGCACAGCACACCCAACACCAAGCTTTTTGCATAAGCAGAAACCACAACGCCTGTAAATGCAGCCACCAGCATCGTGCCCTCCAGTGTAATATTGGTTGCCCCGGAAAGCTCGGAGATTAAACCGCCCAACGCCGCAAGAATGATGGGTGTGCTGATGCGCAAGATACTAGCAACAAACAATGCGCTAAAGATGCTTTGTAATACGTGACTAAATGACATGGCTGCCTCCTTCCGTTGCTGCGGGAGAATCCACCACCTTACTAAGTCCTTTATTACTTCCTTGTCCTACTCGCTGCTGGATAACCGGTAAAATCCCTTCAGCGGTAACCAGCAAAATAATCAGCGCTTGGACGATCAATACCATTTCACGGGACATATCCGAAGCCCTTTCCATGATATCCGCTCCCGCCCGCAAATATCCATAAGCCAGCCCTGAAAGAGGCACGAATAAGGGATTATTGCGCGCCATCGTCGCCACCACAATCCCTTCAAACCCCAACCCAACAGTAATATTCAGGATCAATTTATTGTGAATGCCCATTGCGAGGTGCGCGCCCGCCAATCCTGCAAAAATACCGCTGATCGCAAACGCCAGCACAATCACTTTTTTGGTATTGATACCGCCGTAGCGGGCAAACTTAATGTTTGAACCAACCATGCGCAGCTCATATCCAAACGGTGTGCGGTACATCAAGAACCATCCAATCAGGATAGACGCCACCATAAAATATAAAAACAAGGTAATGTTAGTCTGCCGTGAAAACATATCATACAAATTTCCTGCAAACTTTGGTATAAAGCTGGGCACCCGATAAGCATTAGGCAAAAAATCGGAAGCCGTATAGCCTGCGCCTTCAGGCTTGATCTTGTAAGTCAGAAAATAGTCATACAACTTAAGCGCAATCGTATTCAACATTAACGTCGTAACAATTTCGTTGGCATTCACATAGGCTTTCAAATATCCGGGAATAGCTCCCCACAAGAATCCAACCACCATCGCTGCCAGCAAGGCCACCGTGATCCGCAGGAAAGCCGATTCTATCGGCACGAACAAAATGATCGAACCAGAAACCAGCGCACCCAACACCATCTGTCCTTCCGCGCCCAGGCTGAACTGTTTGGCTTTGAAAGCGATCGCCACAGACAAGCCCAGGAAGATCAATGTGATCGATTCTTCGATCCAGTCTCCAAAGCGATTAAACTTGGTTAGCGGCCCCACCAGGAAAGCTTTGTAAGCCCCCCACGGGTCTTCTGATACCAGCAGCGTAACAATCAAACCCAACAACAAGGCAATCGAAACCGCCAGAACGATGCGCAACAATTCACGCACCGCCGCGTTCGCGAATATCTTTCTCATAAATATGCCTCCATTTCTTCCCAGGACTGCCGCTTGATGCCCAGCATGTACAGCCCAAGTTCCTCTTCGCTAACACTGGCGGCCTCAGTAAACACGCCGGTAATCTCACCTTCATAAATGGCAATAATGCGGTCCGAAAGACTCATCACTTCAGATAAGTCAGCAGAGACAAGCAGCACGGCAGCCCCATCTGTGCGCTTCTGCACCAACTGATCACGGATAAATTCTGTCGCTCCGACATCAATGCCCCGTGTAGGCTGCGAAGCAATCAGTACCGCCGGATTCGACGAAAATTCGCGCGCCACAATCACTTTTTGCATATTCCCGCCAGACAAAGAAGCCACCGGCAATAGTCCATTCGGTGTGCGAATCCCAAATTTCCGGATCAAATCCACACCCAATTTCCCCACCACCCTGCGTTCCAGTAACACCCCCTTACGATATGGGGGGTTGAAATAGCGGTCGACAATCAGATTTTCTTCAATCGAAACATCCAGCGCCAGACCATTGGTCAATCGGTCTTCAGGAATATGGGAAACGCCAGCCATTCGCACTTCCCGTGGCGTTTTACTTGTCACTACCTTGCCATGCACCATTGCATCGCCAGAAGCCGCTGGCCGCAGCCCCGTCAAAACTTCGACCAGCTCTGTTTGTCCGTTTCCCTCAACACCCGCAATCCCCAACACTTCGCCAGCAAACACATTGAAAGAAATATCCCGCAGCATCACCCGGCCGGTCTCGGCAACATACGAAACATTCCGAACCTCCATGACTTTTTCTCCGCGATTTTGGGGCGCTTTATTCACATTCAGAAATACTTCCCGCCCAACCATCATACTTGCCAGCGATTCACGGGTGGTATCCGATGTGTTCTGTGTGCCGATCAACTTCCCGTCGCGCATCACCGTCACCCGGTCCGAGATTTCTTTCACCTCACGCAATTTATGGGTAATGAAAATAACCGTTTTCCCCTGATCGACAAGGGCACGGACCGCCACGAAAAGCTCCTGCGTTTCTTGCGGGGTTAATACAGCAGTCGGTTCATCCAAAATCAAAATTTGAGCGCCGCGATACAGTGTTTTCAGAATTTCCACGCGCTGCCGCATACCCACGTTGATACTGTCCACCGTCGCTTCCGCGTCAACGCGTAAACCATATTGTCTGGACAAATCCGCAGTGATTTGCATCGCTTGCTTTTTATCCAGCATACCGCCTTTACCCAGCGGCTCATCCCCCAGCACTACGTTCTCCGCCACAGTGAATGAAGGCACCAGCATGAAATTTTGATGTACCATGCCAATCCCCTGGGCAATCGCCTCATGCGGCGACTTGAATTCTACACTTTTCCCGTCCAGCAACAGCTCACCCTCTGTGGGCTGCTCCAGGCCGTAAAGAATTTTCATCAGGGTTGACTTGCCAGCGCCGTTTTCGCCAACCAGCGCATGAATTTCGCCGCGCTCCACTGAGAAATTAATTCCGTTATTTGCAACAACACCATTGGCATATATTTTCACGATGTCGCGCATTTCGATTATGGGTGCCATCTTCCCTCCAGTAATCAGGTGGGCAGGTTCACCCTGCCCACCTTCTTCAAACACTTGCAGTTATGATTTACTTGAAAACGGTATCAACCGTGATTTTGCCATCCAGCAGATCCTGCTGAACCTGTTCCATCGCAGCCTTCACATCGTCAGGGGTATTCTCGTCATAGAATTTGTTGTAAGCCAGGCCTACACCGCCTTCTGCAACACCCAAAGCATCAATCACTCCTAATGGCAGCCCGCCTTCCATTTCCAGTTTCAGTGCGCGGTACAAGCTGTTGTCCACGTTCTTCAGCATAGAGGTCAACACATGCTCCGCCACTTCCGGATTGGTCTCTTCCATAATCAAAGCCTGGTCAGAGTCAACGCCAATCGCCCACTTATCCATTTCTTTGGCTGCTTCAAACACGCCCACACCGGTGCCGCCAGCGATCTGGAAGATCACGTCTGCACCCTGCTGGTACATAGCCAACGCAATTTCCTTGCCTTTGGCCGGATCATTCCATCCGCCGGCATATTGCACGATCACATTCGCTTCTTCAATACCGGCATCCATGGCACCCTGCTTGTAACCAACAATGAAGTCATTAATCACGGGGATGTCCTGTCCGCCAACTGCGCCAATGATCCCTGATTCGCTCATCAAACCGGCGTAGTAACCGGCAAGGTAGGAGCCTTCGTTCTGTTTGTAGCTGATGGAATACACGTTATCAACAGGATTCTCGGTATCCTCGTAATTCACCGGGGCATCGTAAATAATGAATTTTTTATCAGGATAATCCTTGGCAATCAACTGCAGGAACTCAGTCATCTGGTACGTGCCCAGAATCATGATATCGTAGTCCTCATTGGCGGCGGCATCTTCGAGTGCCGGCTGCCATTTGGCAGGATCGACGCCCGCTTCGATGATCTTGACGCAGACCCCAAATTCTTCTTCAGCCTGGTTTGTACCGCGTACAGCCGAATCAAAGAAAGACTTATCGCCTTGCACACCATTAATCAAGTTGACCACCTTGCGAGTGCATTCCGGGGCAGCAGCTTCTTCAGGAGCGGCAGCTTCGGGTTTGGGAGCACAGCCAGCCAGCATGGCAACAATCACCAGCAAACCAACCAACACATACAATTTTTTCGACATTTGGAACTCTCCTCCTCATAAAAATTGAAACGATCCAATACTTCTCACAATTTTGAGGCAAACCAGTTTAAACACTCTTCCCGAATCCACCACCTCCTTTTCCCATAACCACTCCGGCAGGCATTTGTAGGGCAATAACAGCCCTATCCGCCGTTTTTCCAAGCACCTATCCAACCGACAAACCTGCTTTCATTATTTTTAGTGCAGCATCCTTGTGAACGCGGGTAACAATATGCGCATTTGCAGCGCCGCCGGAATGATTCCAGTCAATTGCCAGCATGCCGCGTCCATGCCGGCCTTTCAGCTCCACATCAACAAGAACATGAACCGCTTCATCAATGACCCCCTCCGGATCCAGGGCAACTGCCATTGCCAGTTGATCCGGGATGGGCATTCCGGGCAAACGAAACTGATCGCGCAGCACCTTTTTTGATGCCCCAGTGATTTGTTCAAAGAATCTCGCCCGCGGTCCTTCCAGTGCGATGAGGGTTTCATACTCCGGCCAAAGCAGCATCTGCTCAACCGAAACCTCCCAGGGCAAAATCCATATATCTTCAAAACCTGCCTCCAGCACAATCCTCGCCGCTTCAGGGTCACCAAAGAAATTAAATTCAGCCGCCCAGGTTTCATTCCCCATTGCCTTATATGCCCCGCCCATTACAACCAGCCGTGGCACGCGTGCTGCGAAATCCGGCATCATCCGCACTGCCAAAGCCAAATTAGTTAAGGGTCCTAAAGCAACCAAAGTGAAGTCGTCGTCTTTATCAGCTTCTTTCACCATCCGGATCAAAGCCAGAACAGCCGCTTCCTCATCTGGCTGATGTTGCGGCGTATCAAGCGAATGGGTTGTATTCCCAAGGCCATCTATACCCATCAATCCTGATGGAGGAATTGGCCTGCTGACAAGAGGCGTTTGCGTACCGCCATAATAGGGAACCACCTTCCCGGCAATATCCAGGACATGCCCTGTATTCTTCACAACTTGCTGCAAGCCCACATTCCCCACCACAGTAGTGATCCCGATCACTTCCGCGTCTTTATCCGCCAATGCCATCAACAGCGCATGTGCATCGTCAACTCCCATATCCGTATCAATAATTAACCGCTTCGTCATCATATCTCCGAAACCAGACTATGAATTGAGCAATGCCAACAACTCATCACGATTCGCCAAAGATGGCTGTGCACCGCTGCGCGTCGTAGAAATCGCCCCACCGGCCATGCCCCAACGCAATGCCTCCTGCATAGACAGCCCTTCAGCCAGCCCCGCAGCCATTGCACCGTTAAAAGCATCTCCGGCAGCCACAGTATCCACTGCCTCCACTTTAAACGCTGGCAGGAAAACCGCCTGCTCTCCAGCATCCCAATAAGCTCCCTTGCTGCCCATCTTAACTACCACTTCCCGAACACCACGCTCCTTCAGCACCTTTGCTGCTTTGACCGCACTGACCTCATCATTCACCGTGAACCCTGCCAAAGCTGTCGCTTCAGTTTCATTGGGCGTAATCACATCAATGTATTCATATAATGCTTTCGGCAATTGACGAACCGGCGCCGGATCTAAAATTACCGTAGCTCCTTTTTCATGTGCCATTTTTGCCGCAGACAAAACAGCCTCCAATGGCACTTCCAATTGCAGTAAAAGCTGGTCGCCCGCCCCTAAAATCCCTGACAGCCGCGCCAGGTCTGCCTTGCCGACCGCGCCATTTGCACCTGCCACAATAACAATTTCATTCTCAGCCTTATCATCAACCAAAATCACGGCGGTACCTGATGGCCGTGCCTCATCCTGCAGCACCGCGGCAGGATCAACCCCATTCAGCTTTAAGCTCTCCAGCAGTGTCGCGCCAAACACATCCCGTCCAACCCGGCCAACCATCCGCGTATCCACACCCAGTTTCCCGGCAGCGACAGCCTGATTGGCACCCTTCCCGCCAGGAGCAGTAAAAAACGTGTGCCCCGTCAATGTTTCACCCGGCTGCGGAAAACGTGGCGTCTTCACCACAAGATCCATATTGATACTGCCAAAGACCACAACTGCCATTTTTTCAATCCTTTTTTTCAAGACCAAATTCTATACCGTCGGGCGGCGTATTGCCCGAAAAGTAAACTGATAACGATCCCCCCGATTGTACAGAATGGTATGCTCAATAGGCACCCCATTTTCCAGATAAGTAGTTCCTTCACGAATCAGCAGCGTATCATCCACCAAAACACCCAGCAATTTTGATTGTCTTTCATCTGCTGAAGTAGTCTTGATGACATACTCAGCATACCCAAGGCAATAACGATACTGGTTCTCCAGCAAGGCATACAATGACCCTGAAGCCAAATTTTCGTGTTCAAGATCAGGACACAAGAATACGGGAATAAAAGAAAGGTTAAGCGCCATGGGCTCGCCATCTGCCAGCCGCAGCCGCTCAACCCGATAAACCATTTGATCCTGTTCCAGTTTAAGAATCTGTCTCATCCGCTTGGAAGGCATCTCCCTGCCAAAACTCAACACTTGTGAGCCGGGTACCAATCCCCGATTACGCATCTCTTCCGAAAAGCTGCTCATATGGATCAAGCCATAGCTCATTCGTTCAGCAGCAACATAAGTTCCCCTGCCTTTAACGCGGTAAACCAATCCATCCACAATAAGCGAACTAATCGCCAGCCGAACAGTATTCCGGCTGACATGATATTGATCGATCAGTTCATTCTCAGAAGGGATTCTGTCCCCCGGAATCAATTCGCCTTTTTCAATGCGTAAGCGAAGAGCTTCACCAATTTGTTGGTATAGCGGAGTGTAGCTGCTGCGGTCGAGAACTTCCATAAAAAAATGTTCCTGCCTTGAGTGGTTGTTGGGTGGTACCAACAAGTCAACTACATTTTTCCATTATACGGTTTTTAAAACACTTCGTCAAGAATTTAATCAAAATAACTGCTGCGCCCCCTGCATGAAATCATTGCAATGAACCGGAATTGCACATAATCTATAGTATCGACTTTAGTCGTTATAAAAGCCCGCCACCACAAGTTTTGACGAATTCATTCGTCACCACAACAGGCCACCTTTTCTTGTTCGCTGCTCAGATTCATTAAAAAAATATACCCTCTTCCTGAAAAAAAGGGTATAAAATTCCAGCGAACTATATTTGCAGATCTACCCCAACGCAACATCCAGCGTCATCATCACCGCAAAACCAATCATTACCCCAATAGTAGGGATATCAGAATGTTCATCACGATTGGATTCAGGAATTAATTCCTCAGCAACCACATAGATCATTGCCCCGGCAGCAAAAGCCAAAGCGTAAGGCAGCAGAGGCCGCATCAACAAAACCGCTGCAGCGCCAATGACACCCGCTATCGGCTCAACCACCCCGGAAAGCTGCCCCATCATGAAGGCTTTGGAAAGACTCATGCCCTCCCGTCGAAGCGGAGCAGACACAGCCAACCCTTCCGGAAAATTCTGAATGCCAATCCCCAAAGCCAAAGCTACCGCACCTGCAATAGTTGCCTCAGGCATACCCGCGGCTGCAGCACCAAACGCCACCCCCACTGCCAGGCCTTCAGGAATATTGTGTAATGTAATCGCCAACACCAACAAAACACTCCGCTGCCAGGAAGTTTTGATCCCCTCTGCCTGTGAAGTCGGCAGACCCAAATGGAGATGAGGCAGCAGCTTGTCAACCACCCATAAAAACACGCCGCCAGCCAGAAACCCGATTGTCGCCGGGAACCAATCGGGAACATCCAACGCTGCCGACATCTCGATTGCCGGCGCCAGCAATGACCAATAGCTCGCGGCGATCATCACCCCGGCAGCAAAACCTAGCATGCCATTTAATAATTTTCGGCTGACTTCCTTAGTCGTGAAAACCATAGCGGAACCTGCTGCCGTCATTGCCCAGGTAAACAATGTGCCCAGCAGCGCCTGAATAATCGGGTTGAAACCCTCAAGAAATTGAATCATATCATTTTCCTCTCATTCATAACAGACAATTTTTTATCGACAATTAACTATAATTCCTATATTTATAATATAATTTATCCACTTCATAAAAGAGTATAAACACAAAAAAAGAAATTGGCAAGCAATCCACCAAAATTTCATCCATACACCAAATCCAGCTATAATCATGTTGACAACAAATCGATGAAAGACAGATTATGACGACAAATTCCTCTGAAAATATATCCGTTTTGCTGAATAACACCTTGCAGCCTCGCCTGCCCATGCTTGACGCTGACCATCGCGGTGCCCTCCGGCTATTTAATGGGTTTCTTGAAGGCTGGCCCAATCTGGTTGTGGACCTTTACGGCAGCACGCTTGTCCTGCACAACTACGCGGACCCGCCCGCCGCGGCTGCAAACATCAACGATACCGCACGGGCATTTTTCCTCGAAAATCTCCCCTGGTTAAAAGCCATTTTGATCAAAAACCACCGCTCCCCTGACAAAATTCAGCGCCGTGGTCATCTCATTTTTGGGGAAAATCCTGACAAAGAAATTCTGGAACATGAAGTTCGTTACGCCATTGATCTCGCCATGAACCAGGATGCCAGTTTCTACCTTGACACCCGCAACCTCCGCCGCTGGCTGCGAGACAAGATGAAGGGTAAAACCATCCTGAACACCTTTGCCTACACCGGCAGCCTGGGTGTCGCCGCCATGGCCGGCGGGGCACAGCGTGTCGTGCAAACCGACATCAACCAGAAATTCCTCAACCTCGCAAAAACCAGCTATAGGCTCAACGGCTTTCTCATCGATAAAAGCAACTTCATGACCACCGATTTCTTCCAGGCCATTGGACGTTTCAAAGCCGCTAATGCCCAATTTGACTGCGTCATCCTCGACCCGCCCTTCTTTTCTTCCACGTCCGCAGGGAAAGTGGATCTGGTGCATGAAAGTCACCGCCTGATCAACAAAGTCCGTCCACTCATCGCCCATGATGGTTTGCTGATTTCGATCAATAATGCCCTCTTTCTCAAAGGCACTGAACATTTGGACACCCTCAATGCACTTTGTACCGATGGCTATCTGCACATAGAAGAAATCATTCCAGTTCCTGAAGACATTACCGGCTTTCCATCCACACAGAATGGCGCCCCGCCCGCTGACCCGGCACCATTCAACCACTCAACAAAAATTACCATTCTGCGCGTCCGGCGAAAGAGCTGATCGTCTCGAAACGAAAGGTGCCGCATGTTACGAACAAGCCCGTTAAGGATCACCCTGACCTTTTTGTGCATATCAACACTCTTTCTGCTCTCTTCTGCCGCGCCTGCCAACGCAGACCTCGGCCCCAAGCCAACCATGTCCTTTGAATTTACATTCACCAAAGACATCCCCAGCCTTCTTGTGATGGAAGGGATGCTGCTGGAATGCGAAGAGGCCGCCTGCGCACAAGCCAAACCGCTGGAAGCATTCGGGCCGCAGAGCTTCTCCTGTTTCGGCACCACCTGCCATGCCGTCGCATACAGCTTTACCGAATACCACCAGCTCGTCCTCTCTTTTTCAGACGGTGTTACTCGAACAAGCAACACATTTACAAAAAACAATTTTGAAGCACATTACCTCGTAACAGTTGATCAAACCAGTCTATTCGTTGAAGAAGGCCGTGGTTATCCAAATCCCAATCTTTTCTTTATCGTTCTGGTGATCTTAAATATTCTTTTACTGACCAGCGCATTTGTCATACTTCTCATCCTTATCCGCAAAGAGACGCAACCTCGCCGGTGGCTGATCGCTGCTCTTGTCATCAGTCTGGGACTGGCTATAACTGGCGGGGTAATCACCCTTGCTTTGCCAGCAACCATTCTGATCGAATTGCTGCTGGCTGCCGGTTATGTACTCATCCGAAAACGACCCTGGCTGACAACCCTCACCCTGGTATCCCTGGCAAATGTTATTACCCAGTTCGCCCTGTGGGCGGCCTTGAACACCTTTCACCAAACAAATGCCCTCATTTTGACCATCGGTTTGGAAGGGATCATCTGGGGGGTGGAAGCGCTTGTCTTCTATCTGCCGCAAAGAAAAGAAATCCAGTTCAAAGAAGCCGCGCTGCTAAGCCTGACACTTAACCTGGTCAGTTTTGGGATTGGCTTGCTGCTTCCTCTGTAATCAACCAGCGTTCCTCCCCCTTAACAAGACCTTCCCGCAGGATGCTTTTATCCCGCGGGAAGGTCTGCTCTTCGGTTGTATCAATTAATTCTGATACCCATGCACGCTGGCCCACAAAGCCGTTCCCACAATCCCGGCATCCGTGCCTAATTCCGCCGGCACCACATCGACCAACTCTTTCGGCATCACAAACACATGTTCCTGAATGGCCTGCCGGATCGGCTCCAGCAGTAAGTCGCCAGCCGCAGCCACGCCGCCGCCAATCACCACCTTGCGTGCGCTCACTGTCACAAGCACATTCGATACCCCTACTCCAATCGCCTTGCCTGCCTCCCTGTAAATCTCCAATGCCGTTTCATCACCGGTCATCGCAGCTTCATAGACCACACGGGGCGTGATCTTGTTCAGGTCGTAATTCACCATCTCGCCAATCACGGTAGTGCCGCCCTGCATCACAATCTTCACCGCCGCCGCTGCGATCGCCGGGCCGGAAGCATAAGCTTCTACGCAGCCATAATTTCCGCAGCCACATTTGGGACCATTGAAATTGATGGTTTGGTGGCCCAGCTCGCCAGCTGTGCCATTAATTCCCAGGTGCAGTTTGCCGTTAATCACCAGCCCTCCCCCAATGCCAGTGCCAATCGCAAAACAAGCCATCGTATCCACCCCGCGCCCCGCTCCATATTTCCATTCCCCAAATGTGATGGCGCGCACATCATTTAAAACAAAGACAGGCAGGTTGACTTTCCGTCCGATCGTGTCTGCCAGCGGCACATTCGGCCAGGTTCCTGGTAAATTTGGCAAAAATAACACCATTCCTCTATCCACATCCAGCATGCCCGGCGCGCCAATCCCCACCCCGCCAATTTTGGTTTTGGAAATACCGCTGTTGACAATAACCCTGTCAACCAACTCCGCCATGCGGGCCATAACGGCATCGTGTCCTTCACGAGCCAACGTTGGAGCCGACCGCACTGCAACAATTTCGCCGGTTTCCACATCAACCACACCCACCTTAATATTCGTCCCTCCCAGGTCACAACCCACATACATTTTCATACCGTATCCTTTCCAAACCGCTTTTCCGATCCATTTCGACCATTCACTAAGGCGGCGCAAACCCACCTTGCATTTTTGTTCATTTTACCCTTATCATGTTACTATGGGGGAAAACAACATGCGAAAATCCTGCTTATCCAGACCAGGGGCAAAACAAGCATGAGAAACACACAAACCCCGTGATGGATACCGCCATCAGCGCACTCCACGCCGACAGTAACATCCAGGTTTCGCAAGATATCTGGATCATTTTTGAACCAAAAACCACAACCGGTATTATTTTTTATCCAGGAGGACGCGTTGCTGCCCGCGCATATACCCCCCCAGCAAGTTATCAAGCATCCGTCAATACCGATATCGCCTTCAAATAACCATCCAAAGTAGCCCGGTACAAAGCCCGCTGAAAATAATTCCCCGCAAGCGACAAATCATCATAATCCGTTTCCGCCAGCACTTCCATCATCGGCAGCAGCTGCCGGCCATAATGACGCATACATGCTTCCGGGTGGATTCCCGGCCACGAATAGCAAGTCACAGCAGTGCGCCGTTGTGTTGATGGAATTTCATCCGGCACGGTATCTGTCCAGTGGGGGTCATCCGGATGGAAAATATATTGATCCAGGTTGCCCATAGGAATCCCTTCCATGCCGCGCACAACCGGCGACTTTGCTCCCAATGTGTAAGGGTCTACTGCCAGATCAACCAGCACGGCATGGGCCGGCAGCCACCCAATCCATTCATTCGGCACCACCGGCTTCGAAGCATCCCGCCGATTGGTAGCATCAACCAAAACATCAGTTTCCTGAAGCAGCCCCTGCATCAGCCTTGCATCCCCGGAAACACTGCGCCCTACAATTCTCACCATTGCCTGCCCTGTTCCCGCCGCAAGATTTTCTTGATAACGCGCCGTATTGCCCAGCTTGATCGACGCATCCACAGCATGTTTGCCCACCATTCCGCTGCCCAACACCAAAATTTGCCACAATCGGTCATCGGGGTGACGCAAGCTGCCAAATCGTTCCTCCAGCACAGCAAAGGCGGCTTCCAAACCATTCCATGCCACGGCCTTCATATTTTCAACCAGCCGTAAATTTTTGTCATCCACAATCCCATCCAGGGAAATAGCCCGAATCCCGCGTTCTTGCAATAATTTCAAACGAAATGGACGAGTCGGATAATGCAGCATCGAGATCAAACACGTCCCCGGACGAAGCAATTCAAATTCCTCCTGTTTAGGAAATCGCAGCACCAACACCATCTCCTGCCCATAACATTCTTCATGGCTGCCGATATGTACGCGGGGATTCCCTTGTACGTAAGTATCCTTTGAGAACCCCGACCGGGAACCATATCCCTCTTCTACACAAACTTCGTACCCCAATCCCGTCAATTGCTCAACGAATTCAGGCAAAAATACGCGTTTTTCCCCTGCCTCCTGGATCATCCTTGGAAGCCCAATCCCTCGATGTTTTTCTTCCATCTTTACCCGTCCTCCTAAAAAACCTGTCTTGACAAATGACCCCGCAGCCAGCTGCGGGGTCATAAAATATTAATCTTCGTCATCTTCAATTTTGTCAGTCTGTTGCAGGGCCTGGGGGATCGTCGGCGGAGAAATAGACCCCTCCTCTTCGTGTTGTTCATTTGCCGATTGCTGCTGATGCAGTTGTTCCTCGAATTCCTGCTTGCTCAAAGCCATGGTCTGCGGCAATGGCAGGGGATACCCCGGCCGCAAACCGTTTTCAGAATCGCTCTGTTTCCCGGAACGCACCGAATCTACGACTTGAAACACCAATCGAAAATCCCTTCCCAGTGTGATTTCATCCCGTGGCTTCAAAGTCTGAACAGACGCTATCTTTTCACCATTCACTTTGGTACCATTGGTTGAACCCATATCCTCAATAGTCACTGCTGTATCGGAACAACGCAGCACCACATGCCGGCGGGAAACATCCATCGAATCCAGTGCCAGATCACAGCCCGGGTCTCGGCCAATGACGATCCTCTCCTTTTGCAAAACATACACACGCGAAACCGCAGCCCCCGAGTAAATCACCAGATGAAAAACCTTCATCGCCTCTCCTCCCTATTCATACTTGTTTGATGTAGTTTCTGTTTCATCAATGCGTATCATCCTGTAAATTTAAAGGCTTCACCAAATCTCATTATATCTTTAACCGGTCTCAAATCAGGCTCATAAATGGATTATTAATCAAAATTGAAAAGAATGGCGCCCCTTTCCAGCCAAAAATACTTTTCTATTGGCTGACCCCCAACCGCACCATATCCAGCACTTGCAAAGCCGTCAGATTGCGCTGCGGCCAGGCAGCCACTTTCAAAGCGCGCGGATCGGAAAAATCATTTCGATACCATGTCAAATGGGCACCGTCATCCTGCAACCCTTGTTTGGGCAAATCCTGCAAAGCTGCCCAAAAATTCCACAAGGGCACATCATATTCTTGCGCCACTTTTACGATCGTTGCATTGATCGTCCCGTCCCCTTCCAGATTATCTGCCTTGGTCGCCAAAATGGGTACCACCCCATTCGCGATACAGGCCTCAACCACCTTGCGGTAATTTTCTTCAAACCGGTCAGGGTTACTGGCATCATTTGTCCCCAGGGCGACAATTGCAAATGACGGTTTATGAAGACGCAATTCACACGTCATCGGCGAATCACCTTGCACGCATTTCTCCGGGTCAGCCCATAATGTCGTCATAATGGATGCAGCAGTGAAGCCTTGTTTTGTAGCCACACTTAATCGTTCATAGGAGCCTTCAAAATAGTCGATAACACTTTGCAAGTTATCATAAGGCCCAAGGTTATATGCTTTGCTCCCCTGATCAAAATCATATAAAAACCATTGTGTATATGTTTCACAATCACCAATTTTCGAAAAGGCCTGTGGATTATTACCCATTGCCAATCCCTGTTGGTAGATCTCAATCGTCCTTGCGCTCACCCCCTCTGGCACCACCGGCCAATCTTCCCACCGCTCTGGTGCCAACGTTGGAAGCACTTCCGTCGCAACAGGAGATGGCTGCTGAATTTCTGGTTCCGCTGGGGCAATGCCTGTCGCAGCCTCCGTAGCAATTGATGACGTTGTCGGTGATTGTCGTATTTCAGTCGCCGTCACAGTCACAACCGGCGCAGCCGCAATCTCTGTTGCCGTACACCCGCTCATAACGGCCAATATACCAATAAAAAACCAGACATGCTTTCTATTCATCATCTACTCAACTCACTAACCTGTTCCGCAATATCAATACTGGCATTCAATGCCTCGATGATTGCATCCACCAGCATCTTCTCGCCTACTGGCGTACGATGAATGGCACTGTTGGTGAATTCCCCTTCAGGAATCGCATTCCAAACATCCACATAATGCCACCCATTCATTACCGCTTCATCAGCCAATAACTGCCGGTATTGGTCATACGCCCAGCGCGGATAATAAAAATTGTAACGCACATCGCTGTTTTTGCCATCGCTGATCAGTATCGGCTCGTTTACCAGCAGCACCGGCACCTCTCCGGCAGCCTGCATCCCCGCCGATAGTACATCCAGCGCCAAGGATTCGGGCTGCAATACCGGCGGCTGCCGGTCATGGAACGATTCGTCATCCTCCAGGTCGCGCTGCGCTGGCGGGTAATCTACAGGATACACCTGATCGATCCCGGTTGCCGCCCACATCACCCCGTATAATTGCAGGCGCGCCAAATCAGCCAGCGCCCGCCGCTGCCCAATCAAGGTTCGCTGACAGAAGCCGGGTGCTTCCAGCTCATCTCCGCTCCCATTTAACCGCAAGCCATACTTCTCAATAAGACTTTGCGCTTCCGCAGCATGATTGGCAACAATCGGTGAGACGAGCTGTTTTTCTGTCGGGAAAGAATCGAGTGTAACCAGCCACAGAATCAGATCAGGCTGGTACGCCATGGCCCGCTCTATGACCATCAAATCCTTGAATAGGGATAGCGTCGGATATCCAAGATTATAGAATCGCACATTGCGCGCATCTTTCACCTGCAAACCCGCCAAATCCAGTTGACCTGCCAGTGTTTCCTCCGGTTTCAGCAGCGTCCCCCAGGTAGACGAATCTCCAATCACGATCACCCGATACTCATCTGCCGCCTTATCCCCCGCCGCCAATCGGTGAGATGCAAACATGGCATCCAAACTATACAGGCTGAAATTGTATGCCGCCGCGGGGTCCTCCCCAAACGGGAACCGTTCCCGCCCGGGGAAAATCCAGTTGTAAGCTGAGAGCCGCTCCACAGCAGGCAGCGGCCCAATCACTGCCATCAACAAATTGACCATCGCAAACAGCACCAGCGCCTTGATCAACACGCGGCCCAACACACGCCATTCAAACACATTTTGCTTACATTCGTTTTGCATCCATCACCAACTTGCTGCCCGCATCAAGACAGACCAACCAGCAGCCCCAACACACGCCCGGATAGTTCGGGCGTTGGCAGGGCAAAGAACAGCCAACCGATGGCGACATAATGAAAGGTCACGATCACGCCAATAATATTCCAGGCCCTTCTGCGCCAGGGCAGCATATCCAGCCAGGCGCTGCGCGGCTTGAACCAATCTAACCAGCGGTTATGCACAAACAACCCCGCCCCATGCCACAGCCCCCACAGCAGGAAATTCAGCGTAACCCCATGCCACATCCCAATCAGCACCATCGTCGTAAGCTGGGTGAACAGGATCACAAACCAGACTGGCAGCTTCTTCCGGCGCAGGCTGCGCGTTACCGGGTTAAAGAAATACGCGCGGAACCACTGCGTGAGCGTCATGTGCCAATTATTCCAGAACTGGGTCAGGTTGGGTTTCAAATACGGCCGGTTAAAATTCTCCGGCAGTACAAATCCCATCAGCCTGCCGAGCCCAATGGCAATATCCGTATATCCGCTGAAATCATAATAGATCAGAAAACTATACGCAATAAGCAGCACATACGCCCAACCACCGCTTTGCACCTGTCCGGCATTTTTTGCATTCAATGCAATTAAAGACAAACTGTCCGCAAGGACAAATTTCTTAAACATGCCCACTGCCAGACGCTGTCCCCCCACCCCCACATCCACAGGCAGCCTTTCGGCAGTCAGCGGTTTCTCCACATCCTGCTGGAAACGCTGCAAACGATCAATCGGCCCAGCCGTAAATGCCGGGAAGAACAACGCATACACCAGATAATCCCGCAGGGAAACCACTGGCAGTCGTCCATTTACCCGGTCGCGCAGGGTATGGATCAAACGAAACGCAACATAGGAAAACCCTAACCAGCGAATATCTGTCGCCAGTGCCCGGCCGGGTTCCTGCCCGCTCAAGGCCCGCAATCCCGCCGCAGTCATCTGTGCCAGTGCCGGCACCTTGATCACCAGAAACAAACCCAACACCAGCATACTGACTGCTGTCAGCCATCCCTTGCCGCGTGGCAGGTAACCCGCCAGCAAAGCGAGTGCCGTAAACAGGATCAAAACCCCCGTAACTGCCTGTCCAAATTGCGGCGGGCGTGTACTCAAAAAGAAGTTTCCCGTACCGGCATAACGCGTTACAGCAACCGCCAGCGCCGCAACCACCAGCACACCGCCAGCCAGCCAGTTCTCCCGCTGTTTGCATACCTCTCGTGGAGTCACCATCGTCCAGCTTGCCACAGCCAGCCCCAAAGTAACCGTTGGCAGCCAGAAATCCAGATAACGGATCGGCATACCGGGTTGCAGCCAGTAGACAGCCAGTGCGCTGACCGCCAGCAGCAGCCAACCACGCCGCATCCCTCGCCCGAGCAGGCGCACCAGCAGCGCAGCCGCAGCAAAGATCAGGATCTGCGTCAGGCCCATCAAAAGCCCTGATAAATCCACAGCGGCGCGCTGTCAGAGGTGAAGATCATCACCAGGATCAGGATCACGCACAACCCAAGCGCCCACGCATTTTCTTTGGAAAACACCCTGCGTAAGAATGACATCAAAACACCCGCAGCGTCCGGCCTATTTATATCCACACATCAGCCACTCGCCGCCTTCTTTCACAACTCTATACGTTCTGCCAGTCAGCGGAATTTCCTGCTGCTCATTTCCGTAAGTGGCCTTGATTGCACCTTCGCAGGCCACATACACCGCATCGCCCTCCGCCCCCACCTCAACGCACAACACCCCATCCAGCGAGGCACTTACCCCCTGAAAGGAATCTACTTCCATCATCGCGTCCGCTTCCCAATCCTTGCAGGAAAGGGTGGCAAGCTGATCCGCGTCTTCATTCACTAGCGCCTGTAAATACCATTCAACCGCTTGCGGCGCCTGGTCTGTACTGCTGCCTCCACAGGCAGTTAAAATCACTACCCCTAAAATAACCAAAACAAATAATTTGGATCTTCGCATGGAAAACCTCCGCGGAATTACATAGGTTTCAAACAATTGGGTGAATTATAGCAGGTACTCAGCCTGCATTGCAAAACAAAAGCAAATTGGGAGTAGTCATTTTTATAGAATTGCACTCATGATCATTTCAAATACACCGCGAAGCGTAGGCTGAGCCTGCCGAAGCCTGAGCCTGCCGAAGCCTGAGCCTGCCGAAGCCTGAGCCTGCCGAAGCCTGAGCC
>CAYURM010000032.1:0-42653 GCA_964447155.1 uncultured Anaerolineaceae bacterium
CTGTTTCTTCAGCCTGATCTTTGTTCAGGCTTCTAGTGTTTGTCTAAATTCGAGTTAAGGGGATACCAGGGTTATATCCCCCAGACAGAAGGATTGATCTTCCGTAGTGAGGGGGAGGATATGGATGCGGTCAAAACCGCGTCTGGCGGCTGTGCGGGGGACTTGAATGGTACGGAGGGATATGCCGCCAGGTTCGGGGAGCCAGGCGGTGGGGATGGTTTGCATGGCGAGTTCTTTTTCTCCGTCGTAATAAAAGATGCGGTATTTATCGTTGTGATCGAGGGAGATGTGTATCCATTCGCTGCGGCTGTCTATTGGCAGCACGATTTCGATGCCGCTGTCATCCATTATGATGGGTCCTGCAGCGGTGCAGGCAGTTGCGCTGGGCAAGGGGGGGGAGACTTCAGCGAGGTTGACTCGTTTTAAATTTGGATATTTGTAGTGATAGGCGTCAATCAGGTGGTCGTATTGGCCGGTATTCATTTTCCAGATTTCCAGCAGGCGCTGCGGGCTGGCGAGACTGCCGCGGGTGATGATATTCATTTTGTCATAGAAGAGGGCAAGATTGGGGTCTTCGATGACGTTTTGTTCCAGTTGGAGGGTTTCTTTGTAGCCCGGAGGAATCATGCGCTCATAATGGCCGATACGCCAGTCGACATCCTGCTGCATGGGCAGGTGTGAGAGGAGCGGGTCGGCAAGGGCGAGACGGTCGAGGATGTAGACCTCTGGGCCGGCATAATAGCCAAAAAGGCCGATGCCGAGGCGTTCAATCAAAGGGGCTTTTTCGTTTTTGGCACGCTCGCCGTCAATGCCCCAATAGAAATTGGGCAGTTTTTCATTTCGGCGGGCATTGAGCAGGCCGGTACCGCCGTAGTACAACAGTCGCTCATTGAGAATGCCGTTTTCGCCGAGATGGATGGGGCCGGAGTCAATCGGACCCAGATCGTTCAGGCGGATGGTGGGATTGGGAATGTTGACCGCCATCAGAATCAGCAAACCGCTGGCGATGAACCAGGAAGAGAGACTGATCCTGCTGAAGTCGAGCTGTGAGAGGAGTATCACGGCGCAAACCAGTGGCAGGGTGAGGAAGCGGCCTTCCATAAAGTCGCCGCCGATTTTGATCACGTAGAGAACATAGAGCATCGTGCCTAAAGCGAGCAGGGCATTCTTTTTGTTGAAGCTGAAAAGGCCGAGGAGAATGCTGGTGCTGATGATGAGCGGGGTGACGGGGTCGTACTGGATGGCATTGAGCAGATAGAGAAAGCCCTGCTGGATGAGGTCGGCAGAAATGAGGCCCGTGTTTAATTTGGCGTAGGCGGTATTGGGGAAGGGAAAGCCATAGTAGAAGGTGGCGAAGAGTTCCCAAAAGATGAAAGGGAGCTGCCCCAGGACGAGATACCACAGCGCTTTTTGACTGCGCACCTGCCAGAAGGCATAGACCAGGGCGGGGGCATAGAGAAGGGCAGCGTCCATGCGGTTGAGGATGGCAAGCGAGGCGATAAACGAAAGCCAAAAAAAGGATTTCAGGTCTTTGTCGAATTTGAAAAAGCGCCAGAAGAACAGAGCGGCAAGGAGATGCGAGAGCGGGTTTTCGAGGCCGGAAGTCGAAAAGTCGATGAAGGCTTTGGAGAGGACAAGCACAAGCAGGATGAAAGCGCCAGAAAATTCGTTTGTGGTCAGCTTTCTGGTGAGGAGGAAGAGGGTGATGCCAGTCAGCAGGAGGGCGACCAGCAGGGAAGTGAGGTAGATGTCGTTGAATATCCATGCCACGGAGGTGAGAAGCAGCATCCACAGGGGGTGGGTGTAGACCTGTACCCGCTGGGTGACGTTCCAGGTGAAGCGGTAGCCGTGGTAGAAATTATCAATGGTGCGGAAGGTGATGTAGGCATCGTCACAGACCCAGGCGCGGCGGATGATGAGCAAGATGGCAAAAGCAATCAGGATAGGGATGAGGAAGGAGGAGGGTCGGGATGCGCGCAGGGCGTCAAATCCGGTTCCAAGTTTTTTTCGGGAGACAAGGATTATTTTGTTCATACGCTCTCTTTGGGTTCAGGCGAGGTTAAATTCTTCATGAATGGGTTTCATTGGCCGGTGTTTTCACGATGATCTCTTCCTGCTGCTGGCGATTCCACTGCCAGGGATAAATGGCAGGGAATACAGCGAAGATGCCTGCAAGGAAGGCGAATATGGCGAGCAGCACGCCCAGGATTGAGAGGAATGGCAGCAGGGCGGCGCCGGCGAAGCTCAGCAAAGATAGAAGGAAAAGCCCGGCTGCAATCAATGCAGCAATGCCAGCCAATTTCCAGCCTTTACGCTGCGAAGAAAGACAGGCTCCGGCGATTTTGCCGGTCTGGCCGTGTATGTATATGGGGACAGGGGCATTGTTCTCGTCTGTGTACCAGGTGAAATAGACAGGGAGCAGTAATTGTGTCCAATTTGGGTTGGTGTATGCAGCCTGTATCGCAAATTCTCTGCTGTGGTCAGCGCTGACGGCTTTTTGGCAATCATGGCGGGCGAGTTTATCGAGATTGTCTTTGGCGATCGGCCAGGCATTTTCGGGGGAAAGATCGGGAATGCGAACAAGGCTGTTATTCAGTATTTTGCTGTCGTAACGGGTGGCAAGATCCAGGCTGAATTTGCCCAGTTCGTCAACAAACTTCGCATAGCCATTAAACGCAGGGACACTGACATTGTTGTACGTTCGTTTAATCGTCCCGGCACGAGGTTCCCAGCGGACGCGGGTTTTGATGATCTCTTTGGTGTGCCAATCGCCACTTTGAAAATTCTCCTGAGAGCTTTTAATCTGGTAATTGAAACCCGTCTCAGCTTTCCAGTGCCCCTCCACGGTACAGTCGATGAGCCACACGGGAAGGTAGACAGCTGTGAGACGGGAATCCAGATTCTCCGCGGTGAAATCATCCGGGGCAAACCACACTTTTTTGCGGAACGCCATTAATTTTTGTTTTGCGTTTGTTATGCTTTCCGCAAAGGGCAGATAAAGCTCAGGCGGTTCCTGACGGAGCATCGCCGGTTGGGGTTCCATGTTGGCGCTGCCGCAATTGGGACAGGTGTACGTGGCGCCTTTTTCAGCAATGAGATGGGCTTGGCCGCAGACCGTGCAGCCAACGGCAGCGAGAGGACGTCCCCAGATGTTTTGCATATCCTGTGTGATTTCGATGGGTTCAGGCGGCAATGTCATCAGGCACGCTCCGAATCGGCGGCGTGGTTGTAGAGGATGACAGCGCCAGCGCCGCCAAAAACAAGGAGGATGAAACCCAGGCTGATCAAAATAACGCCGGCACCCCCTAGAAGCAAAAGGGGAAAGCCGATCAATCCCAGAGCCAATCCGGGGGTGAGCATGGCGGTAATGGCGAGCCAGACCTTCCACCAGGCAACCGGCTTTTGACCGGAGACGGTACCGGTTTGCCCGTTGACCATGACCTGAAAAACCTTGCCCTCGTGTTTGTAAACGGCGAGGTAAACGGGCAGGAGGATGCAGCGCCAGGCTTCATCATTGAAGTCCGCGGTCATGGAGAAATTGCGGACATGGGCGGAGTGGATCTGTGAGCGGCAGGCTTGCTGCGCGGATTCGCGCATTGCCTGTTTGGCTTCTTCCCATGCGTCTGGCAGGGTGATGTTGAAGTTGAGTGCCTGCCAGCCGGCGAGAAAATCGGGGGAATAGGCAGTCAAGGCTTGGAACTGGAAGGGGAGTAATTTGGCAAGGAGGTGATGGCTGATCTTGCTGGTAGCAGCCAGGGGCAGGTCGTCAATATTGAGATGGGCTTGCCCTTTTTCCCAGCGCCAGTCAATGACGGTACGAGAATTGCCGTCTTTGTCACGGACGGTGCGTTCATGGCCTACCTGGGCACGCCAGGCGGCATCAATTTGGGCGTCAAAGGTCCAGTAGGGCAGGTAAATGCCGTTGAATTTTTGGATCAGGGAATTGGATGCTAACTCAGGCGGATGATACCAGCCTTTTCCCAGCCAGGCCTGCGCAAGGGAGCGGATTTTGTCCGGGGAGATTTTAAAGGGGATGAGGAATTTGGGACGCAGGATGTCGTCGGGTGCGGTGCTGAGGTTGACCTTGTGGGAAGCACAGAATGAGCAGGAGCTGGAGAGAACATCCTGTGGCAGTGAGATGACAGCGCCGCAGTTTTCGCAGGTGAGGGTTTTGCGTTCGACGCCCCAGCCTTGTTCGGCAATGGAGAGGGTGGCAAGGGTGAATTCCTGCTCGGCGGCGGAGCGGCCAACAATGTCGCTGATCGTTGCAGCAGTGTAGCCGCAGTGTTCACAAGCAATGCCAGCTGCAGCGACATTAAATTTGGTGCTGGCACCGCAACTGGGACATTGATAGGTGCGCAGGGAATGTTCTTGTGTTTGAACCGGTTTGGGCGCAAACGCAGTAATGCCTTCCACCTGTGACGGCACCTGGTGAAAATGTTCCGGTATGTTCCAGTTCTGTAAATTGTTCATACAGGGTATCGTCCTTGTCTGGTTGAGGTCAATTGATTCTAGTATTGATTGGGGAAAAAGGCAATGCAGCGACTGCAGGGTAGGATAGATGTGTTTTTGCGCGGCGGTCCGAAAGACGGAAAGGGGTGCTCAATGGTAATGTTACAATAAAAAGCAGATTTAAGGCGTCGTTATCCTTGTTGGGAATGGCGTCACGATGTAAAATATATTTGTATTTTACAATAGCATTTGGGGGACAGATTTCATTCAACCGACGGGCGGTATTCGCCACTGGTTATTTGTGTGGCAAATGGCGCGGCACATGTGCAAATAACGAAAGGAAGATGAAGCTATGGAAAATGTTGAGGGTATTCAAAAAAATAAGGATGGCGTGTTGAAAGTATTTCCTGCAATGACGCTGGATGAATTATATACTCATGGGGATTGTCCGGCTGTGATCAAGGAAGCGATTGGTTTTTCTGCTGTATGGCAGGTGCGTAATGAGACCAGCGTGGAGAAGGCTGTTTCAGCGCCGAGTTTGATGCCAGAATTGACAATTGCTTTGTTGGCGACGGAAGCACAGGTGCTGCTGGAGGATGGTGCGACAGTTCCAATGGCGGAAGTTGTGAAGAGAAGTGGAAAGCGGGCGAAGATGGCTGCGCTTTTGCTTTCTGATGGCGTGTGCGCTGCTACCGCGCGGCTGGGTGTCTCGCCGACTTCTGATCCGATTGTAGCGGTGGCGGCATCAATTGACGTTAAAAATGGTGTAATTAATGATGTGCGTGTAGCCTTGACGGGGGTATGGTCCGGGCGAAAATGGCTGGCTGAATCGGTGCAGTCTTTCAAGGGAGGAGAAGCGGGAAAGCTGGATGTGGCGCAAGTGGCTGCAGCGGTTGAAAAAGAAGTGAAACCGAAAGGGGATCATCTGGGAAGTGTGGAATATCGACGTGCTATGGCAGGCGTTTTGACGCGGCAGGCACTGGAAGCATGTATGAAAGGAGTAAAATAGCCATGGCTAAGGACACAAAAATGATCAAATTTACTCTGAATGGTGAAGAAACAAAGATAGAGGTGGATGTTAAGCAGTCACTGCTTGATTTTCTGCGCGAGATCAATTTATATAGTGTAAAAAGCGGATGTCGGGAAGGTGACTGCGGTATGTGTACGGTGCTGCTGGATGGAAAACCGATCCGCAGTTGTTTAATGGATGCCCGCGAGGTGGATGGCTGTGAAGTGGTCACGCTGGAAGGAATCTCGAAAGATGGGGAACTACATCCATTACAGCAGGCTTTTATTGAGACGGATGCTGCGCAGTGTGGATTCTGTACACCGGCACAAATTTTGACTGCAAAGGCATTTCTTGACAAAAACCCAAATCCCACGGATGAAGAAATCCGTGCGGCGTTGAGCGGTGTACTGTGTCGCTGCACGGGGTATGTGCAGATTATTGAAGGCGTGCAGCGGGCAGCCGCGGTGATGCGCGGCGAGGACCCAGGCTCGTATGCTCCGATTGAATTGGAGCTGCCAGAAGATCTGGCAGCGATCAAGCTGCCTGGGGCGTTTTATCGGAGAGGAACGGGGAAAGATGCCCTGCTGCCGTTGGTCTATACGCCGCCAGATATGCCGAAAATGAATGTTGTGGGCAAGCCCGCATTAAAGGTAGATGGGCCCAAACTGGTGAAAGGTAAACCGGCGTTTACAGATGATATCCATCCTGATGGGATGTTGTTTGGTGCGTTGTTGACCAGCCCGCACGCCCATGCCCGTATTCGCGATATTGATACCAGCAAGGCAGAGGCACTGGAAGGTGTGCACTGTGTGTTGACTTACAAAAATGTAGAGCGAATCAAGTATGCCTCCGGCGGGCAGAGCTATCCGCAGCCGCTGCCCTATGACCAGGTGGTGTTTGATACCAAAGTGCGCCACGTGGGGGACCGTGTCGCCGCAGTGGCGGCGGACACCCGCGAGATTGCATTAAAGGCTTTGCGTTTGATTGACGTAGAATATGAGATCTTGCCGGCGGTAGTTGACGGCCTGAAGGCGATGGAAGAGGGCGCGCCGGTGGTGCATGACGAGGTGGATACCGAAGGTATTTTTGATGCAAAGCATAATATCGTTCATCATCTTACCGCGAGCGCGGGAGATGTTGAGGCGGCATTTAAGGAATGTGACTTGATCGCTGAAGGTGATTTCAGGCTGCCCAAACAGCAGCATGGGCAAATGGAATCCCATATCAGTATTACCTATTGGGACGAGGATGACCGCCTGGTGATCCGCACGGCGACACAGGTGCCTTTCCATATTCGCAGGATGGTGGCGCCATTGATCGGTTTGCCGGTGAAGCGCATCCGGGTGATCAAACCACGCATTGGCGGTGGTTTTGGCGGTAAGCAGGAAATGATCACGGAAGATATTTGCAGCTTGTTAACCATCCGTACCGGGCGGCCGGTGAAACTTGAGTTCACGCGCCGGCAGGAATTTATCAGCGGGCGCTCGCGGCATGTTCAGAATATTCATTACAAAGCTGGTATGAAGGGGGATGTGCTCCACGCTTTGGACCTGTATTTGGTCGGCGATACCGGTGCATACGGATCGCACGGGCTGACGGTGCAGATGGTGGGCGGTTTTAAAGGCCTGACGTTGTACAACCCGCCGAATGCACGCTTCAATTGTGATGTGGTTTATACCAATACCTCTCCAGCTGGTGCGTATCGCGGCTATGGCGCAACGCAGTGCATGTATGCCATTGAAGTGTTGATGGAGGAGATCGCTGAGAAGCTGGGGGTGGATGTGGTTGAACTGAAGCGGAAGAACTGGATCAAGGTCGGTGAGCCAATGCATCTGGCGAAACAGATGGGGGAAGGGCGCGAAGGCTATGAGCAGGCAATGAACACCAGCGGACACGAAGCCTGTGTTGCTGCCGGGATTGAGGCGACCGACTTTTATGCCAAGCGTGAGGCATACGCAAACCAGACAGGCCGATACCGCAAGGGGATTGGTATGGCGATTGCCATCCATGGAAGCGGAATTGCCGGACTGGATATGGCCGCGTGTACGCTGAAAATGAATGATGATGGTTCGTTCAATATGACGCTGGGTGCAACCGATATTGGCACTGGATCGGATACCATTCTGGGCCAGATTGCCGCCGAGGTATTGGGTATTCCCCTGGATGATTTGATCATTTATTCTTCGGATACGGATTTCACGCCGTTTGACAAAGGTGCGTATGCTTCCAGTACGACTTATATCAGCGGCGGTGCGGCGCGTAATGCAGCCCTGAAGGTCAAAAAGCAGATTCAGGAACATGCCGCCAAGATGCTGGATGTAGCCGACCCCGGAGTGTTGGAACTGAGGGATCGGAAGGTGTTTGCGCCGAATGGCGAGTATGTGACGATGGGGGAAGTTGGCCTGAGCAGCCTGCACCAGATGGACCAGCATCAGATCATGGCGACGGGTTCGCACATGAGCCTGGAAAGCCCTCCGCCGACAGCGGCGACGTTTGTTGAAGCGACGGTGGATATGGAAACTGGTGCGATTGTGGTGGATCGGATGCTGATGTGCGTGGACTGCGGAAGAGTGGTCAACCCGCGTACGGCTGCCGGTCAGGTGGCGGGCGGTATGGCTCAAGCCCTGGGCTTTGCACACAGCGAGGATACTTACTACGATGAGGAAGGCAACCCGCTGAATCCGCGGTTCAAGGATTACCACATCTACAAATCGGATGAGATGCCGCAGACGGACGTCTTGTTTGTGCAGACGGATGAACCGAGCGGGCCTTTCGGCGCCAAGTCAGTTTCAGAGCTTTCGGTGGACGGTGTGTCCCCGGCACTGGTCAGCGCAGTGCATAATGCTACCGGTGTGTGGATCCATGACCTGCCGTTGACGCCTGAACGGGTATGGCGGGTATTGAAGAAGTAAAATTGCCCTCTGCAGGGGGAAGAGGCAAAATGGGAACAGCGTCCCAATAAATGATGACGGGACGCTGTTCCTTTTTGTATCGACGGGTGAAAAATCAGACAGAGTTGACAACGTTACTGAAAACTGCGCCAATTGCCGGGCCGAGCAGGGCAAGAATAACAATTACAACAATCGCAACCAGAACTAAAATTAACGCGTATTCAACAAGCCCTTGACCCTTTTCTGCAGCAAAGCATTTCATCATCGTTTCCTCCTTTCTTTTAAAAGATTTTCCCACATAATTATTATGCACTGAATTTTATAGAAAAAACTTAACATTTTTGAAAGGTGGAGAAAAATGGATGCTGCAACCCAGACCGCCGATTGGGCGGTCTGGGTGAAAAGAACTATTTTTCAAGCGACCGGTCTTTGAGGACCAGATCTTTGGCAGCCTTGACTTCATCAAGGCGGCCTACGGGGGTGTTGTGGGGAGCGGAAGTGAGCAGCTCGGGGTTTGACCGGGCTTCTTCCGCGATTTTGAGGAGTGCGTCAGCGAATTTATCGAGAGTTTGCTGACTTTCGGTTTCGGTAGGTTCGATCATCAAGGCTTCGTGGACGATGAGGGGGAAATAATTGGTCGGAGGATGGAATCCATAATCGATCAGGCGTTTGGCAATATCCAGCGCTCTGATATCCGGCGCATCTTTCCAGGCACCTTCGGCGACAAATTCGTGCATGCACACGCGGTCATAAGGAACATGGTATGTGTCCTTGACCAGGGCAAGCAGGTAGTTGGCGTTGAGAACGGCGTATTCGCCAGCCCGACGAAGCCCTACAGGCCCGAGCATGCTGATGTAATTGTAAGCACGCACGAACATGCCAAATTGTCCGAAGAAGGATTTGACGCGGCCGATTGATTTTTTTGGGGTGACGAGATCGTAAAATGGCGCTTCGTCTTCCGTGGCTTCTTCCACAATTGCGGCGATTGGGCCGGGGAGAAAATCAACCAGTTTTTGGGAAACACCTACGGGGCCAGAGCCTGGCCCGCCTCCACCGTGCGGGGTGGAGAAAGTCTTGTGCAGGTTGTAGTGCATCACATCAATCCCCAGATCGCCTGGGCGGACAATGCCGAGAAGGGCATTCATATTGGCGCCGTCACCGTAGATCAGGCCGCCAGCATCATGGACGACCTTGATCACTTCCACGATCTGTTGTTCAAAGAGGCCGAGGGTATTGGGATTGGTGATCATCAAGCCGGCGAGGGTGTCATCCGCCTGGGCTTTGACAGCCTCTATATCGACATTTCCATCGCAATCGGTGGGAATTTTGACGATTTCGAAGCCGCTCATGGCGGAACTGGCCGGGTTTGTGCCGTGGGCTGAATCCGGGATGAGCATTTTGACGCGCTGTGGTTCGCCATTGTCCTGGTGATAGGCGGCGATGACTTTAACGCCGACCATTTCTCCCTGGGCGCCGGCAGCGGCCTGCATGGAGATAGCGGAAAAGCCGCCGATCTCTTTCAACCACTCCTGAAGCCCGTACATCAAGGCGAGATTCCCCTGAACGGTTTCGACGGGCTGCAAGGGGTGAGTGAAAGCAAAACCCGGCAGGCGGGCACCGGCTTCGTTGGCCTTGGGGTTGTATTTCATGGTGCAAGATCCCAGCGGGTAGAAACCAATGTCAACAGCATAATTATATTGAGAGATGTGGGTGAAATGGCGGACAACATCCAGCTCGGCCATTTCAGGCAAGGGCAGCTCATTTCGTTTGAATTGTTCGGGCAGAGCAGTTTCCGGTACGTCTGAATCCGGGAAGCGGACGCCCTGACGGCCAGGTGAAGAAAGCTCAAAAATAGTCGGTTCAGTCATGGCTTTCCTCCTTCAATATCTGGCAAAGCAGGTCGATTTCATGTTTTGGATTCATTTCTGTAGCAGTAACCAGCATGTGATTGCTGAGCGAAGGATAATCTTGCCCCAGATCGTAGCCGCCGAGAATGCCGTGATCCAGCAGATGCTGGTTGATCTCATCCACCGGGCGCGGGCATTTGACGATGAACTCATGGAAGAAAGGCTGTGTGGTTGCAACGCTGAAGCCGGGGATTTTTGCGATCTGTTCGGCAGCATAATGCGCTTTTTGGTAGCAGAGATTGGCGACCTGGGTGAAGCCTTGTTTGCCAAGCAGGCTGAGGTAAATGGTGGCAGCCAGCATCATCAGACCTTGATTGGTGCAGATATTTGATGTGGCCCTGTCGCGGCGGATATGCTGTTCGCGAGCAGTGAGGGTCAATACGTAGCCTTTGCGGCCTTCGGCATCCGTCGTTTCACCGACCAGACGCCCGGCAATCTTGCGGACATATTCTTTTTTGGTGGCGAAGAAGCCGAGATATGGGCCGCCGTAGGAAAGGGGAATGCCCAGCGGCTGACCTTCGCCGACGACGATGTCAGCGTCAAATTCGCCCGGTGTTTTGAGGATAGCGAGGGCAGTGGGGTTGGCGGCAACGGCAATGAGAGCGCCAACAGCGTGGGCCTTCTCAATCAATTGCGTGTAGTCATAGATGCGCCCGAAGAAATCAGGATATTGGATCAGCAACAGGGCAGTATTGTCATCCAATAAGTCTGCCAGCGCATTGGGATCTTCGAGTGGATTTGAATCTGGTTCGTCGCCAACAAACTGTAATTGTGGATAGCCGTTCAGATAAGTGCGCAGCACCTGCCGGTATTGCGGGTGTACGGCCGGAGAAGCGATAATTTTTGTGCGCTTGAAACGAAATTGATTGAGGGCCATCACGCCGGCTTCGGCGGCGGCAGTTGCACCGTCATAATGCGATGCGTTGCTGACGTCCATGCCAGTTAATGCGGCGACCAGACTCTGGTATTCAAAGATGGCCTGGAGGGTCCCCTGTGCGATTTCGGGCTGGTAGGGGGTATAGGCAGAATAAAATTCCCCACGCTGCAAGAGATTGTCCACAGCAGCGGGAATGTAGTGATTATACGCCCCTGCACCCAAAAAGCAGGCAAGATCGCGGGTGGTGTCATTCGCCCCGGCCAGATAGTTTAAGTTGTCGAGCGCTTCCATTTCTGTCATGGCTGGGGGTAAATCCAGATGGGGATAGCGATACTCCGCCGGGACATCCTGGAAAAGATCATCCAGACTGCTTGCGCCGATGGCGTGCAGCATGTCCTGGCGTTCATTCTCCGTGTGAGGAGTGAACATGAGGTTGTCCTTTATTGTGTTGTTTGGTTAGTCTTCAAGCGCCTTGTAGTCGTCTGCGCTGAGCATGTCTTCAAGTTCTGTGGGATCGGACATTTTGATCTTGATCATCCAGGCATCGCCGTAGGGGTCCGAGTTGACAGTTTCAGGGGAATCTGCGAGGTCTTCGTTGATTTCAACAACGGTTCCGGAAACGGGGATGTTGACATCAGCGGCGGCTTTGACGGATTCGATGGTAACGCCGATATCGTCTTTGCTGACTTCATCATCAACCGCGACAACCATTTCGACGAAAACAACATCGGAAAGATGATCCTGGGCGCGATCGGTGACGCCAATCACGGCGATATCGCCTTCAACGCGAACCCATTCGTCAGTAGTGCCGTAATACAATTCTTGGGGAAATTTCATGATGGTCTCCTTGTAACACTAGTTATTAAAAAGCATAGCGGCACACACCGAGCATTGGTGCGTGCCGCTGTCGATAACCTGAGAGTTTCGCCCCTTTACGAGGTTTGCCCCTTCGGTGTCTGTGGAACGCAGTCCAAAGACTTTCCAGTGGATGACGGAAAACAGGGTCTCTTGTACCTGAGAGATTCGCCTGTGTTTGCAAGTTGCAGGTTTGCCCCTTCGGTGCCGGCTTATGCCAGTCTCTTCCCGGTTTTCCCTATAAAGTTATTAATTTGATTTTAAAGACGTGTACAGTAAATGTCAAGCGAATAGTGCATTTTCCTGACTATTGCTCCAAAATCACCTCTTTAACCAAGGTTGTGTTGCATCCATCATCTTTCCACCAGCCCAGATTTTTCTTCTGTGCATCAAACGCATCAATGCGCAGGATTTCGCGTCCCGAGATGGTGATGCTATCACCACTGCGAATTTTGAGAAGCTGCTGGTAAATTACTTCATTTTCGGGGACGATGTGGAGCAGGTTGATGGTGCCCTGGGGGTAGTTTTGATTAAGAGATTGCCAGTAAAAACGATGATTGGCAACGGTGGTGGAAACGAGATCAGGATCGGCGAAGTCACCGGTGGTGACGAGGATGTCATGGGTGATGAAGGGGAATTTATTGACATGGTTGACGGAAACGTGACGCACAGATCCCTGAAAAATAGTATCGCTGGTTTTTTCATAGGTCACTTCCCAACTGGCGCCCTGGTCATCCAGGATTTTTCCGTGTTGATTCACGACTGTCAAGGCAGCAAAATCTGGTGAGGTGAGGCCGAAGAAATCTGTATTTAGTTTTGTGTAGGCTACTCCCCCGATGATCAGGAGAAAAACGAAGAAAAGGAAGTAGAACTGTGTGGGGAGTTTGAAGAGCAGGCCGATGAGGAGGTCGAGAAAGTTAAAGAAACGTGATGGTTGTTTTTTTCTGGAGGTTGACGGCGGTGCTGCGACCGGGCCGACAGGAGTGGACAGTTTTTTCATTGCGCGCAGGGCGTGCTCGTTGTGCGGATTGATGGCAAGCACCTGCTGCAGGCAGTCTCGTTTTTGCTGCGGATCATCCACGCAAAGGGTCAGAAACAGCCAGGCTTGCTCATTCTTGGGGTTTTGCTTGAGAATGGCAGCGAGGATCTTTCGGGCTGCGGGGAAGTCTTTGGCCTTGATGGCGGCGACTGCCTGTGAGAGTGGGGTTTTCAATTTATGTATCTTTCCGTAGTGACAAGCGGTGAGTCCGGCTGGACATTTCCAGCGCGGGGTAGAGGGACAGGATCGTCGGCGCTATGTTTCGCGACCCCGTACCCGGAGCTTGCTCCGCCTGCTGAGTGAACCATACCCTTCGACAAGCTCAAGGTACGGTTTATCCAGTAGGCGGAACAACCGCAGGCTGAGCTTGCCGAAGCCGGAGGGGTCCCTAAACGCAAAGTTTTCATAATGGCATATCTACAAACTTCTTGTGCACCCGTGGTGCAGGGCGGAATGATTGGGTTCTTTGTTTTCGATTATAATGGTTTCACTGGAATTTTGGCTGACAAATTTGAAAGGTGGTGCGGATAAGCCAGGTAGAGGATCAGTAGAATTGGAAAGGAAAGCGCAAGGTCCTCGGCTTTTGTGGCCGGGGTTGACGAGGATGAGGGTTCCCTATTGCAGAATAGGGTTAACCGAATAGCTGTATGCTATTTGGGAAAATCGAGAGATCAGCGGATGCCCTCCAGACAGTTTTGATCATCTGTCTGCGCCTTTCCCAGCGAGACGAATTCATGATAACCAGACAGCGTGAGCCGGCAGGTATTTCTATCCCTGACATGGTATTGTACGCTGTGCAGACGGAGGCGATGATGTGCGGTATTGTAGGATATATTGGTACAAAAGATGCAACCCCTATTATTCTGGGTGGTTTAAAAAGGCTGGAGTATCGCGGGTATGATTCGGCGGGGTTGGCTGTTTTACAGGATGGGGTGATAGAAATCCGGCGGGATGCCGGGAAGCTGGAAAACCTGGTCTCTTTGGTTGCGGAGCAGCCATTGGCTGGTCTGGTCGGAATTGGGCATACGCGCTGGGCAACGCATGGCGTACCGAATCAGCAGAATGCACATCCCCATTTAGGTGCTACGAAAGAGGTTGTTGTGGTGCATAACGGGATTGTGGAGAATTTTTTGGAGCTGCGCGAGGAACTGGCGGCTGAGGGTGTACAGTTTAATTCGGAAACGGATTCAGAGACAATCGTTCATTTGATTGAGCGGTATTTGAAAGTTGGCGAGGATCTCACAGAAGCTGTGCGGAAAACCTTGACCCATCTTAAGGGTGCACACGGGATCGTGGTCATGTCTGCCAATGAACCGGACAAGATCGTGGCGGCACGGATTGGCAATGCGGGAGGGGTCACTATTGGATTTGGTGAGGGGGAAATGTTTATTGCCTCTGATTTACCAGCTATTCTGGAACACACGCGCAAGGTGGTGTTTCTTGAATCACAGCAGATGGCGGTTGTTACACAAGATGGATTGCAGCTGTCTTTGTTGGACAGCACGCCCATCGATGCAGCAATGCAGACGATTTCGTGGGATCCGGTGTCGGCAGAAAAGGGACAATACCGACATTTCATGCAGAAAGAAATTCATGAGCAGGTGCGATCCTTGACGGATACGCTGGCTGGGCGGGTGGATTTTGAAGAAGGGCGGATTATCTTGCCTGAACTTAATCTGACGCCAGAGTTGGCGAAGCGGATCAAGAAAATTTATATCACGGCGTGTGGCACGGCAGCCTATGCCGGCATGGTGGGAAAATTCTATATTGAGCATATCGCCCGCATTCCGGTGGAGATGGATATTGCTTCCGAGTTTCGTTATCGGGAGCCAATTGTGGATGAAGATACGGTGGTGCTGGCGATCAGTCAGTCGGGCGAGACGGCGGACACATTGGCGGCGATGGAAGAGGCGCGCCAGCGCGGCGCCATTTTGTGGTCGATTGTGAACGCGATTGGCTCGCAGGCCATGCGCATATCTGATGGATGCGTCTCGATGCAGACCGGGCCGGAGATTGGGGTGGCATCCACAAAGGCGTTTACCGCACCATTGGTGGATCTGTATATGCTCGCGGTGCTCCTGGGCGAGCTGCGGGGAACGATTAATGAGCAGGAACGGCGCAAGCTGGTCGGTGATTTACGGCTGGTGCCAGACCTGGTGGGGCGCTGTCTGGACCGCGATTCGTATGTGATGTCGGTGGCCCGCGAACTAAAAGATGTGAAAAATGCCCTGTACCTGGGACGCGGGGTGAATATGCCGATTGCTTATGAAGGTGCCTTGAAGCTCAAGGAAATTTCGTATATCCATGCGGAGGGATACCCGGCCGGTGAAATGAAACACGGGCCAATTGCATTGATTGACCGCGAGATGTTGATCGTGGCGCTGGCGACGCAGGATTTGTGGCATGAGAAGATGATCAGCCAGGTGGAGCAGGCCAAAGCACGCGGCGGCAAGGTGGCGGTGATTGCTACGGATGGCGATCAGCGGGCGATGGAAATCTCGGATTATGTGTTCTGGGTTCCAGAAACGCCGTGGCTGCTCAGTCCGGTGATCAATGTGCTGCCGCTGCAAATGCTGGCCTATCATATTGCTTCGCTGCGCGGACTGGATGTTGACCAGCCACGAAATCTGGCAAAGTCGGTGACGGTAGAATAATTGGTATTCTGTCTGTTCTATACTTTGATTTGCCATATTGAGTGGGCCTCCTAAAAGCGATGTTGTCATGGAATGAGGACAAGGGGAAATGAAAAGTTTTGAAAATGATCAATTGGTAAAGCGCGCAATCTCCTATTTGCGATTGGGCAACACGGAGGAGGCAAAACGGATCCTGGCGGCCTGTGTGCAGGAAGACCCGCAGGATGTGGCTGCGTGGCTGGGGCTGGCGAAATGCGTTGAGGATGACGAGCAGGTGCGCTTTTGCCTGGATAAGGCACTGGCGCTGGATGCCCGTAACAGCGAAGCGAAGGCTGCGCTGCGCCGACTGCAGGGGGGGAAAGAACCTTTTCCGAAGTTGACGAATCATTATCAACGGCGTGAGGAACGGAGCAAGCCCGGGGCAGACTCTGTGTGTCGGCCAGGGCGGGAACGCAGATCGATTGATTTGCAAAACGTGCTCAAGGAACGGCGCGCGTTGCTTTTGATCGGTGGGGCGGTGGTCGTATTTTTGGCGCTGGTGGGGATCATTACGGCTGTGCGGGGGGCAAAGCCGGTGGAGGTGGCTGCGGTTGAGGCGACGGCAGCGGTGTCTGACAGCGCTGTGTCCGGTGAAACGGCTGGCGGCGATGAAACAGGGCTGGCGGTTGTACAGCCCACCAGGATGATCCCGACCGTGGATACCCGTATGCTGACGGCGAACTGGCGGGAATGGCCGGTAGTGCCGGAGGTTAGCGAACGCACGAAAGAAATTTACCGGGACGGGATGGCCCAGGGGCGTGATCCACAGGCGTTTTCCATCATTGGGGATTGTCACAGCGCACCGGAAGTGTTGTTTGCACGGCTGGTAGACCCGGCGTTCACCCGGCCAGGGGAATACGGTCCTTACCTGGAAACAATCGGGACGTATTGGGGATCATGGGACCGGGAATTTGTGACGGTGCAGAATGGCATGTCGGCAGCCTCTGTGTTGTCTCCGTACTGGAATGACAAGGAGCACTGTGAGGCAGAGGAAACCCCGTTGGCGTGTGAGATCCGGCTGCATAATCCCGGTGTGATCATTATCAGTATTGGCACCAATTGGCTGGAGGAAGATTACGAGCCGTTTGAAGCGTATTACCGCAAGATACTGGATGAGATCATTGCCCAGGGGATCGTACCAGTGATTGCGACCAAAGCGGATCCGACGGCGCCGGATTTTCCGTTGAATCTGATTATGGCCCGGCTGGCATACGAATACGAGGTGCCGTTGTGGAATTTCTGGGCGGCGGTGCAGGATTTGCCGGATCACGGCCTGGATGTGGATTATGAGGAGGGACATCATTTGCTGCATGCTGCCTGGGATGTAAAGCGCCTGACGGGGGTACAGGTGCTGGATGCTTTGCTTCAGGCATTGAAGAGTGAAGCGCCGCTGGTTGTTCCGTAGGGAAACTGCGTGTAACCTCAGTGGCGGATAAGAAAAGGTATCTGTTGAAGAGGCGACTCCGCTCGGTAAAAATTGAGTTTACCGGGTTTCGATAACGACTAAAGTCGTTACTACAATCACAGCAACGCAGGTATATCGATTAGGTGAACAGCAGGTGGATGAGTCCTTGGTGAAATGATGGATTGGTCGCCTGATGAAGATAATGTAGATAACTGGCACGGCATAGTGAATAATTGCCGTTTGAGCATTCTTGACGCAGCCACGATGAAGGAAATCCAGGTTGTTGAAAACGATATTGACCCTATGGTGCAGTTTTCCAATCAAGATGTTGTTAACCTGTCTGTGAGATGGACTCTTTAAAAACCCAGCCTGGTTTTGTGCGGAAAGTTTCAATACCCACAACTCGTTATGGATTGTCAGGAATGCAATCCTGGGGTAAAAATACCTGTCTGAAAATATATATTTTAAGGTTGAAAGAATGAAGAACATTTTATTTGCTGACAGGGAATTTTATAAAACTTTGGCGCGCATCGCGATTCCGATCGCTTTGCAGCAGTTGGTGACCTCCTCCGTGAATTTGCTGGATGTGTTGATGGTGGGGCAGATGGGGGAGGTTTCGATTGCTGCGCTGGGGTTGTCCAATCAGGTGTTTTTCCTGATGACGATTATCCTTTTTGGCGCGAGCAGCGGGATGGCAATTTTCTCGGCGCAATACTGGGGGAAACGGGATGTGGTCAATATCCGCAGGGTGTTGGGGATTGGGTTGTCGATAGCAATTTCGATCAGTTTCCTGTTTATGCTGGCGGTGTTGTTTGTCCCGGAAAAAGTGCTGGGTTTTTATACCAATGATGCGGATGTGATCGCGTTGGGTTCTCAATACCTGCAGATTGTGGGATTGTGCTATGTTCCGACGGCGATCAGCTATACGTTTATGTCGGTATTGCGCAGCACCGGGAATGTGAAGCTGCCTACCGCCGTGTCCGTGCTGGCGCTGAGCATGAATATCTTCCTCAACTATACCTTGATTTTCGGCAATTTCGGCATGCCGGCATTGGGCGTGCGCGGTGCAGCGATTGGCACGGCGGTTTCCCGTTCAGTGGAATGCCTGGCGATGGTGTTTTTTGCATACCGTTTGAAAACGCCGGCTGCGGCAAAAATCAGCGAATTGTTCAGTTTTGACAGGGTATTTTTCAGGCATACGTTGAACACTTCCCTGCCGGCCCTGTTGAATGAAGGTGTGTGGGCATTTGGAATCACGACCTATAATTCAATTTATGCGCATATTGGCACCGAAGCGATTGCGGCCGTGAATATCAACAGTACGATCGAAAGTATGGCGTTTGTGGTATTTATTGGCTCTGCTAATGCTGCAGCCATTATGATTGGGAACAAGATTGGGGCAGGCCATGAAGAAGTGGCTTATGCTTATGGGAAGCGGTTGATTGCATTAGGGATCACCGGTGCTGTGATTGTGGGGATCGCTTTGATCTTTTTAAGAGGCCCGATTTTGTCCCTGTACAATATTTCTGCCCAGTCCCTGTTTTATTCCAACCGGCTTTTGCTGTTTTTCTCACTCACGCTGTGGGTACGCGTTTCCAACACGACCATTTTTATTGGCGTGTTACGCAGCGGGGGCGATACCCGCTTTTGTTTGATCACCGAGATGCTGGCGGTTTGGCTGGTGGGCGTGCCGGCAGCATTTATTGGGGCAAATGTGTTTCATCTGCCGGTGTATTATGTATATTTGTTGGCCTTTTTGGAAGAGGCAACCAAGTTTGTGGTCATTTTCAAGCGGTTTAAATCCAGGCGATGGATCAATAATCTCACCGAGCCTTCTGTGGAATTTCAGGGCGTGTTAGAATCTGTCATTAAGTGATGGGGTGAGGATACATATCCAAAAAACAGAAGGGTATTGAAATTTTATGAAAAAAGAGACCTTTGCAGAAATTCGGGTACTGGACAATTTTTACCAGACTTCCAGCTTTTATCCCATGCCGGTGGTGCTGATCGGGACGCTGGCAGAAAGCGGGCAAACCAATTTAGGCCCCTATTCCCTGGTTTTTCCGTATGTGATTGCCGGTCAACATGCGATGATGCTGATCTCTCGCAGCAGCAGCAACACGGCCGAGAATATCCGGCGCACGGGGAAGGCGTCACTGAATTTTGTGCCGGATGGCAAGAAATTCATGAAGAGCTGTGTGGAACTGGGTTTTCCTGGGGAGACCACGGAAGAAAAAATGAAGCGCAGCGTCTTCTCGTTGATGGACTCGCCTGAAGTAGACGATGATGGTGATGTGCGGCCGCAAATCGTGGAAGAGGCGATTCAGGTTTTTGAGTGTACCTGGGACGACAGTTATACCTATCAGCCTTCTGAGATCGAGTCCCATTTTTTGCTGCGCATTGACCGAATCCTGATGCAGGAATCATGGAAGCAATGCCTGATGACAGGAAAAGGCTTTCCGCGGCTGCCAGTGGATTATGGCTATCGCGACAACACCAATTTTTGGATCTCCAGGCATCGCAGGCCGGCGCCTTACGGTATTCCGAAGGGCCGCGGCACAAATGTTGAAGCGATCCTGTATCAGGCCGAGCGCCTGGATCCCGATATTGTATGGGAAGAGGAGGCCTGTGCAAAGTTGACCAATGTCCCGCGGGTGTTTCTGAAAACTGTGATGCAGTCGGCGAATGCGGAAGCGCACAGGCGCGGCATGACGACAATCACCCCGGATCTGCTGGATGAACTGCGTGACAAACGGGCACAGGATAAATAGAAGGGAGACAAAGAAGGTAACGATGGATTGGGCAGTACGGTTATACTCGGATGCGGGACAAATTCCAGCGGGAAAAGGAGGGGTCTATCTGTTGTTTGTGGAGGATTTACTTGATTATGTGGGGCAGAGTGATGATGTCCACCGCCGGTTGGCAGCGCCGCATCATGTGTATGCTAAAGACGTTCACACCATTATCGTTTTCATTCATGAAGAGAATTACGAGACCCGTTTGGGTCTGGAAAGATATTTTAATCATAAGTATGACCCGCCAAACAGTTTCACCGGTACGGAGAAACAGTCTGGCAAGCGGGCGGAATGGCACCGGGCGTCAGCTGCGAAGCGTAGAAACGCCTGGCCCAAACGGAAATTCGAGGAGTTTCCGGTGAATTTGGGGGACGTGGAAAAGGAAACAGTTTTTGAATTGACACAACTGCAACTTACGGACAATGCGATGGGGGTACCGAGCATTGTGGTGTTGAAGCCAAAGGATGTGCGGAAGGGGTGAAAAAAGACTCTTCCCGCTTTGTGTTTCTCTCATCCAACCTCCCCCAACAAAACAGCATTTTTGGGGGAGACATATACAGAAGCGATGAATTCGTCAGAATATGTGATTATCGGGTTTCGACGGTAACGACTTCAGTCGTTCCTGCAATAAATTCACGCCTCAGACAATCCCGGATCAGTATTTCAGGGTGCTGCCGCCGATGAATTCGCGCAGGACGGAGTCGCCGGGGACGGCGGAATCGTCTGTGACGGGGGTGACCTGTTTCAACACCTGGACCATGCGGGCTGCACGTGCATAGGCGTCTTCCCGTAAGGGGTCATCCTTGTAATCTATCGCCCATTGTTCAAAGTCCTTGCCGAGTCTGGCGCTGTACAGAGCCAGTTCGTAGGGCATGGCGCTGCTGATGATGTAGTCGGTGGTGGTGATGAAGGGGATGATGTTGCGCATTTCGCTGGAGCGGACATAGTGCCAGTGCAGCAAGGTCTTGCGGGGGTCATAGGCGCGGTGCTCGGCGTCCCGCAGCATACGGCGGATGAGGCGCACGTCTGTCCAGCGTACGTATTGCCCATCCGTGCCCTTCATTTGGAGGAGAGGTTCCAGATAAAGTTTGAATTTCTGTTCGGGGGGAATGGCTTCGGTCATGGGGTCATAGAGGCCGTGCAGGCTGTCAATGAGGATGATGTCGTTTTCCTTGAGCTTCATCGGGGTTTGTTGGTCATGGCGCTGGCCGGTTTTGAAGTCGTAGAAGGGGATGAGGACTTCCTCACCGGCGGTCAGTCGGGCAAGGTGTTCGTTAATCAAGGCCAGGTCGAGGGCCTGGGGGGTTTCAAAGTCATAATCGCCAAACTCATCTTTGGGGTGCATGGAGAGATCGAAGAAATAGTTGTCTACATTGAGGGTGACGAGGTTGAGGTTATTGCGCTGCAAATGCTGGCCGACTTTGATGGTCGATGTGGTTTTGCCGGAGGAAGACGGGCCGGTGATGATGACGATACGCAGTTCGTCGGCGCGCTGCATGATTTGTTCGGCGGCGTTTTCCACGTCCTCTTCGTACAGTTTTTCTGATTCATGAACGATGTCAGCAAATTCTCCGCGGGCGATGCGTTCGTTGAGCCCGGCGATGGTGTTAAGGTTGTGGTCAACGGCCCAATCGAGGATATGCCAGATCTTGGCCCAGGGGACATTCTCGGAGGGTTTGGAGGCGGAAACAGCCTGCTCCTCCCGTTTGCGGGCGCGCTCTTTGCGGTAGAGGATGTAGGCTTTGGCGACTTTGGCATGCCCGTTCTCGATAAGGACTTTTTCGACGGTATCCTGGATTTCTTCGATGGTGGGGGGGCTGCCTGGCTGATGGGTTTCTTCCAAAATCTGGACAACCTGCTGGCTTAATTTCTCGGCCGTGGCGCGATCTCTGCCGCCGACGGCAATGGCGGCGCGGTAAATGGCATTGGTGATACGCAGGGGCAGGAAAGGCACTTTGGCCCCACTACGTTTGACGACAAATTCAATGTTTGACATGAGATGCCCTTTCAGAATATCAGGTACGGTAGTGTTTTCAGACTTTAATTATACAGGTTTCTGTGAGAAGTTCAAATGTGGTAAGAGTGGTGGTGAGACGGCGAAAATTAGCACATTTGTGCAGTGTATGCACAAATGACTTGACGTGGCAGGCAAGTCTTGATACACTAGTTTTAGTGAAGTCCTTTACCAGGCGATGGAGAAACGAATGGACCGCAGCGATTTATTGGCTCGTGTGGCAAGCCTATACTATGACCAGGAATTAACCCAGGATGATGTAGCCCGGAGGGTAGGTGTATCGCGGTCCAAGATTTCACGGCTGTTGAAAGAGGCGCGCAAAGAAGGAATTGTAGAGATTGTGATCAATTATCCGTGGCGAACGGCACCGGCGCTGGAAAAAGAGATTCGGGAACGGTTTGAGATTCCGCAGGTATCTGTTTTGGTCAGCCAGGGGCGCGGGTATGAAGAGGTGTTGTGGGGGCTAGGCAATTTAGCGGCGCGCTATCTGGAAAGTATTCTGGAACCAGGGGTCTCATTGGGAATTTCGTGGGGGACGGCCATTTATCAGACTGCACGTTCCCTGCGTCCGGAATTACGGCTGTCCATTAAAGTTGTGCAAATGATTGGCGCGGTTGGCTCCAGCGATCCATTGATTGACGGTCCGGACCTGGCCCGTTTTCTGGCAAATTTGTATGGCGGGGAATATCATTATCTGCATGTGCCGCTGATTGTGGATGATGCGGGGCTGGTAACGGGTTTGATGCGCGAATCACATGTGCAGCAGACGCTGGAAATGGCGCGAAACGCCGACATTGCCCTGGTTGGGATCGGCGGCGTGGCGCCGGAGGTTTCGAGTTTCTTGCGGGCGGGTTTTCTGACCCGTGACGAATTAAAAAACCTGGAAAATCAGGGCGCTGCTGGCGATATTTGCGGGCGGCTGTATGATATTCATGGGGAAAAGCTGGATGTGCCCGTGGACAAGCGCATTATCGGAATTGAGCTGGACGATTTGAGGCAGATCAAGCATGTGGTTGGTGTAGCGGGCGGCGAAGCAAAAGCAAAGGCGATTTTGGGGGCAGTGCAGGGGAAACGAATTACGGCATTGATCACCGATGATATGGCGGCCCGGCAAGTGCTGCGTATGGCAGATGAATTGTAGAGAAGATTAAAAAAACGATCGACACGATTATTGGAGGTAAAAATTTCATGGCAATAGACAAGAAAACTAGAATTGAATGGCTGCGTCAGATGTATACAGCCCGGGCATTTGAAGAAATGGCCGAGAAACTGTATGCACTGGGCAAGATTCACGGAACGATGCATTTATCCATGGGGATGGAGGCATCGGCGGTGGGAACAATTGCCGCAATTGAAAAAGGTGATTATATTCTGGGCACCCACCGTGGTCACAGTCAGCTGGTTGCGTATGGCGCAGATTTGAACCGGATGATGGCTGAGTTTATGGGGAAGGCCACCGGGTATTGCCGGGGGCGCGGCGGCTCGATGCATATTGCAGACGTTCCGGGTGGTTACCTGGGCGCGCAAGGGATTGTTGCTGGAAATATTCCGCTGGCGGTCGGGGTTGGTTTAACCATCCGCAATACAAAATCGGGCAAGATCTGCTTGTGTTTCTTTGGTGATGGCGCGACCAACGAAGGCGCATTTCACGAATCGTTGAATATGGCCGCCATCTGGAAATTGCCGGTTGTGTTTGTGTGTGAGAACAATCAGTATGGTATGTCGATGAATATTCAGGATGCGATGGCGATTGACAAGATTTCAGACCGGGCGGCCGCTTACGGGATGCCTGGGGTGACGGTGGATGGCAACGATGTGATGGCCGTGTATGAAGCTGTGGCCGAAGCCGTGAAGCGTGCCCGTGCTGGTGAAGGTCCCAGTCTGGTGGAAAACGATACCTATCGCTGGCGTGGTCACTCAAAGAGTGATGCGAACCGCTATCGCACGAAAGAAGAAATTGCTGAATGGATGGAGAAAGATCCGATTGCGCGATTCCAGGAGCAGCTGATCAAGGAAGGCGCATTGACGCAGAAAGAAGTTGATAATATTGAGGCAAACGCTCAGGCAGCAATTGACGAAGCCGTGAAATATGCTGATGAAAGCCCGGAGCCCGATGTTTCAACGATTTATGAAGGAGTGTACGCAGAATGAGAGAGCTTACATTTTTAGAAGCTATTCGTGAGGCGATGGTTCAGGAGATGCGCCGAGACGAGCGCGTGTTTTTTATCGGTGAAGATATTGGTACCTATGGCGGCGCATTCGGTGTCTCGTTTGGCATGATTGACGAATTTGGCCCGGAACGGGTAATTGATACCCCGATCAGCGAGCTGGGAATTGCTGGCGCGATTACTGGCGCAGCGATGACGGGTATGCGCCCGATTGGAGAGATCATGTTTATGGATTTTATGACGCTGGCCTCCGATCAGTTGGTTAACCAGGCAGCAAAGCTGCGGTTCATGTTTGGGGGGACGAACAAGGTTCCTTTTGTGATGCGCTCCCCGATCGGTTCCGGTGCTGGCGCAGCTGCACAGCACTCGCAGAGTCTTGAAAACTGGTATGTGCATATTCCCGGTTTAAAAGTGGTCATGCCCACTACGCCTTATGATGCGAAGGGCTTGTTGATTGCTTCGATCCGCGATGATAACCCGGTTATTTTCTTTGAGCCAAAATTGCTTTACAAAAAGGCGAAAGGCCCAGTGCCGGAAGAGCCTTATGAAATTCCCCTGGGCGTGGCAGATGTGAAACGGGAAGGGAAAGATCTTTCGATTGTCGCTACGGGGATGATGGTTCCGCGTTCTTTGGAAGCAGCAGAGATATTGGCTGAAGAAGGGATTGACGTGGAAGTTGTTGATCCGCGAACCTTGCGCCCGCTGGATGAAGAGGCAATCGTGAAAACGGTGATGAAAACTGGCAAGATGTTGATTGTGCATGAAGCCTGCAAGACAGGCGGTTATGGCGGCGAATTGGCCGCAGTGATTGCGGAAAGCCAGGCTTTTGATTACCTGGATGCGCCGATTGTCCGCCTGGCGGGAAAAGATATTCCTATTCCTTATAACCGCATACTGGAAGCCAATGCTGTGCCCCAGGTACCGGATATTGTGGCAGAAGCCAGGAAGCTGGCGAAGGGAAAGGTGTAAAATGGCTGAAGCGATCATTATGCCAAAATACGAAATGTCCCAGGAAATCGGGACGATCGTGGAGTGGGCCAAGCAGGAGGGGGACCCGGTTAAAAAAGGCGAGATCATCCTGGTTGTTGAAACTGACAAGGTAACGATGGATGTGGAGTGCCCTGCGACAGGTATCATTGCCGGGATGCGCGGCGAGCCTGGCGAACAAATTCCTGTCACGGAGATCATTGGGTATGTGCTCCAGCCGGGAGAAGAATTGCCGGCTGCGAAAACGTCTGAAGCAAAGCAGCAGGCGCCTGCTGAAGAAAGCAAGGGCAGTGAAGCGACCCCGGTCGCCAAACGGATGGCGGAAGAAGCAGGCCTTGATGTGGCAGCTATTCAAGGAACCGGGCCTGGCGGCAAAGTGACCAAGACGGATGTCGAAAATGCGCTGGTTGGGGAAGAAAAAGCGCCTGCCGGAATAGAAGAAACCGGAAAGGTGCGTGCCACACCGGCTGCCCGCCGGATTGCCAGAGAGAATGAAATTGATTTAAGCAATGTTGCCGGCAGCGGTCCGCGAGACCGGGTGCAGGCAGCTGATGTATTGCATGCGGCGGCAGCCGCACCAGCCCCCGTCCGCGCAGTGCGCCAGGCAGGGGAAGCGATTCCATTCACAGGGATGCGCAAGAAGATTGCCGACCGGATGCAGGCCAGCTACCAGACGGCACCGCATGTGTATATGACAATCAAAGCGGACATGTCCATTTTTCAGGATTTCCGCAGTCGTTTGAATGCGCGTGCTGATAAAGAAGGTACAGCCCATTTCTCGGCAACCGCTTTGTTGGTAAAGGCTGTGAGTTGGGCATTGCTGCGCAACCCGATTTTGAACAGCGCGTTGAGCGGAGACAGCATCAAAATGCAGGCAGAAACCAATATTGGGGTGGCCGTGGCATTGGATGAAGGCTTGATTGTACCGGTGGTGCGCAATGTTGAACAGCTCGGTCTGGCCGAAATCGCTGAAACGGTTAACGATGTTGTGCAGCGAGCACGCAAAAACGCATTGACTCCCGCGGAGGTTGCCGGAGGGACATTTACAATTTCCAATCTGGGTACGTTTGGGATTGAGCAGTTCACCGCGATTATCAATCCGGGGCAGACTGCTATTTTGGCAGTCGGCGCAATTCAGGAAGAGGTTGTGCCGGACGGTGATGGGGACATCGATATTGTGCCGATGATGCGGATGACGTTGGGTTTGGATCACCGTGTGGCCGATGGCGCCAGCGGCGCGCGTTTTATGGCCGATTTGCGCGACGCGTTGCAAGAGCCGGAATTGATGCTCTGGTAATTACGCGGAATTAAAATAGAGAGAAGAGAGCGGCCGGCCGGCCGCTCTCTTTGATTCCTGGCGCGTTCCATACGGCGGGACTTTCGGATGATGCAGTCTAGAGGCTTTATTGGCTGTGGAGGCGACAGGCCAGTACATTTATTGATTTGCTTGACTTTTTGCCTGCATGGCAGTAAACTCACATTAGTGAGCAGGCAAGTTCACTATGGTGAACCTGTGCGATATAAAATCTTGTCAGGGTTGCGTGGTGATGGAAAAAAAACTATCAGATGATCGGGCGGAGTTGTTAGCGGATGTCGCCGAGCAGTATTTCATTGAAGGGAAAAACCAGGCAGAGATTGCCAAGCTGGTGGGGGTAACGCGTTCAATGGTATCACGGATGTTGACAGAGGCCAGGCGTGCCGGGATTGTCAATATCCAGATCCGACGGCCGATGGGTTTTGATCGTGAATTGCAGCGGGAGCTCGAGGAACGGTTCAATCTTTCGGCTGCATTTGTGCTCAATCAGCGGAATATCCATTCATCGAGGATCAAGGAGCGAATCGGCAAGGCTGCTGCGGTGATATTGAAACAATATTTGAAGCCCAACAGTCAATTGGGCATCTCCTGGGGCACAACAGTTAATGCGGTTGTGGATGCGATTGATCCTGAAGAATTTCACGAAACGGAGACGATCACGATTACGCAGCTGCTGGGGGCGCTGGGTGCAAAGGACAGTAATTACGATGCGCATACAGTGCTGGCGAGTTTGCAGCGAAAGTTCCGCTGTAGTGCGGTATATTTGAATGCGCCATATATTGTGGAAAATGAGGCGATTGCCCAGTCCTTTTTGAAAACCAAGAATGTGGCGGACGGGATTGCGAATGCCAAAAAAACGGATGTGGCTTTGTCGAGCGTGGGCAGCCTGGATATTTCCACATCCAGTTATTTTCTGGCCGGGTATATTACGACAGAAGATGTTCTGGATATGGTGCAGGCCGGTGCTGTAGGAGACGTGTGCGGGTTCCAGATCGATGAGTTTGGCAATGAAGTATGCAAGGAGTTTCGATCCAGGATAATTGGCATCAGCTTGGAGGATTATCTGAATATTCCCATCCGTATCGGCGTAGCTGGCGGGTCCAACAAGGCACTGCCTTTGCTGGGCTGTTTACGGGGCGGGTTTTTGAATGTGGTGGTAACCGATGCGGATACCGCTCAGCAATTATTGGACCTTGATTTGATTGAATAGTATTCATTAAATTGGCATTTCGCAGTACAATGATACTGATATCGCCTGAGATAAACTTTATCCCAGGCATCACCCTGTGGAGGACAAGACTTTGAAAAAGCGTATTTTGGTGGCCTGTGGCACAGCTATCGCGACATCTACGGTTGTTGCACGAGCAATTGAAGAAGCAATGCAGGATCGCGGCATTGACGTAAGCACACTACAATGCAAGTCATCCGAGATTTGGGCGCACGTGGCGAATGTGGATCTGGTTGTCTCCACTACGCAGGTACCGTCAGATCTTGGGGTCCCCGTCATCCAAACGCTGGCGTTTTTGACCGGGATTGGAAAAGATGCAGTAATTGATCAAATCGCGGAAGCGCTGCAGGATTAAGAATGCGGTCTGGTGCATAACGATAAAACAAGTATTCCTTGGGTAGGTGAGCGTTCCTGCTTGAGAAAAATTGCAGATTGAAGGGTTGGTTGATTTCTCCAGCAATTTAATGAGATGTGACGCGAATAGTAAAAACGGCTCCTGTAGAGCCGCTTTTTTTTATTGGAGGCAGGGTCGAAAGATTAGAGGTTTTTGCGGACTGCCGCTTCTATATCTTCTGCAGCAGTTTGCAGTGCCGCTTCTGATTCCGAGTCGCTTGATAAAGCAAAGATGGCGGTTGTGTTGCGGCCAGGGCGAAAAGCAAGGTTGGCGTTGATGGTGTTGTTTTTAATCTGCAACAGCCAGCCCAGCGGCCGTTTTTTGACAATGGAATAACCGAGTGATTCAACACTGTTTTCGGCAGCATTATAGCAATCTGTGGGTGAGTTACCGGTAAATTCTTTGTGAGCTTCAATGGACGGCATGGCTTTTCTCCTTAAAATAATCACTGAATAGTATGCGGTTATTATAGCAGGTGCAGTCGGAAATTTGGGAAAATAGTGCTATACTTTGGGAAGTCTGGTGTGCATCGTCCGAAGGGTTTACAATTATGTACAATGAAGATACTGAGATGCTTTTCCCGCTGCGGGTGATTCCATCACTGATGGGACTGCGTGGAGAAGAATGGGATCAATGGCTTGAAGATATTGTGAAGAGCGATGATCTGGTTAAACAGAAGGCGTTTGTGTTACTGATGGTACGGATGGGAGGATGCCTGACTTGTAATGCTGATTCTTTTCGGGCGATGCGCGGATGTACACAGTGTGCTCAAAGAACCGTGAAACGTATTCGGGAGGATGATGAAACCCTGATCCGGCAATTCCAGGCGGACTATGATGAAGTTCAGGCTTTTTTATTAAACAGGGACAATTGTGACGGAAACGAAAAATTGTCTTTTTGATGAAAGGATTACTTAAGATATGACCAGTGTTACCAACGAAAATATTTTGGATGCTTTGCGAACGGTGATGGATCCAGAACTTCACAAGGACCTTGTTACACTGAAAATGATCAAGGATGTAGAGGTGTCAGACGGTGCAGTTTCATTTTCCATTGAATTGACGACACCGGCATGCCCGCTGCGAACAAAAATTGAATCCGACGCGCGTCGGGCAGTTGAGGCCGTGCCAGGGGTGAAATCGGTAGAAATTAAAATGACAGCGAAAGTCCGCTCAGATGGAAAAGAGCGCGAATTATTGAAATCTCCCGTGCAGAATGTGATTGCTATTGCTTCTGGCAAGGGGGGGGTTGGCAAAAGCACTGTGGCTGTCAATCTTGCCATCTCGCTGGCACAGAGCGGGGCGACGGTAGGTTTGCTGGATGCCGATATTTATGGTCCCAATGTGCCGACCATGATGGGGGTTAACCATTTGCCGCCATCGGGGGAGAATGGGATCAGCCCGGCCGTAGCGTACGGTGTGCGGGTGATGTCGATTGGTTTTATGGTCAAGCCTGACCAGCCGTTGATCTGGCGCGGGCCGATGCTGCATTCGGCGATCCAGCAATTTTTACGTGATGTGGAGTGGGGCTGCCTGGACTATCTGGTGGTGGATCTGCCCCCAGGGACGGGCGATGTGCAGTTGAGCATTGCACAGTTTTTGCCAGTCAGCGGCGGCTTAATCGTGACTTTGCCGCAGCAGGTGTCTTTGGAAGATGCCAACCGCGGCCTGCACATGTTCAACAAACTGGAAATCCCGATTTTGGGTGTTGTTGAGAACATGAGTTATCTGGAACTGCCCGATGGCACCAGGATGGAAGTGTTTGGTGCTGGCGGCGGTGAGAAGCTGGCTGCGGCTGCCGGTGTTCCCTTTATCGGGAAAATTCCGATGGATCCTGATGTGCGTGCGGGAGGCGATGACGGTGTGCCGATTGTGGTATCGAACCCTGACGCTGCTTCTGCAAAGGCGTTAAAGGGAATTGCTGAGGATGTTGCTGCGCGGTTAAGTGTTGCCCTGCACGAATCCGGAAAATAAGAACTTTCTTATGGATGGTAAAGAGAATTTAGTAGTCGGTTTACGGTTTTCCAAGGTTGGCCGTGTTTATCATTTTGTTGCAGATCGTGAACAGGATTTGAAAATTGGAGATTTTGCGGTGGTAGAGACAAGCCGCGGCTGGCAGCTTGGTGAAGTGGCGCAATTGCTGGATGCATCCGAGCTATCCGGAGAAAATGCACCTCGAAAATCAATTGACCGCCGGGCGACACCGCAGGATTTGATGCGCCGGCACAGCTGGCAGAAAAAAGAAGCGGATGTGGTTGAGTTGGCAAAAGCCAGAGCCGGCGAAATGAAGCTGGACAATATTAAAATTGTGGCGGCAGAGTATAGTTTTGATGGGGCATCGGTGACGATCCTGTTCAGTACTGAGGGGGAAGAAAAAGTTGATTTGCGCTCGTTGAAGAAAGTGCTGCAGCGGAGTATTTCGCCAGCGAAGGTTGATATGCACCAGATTGGTCCGCGAGATGTGGCCAAGTATCTGGAAGGTATGGGGGCGTGTGGTTTGGAGAAGCGGTGCTGCTCACAGTTTTTGACGGATTTTAATTCCATCTCGATCCGTATGGCAAAGGAGCAAGGGATTTCGCTAACGCCGACGGAGATTACCGGGATGTGTGGCCGGCTGCGCTGCTGTCTGAATTATGAATATCAGCAATATGCAGAAGCACGAAAAGGCTTGCCCAAGCGGAACAAGCGCGTGATCACACCGGATGGTGAAGGCAAAGTGATTGATGTGCTGGCATTGAAGGGTGCAGTGGTGGTGTATATCCCGGAAGTGGGCCGGCGGGAATTTGACAAGGATGATATCCAAATCAAACCTCCTGAAAATCAGCAGCGCAAGAAATGATGATCCTTAAACCTGAGCGCTTCATTTGCGGTCAGGTTTTTATCTCCAGGGATGAGGTGAAGCGCATCACTGGTTGTTGCCTTGACAGGCTGTGCCTTCGGCAGAGGCTGGAATGAGATTCTTGACATACAAAATACAGCGTGCTATACTCGGCGTACCTATTTCATCTGATTAATAGGATGAATGAAAATCCGGGATACGGGTGATGCCAAAAAGGAAACAATCGTTAGCATCTCTTTCAGATTTTCTGCTTTATCTTGCAAAATCCAATGGTAATGGATATGCTCTGCCGTCGTTGGCTGTGTTAGGCGAAGAGCTGGGGGCAAGTGTTGCCAGTGTGCGTGAGCAGCTGGCGGTGGCGCGGGCGTTGGGGTGGGTTGAAGTAAAGCCGCGTACCGGCATCCGCCGGCTTTCTTATTCGTTTTATCCCACCGTTCGTCACAGTGTAGCTTATGCAATTGAGCTGGATGAAGCTTATTTCAGACAGTTTGCTTCGTTACGCAATCACCTGGAAGCCGCGTACTGGCTGGAAGCTGTACAACTGCTGACGAAAGAAGATAAAGATGAATTGCTTGCCCTGCTGGTCCAGGCAATGGAAAAGCTGGAACGCAGCCCGGTTCAAATTCCCCACCAGGAACACCGAAAATTACATTTATTGATTTACACCCGCCTTGAGAATACATTTGTCACGGGAATTTTTGAATCATATTGGGATTTGTATGAAGCAATGGGGCTTGATGTCTTTGCGGATTTGCAATATTTGAAGCATATTTGGCAGTATCACGAACAGATGGTGAGGGCGATTTGCGAGGAACGTTATCAACAAGGATTTGATGCGTTGATCGAACATAAGGATTTACTGTATCGGCGGCCCCAGCCGAAAGCAAGGCAGAAGTTTGAGTGAAGCGACAGACGCGCTCAAACCACCATTATATTTATAAGGAGAATTTATGACGCCCGTTCAGGTTGTTCAAGACTCTACCGATGATAGTTTATCTACACCGCACGTCAATGATTTTTGTATCACGTTCAGCACGGTGAATGGATCAGGAAGCGCGACAGCGAACCTGACGGTGCTGCGGGCGCTCTTCAAGATGGGCATTCCTGTCTCGGGACGTAATATTTTCCCGTCGAATATTAAAGGTTTGCCAACATGGTTCACGATTCGGGTGAGCAAGGAAGGGTACCTGGGACGGATGGATAAGGATGCTGTGGTTGTCGCCATGAATCAAAAAACGCTTTTGGAAGAGGCGGACTGGCTGGTGTGCGGCGGTGTTTTGTTTTACGCCGATCATCTGAACTTGCCAAGAATACGTGAGGATGTGGTGCAATATGCGATGCCGATTAAGGCGATTTCAGCAGCGCTGGAAATTCCGCGCCAAGTCAAAACGTATGTGGAGAATATGATTTATGTGGGCATCGTGGCCCAGGTGCTGGAGATCGATCTGGTGGTGATTAAAGAAGCGCTGGAATATCAGTTCAAGGGAAAACAAGCGGCATTTGATATGAATTTCGGAGCAGTTAAAGCTGGTTTTGACTGGGCAGCTGAAAATATTGAAAAGAAAGACCCCTATCGGGTCGCTCCAATGAATGCTACGAAAGGCTACATTTTGGCGGATGGCAACACGGCCGGGGCGCTGGGGTCTATCTATGGGGGGGTACAGTTTTCAGGTTGGTATCCGATCACTCCGGCGACAAGCCTGCCGGAAGCATTGATTGAATATTTACCACTGCTGCGAAAAGATGAGGAAACCGGAGAAGCGAGCTATGCCATTGTGCAGGCGGAAGATGAATTGTCTGCGATTGGGATGACGATCGGCGCCGGGTGGGGCGGTCTGCGGGCGATGACGGCTACCTCAGGGCCAGGGTTATCCTTGATGGCCGAGTATCTTGGATTAGCGTATTATGCCGAGGTGCCGGTTGTGGTGTGGGACGTGCAGCGTGTGGGTCCCAGTACGGGCCTGCCGACACGATCCGCGCAGGGTGATTTAACATTTGCACATTTTATGGGTCATGGTGATACAGAATTCATTATTTTGATCCCTGGCTCGGTAAAGGAGTGTTTTGAGTTTGGTTGGCGCGCTTTGGATTATGCGGAGGAATTTCAGACACCAGTGATTGTGCTGAGTGATCTCGACCTGGGCATGAATTACTGGTTGTCGAAACCGTTTGAATATCCTGATGAGCCGATCAAACGCGGCAAGATTCTGTGGGAAAAAGATATGGAGTCGATGGAAGAACGCCTGAAAGCATTGGGCAAGGAATGGGGGCGGTATCTGGATATTGATAATGATGGTGTGCCGTATCGCACGGTACCAGGCAACCGCAGGATTGGCAGCTCTTATTTTGCGCGCGGTACGGGGCATGATGAATACGCACGGTATAGTGAAGACCCGGAGACCTGGAGAAAAGGACTGGACCGGCTGTCTTTGAAGCTGGAACTGGCAAAAGAAGTGCTGCCGAAACCGGTTGTGGAAAAGATGGAGCGGGCAGAGATTGGCATTATCACCAGCGGGTCGACGTATCCGGCGGTAGAAGAGGCACGAGATTTGCTGGCAAAGAAAGGCATTGCGACAGATTATCTGCGGATTCGGGCGTTGCCGTTCACTGACGAAGTGCCCCAGTTCATCCGCGCGCACGACCATACGTACGTGATTGAAACCAATCGTGACGGGCAATTGAAGCAGCTGCTAACGCTTGAATTCCCGGACCTGGCGCGTTATTTACGCAAGCTGTCAAAAATTGACGGGATGCCCTTATCGGCGGGCTGGATTACGGAACAGATCGTGACAAAGGAGCGTGATTAATTATGGCAACTGCAAGTAAAGAAGTGAAGGAAAATGCGCTTGGCCTGACGAAAGAAGATTATCAAGGCGCTCCCAGCACGCTTTGCCCCGGGTGCGGCCATAATGTGCTGGCTGCCCAGATTATTGCGGCGTGCCATGAATTAAATATTCTTCCTGAAGATGTGGTGAAATTTTCAGGGATTGGCTGCTCCAGCAAATGCCCGACTTATTTTCTGAGCCGGTCGTTCGGGTTCAACGGACTGCATGGGCGGATGCCTTCTTTGGCAACGGGGGCATTGTTTGCAGATAGGAGTATGATCGGAATTGGTCTTTCGGGAGATGGGGATTCGGCCAGCATTGGAATGGGACAGTTCAAGCATGTTTGCCGGAGAAATTTGCCGCTGGTGTATATCATTGCAAATAACGGGGTGTACGGGTTGACGAAAGGCCAGTTTTCGGCAACGGCCGAGAAAGACCTGGAATTGAAGCGCCAGGGAAAAAATCCATATTTGCCGGTGGATATTTGTATGGAGGCGATGGCGGCCAATGCAACTTTTGTGGCGCGGGCTTTTGCCGGCGACCCGAAACAACTGCGCGAGCTGCTGAAGGCGGCGATCAAACACAAGGGCACGGCGGTGATTGATGTGATCAGCCCTTGTGTGACCTTTCATAATCTCGAAAACTCGCTGCATTCGTATAGCTGGGGCAAGGAGAATGAGCGCCCGATTCATGAGCTTTCTTTCATCCCGGATAGCAGGGACATTGTGATTGAAGAAGTAGAGGAAGGCAAGGTCAAGGAAATCAAGCTGCAGGATGGTACGGCAATTTTAATCAAGAAACTGGGCGGTGATTATGATCCGACCAATCGATTCCAGGCGTTTATTATGCTGGAAGATGCTGAAGTGAATAATTTGTTGTTGACGGGGTTAATTTACCTGGATACGGAACAACAATCGATGTATGAATCGTTTGATTTGCCTCGGACTGCTTTAAACCGCCTGCCGAATGAGAAACTGCGACCGCCAGAAGAAACACTGGCAATGGTGAACAAGCTGATGTTATGAGTCGGTGACGGCAGGTTGTGTATGCGCATAGCCGTTTGAGGAACCTCGTTTTGAATCTATCGAGAAATTGAACATAAAACCACCGGAGGATTATCTTCGCTCCGGTGGTTGGGTTTAAACCATACAGCGGTCAATTTACTGGATTAGTAACTACCCGGGTACCTCGATGATGTCATTGCGAGGTACCCGGATTATTTTATTTGTTGCGGCGGTGGAGGGCGTGTTGAATGCGGGCCTGTCTGGTACGGGTGATGGGATAGCGTGCCGCAAAGTAAATGGCGCCAAGCAAGAACAGGGTGATGACCGGCCCGGTCATCAGCCGGATGGCAAACAGGGCGGAAGGCGGCTGGGTGAATATCTCAGTGCCGGCGGGTGGGCTTTGGTATCCAAACCAGCCCAGTACCTGAAGGGAAAGAAAGACAGCGACCGCACTGGACAATTTTCTGATGAAATGGATGGAACCATAATACATGCCTTCGCGGCGGTTGTTTGTTTTCAGCTCAGCCCAGTCGATAACATCTGGAAAGATCGCTTCGGGGATGATGTGGGCATTGGAAGTCGTTATACCAATCAATGCAGCGAGAAGGACCATGAAGCCTTTTTGCTCGGGAACCAACAGAAAGACGAGAATCTGCAGTACCGCCCAGATGGCTGCCCCAATAATGTAGGCCCGGGTTTTACTGAATTTCTTTGCCAGCCAGTTCCATAATGGCAGGGTGAGAATGGCAACAATGAATATGGCACCCAAAACGATTGATTCCAGGGAAATATTCGCACCAAAGAGACTGAATTTTGCCAGCAAGTCCCCACTGGCAATCCAGTACAACAGGAAATACGGTACCATCAGGGCGACAATGTCAAAAGCAATCCAGTTGAAGACATAGATGCCAGTGGCATAGCGGAACGGGCGGTTTTGCCATAGTTCGAGCAGGGTTTTCTTGAAGGTCATTTCTCCTGCGGGGATGATGGGCGGGGTGTCTTTTTCCTTGACAAAGGCAAAAATGAGCAGGAAGGGGATCACGGCTGCGCCGCCAAAGATGGCTGCTACGCCGAGATAGCTTTGCTGCAAGGTGAGACCAGATGCAACGAACGAGTCGATTAATTCCGGGGCCAGTACAGCGGTCAGCAGGGAGGCGACCAGGTTGAAGAACATGCGAAAGCTGGTCAGGGAGGTGCGCTCATCATAGTCCCTGGCGATTTCGGGCGTGAGGGCCAGATAAGGCACAGTGATCAGGGTTTGGATGGTATCGCTGACCATGTAGGCCAGGGTGACGTGCAGGACGAGGGCGAATTGGGATTGCCAGGGTGGTGCCCACCAGAGGAGAACGAAGGCCAGGGCAAAGGGAATGGCAAAGATAAGCAGGAACGGCCTGCGGCGCCCCCAGCGCGTGCGGACGTTGTCACTGAGTGAGCCGACAATCGGATCGTTGATCGCATCCCAGATGATGCTGACCAGGGCTGCGAGAGAAGCGAGGCGGGGATCGATGCCGACGACATCTGTGAGGAAGATGGCATAGAAGATTTGCCGAAAGGTATTGAAGCTGGCACGGCCGCCATCCCCGCTGCCATATAACAATTTAAACGGGATAGAAAGTCGGGGTTGATCGGGATCAGGAGAAACAGGTGAAGCGGGAGCGTTTGTATGGGTGGTCATGTTTTCACTCGGTGAATGCGTTATTATAGAGAGAGTTGATAAGTACGATGTCGTTTGTGCCAGGTTACACCGATGCGTTCCATGTCTGATTTGCTTTTGAAATTCTGCTCGTCAATCTGGACAAACTCTGCTATTTCGCAGCCGGATGACCGGATACTCTTTTCCAGTTCAGAATACAAGAGGGCATTTGCACCCAGCCCCTGGTGTTTGGGTAACAGGCCAACGCCATTGATGTCAATTAAGCGCGATTGTTTTTTGTCTCTGAGAAGTGCTATCCAGCCAAACGGCCACATTTTTCCTTTGCTTTTTTGAATGCCACGTGAGATATTTTTGTAGGCGATGACGAATCCAGCGACTTCATCGTCTTTCATGATCAGCTTCGGCAGCCCAGGTTCCAGGATCTGGATCATATTTTTGGCGAGCATATCGAATTCGGCAGGGGTTGAAGGATAGTATCCGGGGTTAGATTGAAAGGCTTCCTGGTTGACGATATTGATGGCCGGAATCATAGCGCGCATTTCTCTTTTAGTTTGGAAGGATATGACTTTGAAGTGCTTGCGCTGTCTCACTTTGGCGGCGGCTTCGTGTATGCGGGGATCAATTTGCTGCCCTGTGGTCATATAGCCGGATAAGTGATCCGTCCATTTGGTGAAGCCTGCGTCTTCAACGAAGCGCTGGTAGTATGGATAATTGTAATTCATCCCGACTGCGGGCAGGTAATCAAAGCCTTCGATCAGAAGCCCGATGCCGCTGGAGCGGGCAAATCCCTTTGGGCCGAGGATATACTTAATTCCTCTACTGCGTGCCCACTGGATGGCTGTTTCAAATAATGCTCTTGAGGTTTGACGATCATTGATGACATCGAAATAGTAAAAAAAGCCATATTGCGCTTTGTGAAATGCGCTGTAGTTTCTTTGGTGCAGGATGGCAATGCGCCCGACGGGCACGCCTTCACTTTCTGCCAGCAGAAAAGCTGCGTCGGAGTGCTGGTAGAAAGGGTGTTTTTTGCGATCCATGACTGTTTTCATTTCGGAAACAAAAGGAGGAACCCAGTATTCAGACTCTTGATAAAGATCAAGAGGAAATTGGATGAATTTTTGAACATCGTTGGGATTGTTGGTGTCGATTTCTCGTACTTGCATGGTTGCCTTGTGAGATTGAATGATGTTTATGTGCGAAGGGATTTACCGATGGTGTGCAAGAGGGTGAAGTTTGGCGGACGCATGGCGCCAACGGGGAGCCCGGCAATGACCACCACCTGCTGTCCGAACGACAATGCGGTATTGGCAATCAGTGCCGCTTCAATATGCGAGAGCATGCTCTCTACACTGGTGGCATAGGGTACCAGGAAGGCTGTTACTCCCCAATATAAGCCCAGACGCTGATATGTTTCTGTATCCGGGGTAAGCGCAATGATGGGCACAGTAGGGCGGGCTTTGGACATGAAGAGGGCTGTCCTGCCGGATTGGGTGAAGACGGCGATACAGTTCACCTCGCGGTCCTGGGCCAGCTCACGGGCAGCTCTGGTGATGGAGATGGCGTCATCCATTGGACTGAGGGTGGATGGAGGCTGGATTTTTCCCCAGTCCGCAAAATTATTTTCAGCCTCTTGGATAATTCGGCTCATCATCGCCACACTTTCGACAGGATAAGCACCAGCGGCGGTTTCGCCAGACAGCATGACGGCGTCGGTGCCATCAAAGACAGCATTGGCGACATCCGAAGCTTCTGCTCTGGTGGGGCGGGGATTGTGGATCATGGAGTCCAGCATCTGGGTGGCCGTAATGACGATTTTGGCGCGCTGGTTGGCGGCTTCAATGATCTTCTTTTGCATGATGGGTACTTGTGAGGGGGAGGTTTCTACCGCCAGGTCACCGCGGGCGACCATGACGCCGTCAGCAACATCCAGAATGCTGTCAAGGTTTTCGATTGCGCGCGGGCGTTCGAGCTTGGCGATAATGGGGATGTTGGCCCGGGCCGGATTAATCGCTTTCATTTTTTCGCGAAGCGCGATGACATCCTCTGCAGACTGGACAAAGGAAATGGCAACAGCATCCACCTTAACTTCGAGGCCAAATTCGAGGTCTTTCAGGTCTTTTTCGGTCAAGGCGGGAATTGCCAGGGCAGAGCCGGGCAGGTTGACGCCTTTATGAGATTTTAGAATACCGCCGAGGATCACTTCTGCTTCCAAAAAATCTTTACCCAGATTGGTAATTTTCAATTCAAGGAGACCGTCATCCAGCAGGATGCGATTGCCCACGCTTACATTGTTGACAAGATTGGGAACTTCCATGGGAATCGAGGTAACGCTCAGATCCTCTTCGCCGGGGAGATCGATATCGGAAGGGGCAAGAATTATCTTTTGACCGGTCTCAAGCAGGATACCATTGATGGGGAGCGTGCCGACGCGCAGTTTTGGGCCTTGCAGGTCTTGCAGAATGGTGATGGGTTTTTGGAATTCATCGGAGAGCTGCCTGATGAGTTTGATTCTTCCCAGATGTTCTTGATGATCGCCGTGCGAGAAGTTCAGGCGGGCGACATCCATGCCGGCATGGATCATGGCGGATAAGGTTTGTTTGTCGTTACTGCTTGGTCCTAGTGTGGCAACTATTTTTGCATTTTTGTTCATCTTCCTGCCTCGATTGTGCTGATAAAACAAATAGGTATTGTACAACGTTAGTATACCGCAGGCCCCGGTTTGGTGGAAATACCTGGGCAGTTTAAAATAGCACCGCCCAGGTGACCGGGCGGTGCTGGTTTATCTTTTCTGAAAATGGCAGGCTACGGCAACTGGAGTACTTTATTGATTTTTTCCAATGCCCAGTCGAGGGTTTCTTTGTCAATGATGAGGGGCGGAGCAAAGCGAATGACGTGTTCGTGAGTCTCTTTGGCAAGGATGCCTTCGGCCTGGAGGGCTTCGCAGAAGCGGCGGGCGCCGCCGGCCTCCGGTTTGAGGACGATGCCGATGAAGAGTCCTTTGCCGCGCACGAGTTTGACGTGCGGGCTTTTCATCGCTTTCAGTTGATCAAGCATATATTTGCCCAGGGCAGCTGAGTTCTCAACCAGGTTTTCTTCTACGATCACTTTAAGGGCTTCGCGGGCGATGGCGGCGCCGAGGGGATTGCCGCCAAAGGTGGAACCGTGTTCGCCTGGGCGGAACAGACCGAGGATGTCGGTATCCGAGAGAACGGCCGAGACGGGATAGAAGCCACCGGACAGGGCTTTCCCGATGATCATCACGTCCGGGCGTACGCCTTCGTGTTCACAGGCAAAGAGCTTGCCAGTGCGTCCGAGGCCGCTCTGGATTTCATCTGCCATGAAGAGGACGTTATTTTCTTCACACAATTTCTTGACCGCCGAAAGGTATCCCTGGGGAGGAACGATGACGCCGGCTTCTCCCTGGACAGGTTCCAGCATGACGGCAGCCGTATTGGGGGTGATGGCAGCCTTGATTGCGTCCAGGTCAGCATAGGGAACGATTACAAAACCGGGGGTGAAGGGAGGGAAATCGTCCCGGTAAAATGGTTCGCTGGAGGCGGAAATAATGGCGAGCGTGCGGCCGTGGAAGTTTCCTTCGGCAACGATGATCTCGGCTTGCGGGCGGGGGATGCCTTTGACCTGATAGGCCCATTTGCGGGCGATTTTCAGGGCGGTTTCAACTGCTTCAGCGCCGCTGTTCATCGGCAGAGACATTTCGTAACCGGTTAAATCAGATAATTCTTTGTAGAGCAGCGGTAACTGGCTGTTGCGAAATGCGCGTGAGGTGAGGGTGATTTTTTGGGCTTGTTCGGTCATTGCTTTAAGAATGCGGGGATGGACATGACCCTGGTTAACAGCGGAGTACGCGCTGAGGCAATCCAGATAACGATTGCCCTCAACATCAATTACCCAGACGCCTTCTCCTTTCTCAAGGACAACGTCCAACGGATGGTAGTTGTGAGCGCCAAACTGGTCTTCCATTGCAATAAAATCTTTTGTTTGCATTTTTTATTCTCCGAGTAGATTTACGAGGATCGCTTTTTGGGCATGCATCCGGTTTTCGGCTTGTGGGAAAAGCCTGGAGTGCGGGCCGTCAGCAACCTCATTGGTAATTTCCTGTCCACGATGGGCGGGGAGACAGTGCATAACGATGGCCTGGGGGTCCGCAGCATTGACGAGGTCGTCGTTGACCTGGTAAAGAGCGAAGTGTTGTTCGCGAATGGCGGTTTCTGCTTCTTGTCCCATGCTGGTCCAGGTGTCGGTGTAGATGACCTGCGCGCCCTGAACGGCTTCACGCGGGTCGCGGACGACTTCGAATATCGTGCCGGTTTCGGCCATAATGGGTTTAGCGATGGTCAGTGCGGCTTCCGGGATTTCATAGCCTTCGGGGCAGGCGATGGTGAATTTGGCTGCCCCCAGTTTGGCGGCGATGTGTAGAAGAGAAACGGCGACGTTATTGCCATCACCGATGAAGACAATCTGGAGGTCTTTGACCGTACCAAATTCCTCCTGAATGGTGAGAGCGTCTGCCATGCCCTGGCAGGGATGATTGTAGTCCGTGAGGCCGTTGATCACGGGGACGCTGGCCCATTCGGCAAGCTGGAGGATGTGGTCGTGTTCAAAAACGCGCGCCATGATGGCGTCAACGTAGCCGGAGAGGACGCGGGCAACGTCGGCGATGGATTCGCGCTTGCCGAGGCCGATTTCTGCGGGGGAGAGGTAGAGGGCATCGCCGCCAAGGTGACGCATCGCCATGTCGAAACTGACGCGGGTGCGCAGGCTGGGCTTTTGGAAAACCATGGCGAGGGTCTTATTTTTCAAAACCGGTTTGTTGCCACCGGCTTTCCATTCTTTTTTCAGGCGAAGGGCCAGGGAAAGGACGTCTTCAATCTCTTGTGGTGAATGATCGGCTACTGCAATATAGTCATTTTTCATGTGATCTCCTTATCGAAAATGAATTGGAATGCGGGTAGTTGAATTTATTAAAATGCGCCGAGCAAAGTTCTTTTGGAAACAAAAGCACTTTAATCGGCGCAAACTTGAGAGAAGTGAGAACTCTCTTTGGCTTCTTTTCAAACACCACGACACCTTATTGCGTTCGATTTTAGTATATCACAGGGAGAGGCAATGGTGCGTGGAAAAATGGAAATGGGGGTTGGTCAAGTAGTCAATCATGGCAAGACAATGCTGTTGCGTTTCTCGTGCCAGAGTCGTTGACCGGGTAAGTTCACGGATGTTTTAGCTTTTTAATGGCCTGGGTGATTTGCATGTCCATGATGGGATAGATCAGGCGTCCGAGGAGGCTGCTGAGTGTAAAGAAAAGGGAGCTTTCAAAGCCGGGGGTGATGATGTAGCGTTGCTTTGCTGCCTGGCGCAGTGTGATGGCGGCGACTTCGTCGGCGGTCATGGTTTTGGCATTACCGGAGAGGATTTTGGTGATGGGCGGTTTGAACGGACCTTCATACGCCAGTTGCGGGGTGTCGGTATCTGGCGGGAAAATAACCGAGACGGCAATCCCTTTGGGTTTTAATTCGGCCCGCAGCGCGTCCGAGAAGCCGCGCACGGCGTATTTGGAAGCGCCGTAGGCGGTGTAGCCGTAAACGCCCATGTAGCCGGCAATCGAGGAGAAGTTGATGATGTGACCGCTGCCGCGTTTTCGCATAGCAGGCAGAAGGAGTTTGATGACGTTAACTGTGCCGAAATAGTTGATCTCCATTACCCAGTGGAAGGTTTCTATTTCCAGTTCGGCAAATTCTCCCGGGTGGGCGACCCCGGCAGCATTGATGACGATATCTGGCGCTCCAAATGCTTGCTCGAATTGATCCAGAGCAGGGGCAAGGGTCTCCAGATCGGTCACATCAGCCTGGATGGCGGAAAAATTCTGTTCAGGGGAAATTCGCATTTCTTTGATGGTTTTCAGACTGGATTGCAGGCGTTCAGGGGAGCGTGCCAGGAGGTGTACGGATGCTCCCAGGGAGGAAAGCTGGCGGGCAAGGGCCAGGCCAATGCCGCTGGAGCCGCCAGTGATCAGGATGCGTTTATTCTTGTATGTATTCATAATTGACCTCTCATGGCAGCGGAAAGTTTCCGTGCATGCCAGGAATGTTCCTGAAAGTATACATCACTTTCAGACCGGCTTTCTGTACAAATTAATACGCATTTTGAAAAATAGCAGGTGTAATTCCTGAATTCGCTTGATTTTGAAAACTTGACGAAGGTGTTGGATTGTGATAAGATATTTGGGCTCGGGGGCGTGGTGTAGTTGGTCTAACATGCGGCCCTGTCAAGGCCGAGATCGCGGGTTCAAGTCCCGTCGTCCCCGCT
>CAYURM010000033.1:0-38884 GCA_964447155.1 uncultured Anaerolineaceae bacterium
AACAATTCTACTTTTTATTAAGGTGCTATGTCTATCTGAACTCTAAAGTCAAGTTAATAACTGGGTTAATTTAATAATTTCGTCTTCGGAGTTGATTTCTTTGATCATTATTCCCTCCTGATATTGATTTTGCGATTTCAAGTACAGCACGGATCAGTGCCAGATTCCAGAAAGACCAGGTTTTCTTACCTGATGGGGAGGGTCGTAGAGATGGAGACTTCGCAAAGACTTGTCCCTACGGCCAGACAGTCATTATTATACAAGATTACGTATTAACACATAGCGTTTTCGTCGGGACAGGTTTCCAGCCTGTCCGTGCCCCATTAGAAATATCAATCGTCTATACAGAATCAACTAATCATACAGCTCGTCACAGGAATGATATCCCTTGGTGATTTCCCATTTCAGGGGATTATTGACGATGTATTCGCGTATTTTTTCCAGGGATCGTTCATCGCGGATGACATGGTCATAAAAAGAACGCTGCCAAACCGGTGAGCCTTTCGTACTTTGTATTTCGTTGATCTTTCTGGCAGACCAGGTTTTGAATCCACGGATGATGTCTGATACAGATTTCCCGTTTGGTAATTCATCCGTCAGGAATAAAATGCCATGCAGATGATTGGGCATGACAATAAAGGTGTCCAATTGGAGACCGGGATAAATGTTGGGGAAATTTTGCCACGTGCCCTGAATAATTTTTCCTGCCGGGTTGAGCTGCATTTCCGCCTGGGTGATATGTCCGAAAAGGAGGATATTTTTGTGGGTGTTGATGGTGACGAATTACATCCCTGGCTGGCTGTAGTCATAGTCTTTCAGGCGCGGGGAGGTTTTTCGGATGGGAAGGTTGTTGGGCATGTGATTATTGGTTTTGCGGGTGGTGAGGTCTTTTTATCGGGGTTAGGGGGACAGGTCAGGAGACCTGTCCTTATGGTGATAATGGGATTATATCCAGGTTTGCGTATTAATACCCCGGGTTTTGTTGACAGGCTTTTGCGAAGCATCCCTTTGGGACCAGCCTGTCCGGATCCCGTTGGGTGAGGTGATTGTCTGATGGGGAGATTCGATAATGCATTCGTGGATGGGGTGTATGTGTGGCAGGGTTGGCGGACAGGTTAGAAACCTGTCCACAAAAAAATTACTTGCGCCGTTTGCTGGTTCCCGGCCGGTAGGGCGGGACGTCGATGTAGTGGATGGTGCACAGGGTGGCGTCCAGCATGCGGCTGCTGATGCGGTTATCGATCTCTTCCAGGGGCGAGGAGGTGGTGATCACGGTGGGCAGCTCGGCATTGTAGCGGTAGTTGAGCAGTTGGTAGAGTTTCTCGCGCGCCCAGGGGGTGGCGCTCTGTGTGCCGAGGTCATCAAGGATGAGCAGCGGGGAGGTGCGCACTTCCTGAAAGAGGCGGTCGTAAGAGACGGTGCTGCTGGGACTGAAGGTGGCGCGCAGGTGGTCCAGCAGATCGGGGACGACGACGAACATGGGTTCGTCGCCCTCAGCATGGCGGTAGTTACCAATGGCCGCTGCCAGATGAGTCTTGCCGGTGCTGTATGCGCCCATCAGGACCAGCCAGCCGGAAGGTTTCTCGGCGAAACGCTGGGCGGCGCGGAAGGTTTTATCCATTGTCTTTTGCTGTGCGGCGGGCAGTTTCTCATTCTCACGCATGCTGAAATTGCCAAACGTACGTTTGGCATGCAGGTGCAATGAGGAAAGCTGCGGGTGGCTGGTATCTTTGCCCGGCGCGCGGTAGTCGGGCGCAAGGATCTTGATCACGGTCACCAGGTCGGGGTCCTGCAAACGGGAGCTGACCCGCCCGTCGATATCGTCCAGTTCCACGTTGGTGGTGACGATGGTGGGCAGGCGGTTGACATAGCGGTAATTGATGATCTGATACAGTTTCTCTGCGGCCCAGGGGGTGGCGTTCTGCGTGCCGAGGTCATCCAGCACCAGCAGGCGGATGTCGCGGATTTCGTTAAAGCGGCTCTCGAAGTTGGTTTCCTGACTGCCATAGGAGAAACGCAGCCAGTCCAGCAGGTCGGGCACGGTGAGGAAAATGGTTGGCACGCCCATGCTCACGACGAAGTTGGCGGCGGCGGCGGCCAGATGGGTTTTGCCGCAGCCGTACTGTCCCATCAGCACCAGCCAGCCATCGAGATGCTCGGACAGGTGCTGGGCTGCGTTGTGGGCGGCGCTCAATGACCGGGTTTGACGCTCATTCAGGGCGATGTGCCCCTTTGTTTTGAAACTATCAAAGGTCATCTCGCGGAAGGCTTCCAGATTGCTCAGGCGGAAGAGGCGTTCCTGCTGCTGCTGGCGCACATCTCGCTGGCGGCAGACACACACCTGCATCTTGCCATAATCCGGGTGGCTGAGGGGCACGTTGTTATACACAAAGCCCACCCCGCCGCAGACCTTGCAGTTGGGATCACCGAGGGTAGTGCTTGGCTCAATGTTCGATGAAGTCGGCGAGTTCGCCGCCGAGGTATTTTTTCCGACTTGATTCAGCGCCTTGTCGAGAGGTTCCATCGCGTCCTTCTTTCTGCCAGGAGTCAAGAATGGCTTCAATGTAACGCCAGTTGCGCACATTTTTTTCCACGGCAATTTGAATAGCTTCTTCGATCCACTGCGGTTGGTAGGTTTCCAGCGCCTCACGCAGGGTGTCAGCGATGAGCGGGGTCAGCGGACCGATGTTTTGTTCGTATAGCTGAAAAGCATTAGGCCGTCCCACTTCCAGGTTGACTGGAGGGGGATAGATCTCATCCGGTGACCATTTGCCCGCTTTCAGGGCGGTGATGGCAGCCCGTCCGCGGGGGGAGTTGAGGAAGTAGATGGCCTGCGTTCCGGTCTCCGCCTTGATCAGGGTGTTGCGCTGCACGGCCCGTTCCAGCCCGTCCGCCAGAAGTTTACGGGCGGCATCCGGGTTGGCATCCAGTCCATTGAGCAAGCCGGTATCCTTGCTGAAGTCGGCTTCACGGATATAGCGGATGCTGCCTTCCTGATGATTGAAAAACCACAGAGCGTACAGGGTGACTTTTAGCTCAGCGAGGTTGTCGATCAGCGGCAGCAGTTCGCTGAAGAACGGCTCCGGGATGTCGATCATCGCGGTCTTGCCTGCGGAAAAACCAGGAAAGGCGTTCATCATCGAATTAATGATACTCTTCCGCTGCCGCGTTTTCAAAGCGGGCCAGCCGGTTCATGAAGATGGTGTCAATGCCGGGGTGGGTGGGACCATTACGATGCTTGGCAACGATGATCTCGGATTTGATGAAATCCTGATTTTCGGTGACGGCGTCTTCGGGGCGATGGATAAACATGACAATGTCCGCGTCCTGTTCAAGACTGCCGGATTCGCGCAGGTCGGAGAGGACGGGCTTCTTGTCGACACGCTGCTCAACGGCACGGGAAAGCTGGGCGCCGACCAGCACGGGCACGTTCAGCTCGCGGGCCAGCACTTTCAGGTTACGGGAGATGTAAGAGACTTCCTGCACGCGGTTGTCGTTGCGCAGGTCGCCGCTCATCAATTGCAGATAGTCAATGATCACCAGATCGAGGTTGAATTCCAGGTGCAGGCGGCGGCATTTGGTGCGCAGCTGCAAGGGGGTGATGGCCGGGGTGTCATCGAGGAAGATGGTGGTGTCCGAGAGGACTTCGATGGCATGGGTGAAGAGCGGCCATTCGTCTTCGTTAAGCTTGCCAGTGCGCAGGCGTTGGGAGTCGATGCCGGTTTCCTGGGCGATGAGACGCTGCACCAGCTGCTCGTTGGACATTTCCAGCGAGAACATGGCGACGTGTTTTTTGTGTTTTTGGGCGGCGTTTTTTGCTACGCCGAGCATGAAACCGGTTTTCCCCATCCCAGGGCGTCCGGCGATGATGAGCAGATCAGATTTTTGCAGTCCGCCCAGCAGACCGTCCAGTTTAAATAGCCCGGTGGGTACGCCGTAGATGTCCTCATCGCGCTTGGAGAGCTGATCGATGCGGTCATAGACGTTGCTCAGCACTTCGTCGATGGGCTGCAAGGTGGTGGAGGCGCGCCGCTCGCTGATGCTGAAAATGGATTTCTCGGCTTCATCGAGGACGGTGTCGACCGATTTGCCCTGGTCAAAGGCCAGGCCGGCAAGTTGATTGGCCGACTGGAGCATCTTGCGACGCAGGGACATTTCTTCAATGATGTGCCCGTAGGCTTCGGCGTGCAGGGAGGTAGGGGTCTGGTTGATCAGCGAGGTGATGTAGGCCTGGCCGCCAACTTCCTGCAGGTGGCCTTCGTTTTCCAGGTCTTCGCATACGGTGATGAAGTCAATCGGGGCACGGCGTTCGACCAGGCGGGAGAAAGTTTCCCAGATCCAGCGGTTGCGGACGATGTAAAAATCCTCGGCCCGCAAAAACTGGGCGACATCGTAATACATCTCCTGATCCATGAGTACAGCGCCCAGCACTGCTTCTTCTGCTTCGCGGCTGTTGGGCTGAGCCTGGATCTCTTCGGAGATGCCATCGTTTGAGAAAATCTGGTCACTCATCAAGGATACCGGTTAAACCTTGTCTGTTGCGGGGTAAAATGCCTGTATGAACATCCCCCCGATAATTTTGGCGTTTTATGCTTCGGGAGCGTTGATGTCTGGTGCTTCGTCCTGGTCCGTATCCTCGTCCTCATCATCCTTCTCAAGGTTTTCAAGGAAGTCCTCAAAAATGCTTAATCGCTCTGTTTTGATATCTTCTTGTTCCCCATTTTCAACCGATCCGGGTTCGCTTTCCGCGGTTTCGATGGATTCTTCGGGAACGATGCCGGCTTTGTCCATCACATCTCTGGCGACGAGGATGGGCACATGCGCCCGTACCGCCAGGGCGAGGGCATCGGAAGGACGCGAGTCGACGTTGAGGGTATCGCCGTTTACGTCCAGCACCAGGCTGCCATAGAAGACGTCATCCCGCAGGGCGCTGATCTCGACGCGGATCAGGCGGGCGCCCAGGACGTTGACGATGTTTTTCATCAGGTCGTGGGTCTGGGGGCGGGCAATCTCAATTTCCTGCAGGGCGATGGTGATCGATTCAGCTTCAAAGGGACCGATCCAGATCGGGAGGTAGCGGTCAACATGCAGTTCCCGCAGCACAACAATTCGCTGCTGGTTGGTGAGGCTGACGCGCAGGCTTTCGATAACAACTTCAATCATTTGAGACATACGTACTCCCGAATTTTGGGATATTAAAATCAATCTGACCTATTCTAACACGGCGGCGGACTGCGTGCAAATATTTAGTTCTTGCAATGATTCCGCGGACAAGTTTTTTTGGCTGATAGGCAGTTGTATTAAAGTTTGTTAAGATTGAAGAGGTTTTTAACAAATGATTAAAGATTCGTGTATAATAGTGTAACCTCACCCCCGATCGAATTTTAAGGTATGCATGGGGAGGGGTTGGGGGATTGATTGGTCCGTTTTGAACAACGTGGCGGATCAAAATTCTGGTGTTGGTTATGTTTTTTCAATTCACCATCCTTTAGGGTGGAAAAGAGTCACAATTTGTAATTTTTTTAGCAGATCGTTGAAAGGCAGGCGCATTTTTTGGCAACTCCAAAGGCCAGAATCCTCCTTATAGAAGGAAAAAGGGCGGACCGCCCCTCGTTTTTTACTGGATTAACCCGCAAGGGTTATGAAGTAAAAAGTGTGCCCAGCGGCAAGGCTGCGTTGGCGCAGCTGGCTGGTTCCCATCCACATGTGGTCGTGGTGGATGCTGAGTCAATGCGGGCGAATGGCAAGGGCATTGTACGCGCGATCCATCGTGCCACACCTGATCTGCCGGTGATTTTCATTATTGATGAAGACTATACCGACCCCGAAAGTGTGGAAGCGGACTGCATATTGATCCAGCCTTTCACCCTGCAGAAGCTGCTTAACCGCATCCGTCCTTTACTTCCGGTAGAGGAAAGTAATCTGCTCAAGGTGGGGCCGCTGGCTCTGGATGTTGATCACCGCTGGGTGCGCTGCGACAATCGCAAGGCCAGCCTGACGCCCCGTTTGGTGGTATTGATGCGCCTGCTGATGGAACACCCCGGTAAAATTTTGAAGCGCGAAAATCTGTTTAGCGAGGTATGGGAAACCGCCTACACGGACGATACCCGCACGCTGGACGTGCATATCAGCTGGCTGCGCCAGGCCGTGGAAGAAGACCCGCGCCATCCGCGGTATATCAAGACCGTGCGCGGGGTGGGGTACAGGTTAGATATCCCGTAGAGTATAAAGGATGTCATTGCGAAGAGGCCTCTGACCGACGAAGCAATCTCCTGTCTAGTGAATGAGATCGCCACGGTCGCCTAAAGGCTCCCTCGCGATGACAACATTTGATTTTTGTTGATACTGAGTGCGTTGATGACGCACTCTTTTTGATTCTTTGTTATAATGCTGTCAGTACAATATGAAAGACGAGCTCGGGGCACAGTAGTCAGGATGCTTTTCAGAGAGCCAGCGGATGGTGCGAGCTGGCAGACAGAATGACGAATTTCCACCCCGGCCATCCCTCGTGGGGGATGCGTTGTTCCTGGAGGGGCCTTTGTGCCGTAAGGGAACCGGTTGCATCCGTTATCGCAAAATGAGACTTCTATTTTAAGGGATAGAAGATAAATGCAGGTGGCACCACGATGACCCCCTTCGTCCTGCAGACGAGAGGGGGGCTTTTTATATCTGTTGTCAGAGAGGTGAGCGATGTTAGATGTCAATTTAGTACGTGAAGAACCGGACGTGGTGCGCGAAGCATTGCAAAAACGAAATATGGATACCGCCGTGGTGGACGATATGGCCGCGCTGGATGTGCAGCGCCGGGGCCTGCTGGTTGAGGTGGAAGCATTGAAAGCCAAGCGCAACACTGTCTCCCGCGAGATTGGGGAGATGAAGAATAAAGATGCCCGCCAGGCAAAGATCGCAGAAATGCGCGGCGTGGCGGACAAGATCACCGCGCTGGATGAGCAGGTCAAGCAGGTGGAAGATGCCCTGACCAGACTGTTGGAAGGCATTCCCAACATCCCTGATGCGATTACCCCGCTGGGCAAGGATGAGAGCGAGAACGTGGTGGTGCGTACAGTGGGCGAAATTCCACAGCTGGATTTTGAACCCCTGCCGCATTGGGAACTCGGCCCGCAACTGGGTATCCTTGATTTTGAACAGGGCGTCAAGATCACCGGGTCGCGCTTTTATGTGTTGAGCGGCGCGGGAGCACGCTTGCAGCGGGCGTTGATCGCCTGGATGCTGGATCTGCACATCCGCCAGGGCTACACCGAGAAATACACGCCCTTCATGGTGCGCGAGGCTACGTTGTACGCTTCCGGGCAACTGCCCAAGTTTGAGGGCAACCTGTACCATGACCACGAAGAAGACTTGTGGATGGTGCCCACAGCGGAAGTGCCGCTGACCGGCCTGCACATGGACGATGTGTTTGAAGAGGCTGCCCTGCCGCGGTACTATACCGCATACACGCCCTGCTTCCGGCGGGAAAAAATGAGCGCCGGACGCGATGTGCGCGGTATTAAACGCGGTCACCAATTCGATAAGGTAGAGATGTATATTTACTGCAAACCGGAAGAAAGCCAGCAGCAGTTGGAGAAAATGGTGGCCGATGCCGAGCAGACTTGCACCGAGCTGGGCCTGACCTATCGCATCTTGCAGCTCTGCACCGGCGATCTGGGCTTTGGCGCTGCAGTGACCTACGATATCGAAGTGTGGGCGCCGGGCTGCGGTGAATGGCTGGAAGTGTCCTCGATTTCAAACGTTACGGATTTCCAGGCGCGGCGGGCGAATATTAAGTATCGTCCGAAGGGTGAAAAGCGCTTACAATTGGTGCATACCTTGAATGGCTCCGGTTTGGGCATGCCGCGCACGATGATTGGCGTGCTGGAGAATTACCAGCAGGCGGATGGCTCCGTGGTGGTGCCGGAAGTGCTGCGTCCGTGGATGGGCGGCATTGAAGTCATTAAGGCGGAGCAGTAAGAAGCATTATGGATGTGATTGCGAAGAAGCAGAGCGTGGGCTGAGCCGAAGCGGATCTTGATAATCTTCCCCGCCCTTTGAACCCTTCGAGGGTAATAACAAGCTCAGGGCTCGTTTGCAATGACAGGAAGTGTCTATAAGGAACACATGGCTGAATTTGGAATCGTATTTCTCAACGCGCTGATCTTTGTTATTATGCTGGCTGGCCTGGTGAGCCTGGTCATTCCCGGCATGCCGGGGCTGGTGGTCATCTGGGTGGCGGCATTGGTGTATGCGCTGGTTACTGGTTTTTCTGCCTGGTGGGTGTGGGCCATTTTCATCGTGATGACCTTGTTGATGATCGCCGGTAATTTGGCAGATAATGTAATTATGGGGGCAGGTGCGCGCGCAAAGGGCGCCAGCTGGTGGGCGATCGGCGGCTCCGTTCTGGCCGGGCTGATTGCCAGCTTTTTCCTCACGCCAATCGGCGGGCTGCTGGTGATGCTGACCGGCCTCTTCCTGGTGGAAGCGATCCGCTTGAAGAACTGGCGCGAGGCGCTCGGTTCCACGGGCGGCATGGCCCTGGGTTTTGGGCAGGCAGTGCTGGTGCGCGGCGCGATCGGGCTGGTGATGATTGGTCTGTGGGTTTTATGGGCGCTGGTTTTTTAGGAAACAAACAAGGAAGGAAAGGATACGATCATGTATGAGGCTTTGGAATTTATCGAACAATTACTGGGTTCACTGTCTGGCGGGATTGGTTTGTTGGTGCTGGGCTTTGCCATGGGCTGGCTGACGATTTCGCTTTTGGACGGCGGGGATGAAGTTTGGGTGAAGAAGATGATCGGTTTTGGGATCTTTTCTCTTGTGATTTTGGGGTTGGTATGGATGCTGCCGCCGGGTATTTCCGGCCTGTATGGGTTGGGCGCGGGTATTGGACTGTTGGTCTTTGGCCTGCGTGGGAAGCGGCCTGCTGAGTCGGGAGCCGGAAAGAAAAAATAAGGCGGCTACGCCGAATTTATACTTAAAGACCCCTTCCTCCAGTTTTGGGAGAAAGGGTCTTTGTTTTTTCCCTCTCCCGCAAGTTGGGGTTTTGCAATGATCCCATGCTTGCCTATATTTTTGTACAACTGATTTCCCTGCGGGAGGATGTGAATTCAGTGTTCTGCGGGGGCGGACAGGTCAGGAGACCTGTCCCTACAAACAACGGAATTGCCTGTGGGAGGTTTTTGGTCTGCGGGAGGAAGATTACACGCAAAGTAGTAGTTGTGAATTGTTGGTTTTGGGTCTAAATCCCCCTTTTTGACAAGGGGGCCTGGTTTGAACCTCGTACAGGGAGTGTTGATGAATGCGGATCGGGCGAAAAGTCTCGGGTGAGCTTGCGGAGGGCACAGCAGCCCAATCTGCGGGAGGAGGCGAATCGATAAGGTTTTATTCATTCCCTGTGTGGCGGCGAATGAAAGCGCCGATGAAGCGGATCGCCTGACGGCCTTCCGGGATGATCATTGCAAAGGCGGGGTAGACGTGCCCCATATTCTCGCGAATTTGCAGGGTGACCTCCACCCCGGCTTCACCAGCTTTGTCGGCAAACAGGACGGAATCGTCCAGCAGCATTTCATCCGTGCCGGCCAGGATGAGGAGGGGCGGCAGGCCGTGCAGTTCTGCGAACAGGGGGGAAATGAGCGGTTCATCGGCAGCGTGTGTGCCGCGGTAAGCATCGGCCATTTCCAGCAGACCGCGTTTGGTGAGTTGGGCGTCCCGCGCTTCCAGCTCCTGGTCCGATTCGGTGCTCATGGTCAGGTCTGTCCACGGGGAGAGCAGGGCGGCCGCGGCGGGGAGGGGCTCGCCGGTATCGCGCAGGGTCAATAACAGGGCAGCACACAGGCCGCCGCCGGCGGAGTCCCCGGCCAGGGCGATTTTCTCTGGAGGGTAGCCTTGTTGCAGCAGCCAGCGGTAAGCGAAGAGGGCATCCTCCAGGGCGGCAGGGAAGGGGTGTTCGGGGGCCAGGCGGTACGCGATCGAAAGGGCGGTCATCCCACCGGCACGGGCAATGCGGTGCACCAGGTCGCGGTGCAGGGCCGGCGATCCGCTGGTGTAGCCGCCGCCGTGCAGGTAGAGCAGGATGTATTCATCTGAGGTGAACAGCGGGCTGACCCATTCTGCGGGAATGTCTCCCACCTGGATCAGGCTGGTGGTAATGTTGCGTGGCACGAGGTAGCGCAGCAGTTCGATACGTGCTTTTCGTTTGGCCAGCGGGAGACGATGGGTGAGGGGCTTGTAGCCATAACGGACAACGAAGTAGAACAAGCGGCTGCGCAGGCTGGGTTTGAAGACACCCCATGCTTCCAGCCCGATGATGAGCAGGATGGTTACGGTGAGAATATTGGAAATGATGTCGAAAATGGTCAGCATGGGGTGGTTACGGCTCCGATACAAAGTGTTTCTTACATGATACCGTAGTTTCGTCAATCAGGGATCAGGTGATTCGTCCATTATTGAGGTAGGCTTAATTTGGTTAATTCTATTGATTTCAAAAACACCCCGTTAAATACAGTAGGGACAGGTTTCTAACCTGTCCCTACGGAAAAAATTAAAACCCTTGCTCTTTCGCCAGCGGCAGGTAGATCTCCCCTTCTTCTGCCGTGCCGAATTTCTGAACTTTTCCGGGTTCGTTGACCGCCAGCCAGGCCAGCCAGGCGGCCATGAGGGCATTCAGCTCGCCGGTGGAAAGAACGTTGTTGATCGCCAGCTCGCCTTTCAGCAAGCGGAAGCGGGTGATCTCTTCAAACAAATCCATCGGGTCGGTGACGGGCATGTCGTGTTCGTGCAGCAGCATCTGGCGCTGCAAGCGGCCTTCCAGCAGCCTGTCTTCGGCGGGGGCATGGCCGGTGAGCAGGTGAAAGATGGCGTCGGTCTGGGTTTCCAGCATTTGCAGCGGGGCGTCTTCGGTTGAGGCATACTGCTGGAACCCGTAGCCGGAGAAATTTTGCGCCAGGGTGAAGCCATGCCGCTGCCAGCCGTGGCAATCTTTCTCGCGGGCCGGCGTATGGGGAACGGTGATCCCGGCGGCATGGAGCTGATATTCTGCTACGCGCAGGTCTGTCCAGTGGCTGCCTGTGGGGCGCGGCGCAAAGGCCGCGCGGACCTCGTCCTGCTGCATCAATCCCTGGTTAGGGCGGAAGGGGGCATTCAGGGCGATGAGGGCCTGTTGCTGCCCGCTGATGAAGGCCAGCATTTCCAGGATTTGACACTGGCCCATTGCCAGCAGGCGCTTATCGCTACCCAGGGCAGCATAGCTGAACGGGCGGCGGCTGGGGGCAATGTCAATGCCAATGCAGGTGGTGTGTACTGAATCCAGTGTCATAAATTGAGTGTAGCGCAGAATGGCTCGCGGCGCAAATGGGTTGATTGATTGAATCTCACGCAAAGCCGCCAGGCCGCAAAGAAAAACAAAAAAACCTGAAAATACAATTTTGAATTGCAAAGATGGTAGCGCAAAGCCTGCATGATGCGGGGTTTTACGGAAATCGCTGCCTGAATTTTTGACGGGCGCAGTCAGTTGGGCTATACTTGTTTTATGACCGGGAGGTCCGGCCAGTTTGTTTTGCATCTATATTTTCAAGGAGGTTATCCGGTATGACGGCTGAAAGCTCGTTCAAGCTGACGTATGCTACGATGTTTAATCCCCCGGAAGAACTGCACACCAGATTCAATGATGCATTGGTGAAGGTAAAAGCAGAAATGGGGCAGGAATATCCGTTGCTGATTGGCGGGGAAGAACGTTTCTGCAAAGAAAAGTTTGATGACCGCACGCCAATGGATGCTGAGCAGGTTTTGGGTGTTTTTCAAAAAGGCACCGCCAAAGACGGGCAGGATGCGCTGGCAGCCGCCCGGGCGGCTTTTCCCGCCTGGAGCCGGATGAAATGGCAGGAGCGCGTGGCACTGGTGCGCAAAGCCGCCGACTTGATTGATGAGCGCCTGTTTGCGATGAGCGCGGCGATGACGTTCGAGGTTGGCAAGAATCGCATGGAATCATTGGGCGATGTAGCTGAAGCGGCTGAGTTGATGCGCCATGCCTGCCAGATGATGGAAGAGCATGACGGTTTTGTGACCCCGATGCTGCCCGACCCGCTGCCCGGGTTTGTCTCGCGCAATACTTCGGTGATGCGCCCGTATGGCGTGTGGCTGGTGATCAGCCCGTTCAACTTCCCGGCTGCCTTGACCGGCGGCCCGGTGGGGGCGGCGCTGGTAGCAGGTAACACGGTGGTGATCAAGCCATCCAGCGATACCCCCTTGCTGCCTTACCTGTTTACCCGCTGTTTGCTGGATGCAGGCTTCCCGGACGGCGTGGTCAATTTCGTGACCGGCCCCGGCAGCACGCTTGGTCAGGCCCTGATTGACAGCCCGGAAGTGGATGGGGTCACTTTCACCGGGTCCTACCCGGTGGGGATGGGGATCTACCGCTCGTTTGCTGCATACACATATGTGCGTCCTTTGATCATGGAGCTGGGCGGCAAGAACTGCGCCATCGTTTCCCGCAATGCCGATATTGAAACCGCTGCCCTGGGGATCGTGCGCTCGGCGTTTGGCCTGCAGGGACAAAAATGCTCGGCCTGCTCGCGGGTGCTGGTGGAAGCGCCGGTGTATGACGCCCTGGTCGAGCGCGTGGTGGCCCTGACAGAGAAGTTGAGCATTGGTGACCCCACCGACCGCAGTGTGTACCTTGGCCCGGTGATCAACAAGAAATCCTGGCAGGAGTATCAGGATTTTGTTGAAGAGCTGCGCAAAGACGGCACGATCCTCACTGGCGGCAAGGTGTGGACAGAGGGTGAGTTATCGAAGGGCTATTTCTGTGCGCCGACCCTGGCGGCAGACCTGCCTTTCGAGCATCGCCTGTGGAAGCAGGAGATGTTCCTGCCCATCACCACGATTGGCAAGGTGGAAAGCCTGGATGAGGCCATGCAAATTGCCAACAGCGTGGATTATGGCCTGACGGCGGGTTTCTATGGCACGCCGGAAGAAGCCGAGTGGTTCTTTGAGAACATTGAGGTCGGGGTAAGTTATGTCAACCGGCCGCAGGGCGCCAGCACCGGCGCATGGCCGGGCTTCCAGCCTTTTGGCGGTTGGAAAGCCTCCGGCGCAACCGGCAAGAATGCCGGCGGGCCGTATTACCTCGCCATGTATATGCGTGAGCAGAGCCGCACGGTGATCGCTAAAGCATAAAATTGTGTGAAAACAGCCGGTGTCCCGGATAACTGCGCGTTATGAAAAGGACACCGGCTGCATTTTTGGAGGAAGATGGGTTTTGTAAGGCGTGTGGGTGAATTTTTCATGCTGCTGGGTTTTATTTGTGTGGCGATTTACTTCATCACCGAGCCAGAGCGCGGCGGGTTGGGGTTGTTGACGGCGGGAGTGGGGTCAACAGCACTGGGACTGATACTGCGGGTAAAAAGCCGCAGGCAGCCGGAAGAAAGCGCCCGTTTTGTGTCCCTGCGCAAGTTGAGTCAACGCAGTAAAAAAGAACGGGAGAAACGCCTGGCGAAACGCAAAGAAAAAGAAGAGAGAAATAATGACAGGATCAGAGACGATTGAAGTTTTAATTACGGTTCCTTATCCCGAGGATATCCTCGAAGAGCTGAGGGCGGTTTCACCGCGCCTGAACATCACGGTCAGAAAGCCGGAAAATGTAACGGCAGACATGTGGAAGCGTGTTGAGGTGCTGTATGCTGCGCGAGAGCTGCCCGAGGTGGATAAAGTGCCGGCATTGAAGTGGTATCAATCCCATTTCGTGGGGATCGAGTCGGAGCGGGGAGCGGGCGTACTGGAAAAACCAGGACTGATCGTGACGACGATGAGTGGGGCGGCTGCGCCCCAGGTGGCGGAATACATCGTGGCGATGATGCTGGCGCTGGGTCACCGTCTGCCGGACTTGATGGCGAATCAGCGCGATAAGGGCTGGCCCGACCGCCGCTGGGAGCGTTTTGAGCCGCTGGAACTGCGCGGCAGTACGGTGGGCATCCTTGGCTATGGCAGTATTGGGCGGGAGGTTTCGCGGGTTTTGCAGCCGTTCGATGTGTCCATTCTGGCTGCCAAGCGGGATGTCATGCATCCGGAAGATCATAGCTTTCGGCTGGAGGGAATTGGCGACCCGGAGGGACAGTATTTCACCCGCCTGTATCCGATTGAAGCAAGGCGCTCAATGATGCAGGAATGTGATTTTGTTGTTTCTGTGCTGCCGGGCACGCCGGATACGATGGGATTGATTGGAGCGGCAGAACTGGCCGCGATGAAACCAACGGCCATGCTGGTGGATGCAGGCCGGGGCGGGGTGATTGACCCGGATGCCCTGTACACTGCCTTGACCGAAAAGAAATTGGCCGGAGCTGTATTGGATGTGTTTGTGAAGGAACCGCTGCCGCCGGAGTCGCCTTTCTGGTCGCTGCCGAATGTGATCATCACACCGCATGTGGCCTGGACCAGCCCGGCGTACCGCCAGCGGGCGGCCAAACTGTTTGCAGCAAACTTGCATCGCTACGTCAATGGGGAACCGCTATATAATCAATTTGATCCAGAAAAAGGATATTGACCAGAAGAATTTGAGAGGATGTTTGATTGGGGATGTATTGCAATTTTGACGCTTTATTGTTTGATCTGGGCGGCACACTGATTTATTTCGAAGGGGATAAAAGGGAAGTCATCCACCAGGCTGATCGCGTCCTGGCACGTGCGGTGCAGGGCCTGGGTTATGATATCAGTACGAAGACATTGATTGATGCCTATGAAACCCGCTTGCAGCATTATTTTAGACATCGTGATGAAAACCTGATTGAATATACCACCCGCCGCCTGCTGAAGGAATTATTGGCGGACCATGGCTATCCTGATGCGCCGGAGGCCGATGTGCGTGCGGCTTTACAGGCCATGTATGAAGTGTTTGAAGCCAGCTGGCATGTAGAAGAAGATGCGCTCCCCGTATTGAAAATCCTGAAACAACATGGCTGCAAGCTGGGGTTGGTTTCCAATGCGGCGGACGATGATGATGTGCAGCGTCAGGTGGATCATGCCGGACTGCGGCCTTATCTGGATGTAATTTTTACGTCTGCTGTGGTGGGGATGCGCAAACCGCACCCGAAGATGTTTGAAGAAGCCATGCGGGCTTTGAACGTGACGGACCCGTCGCGGGTGTTGATGGTGGGCGATCGCCTGAACGCGGATGTCGCCGGAGCAAAAAAGCTGGGCATGCAGGCCGTGTGGATCACCCGGCGGGTGAGCAGCCCTGAACTGAAATCTGCCGGAAGCGAGTGGGTGCCGGATGGGCAGGTCACTTCATTGATAGCGTTGATGGCGTGGATGCAGAACGACAATTCATAATTTTGAAGATAAGGCTTTGCTGACATTCCGCCAGCGAAGCCTTTCTCTGAATTGCTTTAGAACACCTGTTCATGGTACAATCACAACATGGATCTTTTTAGCCATTCGATGAAAAAGAAGATGGAAACCGAGGCGCCGCTGGCGGCGCGGATGCGGCCCAAGAACCTGGACGAGTACATCGGTCAGGCGCATATCGTTGGGCAGGGCAAGCTGCTGCGGCGGGCAATTGCTGCGGATAAACTCTCCTCATTGATCCTGTGGGGGCCGCCCGGTACGGGCAAAACTACCCTGGCGATGGTCATCGCCCACCATACCCAATCCAGTTTTGAAACGCTCTCTGCGGTGATGGCCGGCAAGGCGGAACTGCGTGAGGTGATTGGCCGGGCAGAAGATGCCCGCCGTTTGTATGGCAAGCAGACCATCCTGTTCATCGATGAAGTCCACCGCTGGAACAAGGCCCAGCAGGATGCCCTGCTGCCGTATGTGGAAAATGGCCTGATCACCCTGATCGGTGCGACCACCGAGAATCCCTATTTTGAAGTCAATTCGGCGCTGGTATCACGCAGCCGCATTTTTCAGCTGGAACCGCTGACAGATGATGATCTGAACACGATCATCGACACGGCCCTAAACGACCCGCAGCGCGGGTATGGCGGACGGCCGATTAAACTGGATGATGATGCGCGGGCACACATCATCCGTCTGGCGAATGGGGATGCGCGCAATGTGCTCAATGCCCTCGAGCTGGCCGTGGAGAGTACCGAACCGGACGCGGACAAGACGATCCATATCACCGTGAAAGTGGCGGAAGAATCCATCCAGGAACGGGCGATGCTGTATGACAAAGACGGGGATGCGCATTACGATACCATCTCGGCCTTCATCAAGTCGGTGCGCGGCTCTGACCCGGATGCGGCCCTGTACTGGCTAGCGAAGATGCTGGAATCCGGTGAGTCGCCGCGCTTTATCCTGCGGCGGTTGATCATCCTGGCCGGGGAGGATATTGGCCTGGCCGACCCGCATGGCTTGCAGGTCGCCACCTCGGCGGCGTATGCCTTCGAGTATATTGGGCTGCCCGAAGGCATTTATCCGATCGTGGAGGCGACCTTGTATCTGGCGACAGCGCCCAAGTCGAACTCGGCAGGGGCTTATTTTAAGGTGGTGGAGCAGATCAAGCAGGAAGGTGTGGGCGGTGTGCCCAATCATCTAAAGGACGCCAACCGCGATGCCAAAGGGCTGGGGCATGGGGCAGGATACAAGTACCCGCATGCCTTTGAGGGACATCACGTGGCGCAGCAGTATCTGCCGGATTATTTGCAGGGCGAGTATTTTTACAAACCTTCGCAGGAAGGGTATGAAAAGATGATCTTTGAGCGATTGGCGGAGTGGCGAAAAACGCAAAACGACAATGAAGACAATGCGGGCAATGTATAATTTATAATGTAGAATGAACAACAGGTGCAGGGTGGTCGCCGAAGCATTCCGGAGAGGGCCGCGGGAGAGTGGTATATCCCCAATCCCTATCTCCTGATTGACTGATCCTCTTGTTTCTTGGTTTTTCATTGTACATTGTAAACTGTAAATTATACATCGCATGAGGGTGAAAGATGCCAATTTTTTTATTGATTCGCCATGGGGATACGGATTACGTTGAGGAAGTGCTGGCGGGACGGATTGATGCGCCGTTGACCGATTATGGTCGTCAGCAGGCCCGGAAGCTGGCGGAAGTGCTCAGCCAGCAGCCGATTAAAGCGATCTATTCCAGCCCGATGTGCCGGTCAGTGGAGACCGCCCAGCCCCTGGCGGATGCGGCTCATCTTTTTTTGGAGATGGATCCCATGCTGATCCAGGTAGATTTCGGCGAATGGCAGGGCCTTTCTTTCGATGAGCTGGAAGCGCGTGAAGACTGGCAGACCTTCAGGAATGACCCTTCATCGATTGGCTGCCCGGGTGGGGAAACCATGTCGGCGGTGCGCCATCGCGTGCTGCTGGGCCTGGAGCGCATTGCCAGCAGCTATGAGGACGATGACCTGGTGGCGATCTTCGCCCACGGCAGTATCATTCGCCATGCGATCACTTTCTTTCTCGATATGCCCTTGTCTGCCTTGAACCGGGTGCAGATTGATCCGGCCTCGGTAAGTGCCCTGCAGGTAAAGGATGGTAAGGCTGTTTTGCAGTCATTGAATTGGCATTATCCACCCGAAACTGTTTAAGCGCGGCAGGAAGGCCGCGAAAGTTTTGCTTTGATCATTCTGTTTCCCTGTACTATTGATTTTTAGTGAAGATTTGTTGTTGATGTTGAGATCATCTGTATTTCCAGACGCCATCATTTATCAGGAAAGCTGGGTCCTTTGATATGACAGAAGACCTGAAAAACTTGTTTTCCCAGGAATCCTCAGGCGTGATCCAGTTTGGCGGCGCCCGTATGGCCCTGCTGGATATTGGGGCTGGTTTTTGGGGCATTCGTCGCCAGATGGAAGCCTTGATTGGATCCCGATTGACAAGCTCTGTTCTGCAACAGGCAGGGGCGAATGGCGGGGCGTCTTTTGCCCGCTCGTTTTTATCCGGCGGCTCAGAAAATTTACCGGCGGTGTTTCAAGCCTGTTTACAGGCCTATCAATTGGCTGGTTTCGGCCAGTTTAACATCAAAAGCATGCAATGGCCGCTGGGGAAGATTGTCATTGAGGCTTCGGATACGTTTGAGTCGTGGATGATGGCACAGCATGAGCAGCAGGTGGATGTGCCAATTTGTGCCTACACCGCCGGGGTGCTGGTAGGTTTCATCAATGTGATCAGTGACCGGCGGGATGTGGTTTGCGTTCAACATGATTGCCAGGCACTTGGCGCAGACCACTGTACCTTTGAGCTGCTCCCTGCAGCGGAAGCGGGGGACCAGTCGGTTGTATCCTTGATTTCCGATCCCATGCTCGGCAGACAATTGAACTTGCTGGAAATTCTTTTTGACCGCATGCCGATGGGGATTGCAGTGTATGATCGCGACTATCGACTGGTGCGTTTCAATCTCACCTGGGTTTCCTTCCACCAAAAATACACGAAGTCTGAATCTAAACAGATCACCCCTGGTGCATATATTTTTGATATACAACCGGGCACGGAAGAAGTGGTGACGCCGCTGTTTGAACGTGTGTTCCAGGGGGAAACGATCCAGCAAAATGGCGCCAGAATCGAATCCGGGGGAATCGAATCGTTTTGGGATGTTGTTCTTTCCCCGTTGTATGATGGCGATCAAATTGTGGGCGTGATAAATGTCTCGACGGATGCCACGGAGCGGATGACGGTCTTGCGCAATCTGGAAGATCGTGTGCAGGAACGCACGGAGGAAATTGAGCGCCGCCGTCAGGCCGTAGAAGGATTGTGGGAGACGCTGCGGGTGATCAACTCCAATGCTTCTTTGGGTGAAACCCTGGATTTCATTGTTGCCCAGGCCGATGCGCTGATTGAGGCAGATTTCGTCACGGTTTCCATGCTCAAGGGACCGAATGGCCCGATCCAGATTCATGCCATGCGCGGAGAATTTCCTGAAGCAATGCGGCAGGTGGAGATGAATGTGGGGGAGGGAACTGTCGGGCGGGCGATCATGGAGCGGCGTACCATTGCGATTTCAGATGTCAGCAAGGTGCTGTATGCTCCGTCGCCAGACGCGATTGATCAGGATCATCCGGTTTTTGTGACCGAGGAAAAACGGGCCGTAATGGACATTGCGGCGCAGTATTTCCAGGCCGTATTGGCGATTCCCTTAATGACGGCAAACCAGATCTATGGCGCCCTGGTTTATTATTATCCGGCGCCGCGCGACTTTTCTCAGGAAGAAATTCGACTGGCTTCTTCCTTTGCTGATCAGGCGGCTTTGGCGATAGAAAATGCCCGTTTGCACCAGGCGGAAGCAGAGCGGCAGAAAGAGTTAAAACTGCTGCTTGACCTGGCGGCAGCTGCAACCAGTCCTTTGAATTTGGATGAAATGTTGATCACAACCATTGATCGGCTGGTGGAGCTGGTACATGCTTCACGGGTGGGTTTATTGTTATTCGACAGGGAAACCGGGGAACTGGGGAAATCCTTTCTTCGCCCTGAACGGGATGTCTCTGAAGCAGATATGGAAAAAATTCTGGAAGCCTGTGCCGCAGTGGCTGCCAGTGGCGAGCCTTTATTTATTTCTCCCGATCCGGCGCAAGGCTTGTTTGAACCTGGCGCGTTACTGCCTTTGCGGACTCGTTCGAAAATTCTGGGGGTATTGGGGATCATTGGATCCAAAGGCAGACAGTTTAATCCAGGACAATTAGCCTTGTTTCGGACAATTGCGGATCAGATTGGTACGGCATTGGAAAATGCTTACCTGTTCCATGAAATCAACCGTCGTCGGCAGGTGGCAGAAGGACTGCAGGATATCCTGGGGGTGCTCAATAAGGCTGAGTCGCTCGAAGTGACCCTCAAGTTCATTATTGAGAAAGCGCTTGAGTTGACCGGGGCAGACGCCGGGGTGATCTACCATTTTGGCCCGGATCAATCCTCGCTTTCAATTGAAGCTGGTGTTCATTTGCCTGAATCATTTGAATCGCTGGAAGTGATTCCCACCTATTCGGGCGGCGCATTTCAGGAGATGTTTAATCGGGAACCGTATGTGTTGAATGAGATCAAACCCCACTTAGACCCCCTGTTGAACAGCCCGGAGGCGAACAGGTGGGATGCCCGGATGAGAGTCTGGCTGGAAGCGATCCTTGCCCATTATGATGCTTATCTGGGAATTCCCCTGTTTATTCAAGGTAAAATCTATGGCAGCCTGGGCTTGTATTTTTCACAATCACATCATTTTTTAAAGGAAGAGATCGAATTGGCAGCAGCTTTTGGCGATCAGACATCCTTGTGTATTGAGAATGCGCAGCTGTCTGTGCAGGTCAGCCAGAGCGCTGTTCAATCTGAACGCAACCGCCTGGCCCGAGATTTGCATGATGCGGTCACGCAAACCCTGTTTTCTGCCAGTTTGATGGCAGAGGTGCTTCCCAAATTGTGGGAGATGAACCCGGATGCGGGCAGGCAAAAACTGGATGACTTGCGCAAGTTGACCAGGGGTGCTCTCTCCGAAATGCGTACCATGTTGATGGAATTGCGCCCGTCCGCATTGGTTGAAGCGGATATCGAGGATTTGTTCCAGCATTTGATCAATGCTTTCATTGCCCGGAGCATGCTGTCGGTGGAATTTGATATGCAGGGCGATGAAAATCCGCCGGTGCAGGTGAAAGAAGTTTTCTATCGCATTGTGCAGGAAGCACTGAATAATATTGAAAAACATGCCGGTGCGCAGCAGGTGGAGATTACCCTGGTGCGAGAGGTGAACCATTTTGAATTGTTGATCCGGGATGATGGCTGCGGGTTTGATCCCGAGTCGGTGTCTCAGGATCATCTGGGATTGGATATTATGGCCGAGCGGGCCAGAGGAATTGGGGCAGAGTGGGAGATTGTGAGTATTCCTGGAAGCGGGACCGAGATATCGGTACGCTGGCAGAAAGAGGAGGAGGAACAGAATGAGTGAAGAAAGTCGAATTCGGGTGATGCTGGTCGATGACCACGCCGTGGTACGCAGCGGGCTGGGTACTTTTTTGATGACCTGTGATGATATGGAATTGGTTGGCGAAGCTGCAAACGGCAAGCAGGCGCTGGAGATGTGTGACAAGGTGAAGCCCAATGTGGTCTTGATGGACCTGGTGATGCCCGGCATGGACGGGGCAACTGCCACGCGCCTGATCCGCGAGAAATGCCCTGAAATTCAGGTAATCGCCTTAACCAGTTTCAAGGAAGAGAATCTGGTGCAGGGGGCCTTGCAGGCCGGGGCGATTGGCTATTTGCTCAAGGATATTTCTGCCGAAGAACTGGCCAATGCCATCCGCGCGGCGTATGCTGGCAAGCCAGCCCTGGCCCCGGAAGCCGCCCAGGTTCTGATTCATGCTTCAATGACCCCGGCCGTTGACAGGGTGGGGCATGACCTCACAACACGGGAGCGGGAAGTGCTGGCCTTGATGACAGAAGGGCTGAATAACAAGCAGATTGCCGAGCGGTTGGTGGTCAGCCCGTCTACGGCTAAATCCCACGTTAGCAGCATCCTTGCCAAGCTCGGGGTAGCCAGCCGCACCGAAGCTGTGGCGCTGGCCTTGCAAAACAAACTGGTCAAGTAGCCGATCCACTCTCCATCTTTTAGCGTATTTACAATCTCCCTGTACAGCCGATGTGTATGGGGAGATGCTATTGTATGATAGTAGGTGAAGGTAGAAAATTTTATAACAGGAGATTGAAATGAAAATTGTCTTTATTGTCAGCTTTGTTCTGATTTTAATTCTTTTTGTTTGCTGGCTGGGATTGCAGGTGAAACCGGCCTCTTTTGCGCCGATTTCTTTGGACGCAGATGAGGTGAAACGTGTGCCATTGCCGGAAGGATTGCCCGAGCCAGTGAACCGTTTTTACCGCGAGGTGTATGGGGATACTATCCCGGTGATTGACTCGGCGGTGATCAGCGGGCGGGCAGTATTGCGTATAGGCGGAATCCCCTTCCCCAGCCGTTTCCGTTTTACCCATATCACAGGTCAGGGATACCGTCATTATATTGAGGCTTGCTGGTTTGGGATTCCCTTGTTTAAGGTTAATGAGACCTACCTGGATGGCAAGGGGCATCTGGAATTACCGATGGGGGTGTTTGAAGGACAGAAGATCAATCAGGGCGCCAATCTGGGGCTGTGGTCCGAGAATGTGTGGATGCCGGCGGTCTTTTTGACCGATCCGCGGGTGCAGTGGGAAGCTGTGGATGATGCCACCGCGATCCTGGCAGTGCCGTATGTGGATGAAACCGAAAGATTCGTCGTCCGTTTTGACACGCAAACTGGCCTGGTGCAATGGATGGAATCGATGCGTTATCAGGATGAGGACAGCGTTGAGAAGGTACTCTGGATAAATCAAATTCTGGAGTGGAGTGAAGTTGACGGGTATCGTCTTCCGACGGCGGCCGCATTGATCTGGATGGATGCAGGAAAGCCCTGGGCAGTATGGGAAGTTGAGGATGTTGTGTATAACGCCGATGTTTCGGAGTATATCCACGCCCGAGGTAAGTAAGTTCATTTTCATCCCCCACTTGACCAGGTTCTCAATCCTCAAAGCGGTCAAATCAAAATCCCCCGCAGCGGCGATGTGCTGCGAGGGATTTTTCCTTATATTTAGAGTGGTCAAGGCATTATTTTTTTTGCGAAGCATCAGTTCCAGGAATGAGGTACAGTCTATTCTATGGAGAACAGGAGAAGGACGTTGATATGAATGAAAACGGATTCGTGTTGGAGACCTTTGGTCTGGAGAAATCTTTCGGTGATGTTCACGCCCTGCGCGGTGTGGATTTGAAAGTGCCGGCGCATTCCATTTTTGGTTTTTTAGGACCGAACGGGGCCGGCAAGACGACATTGATGAAATTATTGTTGGGGTTGTCCCGGCCAACCAGGGGCAGCGGCAAGATCTTTGAACATGATATTGTCAAGGAAAGCGTTGCCATCCGTGAGCGGATTGGCTATTTGCCCCAGCAGCCGCGTTTTGTGGACGATATGACCGCCAGAGAAAACCTGCGCTTTGCGGCACGTTTCTTTTTCAGCGGTCCGGCTGACAAAATGGAAGCACGCTGTGCGGAGATGCTGGAGCTGGCAGGGCTGGCTGATAAGGCTGATCGTCCGGTCAAGGGCTTTTCTGGGGGCGAGAAGCAGCGCCTGGGAATTGCCCTGGCGCAGATCAATTACCCCGATCTGTTGATCCTGGACGAACCCGCTTCGGCTTTGGACCCGCTGGGGCGCAAGGAAGTGCTGGAAGTCATGGCGCGCCTGCGCAAGCACACCACCATTTTTTACTCTACCCACATTCTGGATGATGTCCAGCGGGTGAGTGATACCGTAGCCATTCTCAATAATGGCGAACTGGTGACATGCGGTCCGATTGAGCAGATCCTGAATGCACAGGATGGGGTTGTATACAGCCTGACCACAAAGGGTTATTCGGAAAGTGTAGAACGGCAGTTGTGGATGCAGGACTGGGTAACGCAGGTCGAGCTGATACATAACAATGGGGTTTCGACCTGGCAGATCAGCGTCAACGATGAGGCATCAGCCGAGGCGCTTTTGCTGCGGCAAGTGTCCCAAGATCCACAGGTGACGGTGACGGCCTTTAGCCGTAAGAAATATGAGCTGGAAGAAGTATTTATGAATCTGGTAGAAGGAGGCAGCGATGACCGTAAATAGCGAATTGCAACGGGTGAATGAGTGGGCGCCGATGCGGGGATTTGCCAATATGTTTTACAAAGAGAACTACGCCTGGTGGCGCACCCGCCGCTGGTGGGTCAATGCGATTGTGTGGATCGCCATAATTTGCAGTCTGGTGGCATTTATGTTGTTTGTGTTGCCTGGGCAGGCTGCTGCCAATAATGATCCAAGCCTTGCCGAGATGGGCGGACCACTGGCATTGGCGCAGAACATGGGACTCACCATTTTTTTTCAGATGGGTGCTTTGGCAATTGGGATTGGCACAATCATTTTATGCCAGGGTTTGATCGCACATGAAAAAGAAACCGGGTTGATCGAATGGTTGTTGGCCAAACCAGTCACCCGCCGGGCGTATATCCTGTCCAAACTGGCCTCGTCGCTGATTGCTGTACTGGTGCTGTTGATTGGCGGGCCGGCGCTGGTGACAATTGGATTGTTCTATCTGCGCATGGGATTGGACTTCCCTTTGATCCCCTTCCTGCAAGGAACAGGCATCCTGATTGCTCACACTGCCTTCTATCTTTGTCTGACGGTGATGCTGGGAACATTCTTCTCCAAACGGTCGCCAATCATGGGGATTGCCGTAGGCACACTGGTGGGCGGTAATGTGCTGGCCGGGTTTATTTCACAAACTTTGTATTTCACCCCCTGGGGATTTGGACGGGTTGCGTTATCGCTGGCCAGCAGTGAGCCTGTTCCGGCTGGAATGCTATGGCCGCCACTGATTTCAACAATTATTTTGAGCGCAGTCTTCATTCTCGTGGGTTTGGTCAAGTTTGAGAAATCGGAGTTTTAGTCATGAAGGATAATTTTATGTCTCGCAGAGCAGCAGGTGTTGTTTTAATAAGCTGCGCAGCCTTGGTGCAGGCTGCCCGCTATTTGTCAGCGGCGATTTACGGTTCGAATATGATCAGTTGGAATACAGATTTATTTCAGGCCATGCTGCAGTATGTAGGCAACGGGTTGGTGGTGTGGAGCCTGGTTCTGTTGGCGGTTGGAATTGGGTACCTGATTTGGGCGGAAGTGGAGGCAGTTATTTCCCACCATGCCAAACAGGATTGAATGGATCGATGATTTTATCAACAAAAAGGAAGGGACTCCGCCCCGACAATGAGTACATGGTCTGCATACAGGGAGTTTAATTCGTGATCAGCAATATGATTTGGGATGTGGACGGCACACTGTTCAATACTTACCCCGCCATCACATACGCTTTGAGCAAAGCGTTGAACCGCATGGGAAAGCCTGTGGCGCTGAACCTGATTGACGGATTGGTGCGGCAGTCTTTCCAATATTGCGTGGATACGCTGTGCCGGCGCTATAAGGTGGATGCAGATTTGCTGCTGGAGCAATTCGCAGAGGTGTATCGCACGATCTCGCTGCAAAATCAGCCGCCGGTAGATGGAGCGCGTGAAGTGTGTGAATGGATTGCGGCACAGGGCGGAAAGAATGTGGCTGTCTGCTATCGGGAAGACAGGGATGTGCGCCGCTTGTTTGAGGTGCATGAATTGGCGGATTATTTCACTGGCATGCATCTGGTGTCAACGGCGGTGGAAGACGATTCCTTGAAGGGTATTATCCGGAAATACAGGTTGAAGTCGGAAGAGACACTTGTGGTAGGCGATCGCCTTGTCAATATTGAAGCTGGCCGGGCGGCGGGCTGCCAGACCTGCCAGATTGGGGATGAAGTGCTAACTGGACAGGTAGATCTGCAAGTCTCGAATTACAGTCATTTGCTCAATAAATTACAGATGCAAAAAGATGAGGATATCTGCTTTGCCAGACCAGTAAAATCTGAGTTAGATGATTAACACCAATTGCTTTGGTTGCCGAATGGTATCAGTGCGCATTTTTATTGTGATGGGATCGTTGTAATAAAGTTCGGCTAAAGGAGCAGAAGCCAATATGAAACAAAAAATTGATAGAACCCCGTTCCTGTTTTTTGCGCTGAGTTTTCTGATCTCATGGTCTGTTTGGATCTTCCAGATACGCTCCGGAGGTTCCAGCCAGATCTTGTTTTGGCTGGCAGGTTTTGGGCCAACGCTGGCAGCTTTGATTCTGACAGCCTGGTGTGGTGGAAAAACAGCCTTGAAGGGTTTTCTGAGGCGAGTATTTCAATGGCGGGCAGGGCTGTTCTGGTATGGCATCAGTTTATTGGGAACACCCCTGGTCATGCTGCTGGCGCTGGGCTTGCACATGTTGATGGGAGGCGGCAGACCGCAGTTTGTTGATCCCAACCACCTGGTGACCTCAATTGAACAATGGCCGGGGATATTGATCGTCTTTGGGTATGTGTTTGTCTTCACTGCTTTAGGCGAGGAGCCAGGCTGGCGGGGTTATGCTTTGCCCCGATTGAAGGCCCGATTTTCTCCTTTTGTTGCCAGCCTGGTTCTGGGGTTGATCTGGGCTTGCTGGCATTTGCCGCTGTTCTGGATGGCTGGCAATTTTCACCAGGACTTGCCGGTGAGCTGGTTTCTGCTGCAAGTGTTGGGTTCCACCTTTTTATATACATGGATGCATCATCATACCCGGGGCAATTTACTTATCACGCTGCTTTTCCATACCTCAAGCAATGCCGCGGTTGGGTTGCTGCCTGTTTTGCCGCTGGACAATGCGGGCAGCCTGCGTCCGTTGTGGCTGACGGTGGGCATATTGTGGCTGCTGGTGGGCTGTGTTTTGTTTTGGGACAGGGGAATATTCTTTGCTAACAAGAAGCAGGATCAGCCTGCCGGTTGATATTCTCCCCCACCTGGCCAGGTGAATCATCATTCAGACGACTATCCTGAATTGCTCCAGTTGCCGGATGGTATCAGGGAGCATTTTCGTTATGATGGTATTGTCGGTAGAAAGTTCAATATGTTCGGTTTTTAAATATCTTAAGAAGGCGCAGCTATGAAAACAAAATTGATCCTGTCTTATTTTTGGAAACTCCCCCTGTGTGGGTTGGTTTATTTTATAGCAATGGCTGTCAGCGGCGGTCTGCTGGACAGATTGGGTTTTGAAACCCCGGCCTTGCCAAAAGGCACAGATCCGGGTGCAATCGCCCTGTGGTTTGTAGCGGGCAGTATGCTGCTGGCTTTTGTGCTTTCCTTCGTTGCAGGGCGGCTGCGCGCTAACTGGCTGATGCGCTGGCTGATCCTGGCAGAGCTGGTGTGGACATTTGCCGCCCTGGGGATGGTGATTGAGTCAGTCTTTTTTATGAACACGGATGCGGTGGCTTCAATTATAAATGCCGTGTACACGCTGCTCAGCTTCCTGCTGCCCAGCCTGATCCTGGCGCTGATGACGGCGCTTCTGTTCCCGCCAGAGCAGCCTTCCAAACCCTGCCTGCAAAGTCTAAAAGGCTTCTTTGCCGGGCGCAGTCTTCTGGACTGGGCGTGGCGTTTGCTATTGGCTGTGGCGGCTTATCCGATGGTCTATTTCGCCTTTGGTCTGCTGGTGAAACCGCTGGTGGGCGAGTATTATACGCAGGGGATGGTTGAGCTGATCCTGCCAACCTGGGGCCAATTGATCCCCTTGCAGTTGGCGCGCAGCCTGTTATTCCTGACCGCCAGTCTGCCGGTGATCGCCTGGTGGCGCGGTTCGCGGCGCAGTTTGTGGGTTGCTCTGGGGATGGCGGTGTTTGTGCTGACGGCTTTCATGGCGGTGATCACTTCCTATTGGTTCCCGTGGCAGATGCGCCTTTTCCATGGACTGGAACTGCTGGCCGATGGGCTGGTATATGCGGGTGTGCTGGCGGTTTTGTTCCGCCCTATGCCTGCTGCTTCGCAGGTGAGAATGAGACTGGCGCAGCTGGAGGTATGAGGAGAAAGAAACATCAGGGATGATGATGCAGCCTCGCGTGATACGCGGGGCTGTTGTTTTATAGAGGAGGAATGCCGTACGGTTTGATCACGTGAGGGAGTATACGATTCCACCTGATATGTGATATTGCCTGGAGTTTTCAATTGCAGGGAATAAAGTCATATTCTGGTGGTGACGATGCATTCAACAAAGCACTGAATACCGTACCTCGTTGATACGGTGATGGGACTTTCCCCAAGAAATAAAAATCGCACGCTTCGGTCCCTCTGGGGGACAGGTGCAAGCTCAGCGTACGATTTTTGCAGTGAACGCGGGCAAGGTCCCCTGATGGGGGGAGACTCGAATGTCATCCCTCGATGGGGCTCCCAAACAAAAAATCCCCGGTATATCCGGGGATTTTGCAGTGAACGCGGGGAGACTCGAACTCCCAACCAATGGCTTAAAAGGCCACTGCTCTGCCATTGAGCTACGCGTCCGTACTGCGGAGCTTATTTTATCACTATGCGGGAGGAGCGTCAACAGCTACAGCAAGTTAATCACAAGAAAAACGCCCGCGGGGTTACTTCTGGCGGGCGAAAATTGTGTTTAGCGGTTCCAGCGGCCGCCGCGGTTGTCGCCGGCGGCACCGGTGCCGTCCTGAACATTCAGGTTCTGGGGAGCAGGGACGCCGTCGTTCAGGCATTCGCCGTCTTCCAGCAAGGTCTGGTCCTGAAGCTGGAGCTGTGCCTGATAGCGCAGCGCATTTGCGGCGCCAGCGCGGCCCAGGCCCTGGCCCTGACGGGCGGCCTGCATGCCGTATCCGCCCGTGGGCAGGATGGCATAAAAGTCTTCAGAGATCACATCGACGGAGATGGCGATATCGTAAGCGGTCTCGCCAGCGGCGATACGGGCTTCCACTTCTTCTGCGGGCAGCCCGGTCATTTCAACCAGGGCTGCAACCATATTGTCGTGGTTGAGGTAGCGCGGTTCATAGGTGGCCGGGGTTTCCGGGGGCCCCTCTGTCTGGGCGAAAACGCTGCCAGTGAATGCGAACATGCTCACCAATACCGCTGCCAATGTCAGACCGATCATTGTCTTTTTCATTTGAAACTCCTTTTTACAAATAGGTTTGTACTGTATGTTACTGATGCAATCATAGCTGGCGGGTATGAAGAATTTGTGAACAATGTATGCAGATTTGATAAAAAACCTGGGGGAAACCAAATATTTTGAAGAATATGCCTTCCAACGGGGAAGTTTTTCCGTTTCGGAATTTATGAAGGGCAATTCGGCTATTTATGCGGTAAAAACCGGGAACGGGTTATTGACAATTGATTGAGGACTGCTACAATTAAAATTGTAAATATCGGAACCATATTATTCCGAATCGGAACGATTATGCCAAAAACAAACCCGTTTATGCCATTTGATGATCTGGATTACCGGATCGTATGTGCGCTGCGCAAGGATGCCCGTGCTTCGGCTTCGGTGATCGCGCGTGAGATGGATGCCAACGAGCGCACAGTGCGCAAACGCATTGACAGGCTGGTGGATCTGGGTGCGGTGCGCCTGACCGCTGTGGTAGACCCCAAGGTGTTTGGATATGGCATTTCGGTAGATATCTTCCTTGAAATTGCCCCCGATCTTGAAAAAGAAATCCTGTCTGTTTTGATGGGGATGACCCAGATCACGTATCTGGCATACGGTGAAGGCACCAGTCATATTTCCATTGAAAGCCGCTTCAAAACAAGTGAAGAGATGCATACCTTTCTCCGGCAGACTTTGCCTGCCATCCCCGGGGTGCGGGTAACCGGGTATGCGCTTGTCCCTGGTATCCTTCGCAATATTGACGAATGGATGCCCCCGCCGGAAGATTTTGGTGTTTTCAGAGATTCAGATTGAATCTCTGTTTTTGTTTATTAGCCATCGGACAGTCTAGCATTTCAGGTAAACGCTTTTCCTTCAATCCAAAGCGGATTGTTAGGTGTGTTACGTGCGCCTGCTGCCAAACTGAAGATGGAGATTAACACCTTATTTTGGAGGTTTGCAATATGCAACTGAAACATTTTATTGAGACGCAGGATTTTACCAAAGAAGAATTGCTCGACATGATCGAAACCACGCGGGCGATCAAGGAAGCAGACAAGCAGGGCTGCACGCCAAAACTGCTGAAAGACGCTTCGCTGGCGATGATCTTCGAAGAACCTTCCACCCGCACCCGTGTGTCCTTTGAGGTCGCCATGACAGAATTGGGCGGGCATGCCCTGTATCTGAAACCGGGTGAGATTCATCTGGGTGTGCGCGAGTCCCTGGCCGACACCGCTCAGGTGTTGTCCCGTATGGTGGATGTGGTCATGATCCGGGCACTGGAACACAAGACGGTCACCGGCTTTGTGGAACACGCTCAGGTACCGGTGATCAATGGTCTGACCGACTATAACCACCCCACCCAGGTGGTGTGCGATGTGTTCACAATGATGGAGCACATGCCCGCCGGCAAGAAGCTGGAAGACCTGCACGTGACCTTTGTGGGCGACGCCACCAACGTGCTCAGTTCGCTGATGTTCATCTGCACCCGCATGGGCATGCACTTCACCCATGCCGCCCCGAAGAAATACCAGGCCCGGCCGGAATGGATCGAGATCGCCGAAGCGAACTGCAAGGTTTCCGGCGGTTCTTTCCGCGTGACGGAAGATCCGATTGACGCAGTCAAGGATGCTGACTTCATTTACACGGATCTGTGGTGGTGGGTCGGCCAGGAAGCCGAAATCCCCGAACGCGAGAAAGCCTTCATGCCCAAATATCAGGTCAATATGGACTTGTTGAAAAAAGCCCCGGCCACCTGCAAGGTAATGCACTGTCTGCCCGCTTCCCGCGGGGTGGAAGCCACCGATGAAGTACTCGATTCCCCGCAATCCATCATTTATGATCAGTCAGAGAACCGCCTGCACACCGAGAAAGGGCTGCTGGTGTGGTTTGTTTATCCCCACCTGAAGCGGCCTTCGGAAGAATTGAAAGCTTTCCATAAAGGCAAGATCGAGGCTTTTCTGTCAGAAAAGCTCGGCAAGTGACCCACATTGTTTTTCTAACTATTTTTTTGAAGGGAGCATTTCATGTCTGAATCAAATGCAGTAGAAAAAAAAGGAAAAGGTTTCAAGAAGGTGATGCGAGGTCTGGATATGACCCTGTTCACCGTGTGCGCCATTCTGGTAATCGACACCCTGGCGCCTTCGGCTGCCATCGGCCCCTCCAGCATTTCCTGGTGGCTGATCACGCTGGTGCTGTTCTTCATTCCCTACGGGCTGATCACGGCTGAACTGGGCACGGCTTATCCTGACCAGGGCGGTTTGTATATCTGGGTCAAGAAAGCCTTCGGCGAAAAATGGGCGGCGCGCACGACCTGGCTGTACTGGATCAATGTGGCCCTGTGGATGCCGGCGGTATATGTGCTCTTCGCCGGGATGTTCGCCCAATTGTTTGCCCCTGACCTGGGCCTGTGGGGACAAATCCTGATTGGCGTGGTGATGACCTGGGTGACGGTGTGGATCGGCGTCAAGACTCTGGAAACCTCCAAGTGGGTGCCCAATATCGGCGCGATCTTCAAGGCTTTGATCATGGTGGTGATCGGCGTGGCGGCGTTCATTTTTGCTGGCAAGAACGGCGTAGCCAATGACCTTTCTTTTGGTAACCTGCTGCCCACCTGGGATGCTGGTTTGTTCTTCCTGCCAGTGATCGTGTACAACTTCATGGGCTTTGAATTGATGTCTGGCGCAGGGGATGAAATCAAGAACCCCGGTAAGGACATTCCGCGGGCGATCATCATCTCCGGTCTGCTGATCACTGTCTTTTATATGCTGGGCACGATCGGCATGTTGATGGCTTTGCCAGTGGAAGATCTGGGTCTGGTGGACGGGATCATCGATACCCTGCGCATCCTGCTCGGCGAGACAGGCTTTGGCGGTTTGATGGTAACCGTGCTGGGGATTGGGGCGTTGTACAGCTTCCTGGCCAACATGGTCACCTGGACGACGGGCGCCAACAAGACAGCAGCTGAAGCCGCTGATGAAGGCGAATTGCCGGCTTTCTTCGGCAGGCTGCACCCGGTCAACAAATCGCCGGTGGGCGCATTTGTTTTGACGGGAATCATCTCCAGCATTGTGATCGTGGCGTATGGCCTCATGGCCGGCAGCAACGAGGACCTGTTCTGGACGCTGTTCGCATTCAGCTCGATGGTTTTCCTGCTGCCCTATCTGGCGCTGTTCCCGGCTTTTCTGAAGCTGCGCAAGATTGATCCCGACCGCGAGCGCCCCTACCGGGTGCCGGGTGGAAATGGTCTGGCATGGGTAATGGTCGTCGTATGCATGTTGTTCATTGTTCAGGCGATCGTGTTCTTCATCTGGGTGCCGGGCGAGCCGATTGACTGGGCTTATGCCGCCCCGGTGTTGATCGGCGTGGCCTTGACGCTGGTGGCCGGTGAAATTTTGCTGATAGCCGCCAAGAAGAACAAGAAAAGCTAAACTTTCATCACAACGAGGGTGGAGTTGGAAAGTCTGGCCCCATCCTCGTTATCAATCGGTACAGGAGGATGATCGTGTCTGAATTATTGAAAGGAACACCGCGGCAAGATGGATATCGCATGCCGGGTGAATTTGAACCGCACGTCCAGACCTGGATGCTGTGGCCGGAGCGTACCGACAACTGGCGGCTGGGGGCGAAACCTGCCCAGGCAGCCTTCACTGCCGTGGCGAAAGCCATCGCCCAGTTCGAGCCGGTCAGCATGGGCGTCTCGGCTGGTCAGTTTTTGAATGCACGCTATCACCTGCCCAAAGAAGTGCGGGTAGTAGAAATGTCTTATAACGATTCCTGGATCCGTGACTGTGGGCCGACCTTTGTGACCGATGACAAAGGCGGGGTGCGCGGCGTGGACTGGGGTTTCAATGCCTGGGGCGGTCTGGATGAAGGGCTGTACTTCCCCTGGGACCTGGACGACCTTGTGCCGCAAAAAGTATTAAACGCAGAATGTAAGGACCGCTATCGGGCACCCCTGGTGTTGGAGGGCGGCTCGATCCATGTCGACGGCGAGGGAACTTTGCTGGCCACTGAAGAGTGCCTGTTGAACGCCAACCGTAATCCACAGCTCAGTAAAGAAGAGATAGAAGGATATCTTAAGGAATACCTCAACATCGAAAAGATCATCTGGATTGGCAAGGGCGTGTTCAACGACGAAACCAACGGCCACGTGGATAACCTGTGCTGCTTCCTGCGTCCCGGCGAAGTGGCGCTGTCCTGGACAGACGACGAGAACGACCCGCAGTATGAGATCTCGCTGGATGCCTATACCCGGTTGAGCCAGGCTACGGATGCCAAAGGCCGCAAGCTGATCGTTCACAAGATCCACCAGCCGGAGCCGATCCTGATCACGGCCGAGGAAAGCGGCGGGGTGGATTCGGTGGACGGCACCATGCCGCGCCTGGAAGGTGACCGTCTGGCGGCTTCCTACATCAATTTCCTGCTGGTGAATGGCGGGGCAATCATGCCATTTTTTGGCGACCCACATGATGAAATGGCTCGGGCAAAATTGCAGGAATTGCTGCCGGAGAGAAAAGTGGTGGGCGTGTATGCCCGCGAGATCCTGCTCGGTGGCGGGAATATCCACTGCATCACCCAGCAGCAGCCGCGCGGTTGATCTTTTAGATCCTCAAACGAAAGAATGGTGTGCCGCAGGAGGTGATCCCGCGGCACACCCCTTATTGCTGCAAAAAACATCGCAGATGACAAGGAAGGGTAGCCCCGATGAAATTGCATGACTTGACAGAGATCCAGGCGATACTGCGAGGGCAGGAGCCGATCGAAACGCCATTCTTGTGGATGGACGCGGATGTACTGCGCGAAAATAGCCGTTTGTTCGCCCGCGAGTTTGGGGCGGAAAATGTGTATTTTGCGGTTAAAGCCAATAACACACCGGATGTGCTGGCGATCCTCGCTGAAGAAGGGCTGCATTTTGACGTGGCTTCTTCTGGCGAGTTTGAAATCCTGAAATCTTTGGGGGTGGCACCGGAGCGGTTGGTTTTCAGCGCACCGACCAAGCTGCCTAAAGATATTGCCCTGGCGTACCAGTACGGGATCCGTACGTTTGCGTTTGATTCGCCCATGGAACTGGAGAAATTGGCCGAACTGGCCCCCGGCTGCCAGGTGAATGCGCGGATGGTGGTGTCCAACGCAGGCAGTGAGTGGCCGCTGGAGCATAAATTTGGCCTCACCGGTGCAGAAGCGCTGGATTTGATGGTGTATGCGGTCTCACTGGGCTTGAAACCCTATGGACTGGCGTTCCATGTTGGTTCGCAAAATTCCCGCCCACAAACCTGGGTGGAGGCATTGCAGCACATGGCGGAGGTGGATGCGGGGTTGGTGCAGCGCGGTATTCATTTGCAAGTGATTGATATGGGCGGGGGATTCCCGATGGCCTATGCCAATCATGTCCCGGACGTGGGGGAGATTGCGGCCGTTGTGCGGCAGTTCCAGCAGGCACATTTAAGACCCGGCCTGCGCATCTGGGTGGAACCGGGGCGGCGTATGGTGGCCGATGCCGGGGTGATGGTTACGACTGTGATTAACCGCGCCCAGCGCAATCACCAGACCTGGTTGTATGTGGATATCAGCACCTATCACGGTTTGATCGAAGCGCAAGCTGGCTTTCGCTTTCCGGTTTTGACAGATCGTACTGGCGGTTTGCGGCCTTTCACCCTGGCCGGGCCAACCTGCGACAGCACCGACAAGATCATGGAAGATGTGCTCCTGCCAGAGGAGATGACCCTGGGCGATCGGTTGTATTTGCTGCGCATGGGGGCGTATACCAACTTCGATGGAACGGTATAACGGGATCGGATTCCCGTCTGCGCTGGTGCAGTAAACGCAGCATGGACGGGATTATGGTAAAGGGATTTTTTTTAAAGGCAATAACTGTCAAGGCAATAACTTGACGATATTTTGGAACAGTGCTATACTAATCGCCGCTGGGGAAAAGAATATTTTAACAATGCGGGCATAGTTCAATTGGTAGAACATCTCCTTGCCAAGGAGAAGGTTACGGGTTCGAGACCCGTTGCCCGCTCAAGTTTTATATGGCGACGTGGCCAAGCTGGATAAGGCATGGGTCTGCAAAACCCTGATCATGGGTTCGAATCCCATCGTCGCCTCTGTAAAAAAAGAAACGCCTGATAAGGGCGTTTTGTGTTTTTAAACGATCATGGGTAGCGTTAAGCTGCTATGTAAATCCCATCGCCACCTCAAAAATATTAAGAAAACGCTTTGACAGGCGTCTTTGTTCTTAAATCAATCATGGAAATGGTTTTAGTATCGTAAGGGGGCATGCCATGCACGCATCACCAATTTTATCCTTTGGAAAACGGAGCACGCCATCCAACAAACCATTGGAGCTGTGCACTGCGCCGCTACACACAAATCAGGAATTTTGCAGCGGGGTTCCGAAGAACATCGTGGGGGATAATTTCTGGTGCGTAAAAATTCGCGTACATCCTGAAATGACACAAATGTCTGTCGAAAAATTGTGCAAATCTCGTCAGGGGGAGTCTATGGCTCAAGGCGTACGAATTTTTTGTTGATTGGATGATATTTAAGGAAGACTGCGGTTTTTTCCTAATAAATGTGTTGGGTTGTCCAGCCTGTTGGGGGAAAAAGATGCATTTGTTTTCATTTTGTGCTAGTATAAGGGTAAGAACCCTGCGCCGGGTATTGAATCAAAGGAGAGCTTATGGCTGATAAAACTGATGGATGCGTAACACCATCCACTGGCCCTATTCTGGATCATCCGGAAAGTCCCGAGGCCAGTCCTGTAGCCAAGAAGGAGGTGTCTATGACATTAGCACGCGTAGGAAAACCAGCCCCTGATTTTGAATTAGGTGCATTTCATGAGGGTGGTTTCAAAAATGTAAAATTGTCTGATCATAAAGGGAAATGGATCGTTGTCTGCTTCTATCCGGGCGACTTCACATTTGTCTGACCGACTGAACTAACGGCAGTTGCCGTCAAATATGATGAATTGCAGTCCCTGGGGGTCGAGGTTTTCGCGATCAGTACAGACAGTCGTTTCTCGCACAAGATCTGGCAGGAAACAGAATTATCCAAGATGATTGAAGGCGGGGTGCCTTTCCCGATGCTATCCGATGCAGGCGGCCGGGTAGGTACGGTCTATGGTGTCTATGATGAAGAGGCCGGTGTAGACATTCGCGGCCGCTTCCTGATTGATCCGGATTTCAACATCCGCGCCATGGAAGTGATGACGCCTGAAGTCGGGCGTAACGTCAAGGAATTGATCCGTCAGGTGAAAGCCTTCCAGCATGTTCGGGAAACCGGCGAGGTTACTCCTGCTGCCTGGGAACCTGGCAAACCCACCCTGACGCCTGGACCTGATCTGGCTGGCAATGTTTGGAAAGTTTGGAAACCAGACGAACAGGTTTAGGATGATGTAAAAACGTACCCTGGCGCTTAAGTTTATTCATACAAGAAACCTGCCCTGAATTTTCAGGGCAGGTTTTGTTATTGGTTCAATTCCGGAACAGGGCAGCGGCGGCGCAGCTTTCGATTGGGTACAGCCCAATGGCGGCTTCGTCCGAGAGGACGAAACCCTGGTAACCCCGCTGCAGGGTTTCATACAGGTAGCACACTTCTGACCGTGTTGGTGCTGGCTGGCGGGTCATGTGTTCCAGCACCTGCCCGGCCATGATGACGGGTACCTTGATTCGGGGCAGGAAAGCGGCAAAATCCAGCACGATTTCGGCAAGGGCTTTCAGGCCCACCTCGGCACCCAGGTCGCCGCGGCAGACCCACAGCTCGTCGGCTGATGCGGCGATTTCCACGGCTTCCTGCATGGCCTGACGGCGTTCGAGTTTGGCGATCAGATACGCTGTGCTGCCCAGTTGACTGCGGTAGGCAGTCATTTCAGCAGCGTCTTTGATGTAGGAGATGGCGTAGCGCACAAAGCCAAAAGAGCGGGTCTGCTCGAAGATGGCCGCGTCTTTCTGGCTGAGGCCTTCGTGGCGGTAGTCACTGGCCGCCAGGGTGATGCCCTTGTTGGCGGCGATCGGCCCGGCCTGGGTAACGCGGGCGGTGATGTTTTCCTCGTTGACCGACTCAATTTGCAGGCGCAGTTTGGCATCGTTGAGGATGATCTCGCCGTTTGAAGCGGCTGCGGCGAGAAAGAAGTCTTTGTGAGGCACGGGGAAGATGGCGCTTTGGTCACTGCTGGCGGCCTGGCGCAGTTCAATTTGCTGGCCGGATTTTAAGTCGGCAGCGGGCAGCTTGCCCAGCCGCCATTTGCTGCCTTGCAGGTCAAGTACAACAGGGATGGTTCTGCCCGTGGCTTGAAACAGCTTCTCCAGCTTCTCTAGCCAGGCCAGGGTTTGGGGCAGAGTGAGATGCGAGGTGTTCAGCCGGAAGGCGGTTGCCCCTGCAGCGAGCATGTCTTCCCAAAGGGCTGGTTCACTGCTGCCGGGGCCGAGGGTGGCGATAATGTCATAGTTCATCAGGATGATAAGTCGCTTTCAAGTTTTCTGGCAAAGATGCATGGTTTGTTTGACATAATTGTCGTGACGACTTTTGCTGTTACAGCTTGGAAGGAATAACCACTGAAGTGGTTACTACGATGTTTGAATGGCATGCCGAGTTATTTAAATAATTCTGCTGCCATGTCATCCATTTCCTGCAGATATTTTGGGAAGTCAGAGGGGATGACGTAGGGCTGGTAGACCTGCCAGGTGAGGTCTTCGAGCATGCGGCGCACGATGCGCCATTCGGCGGCACGCGGGACAGGCCGGGAGCCTTCGATCCAATCCAGAGACGCGGCCCACTGCGGGAATCGCCGTTGATATTGGTCGAGCATCTGGATGGCGGTCTGGCTGACGGGCAGCGCGTCTGTGCTTTCTACCAGGTCAACCTGGTTGCGCGGCACGGCCAGCCAGCGGATGAAGAGCCACGCGGCCAGTTGCTCTTCAGGACTGGCGGCCAGAATGCCAAACGAAGGGCCATAGGTAAGAACGGTCTGGCTGCCTTTGGGGCCAGGGAAGGGCAGGATACTCCACTGATCGGGGTTGCCCAGCCGCCGGCTGGTTTGAGCCTGGGTTGTGAGGTCCTGCAGGGTGCCGCTGTAGAAGAGGGCCTGGCGGTTGGCAAAATAATCATAAGGCTCTGGCAGACGGCTGTTCCAGGCGCAGCCTTCGTCGAACAGGCTGCGCTGGAAGGTGAACATATCGATCATTTCATCGCTATTGAAGGAGTACGTTTCAAAATCCAGATCGGGGATCTCGGCTTCAAAGGCCAGCATCCAACTGAGGGTAGTGAGGGGATCGATGTTGGTAATGTAACCGCCGAGGCCGTCGTTGAGCCTGTCATCATCGTCCAGGTTGGCCTGGGCAGCGGCGCAGGCCTGGGCCTGAAATTCGGCGCTGGTGGCGGGGGCTGTCTCAAAACCCAGTTCTCTGGCCCAGCTCTGGTTATAGAAAAGCACACGGGTGGTGCGCTGGGCGGGGATACCGAGCTGATGTTCGTCCACCTGATCCTGCTGCCAGAAAACAGGCTGAAAATCATTGAGCTGGTCGCTGGTCAGGCCGTACTCGGTTGAATAAATGTACGGATTGAGATCGATGACGATGTTTTCTTCCTGCTGCCAGGCGAGGAGCTGTTCGATCGGGGCGGCGACAACGTGCGGGGTGGGTTCCTCCTCGGCCAGGCGGGTATTGACGCCATCATATACCCCGCCAGCGCCGCCCGCGGCAACCGGGTTGACATAGATGCCCCACAGGTTGGTGGTATTGAATTCATAGACCAGATCGGCGAAGGTTTGGGCGGCATTGCCATTCCAGGGATGCCAGAACTCGATCACCTGGCCGCGCAGTTTCTCCGGATTGACCTGTAAATGTGCGGGGATAGGGGTAACAGTAGGGGTAGGGCTGCCTTTCGGATCACTGCTGGCTGGTGAGGCCAGGGGCAGCGGGGTGTTGAGACCCACTGAGCCGGTCGGCTGGGTGCCTGGGGCGGGCTGTGCTGGCTGCGAGACTGTCTGGCAGGCAGACAGGATAAAAATCACCAGGATGAGGATGAAAATAAGCTTGCTTGCTTTCATAAACCATGCCTTTTTAGAATTGTGCTGGTACCGATAAACCTATTGCAGTAGTTTATCACGAGTTGTTGAAATCAATGAAGACAACGAAAAAGACAAAATTTGTGATATAGGCGGGCAAATGAATTCACCATGGTGATAATTCTGAAAGATTTCAGTAACAGGGTGCGTTCGCAGTTGAACGCACCAATCGTCCACTTGTAAATTTAAACATTTCCGAAATTGGTTTGTTGAAGAGTACGTTACGAACAACGCGCTAACGTACTCTTTGAAAGGGTAATTTATTGCCAATGTTAAAAACTTTTTGAAGAACCTGTTGAACAGCATATTCGTTTATCAAAACCATTATAAATTT